>JBQTHJ010000014.1:0-42753 GCA_052389995.1 Gemmatimonadaceae bacterium | reverse complement strand
GGGGGTCGGGGTGGGCGGTTATCCTCACCCCCGTCGGTAATAACCCCCGCCGCCCCCCCCCCTTCCCCTACCCACAAAACCCGCGGGCAGCCCCGGCCAACCCCCCCGGGGCCGCCTCGGCGTTCGAACCGGGTTACTTCGCGACGAGAAT
Organism: Gemmatimonadaceae bacterium; assembly: GCA_052389995.1. GTDB lineage: Bacteria > Gemmatimonadota > Gemmatimonadetes > Gemmatimonadales > Gemmatimonadaceae > JAICNG01. The sequence continues at coordinate 42,602 of JBQTHJ010000014.1, read as the reverse complement.
CAGATAGCGCGATGCGCCCCAGAAGCGCTCGGTGTCCGGAATCCGCAAGTGCCCGCGGAACTCCTCCTCATCGCGCTCAGCGACCTCGGCGTAGTCGAGGCTCTGACGCGACACGACCGCATAGCGCTTGGTCGTATCGGGCAGCGGAATCTCGCGGATGTCGCGGCGATCGATCGCGACGAAGTGGTCGAGGTCGAGAGCGCGCGCGGGCTGGAGCGTACGTCCAATGCGGGCAAACAGCAGGTTCGCGCCGCCTTCGCGCTCGACGATGCCCTTCTCGAGAAGCTCGTCCTCGGTTCCGACGACGTAGTAGGCGCGGTAGTAGCGCTCGCCGATGACCTTCGTCTCGACGATGAGGCTGTCGACGCGAAGCTCGAGTGCGGCGATCGTTCCCGCCTGCTCCTGCACCTTGGCGCCAAGCTCGGCGATAATGCGCTGGTCATCCTCGATGCGGAGCTGGAGCGTGTCGTTCTTGCCGCGGAGCTCCTGCTCACGTTTCCGGCTCTCGGCAAGCTCGTTCGCCGTGACGCGCGCGCGCTGCACAAGCTGGTCGACGCGTTCGCTCAGCTCCTTCCGGCGGACGATCTGCTCCTGGAGCGGGCTCTCGTATTCGCGCTTCACGCGCTTCTTCGCGGGAAGTCCCTTCACCGAGCGGATCTGGCTGTCGATCCGGGTGAGGAGCGAATCGCTCTCGAAGATGGCGCGCATCAGCGAGTCCTTCTGCGACGAGAGTGCTGTCGTGAGGGCGAGCTGCTTGTCCGTGATCGCCTGGAGGCTGTCGGCGCGAGCGCGCTCTTTCTTGGTCTCGCACGCGGCGAGCAGCGTCACGACCGCGAAGGAAAGCGCGAGCGGGCGAAATGCAGAGTGCAGGTTGCGCATGACGGGCGAGTCTCCCCGGGGAGGATTCGAGTGATGCCGATCACGACGCGCGGTCCGTGCGCGCGTCTCGACACCACATGACGATGCACTCGGCGTGAGGGTATCGTCCGCGCTGCACCCCACTGCGAGCGGGTGATGCCGCGCACAGAATCATGCAGCGGGATTCGGCAATTCTTCGGGCACGCTGATGCTCGAGAATAAGCGATCCATTTCCGCCTCGGCGCAGCCATCGTTCGCCTCACCGAAGCGGAATGAGATTCCGCCGCAGATGCGTTGCAATCGCGGCGAAAGAGCTGCGTACTCCGAGCGCTTCTTACTCGTCGCCGAGGGCTTGGCCTCGCCGATCGCGATCATCTCTGCCGACGACCGAACGGGTCGCCTCTTCATCGTCGACCAGACGGGCACCATTCACATCCTGACGAAGAGAGGCGAGCTCCTAGCCACGCCGTTTCTCGACGTGCGCCCGCGCATGGTTCCGCTCAGGCCGGGCTTCGACGAGCGCGGGCTCCTGGGGCTGGCGTTTCACCCGAACTACCGCAAGAACGGCCGATTCTTCGTCTACTACAGCGCGCCGTTGCGTCCTGGGGCGCCGGCCGGCTTCAACCACACGGCGCGCATCGCCGAGTATCGCGTGTCGAGCGATCCCAACGTCGCGGATCCGGCGAGCGAGCGCGTGGTTCTCGAGATCGACAAGCCGCAGTTCAACCACAACGGCGGCACGTTGCTCTTCGGAAAGGACAGGATGCTCTACATCTCGATCGGCGACGGCGGTGGTGCGAACGACGTCGGCCTCGGGCATGTGGAGGACTGGTATCCGGAGAACGGCGGCGGGAACGGTCAGGACATCCAGCAGAATCTCCTCGGCAACATCCTCCGCATCGACATCGATCGCGGCACGCCGTACGGCATTCCGCGCAGCAATCCGTTCGCCGGCAAGCCAGGGCTCGACGAGATCTGGGCGTACGGGCTGCGCAATCCGTACCGGATGTCCTTCGGCATGAAGGGGGGTCACCGCCTCTTCGTCGGCGATGCGGGGGCAGCGTCGGTGGGAGGAAGTGAGTATCGTGGAGCGCGGTGGAAACTACGGCTGGAACGTGAAGGAAGGGACGCACTGCTTCGATGCCGAGAACAGCCGTACGTTCGTGCCGCCTAACGGCTCGCTCTTCGCGGCGACCCCGGAGCGCCACGGGCTGTGGACGATCCGCGAGCTGACGATCGCGAACCGGCCCAACGGCCGCCTGGGTCATTACGTGCTCGGCTTCGGTCAGGACGATCGCGGCGAGATCTACGTCGGCGTGCGTGACGTGCTGGGGCCGACGGGCACGACCGGGAAGGTGTACAAGCTCATCGAGGCCGACGACGGCGACGATGATGATGACGATGACGACTGACTTTGGTGCGCGACGGTTGTTCGAGGCCGTCGGGGTTCGCCCCGGCGGCCTCTTGCCGTCCCTGGGGGCGGAGTCTATTCTCGCCACTCATTCGCGAACTTCTGGCATTCTTGGTGACAGCCTGATGTTGCCCTCCCTCCACGACTGAGTATGCTGCGAACCCAAAGAGCCATCGCCCTGATCGCCGCCCTCGCCGCCGCACCCACGCTCGCGGCACAGGGGCGGGAACACACCGGCGCGTTCATCATTCGCCTCGGCAACGACACGACCGCGGTCGAGCGGTTCGCGCGCACGACCGGGAACGCCGGAGCCAGCTACAGCGTGGAGCAGGTGGTCCGAAGCCCGCGGACGAGTCTCCGACACACGCACCTGGAGCTCACGCCCGCCGATGAGATCGGGACGCTCTTCCTCATGTATCACGCGATCGGCGCCCCAATGGACGCACCGCTCCTCGGGAGCGCGAAGCTCACCGCTGCGGGCGACAGCGCGGCAGTGGAGGTGCACCGCGGCGATACCGTGGTCAGGCGAAGAATCGCGGCCCGGGCCGGCGCCATACCTTCCCTGGCGCAGTCGTTCCTCGGGTACGAGCTGGCCGCGCGGCGCATGCGCGCACTCGGTCGCGACAGCATGACGTTCAGCTTTCTCAGCCCGACCGGAGGCGTGACGCCGATCATCGCCAGACGCGTCGGCCCGGATTCGATGACGTTCACGCTGCCGTTTCTCACCTACCGCGCGCACCTCACGGCGGACGGTCGTATCACGAAGCTCTATCAGCCACGCGGTACGACCGTGGAGCGGGTAGAGAACGTGGATGTGAATGGGCTCGCGACGACGTGGTCGCAATTGGACGCGAGCGGAAAGGCCATGGGTCCGCTCTCACCAGCCGACTCAACCGCGGGCCGCGTGGGTGAGGCCACCGTCACCATTCGCTACGCGCGTCCTCGCACGCGCGGGCGCGTGATCTTCGGCGACATCGTGCCGTGGGACACGGTGTGGCGCACCGGCGCCAACGCCGCGACGACGTTCACGACGACGCGCGATCTGATCGTTGGCGAAACGATGGTCCCGGCGGGGAGCTACAGCCTGTTCACGCTGCCCTCGCGCTCCGGAACCACGCTCATCCTGAACCGGGAGACGATGCGTGACGGCGAGCCGCTCGGGGGCACGGACTACGACATGGCGAAGGACTTTGCCCGGATTCCCATGACCACGACGATGCTGACGTCGCACGTCGAGCCGTTCACCATCGAGATCGTCCCGCGAGGGAACGCCGCGGTGGTCCGGCTGGCCTGGGATCGTCGCGAGATGACGGTTCCCATTCGCCTGCGCCCATAGCCGGCTGACGAAGCGGGCTCCGTCGTGACCTTGTGCTCTGGCTGCTCCGGCACGATGATGCCGAAGGGGCCGGCTCACATCTTCGTGAGGCGCGATGCAGCCAACGGACGTCACGAATCCGCGCTATTACCACCAGGTCGTCGACTGCCAGTGGGCATGTCCGGCGCACACGAATGTACCCGAGTACATTCGGCTCATCGCGCAGGGGCGCTACACGGAGTCATACCTCCTCAATCGTGCCTCGAACGTCTTCCCAGGCATCCTGGGCCGCACGTGCGACCGGCCGTGTGAGCCCGCCTGTCGGCGCACTCGCGTCGATGGGAAACCGGTCGCGATCTGCCGGCTCAAGCGCGTCGCTGCGGACATGCGCGGCGATGTCAGCGCCATGCTGCCGACGGCCCCGGAGCGGAACAATGGAAAGCGCATCGCGCTGGTCGGGGCGGGGCCCGCATCGCTCACGGTCGCGAACGATCTCATCCCGCACGGCTACGAGTGCGTGATTTTCGAGAAGCTCGACCAGCCGGGCGGGCTCATGCGCACGAACATCCCCGCCTTCCGGTTGCCGGCGAGTGTGCTCGACGATGAAGTGAACATGGTTCTCGACATGGGCGTCGACCTGCGACTGGGAGCGCCCATCACGAGCATGCGAGCGCTGCTCACTGACGGGTACGACGCGATCTTCGTGGGAAGCGGCGCGCCGAAGGGGAAGGAGCTCGACGTTCCGGGCCGTTGGGACACGACGTCCATTCACATCGGGATCGAGTGGCTCGAGTCGGTGCACTTCGGCCACATCGACTCCATCGGCGAGCGCGTCCTCATCATCGGCGTCGGCAACACCGCGATGGACTGCTGCCGCAGCTCACGTCGACTCGGCGGCCGCGACATCAAGGTGATGGCGCGACGGTCCCGGCAGTACTTCAAGGCGTCCCCCTGGGAGCTCGACGATGCGATGGAGGAAGGCGTGGAGATCGTCGAGAACCACGCACCGAAGCGCTTCGTCATCGAAGGGGGCAGGCTCGTCGGGATGGAGTTCGAGCGGCTCCGCTGGACGGAGCAGGGCGGGAAACAGCGGAGCGAGGTGATCGAGTCCGTCATCCTGCCGTGCGACGACGTGATCCTGGCGATTGGCCAGGAGAACGCGTTCCCCTGGATCGAGCGCGACATCGGTCTCGATTTCAACGACGCGGGGATGCCGATCGTCGACCGCCTCACGATGCGGAGTACGAAACCGAACGTGTTCTTCGGCGGTGATGCGGCGTGGGGCCCCGAGAACATCATCTGGGCCGTGGAGCACGGGCATCAGGCGGCAATCTCGATCCACAACTACTGCCAGGGGCTGCCGATTACCGAACGTCCGGCATACGGGATGAACCTCGTGAGCGCCAAGGTCGGCATGCACGCCTGGCGCTACAGCAACGACTACAGCCCGGTCGCGCGCGCAGCAATGTCGCACGTCGATCTCACCGAGCGCTTCCAGAAGCTCAGCGTCGAGGTCGAGCTCGGCTTCACGGCCGAGCAGACGGCTCGCGAGGTGGAGCGCTGCCTCAACTGCGACGTGCAAACGCACTTCACGGCCAACCTCTGCATCGAGTGCGACGCCTGCATAGACGTCTGTCCCGTGAACTGCCTGACGATCGCGCCCGACGGGGAGGAAGCCGAGCTTCGCACACGCCTCTCCGCCCCAGCGACCAATCCGCAGCAGGCTCTGTACGTCTCCGGGTCACTCCCGCAGACGCAGCGCGTCATGCTGAAGGATGAGGACGTGTGCCTGCACTGTGGCCTGTGCGCGGAGCGCTGTCCCACCGCCGCCTGGGATATGAGAGTGTTCGACCTGCTGATTCCCTACGCGGGGCGGAACGCCACGGGGTCGGAGCATGGCGCAGCGGGGCCCAAGGATCCCTTCCTCGGTCCTCGGTCCTCGGTCCTCGGTCCATGATCAACGACTTCGCCTTCAAGATCGGCACCGTCAACGGCACGGGGTCGGCGAGCGCGAACGGGCTGATCATGCAGGCGATCTTCCGGATGGGCATTCCCGTCTCGGGGAAGAACGTCTTTCCGTCCAACATTCAGGGGCTGTCGACCTGGTACGAGATCCGCGTCAACAAGGACGGCTACACCGCGCGCTCATCGCGGTTCGACCTCGTCGTCGCGCTCAACCCCGCGACGTATCAGCGCGATGTCGCCGACGTGCGCCCGGGCGGATGTCTGCTCTATGACTCGTCATGGCCGCTCGACGCCGTTCTCCGCCGCGATGGCATTCAGCTGTTAGGCATCCCGTTCGGCCGGATGTGCGGCGACGCATTCGAGGGCGATCGCGAGCGGCAGCTCATGCGCAACATCGCCTATGCCGGTGCGCTCGTGGCACTCCTCGGCATCGAGATGGCCGTGGTGGAGGAGATGATTCGCGAGCAGTTCGGCCGGAAGCCGGCGCTCCTCGACTCGAACTTCAAGGCGTTGCGCCTGGGCTCCGACTTCGCAGCGGCGAACTTCCCCTGTCCGCTCCCGTTCCATCTCGAGCGAATGGATGCGACGGGAGATCACATCGTCATCGACGGCAACACCGCGGCTGCGCTCGGCTGTCTCTACGCCGGGGCCACCGTCGGCGCGTGGTATCCGATCACCCCGGCAACGTCCCTGATGGAGGCGTTCAAGGCGTTGTGCGAGCGCTACCGCGTCGACGAGGCGACGGGGCGCAAGCGCTTCTGCATCCTGCAAGCGGAGGATGAGCTCGCCGCGGCGGGGATCGTCGTCGGCGCGGGGTGGGCCGGTGCGCGCGCGTTCACGCCCACCGCCGGTCCCGGTATTTCCCTCATGCAGGAGTTCATCGGGCTCGCGTATTACACGGAGATTCCGGCCGTTTTCTTCGACGTGCAGCGCGTTGGCCCCTCGACGGGTATGCCGACGCGGACGCAGCAGGGCGATCTGATGTCGATCGCGTACGCATCGCACGGTGACACGAAGCACATCGCGCTCTTTCCCGCGCACCCCGAGGAATGCTTCCACTTCGCGGTGCGCGCCTTCGACCTCGCGGAGCGCTTCCAGACGCCCGTCTTCGTGGCGTCGGACCTCGACATCGGGATGAACGACTGGATGTGCCGGCGTCTCGAATGGGACGACGCGTATCGCCCCGACCGAGGGAAAGTGCTGAGTGCTGAGGATCTGGAAGGCCTCGGCCGCTTCTCCAGATATCAGGGAGAGAATGGCGACGCGATCGCCGCGCGTACTCTGCCGGGCGTCGATCCACGCGGCGCCTACTTCACGCGCGGCTCCGGGCACGACGTGCACGCCGGATACACGGAGGACGCCGCCGGATACTCCGAGGTGCTGGCGCGTCTGGCGCGGAAGCTCGAGCAGGCTGCCGACGCAGTCCCGGAGCCCGCGATCGACCGCGGCGATGGCGGATCGAGTGTCGGGATCATCTCCGTCGGAAGCTGCGATGCCGCGGTGAGGGAAGCCATCGATCGTCTGCGCGCTGACGGAATCGCGATCGACTACATGCGGGTGCGCGCGTTCCCGTTTGGGTCGTCGGTCCATCACTTCCTGCGCGAGCACGATCGGCTGTTCGTCGTCGAGCAGAATCGCGACGCGCAGCTGAGAGCCCTTCTCGCGCTCGAGACAGGGTTGCCCCGCGACGCGATGACGCCGATTCTCGACTACGGTGGAGTCCCATTGAGCGCCGAGCCGATCGTGGCGAGGGTCAAAAATGATTGCGGGTTGCGGGTTGTGGATCTCGGCCAAGACCCCGAAGGTTTGCGATCCGAATCCGCAGTCCGCAATCCGCAATCGCTCTCCCTATGACCTCGATCCAGAAACCCCCGGTCCGCCACCCGGGCCTCCCGCGCAACGCGCTCGGCCTAACGATGCGCGACTACGAGGGCGGGATGTCGACGTTGTGCGCCGGGTGCGGACACGACTCCATCACGGCGGCGATCATCCAGGCCGTGTGGGAGCTGAACGTGCCGCCGCACCGGGCCGCGAAGCTCAGCGGCATCGGCTGCTCCTCGAAGACGACCGCGTACTTCATGCGCCAATCGCACGGGTTCAACGCCGTGCACGGGCGCATGCCGGCGGTCGCGAGCGGAGCGCATGCCGCGAACCGCGAGCTGGCGTGCATTGGAATTTCCGGCGACGGCGACTCGCTCTCCATCGGGCTGGGACAGCTCTGCCACGCGATCCGCCGCAACGTGGACATGCTCTATGTCCTGGAGAACAACGGCGTCTACGGGCTCACCAAAGGTCAGTTCTCGGCGTCGGCGGATGTTGGAACGAAGTCCAAGCGCGGTGAGCCCAACGTACAGCCGCCGATCGATCCGGTGCTGCTCGCCATCACGGTCGGCGCCACGTTCGTGGCGCGCGCCTTCTCCGGGGACAAGGCGCAGCTCGTCCCGATTCTCAAGGCCGGTATGGCGCACCGTGGGTTCGCGCTCGTCGACGTCATCTCGCCGTGCGTGACCTTCAACGACCACGAGGCTTCGACGAAGAGTTACCGGTTCACGCGCGGGCACCGCCACGACGTGGCACCGGTGGATTTCATCCCGATCACGCACGAGATCGCCGCCGCCGCCGCCCCCGGAGCGCCCATGCACGTGACAATGCACGACGGAAGCGTCGTCCGGTTCCGCGCGGTCGACAAGGAGTATGATCCGACGAACCGTGACGCCGCCTACGCGCACATCCGGCGGCTACAGACACAAGGCGAAGTCGTCACCGGGCTACTCTACATCGATCAGAGCGCGGGCGACATGCACGGCGTCAATGCGACGATCGACGAGCCGTTGACGAGCATTCCTTACGAGCAGCTCTGTCCGGGGAGCGCGGCGCTGGCCGAGCTCCAGCGCGAGTACCGCTGACTGACTACGGCGCCCTGGCGTACCCCGCTTGCTGCGGCGGCTGGGCCCGGCCCTCGTCAGGTTTCCGCAAGGGAGGGTACGCCATCAGTCCCCCGAGAACGCCGCGGTCGTTTCCGCAGTCGCCGAGCTGGACACCCACGAGACAGCCCTTGCGTCACGGCTGCTGCTTCGGCGCCGTGGACTCTCCGCCTTCTGCGAGCTTCTTCGCCTCCGCCTCCTTCGCCTTCTCGGCCTCGTCCTCGAGCGTCCTCAGGACATCTCGCCAGGCGAAGCGCTTTCCGCTACCGCGGACGTAGTAGTCCATCCACGCCATCTCGCTCATGGACTTCACGAGCCGGTTGCGAGGATCGGGAATGCCGTGGCTCTCCCCAGGATAGACGAATAGCTCCGTCGGCACCCCCACCCGCTTGAGGGCCATGTGCAGCTCTTCGGACTGCGGGCTCGGTACGCGCGGATCGCCCTTCACGACGTGGATCATTGTCGGGGTCTTCGCGTTCCTGATGTACCGAATCGGCGACTGCGCCCAGTAGGCCTCGAAGTCGTCGTAGGGCAGCTTGTCACCGAGGTAGAACTGCCGGTTCCGCTGCACGTCGCTCTGGGCGTACATCGAGATCCAGTTCGATGTACCGGCGCCGGAGCTGATCGCCTTGAAGCGGTCGGTGTGCGTAAGAATCCAGTTCGACCAGTGACCGCCGGCGCTCCAGCCGAGCACACCCATGCGTGTCGAGTCGACGATACCCTGCGCGATCAGGTAATCCACGCCGGTCATGATGTCATTGAAGCCGGGTGGGAAGTAGTTGCCGACGATGTCCGTCTTGTGCGCCTCGCCATAGTTCGTCGAGCCGCGATAGTTCGGACGAAGCACCGCGTAGCCCGCGCCGGCGTACACTTGTGAGCCGTAGCCGCCGTTGAAGCCGAGGACGTCGGCGGAGGCCGGGCCACCGTGAATGGCGACGATGAGCGGGTAGCGCTCTCCGGGCCGGTACCCCACGGGCTTCACGAGGACGCCGCCGACGGTCTTGCCGTCGACGGACTTCCACGTGATCTCCTCCTCCTCGCCCAACGCGAGCTCCCGCACCTGGGGGTTGGCGTCGGTGAGCTGGCGCCACGACGAGCGCTTCGCGGCCTGCTCCGGTGTCGCGAGGGTGAAGAGCGTCGACGGCGTCCGGGGATCGGAGTAGAAGAGCAGCAGGGCGCCGGAGTCCTCGTCACGATCGACGACGAGCGATGCACGCTCGTCCGTGACCGCGCGCACCTGATCGCGCGCGATGTCGAGCGCCATGAGCTGGTTCGTCGCGCGGACGCCTTCGTTGAAGTAGATCGTCTTGCCGTCGGCGGACCAGAATCCGACGGTCACATCGCCATCGAAGGACGTGCCAAGCTTGCGCCACTGCCCGCCGCGGTCGCTCGTCCGCCGCAGATAGGCGCGCTGATTCTTCATGCTGTAGCGCGTAAGATCATCCGGCGCGGAGAACGCGACCCACTGGCCGTCGGGCGAGAAGCTGGGGACGCTCTCACCCACCTCCGCATTGTTCGTCAGGCGCTCGATCTGTCCGCTCCCGACCTCGAGCAGGTACTGGTCGGCGTTGATGTTCTGCTCGGTGATGTTGCGCTTGTAGCGGTCGCTCGATATCCCGCGGAAGGCGATCCACTTCCCGTCGTTGGAGATCTCGAAAGCGGTGACCGTGATGGTCGTATCGCGCGTGAGACGTGTCGTCTTCGCTGGATCGAGGTCGAGCGCCGAGAGGCTCGACAGGGGCGTCTCCATGTTGCGGATGGAGACGGTGAACTTCTTCTCGAGGCGCGCTTTCTCGTCCGGATCGATCGTATCAGCGGTGACGAAGTAAATCCGCCGGCTGTCGGGACCCCATCGCCACACGCCCACGCCCGCCGTCTGCTTCGTCAGCTGCTCGGGCTTCGCGCTGTCGATGCCGGCGATCGGCAATCGGTAGAGCTGCTCCTCTCCGGACTTTCCGCTGCGATACGCCAGCCACTTCCCATCCTTGCTGATCGCGAACGTCGAGACGCCTTCCTTGGCGTCGGTGATCTTTCGCGCTTCGCCCCCGTCCGGGCGCATGAGATAAAGCTGGTTCTGCGTGACACTCCCCGACGGTGCGTCGCGGTCGGAGGCGAAGACGAAGAAAGAGCCATCGCGCGCCCACTCGGGCGACGTCTCGTTCTTGTCCTTCGTGAACGTGAGCTGCCGCGTCGACGACACGCCGCGCTCCATGGACACGAGGAAGATGTCGGTCTGTCGCTTCGCCTCCTTCCAGTCGGGCGTCGACACCGTGTAGAGCAGCCACTTTCTGTCGGGACTCGGCGTCGGCGATTCGACCTGTCGCATATGCTGCATGTCGAGAAAGGTCATGGGACGCTTTGCCGCGGTTGGCGTTTGAGCGGACGCCGGGAGCGCGAGCAGGGTGCCGAGGAGGAACGGAAGGGCGACGCGGATACGCATGGCGAGGAGACTGTTGTGGGTGAGTCTCCAAGATGCGCGTGGTCGCGGGGGTGCGGGAGGGGGGCGGAAACACCGGAGACGTCAGATGTCTGACGTCTCCGGTGTCAGCGGCGCCGGCGGCGGCGGCGCCCTGGTCGTCTCATCGAACTTCCTGGATTGCCGACTGACCCGAATGATGCGAATGCGCCGAGCGCGGACGTCGCTGCCTGTCGCTTCTGACACCGCTTTTTTGGCAAGGCGCGCGCGACGCCTCATCGCGAGGAGTCCTTGGGATCATTCGAGTCACTCGCGCCGAGCCGTCCGTGGCCCTGCCACTGAGGTCCGTCGTCGTCGCAGACGTACCCAGAATTCCCGGATTTCACCCAAGCGTTGACATAGGGACAGGGGGTATACGATCTTTCCGGCATGGCTACCAAACCAGCGGCTGTGCCCGCGCGCATCCACAACGTCGAGTGTGGATGCGCGGTGCACGAGGGAACCGGGCGCAAGGCCGTCGCCGTCGATCCCGACATCAAGGACCGCACGACCAGGCGGCTCCGCCGGATCGAGGGGCAGGTGCGCGGTCTTCAGAAGATGGTCGAGGAAGAGCGTTACTGTGCCGACATCCTGACGCAAGTGTCGTCGGTGCAGGAAGCCTTACGCGGAGTCGCGCGCGAGCTCCTGCGCAATCACCTGAAGCACTGCGCGTCGACCGCGATCCGCGCCGGCGATCCGGAGGCGGAGTCGATGTACGATGAGATTGTCGACCTGATGTACAGGCATGGAAGGTAACGGTGACTCAAAGACGTCTGACGTCTTTGCTTTTTACTTCAATCAGAACGCGTACCCGACCACGCCGCGGAGCGACGTCGTAAGGAGACCGGCGAGGACGAACCGTGGACGCGGACCTGTCCCGCTATGGCGCCACGTCCCAGCGCTGGCCGATATTGCCGCGTAGACTCTGGCGGGCCGCCGGTCCGGCCCGATCCCATCGCCCGCTCGTCACACATACCTCTCGAAGAATGCGTCTGCCTATCATCTTCGTCGCGGTACTCGCCGCCGCCGCCTGTCGTCAGCCCGCGTCGACCGCGCCCACCCGGCAGCCGGCGCGGGGAGCCGATGCGCAGGAGGGACCATCCGGCGACAGCGCCCAGGGTCCCGGCGGCCGCACCGCGCCGGTCAGGGTTCAGCCGTACGCGCGAGTCGTCACCGGTGACTTCACGACGAGAGCCGGTCTCTTCAAGGCGCATCGCCGCGGCGACCGGCTCCTCTACGAGATTCCGCGATCGGAGCTCGGCCGCGACTTCCTCCTCGTCACTCAGATCGCGCAAACCACCCTCGGCGTGGGCTACGGCGGGCAGGCGGTGGGAAACCGCGTCGTGCGGTGGGAGCGTCGCGACAACAAGGTGCTCCTGCGCACGGCCTCGTACGACATCATGGCCGACACGTCGCTCCCCATTTATCAGGCGGTGCGCGCGGCGAACTACAGTCCCATCGTCGCGAGCTTCGACGTGCTCGCGTACGGACCCGATAGCGCGACCGTGATCGACGTCTCCCGTCTCTTCACGAATCCGCCGCCCGAGCTCGGGCCGGGACAGCGTCTCCGCGGCTCGGCGGACGCCCAGCGGAGCTTCATCGAGCGCGTTGCCGCGTTCCCCGAGAACATCGAGGTCGAGGCGACACTGACGTACGCGGTTCCGCAGCCGCAGCCAGGACAGCAGACGCCACCACCGCAGCCCGGACCGTTCGGGCAGCGCGCGCTGCGCCCCGGTGCGGCAAGCGTGCTCATGCACTGGAGCATGGTGCGTCTGCCGCTCGAGCCGATGATGCCGAGGCTGCATGATGAGCGTGTCGGCTTCTTCAGCATTCGGCAGCAGGATTACGGGCGGCCCGATCAGCGCGCCGCGACGCGCCGCTACATCACACGGTGGCGTCTCGAGTGCAGCGACCGTCGCGTGGACTCGCTCTGCTATCCGGTGAAGCCGATCGTCTACTACGTCGATCCGGCGACACCGCAGCAGTGGGTGCCATACGTGAAGCGCGGCATCGAGGATTGGCAGCGGGCGTTCGAGGCGGCGGGCTTCAAGGAGGCGATCATCGCGAAGGAGGCGCCGTCGCCCGCAGACGATCCGGATTGGTCCCCGGAAGATGCACGGTACTCGGTGGTCCGGTGGCTCCCGTCGACGATCGAGAATGCGTCGGGTCCGCACATCCACGATCCCCGGACAGGGGAAATTCTGGAATCGGATATACAGTTCTACCATAACGTCCAGCAGCTCCTGACGACGTGGTACTGGGTGCAGGTAGGAGCTCTCGATCCCCGCGCCAACCGCCTGCCACTTCCCGATTCACTCATGGGCCGGCTGCTACAGTACGTCGTCGCCCACGAGGTGGGGCACACGTTAGGCTATCCGCACAATCAGAAGGCGAGCTCGATGTATCCCGCCGACAGCGTGCGGAGCAGAACGTTCGTGGCCACATGGGGACATACGCCGACGCTGATGGACTACTCGCGCTTCAACTACGTCGCACAGCCGGAAGACTCCATCCCGCCGGCCGATCTCATCCCCGACATCGGGCCGTACGACAAGTTCGTGACGATGTGGGGCTACAAGCCCATTGCTGGCGCGCGCACGCCTGACGACGAGCGTGAGACGCTCGACCGGTGGGCGCGGGTGCAGGACACGGTACCCTGGTTCCGATTCTCGACGTCGAACTCGCTCGGCGCGGATCCTGGCGATCACACCGAGGCTGTGGGTGACGCCGATGCAGTGCGGTCCACCGCGCTCGGGCTTCGCAACATCAGGCGCCTCGTGCCGAAGCTCATCCCCGCGACCCAGCGGCCGCTCGAGGGGTTCGCGGACCTCCAGCTGCTGTATGACCGTCTCGTCAATCAGTGGGCGACGGAGCTGAACCACGTCGCGTCGGTGGTCGGCGCTGCGGAATCGCAGGAGAAGATGGCCGATCAGGACGGCGTACGCTTTACGCCGCTCCCGCGCGCGCGACAACAGGAGGCGGTGCGGTTCCTCAACGAGCATGCGTTCCGCACGCCGACCTTCTTCATGGATGAGCAGATTCTACGTCGCATCGAGGTGCAAGGTGCACTGACGCGCATTCGCAACGCGCAGACTCGCGTGTTGAACCGCCTGCTGGACGATCAGCGCATGGACCGCATGATCGAGTTCGAGGCCTTGTCGTCCAACGGCCGCGACGTGTACTCGCTGGCCGACATGCTGACGCACGTACGCCGTGGGATCTGGTCCGAGCTCTCGTCAGGCGCCGAGATCGATGCGGTGAGGCGAAACTTGCAGCGGGCGTATCTCGAAACGGTCGATGCGAAGCTGAATCCGCCCGAACGTCCGAGTGGACAGGGTGGTCCAGGCGGCCCGGGTGGTCCGGGGCAGCAGCAGCCGCGGCGTTCGTCGGATGCACGTGCGCTGCTGCGCGGAGAGCTCACGGCGCTCGATGCGCAGATCGGCGCGGCGCTGCCGCGGGTGCGCGATCGCGTGACGCGGTATCATCTGCTCGATGCGCGGCACGAGATCAGGGGGATTCTGGAGCCGGAGCGGTAAACGGCAACAGCGGGAGCAAGGAGGGCAGAGAGAGGGCACAGAGAGGGCACAGAGCGCCTCTGTGCCCTCTGTGCCTCCTCTGTGCCTCCTCTGTGTCCTCTGTGCTCCTGGCCTGAGCCTCACAGCACGACCCGCACGATGCCCTCCTTGAGCAAGCGCACGTTGAAGTTGATGAGCAGACCGACGTGAAGCCCAAGCAGTCTCAGGTATGTGATCATTTGATACGTGTGGACGGGTGCAAGGCGTTCAACACACTTGAGCTCGATTGGGAGGCGTTCGTTGACGAGGAGATCGACGCGGTAGCCGACCTCGACTCGAATGCCTTTGTAAACCAGTGGCACCGCGCGCTCGCGCTCAACGACGAGGCCACGTTGTCGCAGCTCGCGGCACAGGCACTCCCGATACGCCGACTCGAGTAAGCCAGGCCCGAGCGTTCGGTGCACTTCGATTGCGGCACCGATGGCCCCAGCTGTGAGCGGATCCTTGCCGGTCTCTCCGGGCAAACCCTTGGCTCGTTTGACGGGAAGCCGAAGAGTACGAGCCGTGCGAGGGCGAGGCCGCATCGGTGCGTTTCACCCACGAGAGAAAACGCGAGACTCGAGCGGCTGCTTCGCGCGGACGTGTACGAGAGAAGCTGAACGCCGCCGGACGCTTACCGATTCGCTTTCGCGGGAATCTCGGCTGTCCAGCGCGCGATCGGCTCGTATTCCAGCCCCCCGCTCCCCGCGGAGCCAAACCGTGGCGCCGGGAACCAGCCCCACAGAGTCGTGAACAGCGAGTCACGAGCCACTCCTCGCGCGCGTTAGGCGCGTGGCAGCGTCAGCGTGAACGTCGATCCCTTGCCGAGCTCACTCCGCGCGCGGAGGTTCCCGCCCATACCCCGTGCGAGATCGCGGCTGATCGAAAGCCCGAGTCCCACACCCTCGGTCGTCCGCGTGTGACTCACGTCCACCTGCATGAACGGCTCGAACACCAACTCGAGCTGCGCGCGCGCGATACCGGGGCCGGTGTCGCGGACTCGCACGAAGACGACGTGGCCCGCGCCCGGGCGCTCCGCCACATCGATCGTGACCGCACCGCCCGGGGCGGTGAACTTCCCCGCGTTCGAGAGCAGGTTGAGGAGGATCTGCTGAAGCTTCTCGCGGTCGGCGCGCACAATCACCGGCGTCTCCGGAAGGTGCACCTCGTAATGCATCGACTTCGCCGCGAGCTGCGGCTCGATCAATGGGGCGAGGTCGGCGATGACTTCGGCGAGATCGAGCTCGGCAAGCCGGTATTCCACCCCGCCCGCTTCGATGCGCGCCAGGTTGAGCACATCGTTGATGAGACGGAGCAGGTGGCGCTGGCTCCGATCGATGCGGTCGATGGCGCGACGTTGTGCCTCGGGCATCGGTCCGTGCAGTCCCATCTCCAGGAGCTGCACGTGACCGGCGATCGCGTTGAGCGGCGTCCGAAGCTCGTGGCTCATCGTCGCCAGGAATTGGCTCTTGACGCGATTCGCCTCCTCCGCCTCGGACTTCGCCTGGCGCAGCGCCTCCTCGGCTCGTACGCGATCGGTGATGTCGAAGAGACTGACGAGCACCGAGCGCAAGCTGGGATCATCGTCGGGAAACGCCATGCTCAGCACGACCGTGCGCCGCTCGCCATCGAGCGTCTGCGCTGGCGACGTGAACGCGATGCGCTGGCGCCCTTCGAATATCGCTACCAGCTCTTCGGCGAAAATGCCAGCGGTCTCCGGGAGGAAGACGCGATCGAGCGAGGCGAGCAGCTGGGCCTTGTCGTGCGCCCTGAACATTGCCACGGTCGCGTCGTTCACGTCGACGACGCGCACCAGCGACATCGCCTGCTGGACGAACGCCGGATGCTCCTCGAGATACGCGCGCAGGTCGGTGACCCCGTCGCGCCGGAGCGACGCGAACGCCGCCGTGACGGCGGAAAAATCCTCTTCCCAGATCGACACATCGACCGTGTCGAAGATGTGGCGGTATCGAGCGAGCGCGGCGTCGGCTTCCCGTCGTACGCGCGACACCGCGGTGACGTCGGTTACCACGACGACGATCCCTTCGACCGCCCCGTCCGGTGCGGTCAGCGCCTGGCACACGAAGTCGAAGACGCCCGCGTGGAGCAGCCCGTTTCCATCCACGTCGTACACGAACGGCAGCGCGTTTCCGACGAAGGACGCCCCGGTCTCGTAGACGCGATCGAGGATCTCGAACATCCCCTGTCCTTCCAGCTCGGGCAGTGCCTCGCGGACCGGCTTCCCAAGCACGGCACGGCCCGGGATGAATCGCTGATAATACGGGTTCACCATCTCGTACACGTGCCGTGGTCCACGCAACACGCAGATCCCTACCGGTGCCTGCTCGAACACCCGCCAGAGATCCGCGCGCGCGGCGTCCTGCGCCGCACGCACGGACCGCCGCTCGCGTGCCGCGCGTGCGGTCGTCTCGACACGGGTGAGTAGCTCGCGCGCCGAGAACGGCTTGACGAGGTAATCGTCCGCGCCGGCCTCGAGCCCCTGCACGCGTGACTCCTCGCCCGCGCGCGCCGACAACAGGATGACCGGCACGCCCGCGGTCACAGGATCGGCCCGCAATCGGTCGAGCAGCTGGACGCCGTCGAGTCCGGGCATCATCACATCGCTGAGGACGAGATCCGGTGCGGCGCCCGCCGCCATCCCGGCCCGCACCGCATCGAGCGCCCCTTGTCCGTTCGTGACGGGCTCCACCAACCAGCCGCGCTCTCGCAGGAGACGGACGAGGTAGGCGCGCATGTCGGCGTTGTCGTCGGCGACGACGATGCGCCCCGTGACGGCGCTCGGTGGCCCCTCCCGCTCGCGGTCACCGGCGCGCGCCGGCGCGTCGTCAGGCAGCCAGCGCATCGCTTCGCTCGCGAACGCCTCGGCATCCACCGTCATCATGTCCCGCCGCCGCGCTTTGCCGATCCGGTCCGCCGGCAAGTGGGCCGTTCCGAACGGGATACGGACGGTGAAGGTCGCTCCGCGGCCGATCTCGCTGCGTACGGCGATCTCTCCACCATGCAGGCGAACCAGCTCCTGCACGAACGCGAGTCCAATCCCCGTTCCCTCGTGCGTGCGGGCGCGCGCGTCCGCCACCCGATGGAACCGCTCGAAGATCAGCGGGATCTGGTCGCGGGCGATCCCGATGCCGGTGTCGCGAACCTCGAGCTCGGCGTAGCCGTCGCGCGCTCGCGCGGTCACGACGATGTCCCCCTCGAGCGTATGCTTGAACGCGTTCGAGAGAAGGTTGAGGACCACCTTCTCCCACTTGTCGAGATCGAGGTATACCAGCTCGGGGAGCGAAGGACATTCAACGGTGAGCCGTAGCCCGGCCTTCTCGACGGCCGCGCGAAACACGCTGGCGAGATCGGCCGTGTATCCGGAAAAGTCGGTGGGCTCATACCACGCATCGATCCGCCCCGCCTCGATGCGACTGAACTCGAGCAACGTATTCACGAGCTTGAGCAGGCGCTGACCGTTCCGGTGAATGAGCGCGAGACGGTCACGCATCGCGGGCGCGGTCTCGTCGTCGGCAAGGGCATCCTTTGCGGGCGCGAGGAGCAGCGTCAGCGGCGTTCTGAACTCGTGACTCACGTTGGAAAAAAACGCCGTCTTCGCGCGATCGAGCTCAGCCAGCGCCTCGGCGCGTTTCCGCTCCGCCTCGTACGCGCGAGCGTTCGCGACCGCGCTGCCGATCTGTCCGGCGATCACCTCGATGAAGCCGCGATAGCTCTCGTCGAGCGCGAGCCGCGGGCTGACAGCGGCGACGATCGCGCCAGCCGCCTGCCCTGCTGTCGCCGAGGGGATGGGCTGGATGACAGCCGTGGACACGTGCTCCTGCCACGGCCCGGCCGCGAGCCGGCCGACGCGCTCGATCACATCTTCGACCACGATCGCGGCGCCGGTTTGGACGACGTCGGCGAGCGGCCAGCCCGTCTCTCTGATCGCGGCGCGGGCACGCTCGACGTTCGCCGCGATGGGGACGGTAAGCGGGGACCCCGGGACGCCCGCAAGAATCCCGGCCGACCCAGCCAGCTCGAGCCTCTCGCGGCGCTCGTCGAGCAAATAGATGAGAAC
Source organism: Gemmatimonadaceae bacterium (assembly GCA_052389995.1). Taxonomy (GTDB): domain Bacteria; phylum Gemmatimonadota; class Gemmatimonadetes; order Gemmatimonadales; family Gemmatimonadaceae; genus JAICNG01. Next base: position 24,042 of record JBQTHJ010000014.1, on the reverse strand, counting down.
GAACGGAAGATCGGCCGCATACTGGGCGAGCGTCGCGGTGGATCGCGCGGCCGCGTCGTGGGCGCTGTCGGCTTCCGACGCCCCCGCGCCGAGATCGCGCAGGGCGCGCACGCGTCGCTCTCCGATCACGCGTGCGGTCGTCTCGGTGCAGGTGACGAGGACGCCGCCAATCCCGTTCGGCGCCGTCGGCTCCGGAATGGGGCTGTACGAGAAGGTGAAATACGTCTCCTCCACGTAGCCATACCGGTCCATGGGAAGAAGCAGATCCTCCTCGAACGTCGCCCCTCCGCCCGCCCGCGCGCGCTCGGCCCGTGGTCCGAGGATGTCCCAGATTTCCGCCCACACCTGGCTGCCCGACTGCCCGATCGAGGCTGGGTGCTTGGCGCCGAGGATTGGACGGTAGGCGTCGTTGTAGATGTGGCGCAGGTCTGGGCCCCACCAGATGAGCATGGGGAAGGGATTCGCGAGGACGATTCCGACGGTCGTCTTGAGGCTTTGCGGCCAGTCCAGGACCGGACCGAGCGGGGTGGCCGCCCAGTCGAAGGCGCGCATGAGCTCGCCCATCTCTCCGCCCCCGGCCAGCACGGTCACGTCGTCCGCATTCTCACGTTTGCGGCGACTGGCGCGTGCACGCTTTCCGGTAGCGTCTGGCGAGTTGGTCATCGTCCGGCGCGCGGCTCGGTTGGGAGGGGTCCCTAGTATACCGCGCCGCTTTGTACCTGGCTACCGCCGGCCACGTCACGCGTCAGGCCCGCAGCCGACGTCGACGTGCGGGGCCCACCGCGCCGGTGGATTGCGCGGCGAGCAATGTTGCGAGCGACACGCGACTCGATGCGGTCCTGCTCCCTATGCAGCCGACACCGGCATTGCATCGAGCCGCGCGCGCTCAGCCCATAATGCTTCGGACTCTGCCGCTCAGTCCGGTGGCCCGACGATGAAGTCTTTCACGATCGCCGTAACCTGCTCTTTCGTGAGTGGCTCGTCGAACGCTTCGGTCGCCGCATCATTGCCCCCGAATTGCGCTATCTGCGGCAAGGTTACCGCATTCACCTCTGGTGAGCCGTGACGGGTATTCTCTTCGCCCGCGTAGATGAGCTGCAAGGCGGCGGTGACCGGGGCCGGCGCGCCCGGAACTCCGGCAGCGTTGGAGCCTCCGCCACGGATGGTGCCGCTGCGCCGTACGACCTCGGGCGCTCCCGCCTCACGACGCATCTTCCGGATCTTCGCCGCGTGCCTGGCCTCGACGGAGTGAATGCGAAGTGCCGCTTCCAGCACCGTGTTGTTGCTCATCACGTTGCCGGCCTGGCCCTTGTACGCGCGCACGCCTGTATCCTCGAACCCTTGAGTAACGGCCAGGAGGAACGCCTTGTCCGTCGTCGCCGGCTTGAACGGCCCGTTGCCCGAGCCGTTCCCGCCCGTGAAGTCGAAGCTCGCTCCTGAAAAGGTGGCGGGAGTGCCCCCGAGGTCCTGGATCGTCGTCCGCAAAAAGGCGACGTGCGCTTCCTCGTGCTTCCTTATCTGGTCGAGCGTGGCGCGCTCCATCGGGCTCAGAGCAGCAAAAACAATCGCAAAGGCCAGGTTTTGCGCCGCCGTCTCGCTCTGCTGGAGGACAGCCTGATAGAACTCTGACTCGAGGTTCTCGAGCAGGAACGCGAAATTCAATGCATCGAGCACTTGTGCTGGCCCTTGAGCGTACACGTCGTTGGTCAACACACCGAGCGCAACGGGGACCGATCCGAGTGCGAGCCCGGCGGCGACAAGCCCGCTCGTCTTCGCACCTCGCGCGATGGCCTGCCGGCGCGTCAGCAGCGACTCGGCAATCTCCGGGTCGATGGTGTCGAGAAGTGGTGTCTTGTCCATCATGATCTGAGTTCCTCGGAAGCGCGCGTTAGGGTGTCGGCTGGGTGCCGATGGTCACCGTCGTCTCAATGAATGGGTCTGCGGCCGTGAGCACCGCGGCGGGCTCGTTGACGACATCGAGCCCCTGCGCGTTCACGACATCATCACCGGCGAATTCGCGACCGGTAGTCCCCAGCACATCGCGAATCACCGCGGCATGGCGCGCCTCGACCGACACGATCTTGCCGGCCACGAGGAGATTGGTAACGCTCGTCAGGTACTTCCCGGCGCCGTTGTACGCCGAGACGCCGAGATCCTCGAACGTTCTCGCCGTGGTGAGGATGTTGTTCCGGGAATCGAGTGCCGTGCCGAAGCTCACTTGCAGATCGGGAATCGCCGCACCCGCCAGCGCGGCCTTCAGGAACTCGCGATGGATCACCTCGTGATTCCTGATGTCGGTGAGGATCTCCTGCTCGGCGGCGACCGTCACCCGGCCTGAGCTGACCGCGGCGATGTAGAACGCCGCTTCGAGCTGCTCGAGCGCGTAGGCGTAGTTCAGGATGCCGGCGTCGTTACTGAGATTCAGGGACACCGGTCCCGGCCCGCCACCGTTGTCATCATCATCGTCGCACGCCGCGAAGACTGCCGGCAGCATAACGATGGTGCCGCCGATCCCGAGGAGCTTGAGGAACTGTCGCCGGTTCTCGACGGTCCAGAGCTCACTGGGATGCTCGACGAAAAGTGTCTTGCTTCTCTCTGGCATGTGCCGGTACCTCCAATGCCCGGACTCGCCCGTGCGCGCCTTCCTGCCGGTGCGGAGGGCGCGCCGCGACTCGACGCCGGCTCGCACCGGTCGTCGGGCTCGGATTTCGTGCGGCGAGCAATTCACAGGCCAGTGTGCGCATCACATGCGTATCAGGCGATGTAAGTGGCAACCCGTGTATCATCATATATGAGCAGACCGTGTTGCGAGTCGCCGCTCCGGGCCGGCAGAACCAGAGGCGGCGTGCCGCCAGGCGAGGCCGCGCGGGCGCGAGAACTACTTCCGAAGCGTCGACACCGCTGGCGCGCCTTCTGCAAACCCGGCGTTTCATGAGCCCCACGCCATTCCCGGAGCCTTCCTCCTCCGCACGCTCCGGCATCGACGCCAGTCAGACTGGACACGCTCGACAGGAGCGTGCCGCCGCGGATGACGCTGCCGGCGCTGAACGCGAATTCAATCGTCTGCTCGAGGAGCAGTCGCTCCACGCGGCGCTGGCGTTCCTCAACGCGCGCACGAGACACCGCTTCACCGGCGTCTATCTTCTCCATCCCCCGATGCTCCGCAACGTCTGCCTGTTCGATCGCGAAAACCCCACCGTCGTGTGCGGCGACGATATCCCGCTGCGCGCGGCCTATTGCGCGATCATCGAGAGCTCAGGCGCGCCTTTTTCGACCGGTAACGCCAGGAGGGACGACCGCCTCCGCGATCACCCGTCTCGCGAGACGGTGGTCGCGTATTGCGGAGTTCCTCTCGCGACCGCCGGGGGCCTGGTTGTCGGGGCCCTGTGCCACTACGACTGGCGGCCGCGGCTCATCCCGCATGCGGAGATTCCTCTGCTCGAGCAGGCGGCGGCGGCCATCGTCCGCAAGCTCAGTCGCGACGCACCCCGGAGCGACTGACGGGCCTCAGGCGATGCGTCAGCGCGTCCGCGCCGCCAGCGCCTCGAGGTTCGCGCGCACGATGAACTGAATGATCTCCCGCGACGATTCGTCCGAGAGCAGCCGCGCCGCCGGAAGGATTCGCCCGCGGATGCGCGTGGTTCCCAGTCGCTCGCGTGCCTCACGAGTGACGTAGGTTGGGGCGCCGTCGGGAATGGCGTCGAGGTCGTCCCGCCCGATGACGAGCGCGCGAACGTTCTCGGCGCCCGGCGTTCCGGCGAAGAACTCGTCGAGCAGCTTGACGAAGTGCGCATCGGCGACGACGACGTACACCGGACGCCGAAGCAGGAAGCGCCATTCTCCCCCGATCACGTCCGGCCGGATCGCGATGACGACGCACGGTTTGCGAAGACGCTCGGCGATCGCCTGTACCGGCGCCGCGTGCGCCTCGGTCGTCACCAGGAGATCGGCGCGGCGGACGTCCGTCGGCAAATCCTCGGCACTCCCGAGCGAGGCCGCCGAGAGCCCCGACGCCTCGAGACCGTACTCGTCTCGCAGCTCGCGGGCGAGGCCCGTGACCTGGTCCGCCGTGGTAGCGATCGCGACCGCGCGGATGCGGAGCGTTTCGACCAGCCGGCGCAGCCATTCGTGCAGCTCGGGTACAGGGATCTCGCGCGAAATGCCCTGGACGAAGAGGTCCGCGACCCACTCCGACGAGATGGCAGGCAGGCCACCGATCGTGCTCCCCTCCGCGGCGACGTAGATCCCGCCGCGTTGCCTCAGCTCGACCAAGCCTTCCTTTGCCAGGGCCCGATACGCCGCCAGGATGACGCGGTGATCGGTGTCGAACTCCGGTTCGAGGTCCCGGGCGCTCGGCAGGCGATCACCCCGCCGCAGACTGGAGGCGTGAAGCCCGCGGAGCACTCGCTGACGAAGAATCTGCGTGATTCGGTCCCGCACCTCGGCCATGTCTTACGTGACTCCTGTCGGCAGTGCCCGGCTCGCGTGCAATAGACGCTCCCGAGACGCCCGGAACCGCACAGATCTGCTCATTGCACATGTCACGCTTGCCCATTGCGGCGATGTCTGCTACACGTATCATGCTACACATGGCCTGCATTTTGCCGAGCGGGCGATCACACCGAGACCTATCCGACGGAGGGTCGCGGCCGTGTTGCGTGAACCGCCAGAACGTTGGAGGACAACAGGCCATGTGTCCAGACCGCCGCGCTTTCATGCGGCTCGCCACGACCGGTGCGGCGGCGCTCGCCGGCGCAACTGCGCTCGAAGGATGCCGAGTCTTTCCGTTCGGTACCGGGCACACGCTCAACTTCAACACCGACTTCGGCGTCCTGAACTACGCGTACGCGCTGGAGACACTGGAGGCGGACTTTTACGACCAGATCGTGAAGACGCCACCGCCCGGCTTGCGTGCAGGTGAGCTGGACGTCCTGCGCGACATCCGCGACCACGAGGTTCTCCACCGCCGATTCTTCTTTCGCGCGCTCGGCCCGTTCCGGATCGAGATCCCCGACCGCGATCTCTCTTCCATCAATTTCGGCAACCGGGACGCGGTCCTTCAGCAGGCAAAGACCTTCGAGGACCTCGGCGTCGCCGCCTACAACGGCGCCGGCGAGCGGCTGAAGCTTGCCGAGTTTCTGACGATCGCGGGAAAGATCGTGTCGGTCGAGGCGAGACATGCGGCGGTGATTCGCAATCTGATCAATCCGATGTCGCGCGATTTCGCCGGTGATGACGTGATCGACGCGCAGGGACGCGACCGCGCCATGGCACCCGGTGACGTGCTCGAGATCGCGCAGCCGTTCTTCCGGCAGCGTTTCCGCCCCATCGGACTCTGAGGTGAGCGCCATGGACCTGAAGCGACTGATGGACAGCATCGCCGCGGCCGATGAGGAGATCGACGCGCGGCTCCGCACGCGTCGTGAGGCGATCCGTGCAGGCGCGAGCGTCTCCGCCAGCGTGGCCGCCGGTCTCGCGCTCCGCTCGGTGCCGGTCGCGCTGGCGGCGGTGGCGACGGACGCGTTCGCGCAGGGGATGCCGGGCCGGCTGCCCGGCGTGGTCGTGAACGTGCTCAACTTCGCGCTGACGCTGGAGCACCTCGAGGCCGACTTCTACACGCAGGGCGTCGGCGCGTCGGGACTGCTCTCGGGTCCCGAGCGCGAGGTGTTCGACCAGATCCGCAAGCACGAGGTCGCGCACGTCGTCTTTCTTCAGGCGGCGTTAGGCGCTCAGGCCGTCGGCAAGCCGCGCTTCGACTTCACCGGTGGTCGAGGCAGCGGGACGGGGCCGTTCGCCGATGTCTTCCGGAGCATGATCACGTTCGCCGCGCTGTCGCAGGCGTTCGAGGACACCGGCGTTCGCGCGTACAAGGGGCAGGCGGCGTACCTCCTCGGCCACGAGGAAATCCTTCGCTCGGCGCTCCAGATCCATTCCGTCGAAGCGCGCCACGCCGCCCAGGTGCGCGTGATGCGGCGGCAGAAGGGCTGGATCGTCGGCGACTCGCGCGGCGACCTGCCGGCGGTGGCCGAGGACGTTTACGACGGTGAGGACAACCGGTTCCACATCCTGACTGCCACGTTAGGCGGCGGCATCGACGGTCCGGGCTCCACCGAATCGTTCGATGAGCCGCTCACGAAGAACCAGGTCCTCGATATCGTCCACCCGTTTCTCGCCACCTGAACGCGGCACGCGGAGCTTCTGATGAACAGACATGGGCTAATGCGCTCCCTGCTGTCGGCCTCGCTGATCCTCGGCGCGCACGGGGTCGCGCCGGCGCAGAACCTCGGGCCGTTTCGCCAGCTGCTGTCGCTCGAGCCGTACTACGCCTACGTCCAATTCGACGTCGATGGAGACGCGGACGCCGTTTCACGCCACGGCTACGGCGGGCGCTTGTCACTCAACCTGGCACCGTTCGGTCTCGGGCGCGCGACGGGACTCTCCCTGTTCGTCACGCATACGATGGAGCGCGACGAGGATGAGTTCACCACGCTCCACTACGGCGCGGCGATCGAGATCTTCCCGTTCCACGTACCGCTCGGCGGATTTCTCGATCCAGTGATTTCCGTCGCCGGCGGCGCGTTTCGCACCGAGATCGGCACGACGTCCGACACCGAGTTCGCGCTCACGCCCGCGTTCGGGCTGCGCATTCCGATTCCCAACCGCTTGCAGCTGCGTGGGGACATCGGTGACGCGATCATCTTCGGCCGCCGGACCGGCGTCGGCGACGAGAAGCGAACGATACACAACCTCCAGGTCACAGCGGCGCTCGGGCTCACGTTCTGATCCACCCTTCACGCGAGGAATCGATCTCATGCTGTCGCACGTCCTTCGCTGGTCCGTTTCGATCGCCGAAGGATCATTGACAATGTCAGAGACGTTGGCGGGTTGAGGTTACTCACATACCGGAGGGACTTATGAGGACGTGGAAGTTACGGATGAGGGCGACCGGATGGTTGCGCTCGCGGAAGGCAATACGCGTGGCAATGACGTGTGGAGTGCTCGGAGCCGCGGTGCTCGTCAGGCAGGCGGTGGGCTCGGACCACCAGCAAACAGCACTGACGGAGCTGAACCCCAGGCTCGACGTCACGGACGTGTTCGCTTTCCCCGGGTCGAGCGACAGTCGTCTTGTGGTGGGGATGACGATCGCATCGCCGATCGTCGGCACCACGGGTGCGTTCTTCGATCCGAACGCGCTATACCAGATACACGCCGACAACAACCAGGATGGCGTCGCGGATCTCGTCATCCAGTTCGTCTTCGATGGGACGACCGAGGCGACGCAGCGCGTCAGCGTCATCGGACCACTTCCGCCCCTCGCCGTCGCGGCACTCCCCGGCCCGATATCGGGCGCAGCCCCGGGCGGTGAACAGCATCGAATGGCGGCGGTGACGCCGGTAATCCTTCGTGGCGCGTTGAACGCGACGCTGACCGCCAATCTCCCCGCCTCCGGGGCCGCGCAGGCCGGCCAGCTCCAGGTATTCGCCGGAGTGCGCGACGAACCGTTCTACATCGATCTCGAACAGTTCTTTCGGATCATTCCCGATCGCCGGCCGGTCAAAGGTCCGTTGGCGATGATTCCGTCCACGCCAACGGCGACCGCGTTCCGTGCCGCATGCGACGCTCAAGGCAACTTCGTCAATCCCGGGCCCTTCGACACGTCGCGCGGCTGTGCCGTGGATTTCCTGCGCGGCTTCAACGCACTCACGATCGTCGTGGAGCTGCCGGAGACCCAGCTTTCCCAGGGCCGCAGCGACGGTCAGATCGGTTTGTGGACGACCATTAGCCGGTGAGCGAGGAGCACGAATAGGCATTCCCCAGATCCAATGAGGACTCAGATGCGAAACTCGATGAAGCCCGCTGCCATGCTCGCGCTGGTGATCGTGGCCGCCGGTTGCAGGGAAACGGTTACGGAGTTCGTGACCGACACGCTCACGGTGACACAAATCGTCAGGGACACCGTCGTCATTGGCGACACGGCACACGTCTTCGCGCAGGTCGAGCGACTGGCGAATCCGCTGGCCATGGAGGTGTTTGTCGAGAAGCGCTTTCACACCGAGCACGACGCCTACTCGCCCGTCCGTGACCCGGAAGAGTTTACGCCGGACTACGTGCAGTTCGTGACGACGGTCGCAGGGCGAAGCGAGGATTACGCGCGGGCGATCGCTGGCGCGCTGTTAGGCACGGCCCAGAACCCTGGTGACAAGCTGACGGTGTTCACCAATCGAGCGGCTGGCGTCACGGCCGCGATCGCGAACGATCCAGCCAACTCGATGTCGTCCAGCACGGGCTGGCTGACCTACGTGCTCGCTCCTGGCGTGGGGTATGGCGGCCGAAAGCTGCGCGGTGACGATACGGTCGACAAGGGAGCGAGCGTCGTCTTCGGCACCGCGCTCGGCAACACCACCAACGTGAGCCCCGGGCTCGTTACAGACAACGTCGACAATACCAACCCTGCACCCTTGACCACCTTTCCCTATTTCCCGGGGGCGAATCCCGCCCCGTAACGGGACCTAACGGGGCCGCGGTTCAGGGACGCGGGAGCCATCAGTGATGACAACGCCCAACCTGGAATGGGGTGCTTGATGGGCCGATCCACGCTGTTCGGTGCCTCCGCCGCATGTTGCGCTCTCATCGCGCTCGGCGGGGGCGTTGCGTGGCATGCGCACGCCAGCGCCACCGCTGACGGGCGATCCGTTCTCATATCCCGAGCCTACGCAGCGGATGCCGGCGAGCTCGAGCTCCACGACCGGGAGATTGCGTTTTTCGAGCGGCGTGCGGCCGAGGATCCCTACAGCGCAGGGGACCAAGCCGAGCTTGCCCGGCGTTTTCTCCAGCGCGCGCGCCGGACGGGCAGCTTTCACGATGTGCTGCGGGCCGAATCGGCCGCGCGCCGCTCGCTCGAGCTCCGCTCTCAGCACAACACCAGCACGTATGAGCTCCTTGCCGCCAGCTTGCTGGAGCAGCACCGCTTTGTCGAAGCACGCGACGCAGCAGTGCAGCTCGTCTCAGGCGAGCCGGGCAATGTCGCCTTTCGTGCGGTACTCGCCGAGACGCACCTCGAGCTCGGCGAGTACGATGCCGCGCGCGCGATGTTCGTCAGGCTGGAGCGTCACCGGGGCCACCTCGATGTCGCCCCCCGGCTGGCTCGCTGGCAAGAGCTGACCGGTCGCACCGATGAGGCGCGGCGGCTGCTGATCGCCGCACGAGATGAGGCGCTTGGACGCGCCGAGCTTGCACTCGAGCAGGTGGCGTGGTTTCACCTGCGCGTCGGAGATCTGGAGCTGAGGAACGGTCGAATCGAGGAGGCACACCACGCTTTCGTGGCGGGGCTTGTCCTCGTGCCCGACGACTATCGTCTTCTTTCCGCGATGGCTCGCCTCGAGGCCGCTCGATGCAAGTGGACGGCAGCGATCGACTATGCGGGCGCGGCGACTGCCAAAGTCCTTGATCCAGCGACGCTCGCGTTCACCAGCGTTGTCTACGCGGCAATGAACGACTCGGCGCGGTCGGCCGAGTATGCGACGGCTGCCGAAGTCGCGCTGCTGAATGCGACCGGCGCGTTCCATCGCGAGGAGAACCTTTTCCTGCTCGACCAGGGCCGTCGAATCGAAGAGATCTCCGTCCAGGCGATGGAGGATGTCCGCGTGCGGCGGGATGTGTATCGATATGACCTGCTCGCGTGGGCATTGCACAAACAGGGTCGGCATAACGAGGCGGCTGCCGCGATGACGTCGGCGCTCCGTCTGGGGACGCGCGACGCGATGCTTTTCTATCATGCTGGCATGATCGAGAGGGCGCTGGGACGTCACGATCTGGCCCGCCGCCATCTGGAGCAGGCACTCGAGGTGAACCCCTCGTTCCACCCGGCGCACGCGGCCGCGGCACGCAGGACGCTGAGCTCCCTGCGCCGTGAAGCGTCATGGCGCGCGCGCCTGTCGTCGCTGATGACGCCGGCTCCGGCGAACGGCTGCTGATGTCCGAATTTCTGGCCTTCGTCGAGCTGGGGTTGCGCCACATCGCCGATCCCCGAGGGGCGGACCACATCCTTTTTCTGTTCGCGCTTTCCGCCATCTATCGACTGCGGGACTGGCGCGATGCGCTCTGGGTCATCACGTCGTTCACGGTCGGCCATTCGATAACCCTCCTGCTTGCGGTCACCGGGCTCGTCGCGTTCGCGCCGGGCGTCGTCGAGTTTCTCATCCCGGTCACCATCGTCGCAACCTGCATCGAGAACGTCGTCGTGCGAGACCGGCGGTCGGCACTATGGGGCGGCCGGTATCGTCCGGTGTTCGCGGGCGTTTTCGGACTCGTTCACGGAGCGGGATTCGCGAATTACCTGAAGACCATGTTCGTTGATCGCATAGCGGTACCGCTGCTCGGGTTCAACGTCGGCATCGAGCTGGGACAGATCGCCATCCTCGCGCTCGCCGGCGTGGCGCTCGTGGGGCTTGATCTCCTCATCGGGCGAGTGCGCGGTCACGCGACGCGCCTGTCGGCGCTCCGCCTGCGCGCCGTCGGGGTATCGGTGGCGGTTGCGCTCGTCGCGTCGTACTGGGCGGTCGAGCGGGTTCCATGGTGAGCGGAATGACGTCGCGCGCCCGCGTGACGACGAGACGACTCGCCGCGGCGGTCGCGGCGGCGATGCTGGTCGTGGTCCTCACTGGTGGGCGCGCGCATCCCGTGCATGTCACGCTGACGGAAGTCGCGTACGTGGCCGCGAATCGCTCGGTCGTTCTGAGCATTCGCACCTTTGCCGATGATCTCACTGCCGCGGCCCGCAAGCATGCGGGTCTCACGGCCGCACCCGATGATGCAGTGACTGACTCGGCGGCGTTCGCATATGCGAGAGCCAACCTGAGCGTGAAGAGCGAGCGCGGCCAAGCGATTCCCTTGCGGTGGTGTGGCTCTCGGCGGGAGGGCGATCTCCTCTGGCTCTGCATGCGCGCGATCGATGTGGCCGACCCGCGACGGGCGCAGATGCGCAACACACTTCTGTTCGACCTGTTCGATGATCAGGTGAACATCGTTCAGCGAATCGATCGCGGACGTCGTCACACGCTCGTGTTCACGAAGAACGACGCGTACAAGCGGCTGCCGTAGGGCGCCTCGGGAGGAATAATGGGAGCCATCGAACGCGCACCGGAACACGAACGGGAAACGCCCGCGCCGGCGTCACTGGACCGACCGCTCAGCCGCCGCAACTTCGTCCCCGTGGGCACGGCCGCGGCCACCACGCTCCTCGGATCCGGGTGCGCCCCCGCTGGCGCCGTCAGCACGCCAGCTGAGGGAAGCAGCCGCACTGCGCCCTGCACGACAGTTCCCGACACGCCGACCGCGCAGCGTCCCGATCCGCAGGAGAACTGGCGTGTCTTCAGCGCGCCGGAGACCGTCCTCGCGTTTCGCAACCACGGGATGCACGCCGAGCTGCTGCGGGAGCCGATCACGCCCCTCGGCGCACACGTTCTGCTCGTCCACTTCGACATCCCACGTCTCAGCGCCGAGAACTATTCGATCGCCATTGGCGGCCGCGTGCGGGCTCCGGTGCGAGTATCGCTCGACGCGCTGAAATCGCGTCGTACCATCACCCAGGCTGTCACCATGGAGTGCGCGGGCACCGGCCGCTCGACGATGCGTCCGCGCTGGCAGGCGAATGGGCAGCCGCTTCTGCCGCAGCACGGGTTCCCGCTTCGACTGATCGTCCCCAGTTGGTATGGCATGGCCAGCGTCAAGTGGCTGCGCGCCATCACGGTACTCAACGAGCCTTTTCGGGGGGTTCAGCAGGCGAAGGTGTATCGCTATCAGCAGCGGAAGGGTGAGCGGGGTGAGCCAGTGCAGCACAAGCGCGTGCATTCCGTGATGATGCCGCCGGGCATTCCGGATCTGATTTCGCGCCATCGCTCGGGTCGGCTACGAAGTAGCCTTCGGCTCGTCAGGAATCCGTTTTGTGCCGCGCGTCGTACTCGGGGCATGCGAATCCCCCGACACCTCCATGCGGTCGTGCTCGCTGCCGCGCTCGCGCAGGCGACTGCGCCGGAAGTACACGCCCAATCCAGCTATCGCGTCCAGGGGCGAGTCTCCGACGGGACCAGTGCTACGGCCGTGGCCGGCGCGCGCGTCGCGGCAATCGACGCCCGCGGCGCGATCAGTGGTTCCGCGCTCACCGGTCCGAGCGGCACCTTCGTCGTTGCGGTTCCGCATGGGACGACGCGAATCATCACCGCGCGTGTCGGGTTCAGTCCCGAGACACTGGCGGTCGAGGCGTTAGGCGACACCACGCTCGCGATTGTGCTTCGCCGTGCTCCCCTTGCGCTGGACGAAGTGATCATCGGTGCCGAGCGGAGCTTCTCGGCCGCCTCGGCGTCCACCATCCGGGAGGTGGACATCCGGCTCAGGCCCCACGCGTCATCACAGGATCTGCTCGAGCTTGCGCCCGGGCTCGTCATCGCGCAGCACGCCGGCGGCGGCAAAGCCGAGCAGATCTTTCTTCGCGGCTTCGATGCCGATCACGGCACCGACGTCGCGGTCAGCGTGGACGGCACGCCGGTCAACCTGGTCTCGCACGCGCACGGGCAGGGCTACGCCGACCTCCACTTCGTCATTCCGGAGGTCGTCGAGCGCGTGGACGTGCGCAAGGGCCCGTTCGACGCGCGCGACGGAGACTTTGCGACGGCCGGGTCCGTCGCGCTCTCGACGCGCGACCGCATAGACGCGTCCACGGTGACGCTCCGCGCCGGTGGATTCCGCACGTCGGATCTCGTCACACTCATCTCTCTTGGCCGCGACGCCGCGACCGCGGGCGGTTACCTCGCCTTCGCGAGGCGCGCGACGCGTGGCCCATTCGACTCGCCGCAGGACTTCTCGCGGCTCAACGGCTTCGGCAAGTGGACGGCGCCACTCGGGACATCGACTCAGCTGGTTACGTCGATTTCCACGTTCAGTGCGCGCTGGAGCGCGTCCGGTCAAATCCCAGAGCGCGCGGCGTCAAGGGGATTGATTGGCCGCTTCGGCGCCATCGATCCGACCGAGGGGGGGACGACGGAGCGACACGACGTGTCCATCGCCGTTCGCTCCACAGGCGCTGGTAGCGCTTCATGGCAGACGCGGGCCTATGCATCGCGTTATCGCCTGGCGCTCTTCTCGAATTTCAGCTTCTTCCTCGCCGACACGGTCGACGGCGATGGTATCGAGCAGGATGACGACCGTGTGATCGCGGGGCTCGACGGTCGCTACGGTGCCAGCGCAATGGTGCTTGGACGCCATGCGAGGTGGGAGGCAGGAGCCGGCGTGCGGAGTGATGCCGGCGACGTCGCACTGCATCACCAGCGGCAGCGGCAGCGCCTCGGCACCACGGCCGACGCTCGTGTCTCACAGCAGCACCTGCATACATGGCAGCGCATCGAGGTCGCCCTGTCGGATCGCGTGCGCCTCGAGCTGGGAGCGCGCGCCGACGTCTTCGGCTTCGGCGTGCGGGATCGGCTTGGCGGAGCAGACGAGATAGACGCATCGGGGCGCGTGTGGCGCGGGATCATGAGTCCAAAGGCGAATCTTGCTCTCGACATCTCGCCCCTCGCGACGCTCTTCGTGAACGCGGCGACCGGGTTTCACTCGAACGACGCACGCGACGTCGCTCGGGCTGGCCGCGGCGCGCCCGTTCTGCCGCGCGCCGTTGCCGCCGAGGTGGGCGGCCGCCGGAGCTGGACCACCGGGTCGCTGGCGGCGGCGCTCTGGATCACCGATTTCGAGAGCGAGCTCGTCTGGGTGGGCGACGAGGGGACGACGGAGCCGAAGGGTCGAACACGCCGGGCCGGGCTCGACGTCGAAGCGCGGGTACGCCTGACGCCCTGGCTCTGGATGGATACCGACGTCAACATCGCGCGTGGCCGCTTCAGAGACCTGCCGCGAGGGGAGGACAGGATTCCGCTCGCACCGAAGGTGACCTCAACCGGCGGGTTGACCGTCCGCGATGCCGGCCCGTTAGGCGGCGGCCTTCGCTACCGGTTCGTCGGGCCGCGAGCCGCGGATGAGCGCGCCGAGATCGTGGCCAGGGGAGCGACCGTCTGGGAGCTTTTCGGCTCGTGGCAGCGGGGCCGCGTCGGCGTCACCCTCGCGATCGATAACCTCTTCGATACGGAGTGGAACGAGGCCCAGTTCGCCACCACGTCCCGTCTTCGAGACGAATCGGCACCGGTGACCGAGCTGCACTTCACGCCCGGCGCACCGCGACGGCTCGAGATGGGGATCGAGCTCCGCTTGCGCTCCCGACGGCACCTGACGTCCCGTGGTTCCGATACCATCGCGGACAGTCACCGATAGCATCTGCACCCCGTTGCCCCCATTCCTTGTCCAAACCGGTCGCCCGACAGTGGCACCAGCTCAGCGTCGTTCCAGCGCGAGCCTCCGTCGGTGCTGACCTCGACGCGCGTGACGCGACCGGCACCAGACCAGGCCATGCCCTGCACTGGAGCCAGCGCGGATGGTCGAGACCGGTCGCGAACGGCGCGACGGTTGTGCCTGGCGCGGGGACCGGCGTCGCCCCGACGGGCCAGCCTCTGGCTTCGGCGATCTCCACCGCCGGGAACAGCCGTCGATCGGGTGGCGGGAGGGCAGGTTCGGGGCCGATTCCCGCCGAGATCGGCAGATGCGCGACTCCCTCACCCCCCGCCCGGGCCATCGGCAGCGCGAGGATCGCGGTCGTGAGCCACGGTGCTTTCCGGAACGGAATCGACATGGGTGCGCCACGCGTCAGAAGGTTCGATTGGTGCCGGCGTCATCGAACGCGATGAGCACGCCACCGAGCGAATGACGAGTGCAGTCTGGTCTGTGCCGAACTGGTGGAGGCGAGACGAGGGCCGGGCTGCCGCCGACGTTCAACCTCATCCGCGGAACGATGTTCCGCGGCTTCCTCCTCATGTTCCGCCCGTAGAAATCGATCGCCGCCCGCCGGTGCTCGCCACGAAGCCCGCCAGTCAGCCGCCCGATCCGTTCGCCTCGGCCAGATGGTATTGCGATCTGTCGACGGTCGGAGCGCGTACGCCCCGTCGCCCAGCGCCGCCTGCACCAGCAACGCGGCGGTGAGGAACGCAACGTACTCCCAGCCGCCATCCTTGGCGGTGAAGACCGACCCGTTGCCCCAGTGCACGGTGAGCGCGCCGAGCGTGACCGGCACGAGTCGATGCCCGGAGTCGACGGGAGAGGAACGGTGTGTATGGGAGATACGGGTCTAAGGTGGACGACTTGCGGGAACCGCCGCAGAGTGCAGGCTTCAGATACGGATATTCCAGTACGCACCTTTCGGTAACTATCAGCCCCGACCGACATGTCCGCCCCGTCCGCCACCCGCCCGGTCCCCTGTGCTCTCGCGAACCCGTGGCATGCCGACTGCCCCTCGCGCCAGATTGGCGGAGGCGTTGGGCGCGCTCGACGACTGCGAATGCGGTCATCGTAGGCTGGTCCGGCTTGTGTCCTGTTCGCGTACCAGCCCTGTCCTCAAACCGGCGCCCCGCGCCTAACGCCATGTCGACCACGCACTCATCCTCCCCGCATTACTATCACGCGGCCGACCTGGGCCGCTTCGGCGAGATCGCCCGCGGCAACAAGGAGCTCGCGGACAAGTTCTTCGCCTGGTACGACGCCGTCTTTGCCGAGGGGGCCCTGAGCGCGCGCGAGAAGTCGCTCATCGCGCTGGCCGTGGCGCACGCCGTTCAGTGCCCCTACTGCATCGACGCGTACTCGAAGACCGCGCTCGAGAAGGGCTCCAACCTCGACGAGATGACCGAGGCCGTCCACGTGGCCGCCGCCATTCGCGGCGGCGCATCGCTGGTGCATGGCGTCCAGATGCTGAACCACACCGACGAGCTGGGCATGTAGCCATGGGGCGAATTCTTCAGACGCTGGAGCGTCGCGGCTCGGCTCTCGCCGGCGGCGACGGACAGCGGGCCCGGCTCGCCGAGATCGAGCTGCCGCGCTCGTTCGCGAGCGCGCTCGACAGCACGGGCCTCTGGCCGCTGCGGTCGACGCGACTCGAGATCCTGCAAGTGAACGTCGGCAAGCGCTGCAACCAGACGTGTCGCCACTGCCACGTGGATGCCGGTCCGGACCGCGAGGAGGTCATGCCGCGGGAGGTCGTGGACGCGGTGCTCGGCTTCCTCGAGCGGGCCCGCATTCCCACGCTGGACATCACGGGAGGTGCGCCCGAGCTGCATCCCGATTTTCGCGAGATCGTCGTGCGCGCGGCCGGGCTGGGGGCGCACGTGATGCATCGCTGCAACCTCACCGCGGTTTTGCTTCCGAACTACGCCGACATCCCGGCGCTCCTGGCCGAGCATCGCGTGGAAGTCATCGCGTCGCTCCCCTATTTCCAGGCGCGGGAGACCGATGCGCAGCGCGGCGAAGGCGTGTTCGAGGAATCGATCGAGTCGCTGCGCCGCTTGAACGGCCTCGGGTACGGTCTGGGAACCGGGCTCGTGCTCAACCTGGTCATGAACCCCGTGGGCACCTTTCTTCCGGGCAATCAGCGCGCGCTGGAAGCGCGCTGGAAGGGCGAGATGCGCCGGCGGTACGGGATCGAGTTCGACCGGTTGTACACGATCACCAACATGCCGATCAGCCGATTCCTCGAGTTCCTGGAGGAGCGCGGCACGACCGCGGAGTACCTGACCCGCCTCGTCAACGCGTACAATCCCGCGGCGGCGGCGGGCGTCATGTGCCGTAACACTCTGTCGGTTGGCTGGGATGGAACCCTCTACGACTGCGACTTCAACCAGATGCTCGACCTGCCGGTGAGCCTGGCGTTCCCCCGGACAATCTTCGAGGCCGATGTCGCTGCGTTGGAGGGTCGTGCCATCGCGGTCGGTCCGCACTGCTTCGGCTGTACCGCCGGGGCGGGCAGCTCCTGTGGTGGCGCGGTTGCCTGACGACTCGCGCGGGCGGCAGCCGGCGGTCTCGATCGTCGTCCCCACGCTCGACGAGGAGCGCTCGATCGCATTGCTCCTCGGAGATCTCGCCGGGCTCGCGGTGTCGCACGAGGTCATCGTCGTGGACGGCGGCAGCTCCGACGACACGGTGAACGTCGCGACCCGCCTCGGCGCCCGCGCGATCGCCACTCGCCGGGGGCGCGGCGTGCAGCTCGCCACCGGGGCCGGTGCGGCGACCGCCCCGGTGCTCTGCTTCCTCCACGCCGACGCCCGGCTTCACGATGAGGCGCGCCGCGAGCTGGCGCAGCTCGTTCGATCGTGGTCACCGGGGGCGTTCGCGTTCCGGTTCGGCATCGAGGCGAAGGGCTGGCGCTACCGGTTCATCGAGCTCGGCGCGCATCTGCGGATGCGCCTCTTCGCGATGCCGTACGGCGACCAGGGTCTGGTCGTCTGGCGCGCGGAGTACGACCGCGCCGGCGGCTATTCCGACATTCCGCTCATGGAGGACGTCGCCCTCATCGATGCGCTGCGCCGGGTGACGACCATCCGGGCGCTCCGCTCGACGCTCCCGGTTTCGCCACGGCGGTGGGCGCGGGATGGTCCGCTCACGAGAATGCTGCGCAACTGGCGGATCATGATCGCCTATCGGCTCGGCGCGTGTCCGCACCGGCTGGCCGCGCGCTATCGCCCGTTAGGCGACGAGGCCGCCGCCGAGCCGGCGCCACGCTCCGCCGGCGCCCCTGGCTGAATTCCCGTTGAATGCTTCACCCCGCCGGCTCTCCGGCCCGATCGCGGCACGCGAGCCACGCTCGCCAATCGCTGGCCGTGTCGACATCGCGCAGCTCGCCGAGCAGCTCCACCCGGAGACCGCTCGCGCGCGCCCGCTCGCGCGTGACACGCAACGTATCGGGTGAGCTCCACGGAACGTCGTCGAAGAGCGCGCGATGGAGTCGCGACATCCCGATCAGGTAGTAGCCGCCGTCGGCCGCCGGCCCGAGGACGACGTCCGAGCGCTCCAGCCGCGCGAACGCGTCCTCGATCACCGCCGGCGTCACTTCCGGACAATCGGTTCCGATCACGATGACGCGCTCGGCGCCTCGAGCGAGCTCATCGCCGACGGCGCATGCCATGCGCGCGCCAAGGTCACCGTCACACTGCGGACGCAGGGCGGGCGATGGGCCAAGCCAGGCTCGCACCACGGATTCGCCGTCGCGGGGTGAGTATGCCACCGTAACGCGATAGCTCGTTCCCGCGAGGGCGGCCGAGATGACGCGCGTGGCCAGGGTCCGGTAGATCTCGACCGCGGCCATCGCACCGAGCTCGGCGGCAATGCGGGTCTTCACCTGGCCAGGCTCCGGCGCCCGGGCGAAGATGACGAGTGCGTTCCGGTGATTCATACAGCCGATCGGCACATTTCTCATCGTTCCGGGGTAGGAGTCGAAGATGAATCGCCGCCGCTTTGTCGTCCTGCTCCCCTCCGCCTTCGTGGCGCCCCTCGGGGCGGCGCGTGCGCTCGAGACTCTCGCTTTCGCCGACACCATGCCAACACCCGTCGCGCCCGACGACCAGGGCGCCGCCCAGCCGATTGTGAAGCTCAGGAAGTCGCGCGCCGAGTGGCGGCGCCTGCTGACGGAGGCCGAGTACGAGGTGCTATTCGAGGAAGCTACGGAACGGCCGCACAGCAGCCCGCTGAACGGGGAGAAGCGTGACGGCACGTTCATCTGCGCGGCATGCTTCCTTCCGCTCTTCGACGCCGCCGCCAAATACGACAGCGGAACCGGATGGCCAAGCTTCACGTCGGCGCTCGACGGTCGCGTGGAGACCAAGCGCGACTTCAAGCTCATCCTTCCGCGGAAGGAATACCACTGCGCTCGCTGCGGCGGACACCAGGGCCACATCTTCAACGACGGCCCGCGTCCCACGGGCAAGCGTTTCTGCAACAACGGCGTCGCGCTTCGCTTCGTGCCGCGTGGCGAGACTCTGCCGGCGCTGCGGACCTGATCATCCGACACCGCCAGGGGACGGCGCGGCGACAGGATCGGTGCGTTCGGCTTGGCGGTGGTCAACGCCGCTCGAGGTGGCGCTGCCGGCCGTGGAGATGGAAGGGCGGATGCCGGGCGAGCCACGCCTTGACCTCGCGATGTTTGTGCGTGCCGTAGTTGTCGAGGATGAGGTGAACGTCTGGGGCGGTCGGACGTTGGCGTCGATGGGGCCGAGAAAGGCGAGGAGTTCCTGACGGCGATGGCGTTGTTTGCCCTGACTGAGGCGCCTCGCCGTCCGCCGAGCGAAGGATGATTTGCGCCCGCCGGAAGAGGCCTTGGGGCAGTCTCGCTCAGGGTGATCTGAGCTTCCGGGGACGACCGCGAGGCATAGAGAGCTTCGAGAACGTATCCTCGGAACCCCTACAAGACTATGCATCAGACTACCGGGACACTACACTAGCCCTACCCTACCCGCGTAGTGAGCGAGCCTTACCGAAGTCGCCACCGACAGCGATTGTATCTGACTTCGAGCCAAACGAGATGACCGATAAGCGTTCCTCCGCAAGCAAACCATCCGCACTCGCGCAGCTCGCAGGAAAACTACGAGCGAATCCCGGAAGGATTAGGTGCCGCGAAGCGCAGCGCGTCTGAGCGCGTGTGACTCACCTCGTCTGGCTCGGGTACCCCAGGGGTCAAGCGAGGAGCGCGGCGTACCGATTTCGCCAGCGGCACGGACTTCTCCGAAGGCGCCGCGATTCCGCCGACAACTAGAGCATGCCAAAAGGGCAAACGACGGTGGCGCCGACTCCTACACCACGAGCGAGCGCGATTCCAGTCGGGACCCAGTTTGCACCATCGCTCCTAAGTCTTCGCAACTTCGTCAAGGCTTTCATCGCGCACAGCGGTGACCCTGCCGCCATCAAAGACGCCGTCTGGAAGCCAGCCGTTCGAGTCAAAGCGAAGGCGAAGTCTCCTACTAAACGCACCAGAAGCTTGCCCGTAGAGGCAGCAATTCAGTATCAGCTTCTCGACAAGGACTACAAAGCGACGGTGCTCGCGCAGGACTTGGCGGCCACGAAAACCGATGATCACCTCTACGAGCTTTTCGCAAGGCACATCCTCCTGAACTGTGGCGGCCTTCGAGTCCTCGAAGGCATTACGCAGATGGAAGCCGACAACCTGCGTATTACTGGTGATTCTCTCGCGCGATTCCTCACGGAGCAAGGGTTTAACGTCACCGAGCACAATACGGCCATCAACAGCCTTAGAATGTGGCTGGAAAAGGCGGGTGTGCTCGACGGCTGGAAAATCGACCATGTGCGTCGTGAAGAAGTCGTCCCGTTGAGCGACGAGCAGATAGCGATTCTCGCGTCGTTCCGGCCGCCGCTTCAAGGCTTTGTTCGCGCGCTATGTCGCGCCGAGCCGTCTGGCTGGACTAACGCTGCCACCATCCGGGATGCGGCCGAGGCGCACGATCACATCAAGATCGGGAGGATGTCGCTTCCGAATGAGGTGCTGAAGCCGCTCAAGGCAGCGGGGCTGGTGGAATACAAATCAGGCGGGACCGTTGGGGGTAAGAGCGCCCAGGTCCGCACGACGCCGAAGTTCGAGGCCGACGTCTTGAACGCATTCATGGCGAACACGATCAAGGACCTCGATGCAGCCGTGTCCGACTACTACCGGCGCCGGCCGGCGGACATCTTCGCTGAGTTGGACGCTACGGACACCTTCGTAAAGGGACGTGCTCTCGAAGCCTTCGCGATAATGGTCATGCGGCAAATGGGACTGCGATTCGTAGGATGGAACAAGCGGGCGCCGGATTCGACCGCACAGGCGGAAGTTGATGTCGTGCTAAGCGGGACGATTGGAGCTGTTCACACGCGGTGGCAGCTTCAGTGCAAGAACACTCCGAGCACGAAGCTGGATACTCGCGGAGTCGCGTCTGAAGTCGGGCTGATTCCTGTTACACAGGCAACCCACATCCTCATCATTAGTCGCGGCGGCTTTACCGATGAAGCTGTCTACTACGCGCGCGAGATCATGAAGAAGACCGCGATCTCTATATACATGCTCGGACCGACGGATTACGCGACCATCCAGAAAGACACAGCTAAGCTCCTCACCATCCTACGGTTGCAATCGCAGTTCATTGGCCAACTGCAACCAAGCACCACGCTATTCGGCGGACTTTGATGCGGCTGAAGGCGGGCGCCTAAGTCCGCCGTCGGTCTGAAGGCGATCCCTGGGCGTTCCGTTCCACAAGAGCGCTGGGTGCGGAATTCTGTAATAGTCGTCTTCCTCGGGCTCACGCCGCCCCACACTGATTTCAAGCTCTGCTTGGTACGTATCCACCGGCGGTTTGATGAATCGAGCCTGGGCGCCTTTGACGTACTGCTCATCAAGCTCGACGCACTTCCAGCGGCGGCCTAGACGCTCGCACACCTCGCCCGTAATGCAGCTTCCGGCGAATGGGTCAACAACCCAATCACGCTCGTCCGTCAGCATTCGGATGAAGAACTCGGGAAGCTCGGCCGGATAACGCGCAGGGTGAATCGGAAGATTGTTCTCCTTGCAGTACCGCTGGTAATGGCTGTTGCTATCGGTGTTGGCGATGGCAAGGAGGTTAGGCGGAATCGCAGCGCCGTTGTCGGTGCTGAAGTTGCTGCTGATGTCATGCCCTGACGGTCGTTTCTTGGCTTTATAACCGCGTTCGAGCAGTTCCAACATCGCAGGGCTGTAAGGCTGTAGTACTCGCCTGTTGCTCGCCTTCGGCCAAGGGGTCGGAGAGAGCCACCACACGCTATTGACGGCATCCTTCACGCGGACGCGACGAATGTTCACCCACTCTGCTGGGGAAGGCAGTTTGGATGGATTCCACCAATGGAACTCTTGCGCGAGATGGAACCCAAGCTCGTCGCACAGCATGATCAGCAGCTTGAAGTGATATAGGCTTCGCGTGGGCTGGCCTTTATTCCACGCGCCGCCAATATCGATCACAAAGCTCCCGTTTTCGGCGAGAATACGGCGGACCGCCTCGCCGAAGGGGCGGAACCATTCGACATATTCGGCTGCATCAGCATTGCCGTAATCCTTTTTTCTGACCAACCCAAATGGTGGGCTCGTCATCACGAGGTTTACGGACTTCGGGCGCATGGCCCGCATCGCGCTCAGTGAGTCGCCAAGAACGACCTCACCAAGGTGAGTTCTAAGGAAGGAGCGGAAGTGAGAAGAGGCCACTGATTCCTCAAACGGGTCGTCCTTGCTGGTCAGCATCGGCAAATGGGCTCGTCGCTGACCGAGAAGGGCTGGCGGAAACAACATATAACCGTTGACGGCAAAGAATCCACCCGAAGTTCCGACGGTTGCGGCCTCTGGTGGAATCTGTGGGTCGTGGATTAACACGCATACCCTTTTCGTTCCGCTCGCAATCAGGGTTTTGCATCCGTTTCATTTGACTGTGCGTGCCTTAAGGTCGTGACCTTCGAAATCCAGGCACTTCAATCCCGGGTTCTTGAGCGCGCGTGAGACCGAGATTCAGAGGAAAGTTGGACAACGATCAGTTCTCCTCCGCCGCTGAAAGCTCCAATGTCTTCTGCCTTGTGTTGGCATGGACGGGAATGGCTGCAAGTTGGCTGAGGTGCGTCGTCATACACGCGGCAAGGTGGGGCGTCGGTCTGTAGAATATATAGTGGTGACTATATCCTGTGGCTAGAGGACCGGGGAGCTACCAGCATCCTTCCCCATGATTTCGCTTCGCCAGGGCTTGGGGTTGGCAATTGCCAAACGCCGAAAGGCGGTTGGCGTGGCGCAGGAGGAGTTCGCGTTTCACGCCAAAGTGCACCGCACCTACATGACGGGAATCGAGCGAGGTCGCCAAAACCCCTCTCTCGATGTCATAGAGCGAATCGCGGCTGCTCTGAAATGCGAAGTCAGTGAACTAATCGCGGAAGCGGAGCGAGAACGCAAACGCTCGCGGCGTAGCTAGCTCAAGCTGGCATTTCCACTGTGTAGAGACTAATAACAGCGAAACATTCAGGCTTTGCTACCATATTGCCCGGAAACGACTTAGCCAGCTTTTTGCCGCTCACACGTGGGTCGTTGGCCCACAGTGGTGACCCACACTCTATGGTGGCCAAAGCTGGCACTACGTGTACCTCGCCTCACTGCTTCGACGAGAGCGGGCGACCGGGCTCGAACCGGCGACGTCCAGCCTGCTAACCCGCGCACCACGATCATGACCGATCCGGGCACGTCACGTGGCGATCGCGCCTACCCGTTCGTTCCACTCGGGTTTCGACGACGTCCCATTCCGGAATCGGTCGAGCGCGCGCGGGCGTTCGCGGACGAGATGAACCGGCGGCGGTCGACTCGCCAGTTCGCGACCGATCCGTTCCCGCGGGAGCTGCTCGAGAACGCGATCCGCACCGCCGGCACCGCGCCGAGTGGCGCGCACCAGCAGCCGTGGACCTTCGTCGCAGTGAGCGATCCCGGGCTCAAGCAGCGCATTCGGGATGCGGCCGAGCGGGAGGAATACGAGAACTATCATGGCCGAATGCCACGGGAATGGCTCGATGCGCTCGCGCCACTGGGAACCGACGAGCACAAGACGCACCTGACCGATGCGCCATGGGTGGTCGTCCTCTTCCGCCAGATGTATGGGCGTGGGCCTGACGGCGGCAGGCGCGCGCATTACTACACGCAGGAATCGTGTGGCATCGCGGCCGGGCTATTCATCGCCGCCGTCCACCTGATGGGGCTGGTGACGCTGCCTCACACGCCGACGCCAATGGGCTTTCTCGGAGAGATTCTCGAGCGACCGTCGAACGAAAAGGCGATGCTCGTGCTTCCCGTCGGCTATCCGGCCATCGATGCGAAAGTGCCGGACCTTCAGCGGAAGCCGTTGCACGAGATCGCCGTGTGGAAGTGAACGAGGGGTCACGTGGCGTTTCGCTCATCGTCCGGCGCCCGGCCCCAGACCTCCTTCAGCCGGCGATCCCGCCCGCATGACGCACGGTAGAACTTGTAGCGAACGGGATTCTTTCTGTAGTAATCCTGGTGATACTCCTCGGCCGGATAGAACGGGGCGGCATCCACGATCTGCGTGACGATCGGCTGGCGGAAGCGCCCGGAGGTCGTCAACGCCGCGA
>JBQTHJ010000013.1:0-39078 GCA_052389995.1 Gemmatimonadaceae bacterium | reverse complement strand
GCGGGCGGGGTGGCGGGCGTTTTTTCGGCGGGGTCCGGGCGCGCCCCTTGGGGGGGGTTTAATTGTCGCGGGGCGCGTGATGGGGCGGGCCCCCGTCGACTTTCCATTCGGCCTGCTAGTCGTCAGGCAATCACTCACTACACTCGCGGCAGCTACCAGCGCTCACGCATCCCGGTTCAGGCAGCCGCCGCTCACGTTTGGATTGTTGGCTTCGTCGTCGGGCAAAGGGAAGTTGACATCCGGTCCGTACGGGAGCGCGCCGCTCTTATGATACTCTCCTGTCGGGAACACGGTCTCTGCGTCGCGGCCGTAGTTCCGGATCAGCCGCCGAAAATCTCCCAGTCGGTGCGCGGTCAGGTACAGCCAGAACGCGCGCTCGTCAAAGAGCAGATCTTCACGTCCGAGCTGCGTTCCGGGATCGGCTAGCGGCGGCAGGGTGGAACCAGCGGGCGCCCGCGTCGCGCGAAGGTTATTGAGAATGAGAAGCATGCCGGCAGGATCTCCGGCCTGTAGCTCCCCTTCGGCCTTGATGAGCTCCGCCTCGATTCCCGTTGCGAGTGGGATGGCGGCACCACGAGAAGGGTATTTGAGCTGAACGAAGCTTGGGGTCTCGTTGTCGAGTCCGATCGGGTTCACCGGGTTGCGGATTTCGGGTGCCCGGGGATCGTTCGCACTACGCCACGCAATTCCGTTTCCCCCTTCGCTCTCCGGAACGCTGAACCTGCGGCTCACATTGACCAGCGTGAATACCGGGTTCTGCTGCCGGGCCGAGTTCGTCGAATGCTCTATCAAATAGACGAAGTTGATCGGCACGTTCGCGACCGCCGCTGTGGCGCCGGCGGCATCGCCGAGGTTCAGCAGGGCACGGCCCTTCCCGACGGCGGCCAGGTGTCTCTGTGTCCTGGCAGCGGCACTAGTGTCGGAGCCCACGATGCCAAGTGCCGCGTCGAAGCTGCTGATCGCGGTCTCGAACATCTGGTCCGTTGTCTGAGGCGTGCCGAACGTGATCGTTCCATCGTCGTTCAGCGTGCTGAAGGGAACCCCGGAGCAATAATTCTCGCCGAACGCGGTGTAGGAGAAGCCCACGAGGTTATGCATCTGGGCGTGGCTCACCGTTCCAGGGTCGAATTCCTCGAACCGCCGCACGGCCCGCTCCGCGGCCGCACGCGCCTGTTGCATGTCCAGAAACCGCGCTGCCAGCGTTCCGTTGTCGTCGCGCATGCGCCGCTGATCGATCTCGATGCGCGTGGGGAACGATTCGGAGTTGTACAGCTCATCAGTGATCAGCCCCACGATCGTGATCTGCCCATCGACGTTGCTGGAGCCGCTGTACCCGACCTGAAAATCCGACAGGGCGCCGGCGACCAAAGCCGGCAGCGCCTCCGGACCGGTGAGCGCCTCGGGACGCGCCACATCCGGGTCTTCCACCTCGAGCACATCATCGACGACGTTGCACGCACTGAACGCCACGATTAGCGCTGCTGGCAGCATGCTGCGGAACAGGTGTGGGGAGTCTGATGCGCCCCGCCGCCTCGTGAGCAAAAGTTCTCTATTCATCATAAGGATTCTCTCGTTGGCTGGAGGTCCGCCTCAGAAATTGATATTGAGCCGGGCGGTATAGTACCGAACCGGAGGCTGCGTGAAGAACTCCGTCGTGGTGAAGTTGGCGCCACCCGCGAAGTTGACTTCGGGATCCAGGCCGGAATAGTCGGTCCACGTCGCCAGGTTCCGCCCTGCGAGCGTGAGGCTGACCTCGCGTGCGCCGACCTGCTGAGCCCACCGCCCCGGCGCGATCAGCGTGACGGCGAGCTCGCGCAGCTTCGTGAAATCCGAGTCCTCGATGTATCCCGCGTCGGACCCGAGCAGGGCGGTAACGGCGGCCGCCTGGGATTCGAGCGACGCGGTTGGATCGTACAGCGCGCGGCAGTTGAAGATGAACGCGCAGCGGAACCGCTCGCTGAGGTTGATCTGCTTCTGCCCACCCCGGTGGTCCAATACAGCGCTGACGCGCACGGTATTGAACAGGGTCACGTTTGTCGTGAACGCGATCTCCCGGGTCGGGAATGGCGTGCCGAGGTAGACGTTCGTGTCCGCCAGCGTCACCTCGTCCGCCGTGATGATTCTGTTCCCATCTGCGTCGTCAAAGGACAGGATCGCACGGTCGAAGAACCCGCCCAACGGGAACCCTTCGCGGAACTGCTGCCGTCCAAAGATGATCGGCGCCACCTTCTCCCCGAGATCGAGCAGCTCGTTGTCGCTGGTAGCAAGCGTGAGCCGAATGTCCCATTGCGCGGACTCAGTGTTGAGCACCGTAGCCCGCAGTAGCGCCTCCACTCCTCTGTTACTCACCTTCCCCAGATTCTCGAACCGGGTCAGCGTGGAACCAATGTCAGGCGCCAGCCGTCGGGCGATGAGGGCGTCCCGCGTGACCCGGTCGTAGTACGTGAAATCCAGGCCAACTCGATCCTCGAACAGCCCTACCTCGAAGCCGACCTCCAGCTCGGCGGACTTCTCCGGCTTGAGCTTGATGTTGCCGGTGCCACCCGGCGTGATCGCAGGGTTCTCGGCCCCCTGTTGCGTGACCGAAACGGCGTCGAAGAAAGTGATCGCGTCGCGGAAGTTCGGCCGCTGTCCCGACTGGCCATACGCGCTGCGAATCCGTAGCGAGGTGAGCCAGTTCAGCCGCGGGAAGAAAGGCTCCTCGCTGATCACCCACGACGCTCCCGCGGATGGATAGTACACGAGCCCGAAATCCTCGCCGAACGCGCTGTTGTCGTCTCCGCGCACCGCGCCCGTCAGAAACAGTCGGTCGTTCCAGGCGAGCTGTTGCGATACGTAGCCACCCACGGTCACATTCTCCGTGTTGACCTCGCTCACGGCGAAACGCGCGCTTGTCCCCGAGAGCGAACCTGTGCCAGCCAGGAGCTTGGCGCCGAAGGCGCGTGTACCACGGAAGATCTCGTCGAGCAATTGGACCCCGAGCGAGGTCGTGGACGTAAGCGACGGGATGGGCGAGAAGGTCGCGGTTGCGTTCGCGTTCGCGGTATATGTGAAAATCTGGGTCGGGTCCGAGTTGCGCGAGCCCTCCTCGAGGCCGAAAGCGAACAACCGGTTCGGCGGAATCAGCTGGTGGTCCCAGCGATTGAGGAAGTCGATCCCGGCCGTCCCCGTGAAGGAGAGCCAGTCGCGCGCGCGCCAGTTCGGGCTGGCAGAGGCGGTGAACCGCTCCACTTCCTGACGAACATCGATGACCGATATCTCCTGCGGCGTGAAGCCGAGGATGTATCCGCGCCCGTCCGGATTATCGAAGGCGCTGCCGAGCAGTCCGCCTCCCAAGGTGCCGAAGAAGTTGTTGTCGTTCTGCGGCAGCCGTAGGTCACTCGACAGGTACCCGGTGGAGATGTCAATGTCGGCGTCATCGCTCACGATCGCCCGTACGTTGACACGTAGGTTCACACGGTCGAGCGTGTTCCACGAGTACACGCCTTCTTCATCTTCGAACTCTCCGCTGGCGTAATACGTCGCTGCCTCACCACCGCCGGATACGCTGACACCGTATTGCCGGCGGAACCCCGTGGTGAACGGGCTTGCCTGCTCCAGCGGATTGAAGGTGACGAGCGAGTCCGGGTTCGGGACGCAGACATTGGTTGCCTGGCGCGTCAGGGTGCAGGCGGCGGTTCGCCGATTATTCGACGTGAGCGTCCCGACCTGCGCGAAGTTCGGCGGGTAGTCCGTAACCTCGCGCAGCGACCCACCCTCGGCGAACACCGTCCACCGTGCCGGGCCTGTACGCCCGCGCTTGGTCCGGATCTGGATCACGCCATTGGCAGCGGCCGTCCCGTACAGGGCCGACGCCGCGGGCCCCTTCAGGATCTCGATGCTCTCGATGTCCTCGGGGTTGATGTCGTCGAATCGCGACGGGACCTGCCCGCCCACGCCGAGTGAACTCGAACCCTCCGAGTTGTTGAGCTTCACACCGTCGATGATCAAGAGTGGTGCATTGCTCAACGAGACACTGTTCGAGCCGCGGATGCGGATGCGGGAGCTCGTGCCCGTCGTACCCGAGAATTGCTGCACCACCACTCCGGCGGCACGACCTGACACCAGCTCGGAGAAATTCGTGATCGGGGCGAGATCGATTTCGTCGACGTCCAATGTCGCTACGCTGTTCCCGCGCTCCCGGACCCGCTGCTCCTCGCCCGTCGCGGTGACGACCACACGGTCGAGGGTGATGGCCGTCGCATTCAGCGCGAAGTCTACGGGCGCCGTCTCACCGGGAGTTACCGTCACCGGCCGCGTCTCGGATTCAAACCCGATCCGAACGACGCGCACCTGCACCTGGCCCGGAGTCACCCCAGGGATGCGATACCGCCCGTCATCGGTCGTACGAGTACCGCGCGTGGTTCCCACCACCATCACTTGGGCATCGGCGATGGGCTGCTGCGTGGCCGCGTCGGTCACTCGACCGGCAATCGCGGCCTCCTGCTCCTGCGCACCCGTGCTGCCCGGCAAAAGCGCGAGCAGGCACACGATCGCGAACATCCGACCAAATGGGAGATGCATGACTCCCCTCCCCCCCTGCCGCCATTCGCGGCGACCGAGGCGCTTATCCCACCACGAAATGGGCGTGGCACCCGCGTCGGAGACCAACGCCCTCCGACGATTCCCGACCGCGGAAGGCAGGACCTTCCGCGCAAGCGCGAACACGATTGGCGAGCGAAGATAAAGGCGTGGCGCGAGTCGCGTAGCGTGCAGGTTTTCCACCTGATCGGAGCGCTGTCTGCGGAATCCGCCGTCGCCAGAGTATCACTCGGTACTCCCTAGTGTCAACGCTCCGTTAAGGCCGTGTTTGCGGCGGCTCGCTTGAGGCATCGGTAGTCGCGGCAGCCGACAGCGTCGCGTCCACCGCGGGGGAGGTTTCCCGCTGACCGCCGTCTCGGCTTCTGCCTCCACTCGCTGGGCGGTATACCGTCCGGTCAGCCCATGGAGGGCGCCAGGAATGCCCTAAAGGCAGGGTCGCCCCTATTCCTTACTTTCTGCGGTTCCGGCACGGGGCCCGAGTCTTGCCCCTTCTTCCTTCATCCACAGCAGGATTCTGACGTCTGCAGGACGAGTCCATGGAGCCCCAGACCGCAACGCTGCTCGTCGTCGATGACAACATCGACAACGCCGATCTCCTTCGCGATTTTCTGACATCGCGCGGCTATCACGTCGTCGTGGCGCACAGCGGAGACGATGCGCTGGCGCAATTCGAGGAGACGCGGCCAGCGCTGGTGTTGCTCGACGTGATGATGCCGGGACGCAGTGGATGGGACGTGTGCCGTCTCATGAAGCAGCACGCCGAGCACGGCCGGTTGGTGCGCGTCATCATGGTGACGGCGTTGAAGGAATGGGATGACAAACAGTCCGCTCTCCAACAGGGCGCCGACGACTACATCACGAAGCCCATCGACTTCGCGGACCTCGACGCTCGGGTGCAACGCAACCTCGCGCTGATCGGCGCCACACGCTGACGTGATCCCGACTTTGTGACCGGTTCCGTTCTTCTCACCGACGCGCTCGACCCGGAGATTCGCGAGGCCGTCGCCACCATGCAGGGGTGGCGGGTAGAGCACCGTCCGATCAACCAGCTGGTGGATACGCTCGAGACCATGTCGGACATCCGCGCCGTGCTGCTGACCACGGACGACCCGACCATCCTGCGGGCGGCGGTTGAGAAGGCGCACGAGCGACGCATTGCGGTCATCATGGGCGCCAAGGACGAGACTGCGCGACGCCGCGCCGTCGACTTCCGCGTGCACGAGTGGTATCGCACCCCGGCTTCGGCGGAAGAGATCGCGTCACGTATTCACACCGCCGTCGGGCGAGTCGCTCCCACCGGCGCAGAGCTCGCCGTGCGGGCGGAGCGCGTTGAGCGCACCGAGATGCTCTACGATGCGCTCACCGGACTTCCGACGCTGCCGGTAATGATCGAGCGCATGCGGAGCGCCATTCGCAAGCGCGGTGAGCTCGTCGTCATGTACCTGAACTTCGTCCGCTACTCGAAGATCGAAGAGATCTACGGCTGGGAGAAGCTCGACGCCGTGCTCGAGACGACCGCGGCAGCGGTGCAGGAATTCGTCGGCGACAGCGCGCTCCGGTCGTCCCGGATGATGGTCAACTTCACCAACGACGACGATTTCATCTTCTTCCAGGTTCCCGCGCCCGGGGTGCCCGCACCGAGTGATCGCACGATCACCGAGCTCACCGAGCGACTCGAGCGGCACGTCGGGCAGCGCCTCGAGGAGGTGCACGGTGAAGAGATCGCCGCCCTGTTCGACATCTACGTGGGATCCTCTCACGTCTACTACAATCCGAAGATCCGACTCGAGCGGCTGATCTACCGCGGTATCCGCGAGGCGGCGAACGCGGCCAAGAGCGTGGAGGAGCGCGAGCGCGCACGAAAGGTCGCCGACCTCAAAGCGACCCTCCGCGCACGCAGTATCTACATCGACTACCATCCGATCCTGACGACGGATACGAGCGAGGTCTTCGGCTACGAAGCGCTCGCGCGCGGCGTGATGCGGAGCCTCCGCAGCCCGGAGGTCATGTTCGAGGTAGCCGCCGAGGCCGATCTCATCTGGGAGCTTTCGCGTCTGTGCCGCAGCCGAGCCGTGGAGGGGATGAGCTCATGGCTGACGGACAAGCAGCTGCTCTTCCTCAACGTGGATCCGCACGACTTCTCCGACCCGTCGTTCGACTCGCTCGAGACGCCGGACCCCGAGCGAATCGTGATCGAGATTACCGAGCGCACGGCGATCAAGGACTATCCGAAGTTCCGTGAGCGCCTGCGCGCCTTCCGCGATCGCGGCTTCCGCTTCGCCGTCGACGACGCCGGGAGCGGCTACGCTGGCCTCGGCTCCATCGCGAACCTCGAGCCCGACTTCATCAAGCTCGACATTTCGCTGATCAACTCCATCGACACGAACTTCATCAAGCAGAATCTCGTGGAGGGGATGGTGAAGTTCGCGCAGGAACACGACGCGATGGTCATCGCCGAAGGCGTGGAGCGCGCCGAGGAGCTCGAGACGGTGAAGCAGCTGGGTGTGCCGCTGGTGCAAGGCTTCTTCCTCCACCGCAGCGACCTCGTCCCGAACTTCGGCCTGCCGGCACTGCGCGCGCCTACCTAGAGCCGAGCAGCCGCAACACCAGCGCGACGGTGCGCTCCGCGGCGCCAACGCCCGTGCGCACGACGTCGCGCGCGCGATCGCCCGCCGCGCGCCTCGCATCGGACGACGCGAGCCACTCACGCAGCCGTCCGGCCATCGCGGGCACGTCGCCCACCGCCACCGCGCCCTTTGCCGTGAGCAGGAGTAGCGCATCGCGACTCATGCTCCACTGAGGTCCGAATATGACCGGAGCGCCGAACGCCGCCGGCTCAACGACGGAGTGCAGCCCCGCGCGGTGAAATCCACCGCCGACGTAGGCGACGTTCGCCAGCGCGTACAGGTCTCCGAGTATGCCGACGCGATCGACTATGACGACATCGGCGCGCCCGGCTGTGTTCTCGGAGAGCCGGGCATGCGAGAGCGCAGCGTCATCGGCCCAGCGCTCGATCGGCGCGAGGTGCGCGGGCGTCGGCTCGTGCGGAGCGATGATGAGCCTGGCCGACGGGACATCGCGGCGGACGCGGTGCCACGCGTGGAGAAGAACCCGTTCGTCGGCCGGCCACGTGCTTCCCGCAACGAGCGTGGGGCGCTGTGAGGCCAGCGGCGCGAGGAGCGTGCCGCCTCGGTTCGCCGCCGCGGCGCGCATCCACACCTGATCGTAGCGCGTGTCTCCGGTCACCTGGACGACGTCGCGCCGGACGCCGAGCTCGACGAGTCGCTCGGCGTCGCGCGCGTCGATGGCGCCCACCGCGTCGAGGCGAGCATAGGCGTCGCGGAGCAGGGGAGCGACCAGGCCGCGGCGTGAGGATTTTTCGGCGAGCGTCGCGCTGATGAGCCCGGACCGTACGCCGCGCGCCGACGCCTCACGGGTGAGCGTAGGCCAGACGTCGAGCTTCGCGAAGACGAGCGCGCTCGGTCGCAGCGCGTCGAGGGCGGCGCACACCTCGCGTCGCGCGTCGAACGGCAGGTAGTCACGGAAGTCCACGTCGAGCTGTGACGCGAAGCTCAGCGCGCTCGGCGAGAAATGCGTGTAGGCGAGCTGGGTATCCGGCTGCACGGCGCGCAGCCGCTCGATCACGGGACGTGCCTGGAGTCCTTCGCCCACCGACGGCGCGTGCACCCAGAGCAGGGGACGGGACGCATCGCGATGCGCGCGTCCCCACGCCGCATACCGCGACGCGATTCCGCGACGGCCGCGCAACGTCTGAAGTATCTTCGCGTTGCCTTGAGGCGCGACGGCCGCGGCCGCGGTGGCGAGGCGGGCCACCCCTTCGTACGCAGCCGCGATGAGCGGTCGCACTTCGCTCCAGGTGACCTAGGGCGTCGGCCCTGCGCGCGCCCCGAGCTTTTCGGCGATCGCGCGACGGAAGTTCTCCAGTGGCTGCATCCCCCGCAGCAGGACATCGCCACCGATGAGGAACGACGGCGTGCCCTGCACCCCCGTCTCCTGGGCGCGCTCGACATCCGCTTGAATGAGGGAGCGCACTACGCCGCTCTCGATGCAGCGACGCATCGCCGCGACGTCGACACCACGCGATTGCGCAATGGAGTCGAACGCGGCCGATGCGTTAGGCACGTGCGCCCACGCGTGCTGCCCCTCGAAGATGCCATCGTGCATCTCCCAGAACTTTCCCTGGGCTCCCGCGCACATGGCTGCTTCCGCCGCCGGCATGGCGTTCGGATGACTGGGGAGCGGGTAGTTGATGTAAGCGAGTCGCACGGTACCTGGCGTCACGAACTCGCGGACGAAGGCGTCGTACACCTCCTCGTGCCACGTCTTGCAGAACGGGCATTGAAAGTCGCTCACCTCGACAACCCAGATCGGCGCGCTCGGGCTTCCCTGGATGCGCGCGGCATCGGCTCGCGACACGAGGGTGTCACTGGCGGCGGGCGCAGCGGGCTGCCGGGCGGTGTCGGGCGCGTCTCCGGGGCGCGGACAGCCGAGCGCCCCGACGAGGGACAGCGATAACGCAGTGAGCGCGAGTGACCGGGTCATGTCTTATCGGGTCGTCGGAGTGGAGATGCGGCGCACCGAGGACGGGCGCCGGTCGAGAATGTACGCGTATCCATCGCGCGACAGCAGGGTGGTCGCGAACCCCCGCGCGCAGGCGAGGCCGAGCGTGCGCGGGATGGCGGATGCAAGTCGGTAACGGACGAGTGAACGTCCAGTCCCGGCCACGACCTGGCGGAGTCCGCGTCGAGCGGAGCCATCTCGATTCTTGTGCCGACGGCGAAGAAAACGTGGTCGTCTCCGGCGCCGGCGGCCTGAATCGTGCCTTCACGCACCCGGACGCCGGCATCGCCGGCTGGCGGATAGAGGTAATCCCCGTCGAGCGGATGCTCGAGAGAGGGAATCCTGCGGCGAAGGTCGTCGGAGTCGCCGCGAAGACAACGGGGACCAGGAGCCAGGCGCGCACGGTGGAGATGACCAGGCGGCAAAAGCTTCGCGGCGAGTGGTGCCGCATAGAGAGATACGTAAGGCGACAGGTGGCCGCCACCTCGCGGTCGGGTCGAGTGACCCACCGCCATGGGGCATACGTCTTGCACCCCGAATGGGTTTGATTCTGGCGCACGCGTCGTACATTTTTCCCCGCCGTCATGGCGTTGTCGCGAAGCGACGCGTCATTGGCGCAGCGCTACGATGACCACCGATCACCGAGTGAGTGGAGGATTCATGCGCATGACGCGGTCGGGTGTCGGCATGGTGCCGCGCGCCCTCGCAGCCTCGCTGCTCCTCGCGTCCGCCGCGTCGGCGCAGGACGCGCCGACCGTTCAGCGCACGCCGTATCCGGCGACGCTGCAGTTCGGCACGGGGCTGATCAATATCCCCGTCGCGTGGGTGTCACCGCGAAACGCCGACATGTGGCTCAACACGTCGGGGAAGACGATCGAGCACTTCACCAACGTCGATGCGATGAACTGGGCGACGAAGTGGAATACGAACATCGCCATCGACACGCACTGGCTCGGGCGGTTCTCGGTCGGCGCGGCCGCGTACAGTCAGAATCCGGAATGGGGATTCTTTGGCCAGGTCATGTTGCTCCGCGAGGAGCAGTTCGGCGGCTTCGTTCCTTCCATCGCCGTCGGCGTTCGCAACATCGGACCGTACGAGCACTCGGATCGACTTCTCATCGCGCACGACATTCAGCTCGACGCTGACAGCCTCACGTACGAGGAAGCGGTGTCGGGAGTATTCAACGATCTCAAGTCTACGCCGACGCTGTATGCCGTCGCGACCAAGGAGTTCGGCACGCCGCTCGCCACGAGCGGGAGCTTCTCGATTGGCTGGGGCAACGGCATATTCAGTGACGACGGCGGGCTCGGCGACCAGTACAACATGAAGGGCACTCTCGCGGAGGGACTCTTCCTCGGTGGGCGCGTGTCTTTTCATCCGACGCTGAACACGGCCCTGACCGTGCTCGCTGAAAATGATGGGTGGGACTGGAACGCCGGCGTGCTGGCGGACTGGCGGGGCATCACACTCGGTCTGTATGGTACGGAGCTCGAGGAAGGGTCGCGCGATCCGGCGAAGTGCGAGCTCTGCCGCGTCTACAACTACCGCAAGTGGAACGTTTCGCTCGGCTACGCGGGAAACCTGATCGACATTTCGCGCGGCGTGATTCTGCGCACGCGCGTCACCGAGCTCACGCGTGAGCAGTACCGCCTGCGCGCCGAGATCGCGAACCGCGAGCGCCGGATTCGTGCGCTCGAGGTCGCGCTGCGCCGTGCGCAGGCCGGCGAGCTCGCCGACATCGCGCGTCGTCGCGAAGAGCTCGAGCGCCAGATCCAGGAGGAGCGTGAGGCCATTCGTCGCGCAGAGGAGCGCTTGCAGAACATCGAGCGCACTCCGGCACCTGCGCCGCCGCCGGCTTCGAGCTCATCTCCTCCGCCAGCTGCCCAGGGCGCTCCGGCCCAAGGGGCACCCGCGCCGTCATCGGGCGGC
The DNA here is from genome assembly GCA_052389995.1 of Gemmatimonadaceae bacterium. Classification (GTDB taxonomy): domain Bacteria; phylum Gemmatimonadota; class Gemmatimonadetes; order Gemmatimonadales; family Gemmatimonadaceae; genus JAICNG01. The sequence continues at coordinate 27,987 of JBQTHJ010000013.1, read as the reverse complement.
ACGACTCCGCCCGCGTTCCGCTAAGAGGAAAGAACGATGAGCATCCGTCGTCGCGTCGTGACCGCGGCCGCTGTGGGGCTCAGCGCCCTGGCGAGTCAACTCGCGGCGCAGCAAACCTACCCGCAAACCCTGTACTGGGGCGCTGGGCTGATCGATATCCCGGTCGCATGGGTGGCGCCGTTGAGCGGCGACTTCGCCCTGAACTACTCGGCGAAGACGTTCGAGAAGGGTGATCAGACGATCACCAAGATCAACTACAGCGATCAGCTGAACTCGCAGCTGACGTTCTCGATGTCGTTCTTCGGACGCGTCGAGGCGGGCGTCGCCTTCTACTCCAGCAATCCCGAGTACGGCTTCTTCGGCCAGGCGCTGGTGCTGAACGAAGAAGACTATCGCGGGCGCCCGGGCGGCTGGTTCATCCCGAGCATCGCGTTCGGTGTTCGCGGAATCGGACCGTACGGACAGATCGACCGGTTCGGCATTGGATACTCCCTGCTTCCGCCCGATCCGGGATCTCCGAACTACCGGCACGTCGCCGACAGCATTCACGAGGAGTTCGACGTGACGCCGACGGTGTACGGCGTGGGAACGAAGTCGTTCTCGCTCGCCGACATCCGCTCGGGATGGCCGGACGTCAACCTCTCGATCTCGGTGGGATACGGCAACGGCCTCTTCTCCGACGACGGTGAGCTCGGCGATGCGTACGCGAAGAATGAGACCGGCGGGCTGTTCGGCGGCCTCAAGGTAGACTTCACGCCGACGCCGAACACGGTGCTCTCGCTCATGGCCGAGAACAACGCCTGGGACTTCAATGTGGGCGCGTCGCTCGACTGGCGCGGGATGCGCTTCGGCCTGTACTGGACCGAGCTTGGCGCGGGGTCGGCGCAGTCGGCCGACAACAGCACCACGGCCACCGCGGCGCGCGCCATCTACAACTACAGCAAGTTCGCGTTCGCGCTCGGCTTGCAGAGCAACATCTTCGCGTTGCTCAAGGGCGACTTCCTGCGCGCGCGCGTGACACAGCTCGAGCGGCAGCGCGAGGCACTGCTCGCCGAGATTCAGACGCGGCAGCAGCGCATCGCGGCGCTGGAGCTCGAGATCAACCGGTACGAAGCACAGAACCTGCTCGAGCTCGAGCAGCGCCGCGCCGCGGCCGAGGCCGAGCTGAGAGCGGAGCGCGAAGCGCTTCAACGCCTCGAGGAGCGGCTGCGCCGCATCGAGGAGCGGTCGGGACAGCCGCCCCGACCTCGTCGTTGAGACGCGTTGCGACCTTTCGACGAGAGAACATGCTGACCCTTCGAGGATGGTGGGCTCCGGCCCTCGCGTTGCTCATTCCGGCTGTGGCGAGTGCCCAAGGGCGTTCGCCCGCCGATGAGGCCTATGAGCGGAGACGCGCGGAGCTGGTGCGCGAGCTCGAGACGACGCAGGAGCGGTTGAGCGAGCTCCGTGGGCAGCGCGTGCAGCTCCAGGCGCGCATCGAGAACGTGCTCGCCGCCGAGCTGGAGCGGCGCGCGCAGCAGCTCATGATGACGACAGAGCGCGACGCGCTGATGCAGCTCGATGCCGTGCTGACCGCTTCGCAGGACAATCTCATCGCGCAGCGCGAGAGGTTCCGCGCGCTCGGTGACGCGGTGCGCCGGCGCACGGGAGCGGTGCTCGTCGTGCTGCTGCGCGCCGATTCCGCGGCACAGGGGCAGAGCATTAGCGACGCGCGCCTCGAGGTCGACGGGGCGGTGGCCGGCACTCGCGCCTATTCACCGACCGCCAACGAGGCGCTCAAGCTCGGCGCGGTCGATCAGCTGTACCGCTCCGACGTCCTGCCGACGCGCCACTCGGTGCGGCTTCAGGTCACGGTGAACGGGCAGCCCGTCATTCAGACCATCGATGTCAACACGCAGGGCGAGACGGTGACGTACCTCCAGTTCGCGGTGCGGAACGGGCAGCTCGTCCCAACGACGTGGACGAGCCGCGGCACCACACCCTTCTGATCCGGCTGGGCTCGGTGTCCTTCCATCTCAGGTCGTGCCTTGCCGTAGCAGCGACGCTGGTGAGCGCCGCCATCGCGCATGGGCAGACGCCCGCCGATACGGCGCAGCGCCCCGTTGCGCCGCCGGACACGCTCGCGGCGAGAGATACTGCCGTCACGCCGCAGGCCGATCAGGCGCGCGGTGTCGACGCCGAACTCCGCGCCGCGTTGTATGACATCGCCACCGATCAGGCGCTTCCCGCGCTGCTTCGGCTCGAGTTCCTTCGCACATCGCCGGTGGCACTCACAGGCGACAGTGCTTCCCGCGCGACGGTCAACCGTCGCCAGGATCTGCTTTTTCTTCTCGCCCAAACGTACTACCGGCTTGGCGTCGGCGAGCGCTTTCGCGGTGCAGCACAGGAAATTCTGAATGCATCACCGACGGGCCGCTACGCCGGACTGCTGCGCCTGCAGCTCATGGTCGACGCGTACCGGCGCGGTGATTACGGACGCGCGACGGACCTCGCGACGGGGGCAGGTGTCGCGACCGATCGGGGACTGACCTCACTCATCGCAGGACTCGTCGCGTACCATCAGAACAACATCGCCGGTGCGCGCACCGCATTCGCGTCCGCGGCGCAGGCGGGCGGGCCGTTCGCCCCCTACGCCAGCTACATGGATGCGCTGGCCATGGCGCGCGCCGACACCTCGCAGATTCCGGCGGCTGTCGAAGCGCTCCGCCAGGTCGCCGGCTCCGCGTCCGGCGTGGTTGCCGACCAGATTCGCCTCACCGCCGCACAGTTGGCGTATGCGGCGGGTCGCTACGACGACGCCATCGCTCTGGCGGGACAGGTCGACGCCAACGGCGGTCTCGCCGCTGAAGGTCTGCTGGCGCGTGCGTGGGCCCAGTTCCGCGCGAACCAGCTCGAAGCCGCCGCGGGCTCATTCACGCAATTCGCGACGCGGTTTCCGCGACTCCCCGAGCGCGACGAGGCGCGCGTGCTCGCCGCGCAGATCCTGCTCCAGCAGGGTCGCACCGCCGAAGCGGAGCAGCTCTTCGAAGCCATCTCCGACTCGCTCGGCGCGGAGGTCAGCGTCGTGCAGGGGCGTGCGGCGATGATGGGTGACGCGGCACGCGCGCTCGTTGCTGCCCGCGCCTCGGGACTTCTGTTCGTGAGCTACCCTGCGGCGGGCAAGACGCTCGCGCTTCCCGATGCGGCGGGCGCGGACGTCTCCGTTCTCGCCGGCGTGTTCGCCGACAGTGCGGGCTCGACCGTCGGCACCGAGCCGCCTTCGCCGAGCATCGTGACCTTGTCCGACGTCGCGATGCGCCTCGACACGGTCGGCGCATCGCTCGGCCCGGCCTTCCCGCAGCGCGTGCTCTACGTACCGGCCTCGGCCGAGAACCTCGGTCGTTATGCACAGGCGTCCGAGCGGCTCGCCGCCGGAGATGTGCTCGTGGCGATGGCGCAGTTGCGACTTCAGCAGGAGATCGATGCGCAACAGCTTCGCATCGCGACGCTGACACGACTCCAGGAAGTGATCGGCATGGAGCGCGGCCGTCTCGACACGGTCACCGCGCGCCTCACCGCCGCCCGCGATTCGCTTCAGCGCATCTCGCAAGTCGTCGATGAGGTGGCGAACATGGTTCGCGACATGCTGCGTGCGAGCGCCGCCGAATCGCGCGAGCTCGCGCAGGAAAACCTGGCCAAGGTGGACAGCACCCAGGCAGCGCTTGGAGCGAGCGCCGGTTCCATGGAAGCAACGATCCTCGGCCTCGAGCGGTCAACGGCCGAGATCTACCTGAGGCTGGCGCAGAACATCGAGCAGAACGTCGACAGCGCCGTGCGACGGCACCCGGTTGTGGCGTTGCGTGATTCGCTCATGCAGAAGAACGCGAACGCCTTCGCGCTCGTGGACTCGGTTCGCTCGCAGCTGGACGCGACGCAGGCCATCGTCTCGTCGGAGCTGGCATCGCTCCAGGCTGGAGAGTCTGAGCGCGTACGCGCGGCTCGCGAGGCGCTCGCGGCGGCGCAGGCGGCCTTGACCCAGGGAGAGGCCCAGGTGATCGCTGTCGTCGACGCCGAGCTCCGGGCCCGCGCGGGGCGAATGATTGCCCAGCTGCGGAAGGATGCCGAAGCGGCCGACTTCGGCTCGGCCAGTGCTTCGTTCTTCCAGGTCACCGAGCCAACGGGCGCTCGGGCCGCGGGCACTCAAGGGCAAGCCAGGGGTACTGGATCGGGCATTGTTGCGGGCGCCGAGCGCGATCCCGCACCCGTCACGCAGCCTCCGACACCTCAGTAGCGCTTATGAAGCTTTTTTCTGGATTCCTCGTCCTCCTCGCGTTCGCACTGCCCGCCGCGCGGGCGCAGCAGAGCACCGGCCGTATGGTGGCGATGCAGACATCGCCCGCCGATACGGTACGCGATGAAGCGATCGGAAAGCTCGAGTCGTTCCTTGCGAAATACCCCGACAGCGAGCTCCGCCCCAATGCGCTCTTCCAGCTCGGCGAGCTGCTCGTCCGCAAGGCCGACGAGGAGTTCGCTGAAGCGCAGCGCGCGGCGGGGACCGACACGGCCGGGGCGCGCCGTGACGTGCCGATCCGCCCGAGCTACGAGCCGGCGATCACGCGGTACGAGGAGCTGGTTCGTCGCTATCCGGATTTCTCGCAGCGAGATGCGGCGGCCTACACGCTGGGCACGCAGTACTTCTCGACACAGCGCTACGACGATGCGGCGCGGATGTTCGAGATTGTCACGCAGGATACGGCGTCGCGGTTTCGTCCCGAGGGCTATTTCCGGTTAGGCGACTCGTACTTCGAGATGGCGGCGCAGCAGCGCGGTACGGCGCGTCGACAGACGTTCGCCCGCGCGGCCGAGGCCTACGAGCTCGCGACGCAAACGGCGCCTGCGAACGGCGACATCTTCTTCCTGGCGCTCTACAAGCTTGGCTGGGCGTACTACAACCAGGCGACCGCGACGAATCAGGACGAGTACCGGAGAGCGGTCGACGTTTTCGGTCGCCTGGTCGCGTCGTACGACATGATTTCGCCCGAGCAGCAGTCACGCCTTGGTCTCCAGGCGGAAGCGATCGAGTACATGGCGATCGCCTTTACGCAGATCGGTGGTGCCGAAGCAGCGGACCAGTTCTTCACGGCGCGCGAGAACGCGGCGCGCTATCGCCTCCCCGTGATGCGGCGCGTCGCGCAGAGCCTTCGCGACCAGGGTGACTTTGCCCGCGCCGTCGAGGCGTATCGGGCCGTGATCACCGAGGCGCCCACGGACTCCGCGGCGCTCGCGATTCAGCGTGAAGTCATCGACATCTATCAGAACCGGGTGCTGGACGCCGAGCGCGCGCAAGAAGCGCGGCTCCAGCTCGTCGACAACTTTGGCCCGCGCTCGGAATGGGCACGGGCGAATCCTGGCCTGGTCGCCGAGGCGAACCGCGCGCGTGAAGACGCGCTGCGTCAGAGCGCGCAGTTCCGCCTCTCGCAAGCGCAGCAGCGGAACGATCGCACCCGCTTCGCGGAAGCGGCTGCGCTCTACGGTCGCTACATGCAGGAGTTCGCGCAGGCCGACAGCGCCCAGCGTGTCGCGCTGCTGTACGGCGAGGCGCTCTACGGACAGCGGAATTTCGCCGAGGCCGGCACACAGTACGCGCGTGCGGCATACGAGTATCCCCAGGGCGATCGCGAAGTAGCGCAGCGCGCCGGACAGAACGCGATCGTCGCGTTCGACTCGGCGCTCGTGCGCAGCAAGACCGACCGCGCCGCGCAGGATGCGATGTTCTCGGCCGTCGACCGCTACGTGGCGGCGTTCCCCGACACCGAGCTCGCCAAGCGCGCGCTCATTCAGAAGGGGCGGCGTGCTTCGGAGACCGAGCGCTGGGACGTGATGGCGCAGACGTTCCAGACGTACGCGCAGCGCTTCCCGAACGACCCGTACACGCCGACCGCGCAGAAGCTCGTCGGTGATGCGATGTACCGCGGTGGTCAATACGCCGAGGCACAAACACAGTGGGAGACGGCTCTGACCGTGGCGCAAAGCTCGGGGCGCCGGTCGCTCGCCGATTCGATCGCACGTGTTCGCACCGCGGCCGCGGCGACCTTTGCCGACACGCTCGTCAAGCAGGGCGAATACCGGCGCGCGGCCGAGGAGATCTACGTCGCGTTCGCGGAGCGCAATCCGAACTCGGAGCGCGCGGCAGACGCGCTGCGTGACGCGATCGAGGTGTACATCCTGGCTGACAGCGCCGCGCGGTCGCGGAATGACGAAGCCGCATCCCGTCAAGCGCGCGAACGGGCGATCGAGCTTTCCGAGCGCCTCGTGACGCAGTATCCGAGCTATCGCTATCGGCTTCAGTACCAGGCGTTGCGCGCGCGGCTGCTTGCCGACGTGGGACGCCGCGAGGAGGCCGTGGACGCGGCGCGCGCGCTCATCCGCGACAACCCGCGGTGGGAAGGCCGTGCGGACGCCATGGTGCGGCTCGCCGTGACGCTCGACTCGCTCGGCCGGAAGGTGGAAGCCGCACAAGCCTACGAGGAGTTCTCGCGTGCGTATCCTCGCGACCAGCGCGCGGCTGATGCGCAGCTCAACGCGGCGGTGACGTTCGCGGAAGCGGGCGACACGGCATCGGCGGCGCGTGCATACGGCACGTTCGCGACCCGCTTCCCAAGGGATCAGCGCGCGGCGCCGGCGCGGCAGACGCGGCTCTCGCTGCTCCGCGCCGCGGGTGACACGGCGGCAGCGAGCCGTGAGCTCGCCGCACTCTGCGCGCGTCCCACGCCCGAAATCCGCGGGCAGTGCGCGGCGCGGGTCGCGGAGAGCCACTTCCGCCGCGGCGCGGCGCTCTGGCCGCAGTTCAAGGCGATGCGGTTCATCATTCCCTCGGCGGCGCAATTGACGGCCGCCGGCGTGCAGCGCGCGTCACGCGCGAAGCAGAACATGCTTCGCACGATGTCGACGCATTTCACGAATGCCATCAAGACGGGCAACGCCCGGTGGCTGGCGGCCGCTACGTACCACTTCGGCCTCGCTCAGTGGGATTATGGCAACTTCTTCCGAAACGTGCAGCTTCCCTCTGGGCTGACGCCGGAGGAGCGGCAGGCGGGCGAGCAGGGCGCCGCGCAGCAGGCGGAGCAGCATTTCGAATCCGCCCGAACGACGTGGCAGTCGCTCGTCGAGAAGGCCGCGCAGGAAGCAGGTGATTTCGCCACGCCTGAGACGAACGAATGGGTCGAGCGGGCGCGTGAGGCGCTTCGCGGTAACGTTCCCGAGGATCCGCCCATGGCGATGGGCGCTCGCGAGGCATCGGCCCTCGCCGGAGGCCTCCAGTGATGCACAGGATCACTTGTTCTCTCGCTGGCGTCGGTGCGTTGGCGCTCGTCACCACTACGGCCGCGGCGCAGGATCCACCGCGGCGCACGGGCAACCGCACGATCGAGATTCGCGGACAGGTTCCGACGCCGCAGGTGGTCACGGTGCGTCCGCGCGAGGCGCCACAATTCGATCGGAACGTGCTCGTTCCCGATTTCTACAACCGTGACTTCCTTGGCCTCGCGACTGTGGGGTACCAACTGGTGCCGAGGAGCACGATCACAGGTGGCCGGCGGGACACAGTCCTCATGGCCGATCGCGATACTCCGCCTCCGGCGGTGGGGGTGATTTCCCCGCCCGAGCCGCTGGCGCAGCAACCGGTCATCACTGCGCAGCCCGCGGCGCCGACGGACACGACGGCCGAGGCTGCACGGCGGGCCGAGATCGAGGCGATTCGGGCCGAGCTCGCGACGCGTCGTGCCCGCCTCGATTCCATCGCAGGTCGCGTTCAGCGCATGGGGGCGCCGGCAACCCCGCGCGACACGACGCGCACGCCGTAGCGGCGGACGTACGGAGGTTGGGCACGGCTCCTGCGCTTTCGCCGCGTCAGACAAGACGATGAGGACTCGAACTTCCCTCGGAGGACGCGCGTAAATGTTGAACAACCTGCTGGAGTACTACCGGAGCGGCGGCGGGATCATGCACTTCATCCTCGTGGTCGCGGTGATTGGCCTCGCCGTGTTCCTCGAGCGATTCTACACCATCGTCATCCGGTCGAAGATCAACGGGCGCGCGTTCATCGAGCGAGTGATCCAGCTCGTGCGGTCCGGAAAGGTCGAGGACGCCATCAAGCTGTGCACCCAGTCGCATGCCGTGCTTCCGGACATGGGACTGCTGATCCTGCGCAGTCGCAGCCGGGATGAGGCCGACTTGCAGAACGTGGCGGACGCAGCGGCGCTCGCGGTGCTTCCGCGCCTCACGCGCCGGCTCCACTACCTCCCGATGCTGGCGAACGTGGCGACGCTGCTCGGACTGCTGGGCACGATCTTCGGTCTGCGCGAGGCCTTCGCCTCCGTCAGCCTCGCCTCGGCCGCCGAGCGGTCCGCGCAGCTGGCCCAGGGTATCGCGATCGCGCTGAACGCCACCGGCTTCGGACTTCTCGTCGCCGTCCCGCTCTCGGTCGCGCACGCGTATCTCGTGAGCCAGGCGGAGACGATCATCGAGCAAGTGGACGAATTCTCGGTCCGGTTGATCAATGCACTGATCGACAGGCCGGACGTGAGACTGGGACACCGGTAGAGGCGACCGAGGAACGAGGAGTAAGGAAGCGTTTTCCTCACTCCTCGGTTCTCACTCCTCATCTGAGCGGATATGGCGAGTCTCTTCCACCGATCGAAACAGCGACGCGCCGAGCGGGCGCCGATGACCGCGCACGGGAACATCAACCTCATCCCGCTCGTCGACATCCTGACGTCGATCGTGTTCTTCAGTCTGCTGACGTACACAGGGGCGGCGCTCGCCGCGCTCACTTCGTTCGACCTCGTGCTGCCGCCCGTGGTAGTCACCTCGCCTCAGGATGCGGCGAACAAGGCCCCCGACGAGATTCTGAACATGCTCGTTGCGGTGCGAGTCTACAACGATCGGGTACAGGTTGAGCATTCTGAGGGGCTCAATCAGCCGATTGCTGGGACGGACGATGCGGCCCTCGACCGCTTCCAGGCGTTCATGACGCAAATCCGCGAGGAATGGTTTGAGCGCACTCGCAACCGGGATGTCACCGTCATTCCTAACGACGACGTGAACTACGAGCGGGTGATCCAGGTGCTCGAGCGTCTCCGGCTCGCGGGCTTCACCGGGCTCTCGTTGAGCAACCGCGCCCGCCAGGTCGCGAACGCTCCGGCGCCGGGGGCTCGGCCATGAGTCGCGCCCGGGAGATGCGCTCCGCCCGCCGGGCGGCGCAATTCGCGAAATTCCGAATTACGGAACTCAATCTCGTTCCGTTGGTAGATACCTTCGTCTCGATCGTGTTCTTTGCGCTGACGACGTCGACCGTTGGGGAGCTCGCTCCGATCGTTTCGGGGGTAACTCTCCCCGAGTCGCGCGTTGGCGCGGTGGCACACCAACAGCTCACGCTGGGCATCGGTGGGCAGATCACGCTGGGTGAGCAGGCCATCATGAACACGGCCGACGCGGCTCGCGCGCAGTCCAACGATCCGCAGCAGCCGCTCCTGATTCCGAGGCTGTACAACCGGCTACGTCAGACGGCAGATTCGATCAGACGTGAAAAGGAGCTCCAGACGGACCAGTCGATCGACGTTCCGCTCGCGGTCCAGGGCGACAAGACGATGCGGTACGACCTGCTCGCGCGCGTGATGCAAACGGCGCGTCTGGCGGGCTTCAGGTCGATCTCGCTGCAAGTTCACAAGACACAAGCGGAAGAGGCCACGCAGGCCTCGAGGTAGAATGGCAGAAACCCGGACGACTCCGCCACCACGGCGGCCCCGCGACGAAACGACGTTCACCCGGAATCTCCGCTATGAGATCATGGGTGAGGAGGGTCGTGCCATCGTCGGCTCGTACGTCGTCGCGGTCGCACTCGGTCTTCTCTGGCTCGCGCTCGTCATCTTCCTTCCTCCGGTGCGCCCGGCGATTCAGCTCATCCCCGACGAAGAGCTCGGTCCGGTGACGGTGGAGTTCGAGGAGGCTGAGCCGCCAGCCCCGCAGGAGGGCGAAGCCGAGCAGCAGCCGGCTCCCGGCCCCCGTGAGCAGCCGCGCGGTCAGCGCGGACCCGACCCCGGTAGTCCGCGCCCCAATCGCCCCGGCTCGCAGACAGAGCGTGATCGCTCCGGAGCGATCGGCGCAGCGTTCGGCACGGGAGCGGGGCAAGGGAGCGGCGGTCTCGTCGGCGATGTGTCGAACATTCTGCGCGGGGTCGACGTGTCGACCGGAACCGGCGGCACGGGCGGCGGCCGCGCCGGAACCGGCGGTGGCGGCACCGGTGGAAAGGCGGTCATCGGCTACGGCCAGGGCGGTGAAGGCTCGCGCACGCCGGGGCGCGGCGGCTTCGGCGGCGGTCTCGGTACGGGCGGTGGCGGCGGCGGCGGAATCGGCGGCGTTGGATCCGGCGGAGGTGTCACGCGCGCCGCGGTGCGCGTCACTGCTCCACGCGTCGAGGCGCCCGACCCGTTAGGCGGCCCCGGCCGCGACGTCGGCGACCTCGGCAACTTCGTTCGCTCGCGCGAGTCGCAGTTGCGGTTCTGCTACCAGGAATACGGGCTCAAGGTCAATCCGGGCCTGGCCGGAAAGATCAACGTCGCGATTACGCTCACGGGGGCAGGCAACGTGACCAACGTCGCGATCACCAACCGGACGTGGGGCGGTGCGGGCGCCTCGGAATCGGAGCGCTGCATCCAGTCGCGTATTCGCGGGTGGCGCTTCCCGGCATCGGACCGTGGTGGCGGGACGTACGGGTTCACGTTCAACTTCACGCGTTGACCGATCGCAGAATCATCAGGAGCGGGGCGGAGCGATCCGCCCCGCGTGTACATTTGGCGGCGTCAGCCTCCGACGCGCACCGTATCGCGCATGCCGGGGCGGGCTTCGTGACGTCGCACGCCGCTGATCTCTCCCGCGTCGCTCTCAATGGCGATCCACCACACGCCGGGCGCGAGCGCCATCGTGGTGCGACCGCCGCGCAGAGCCGCGCGCTGAATCTCGCTGCCGTTCGCGCGCGCGGCGCTATCCAGCGCGGCGCGCATCGACGGCGTGACGGCACGCCCGAGCTCAGGGAAACGCCGACCGAGTCGCGCGCGCAACGCGGCCGCGCGCCGACGCGCCTCATCGCGTGCGTCTCGCAGGCGAGTCGCCGCCGCTGCGCGCCTCAGGTAGGCATCGAAGGCGCTCGCGTACGCACGCGAGCGGCGGTCCTCGTTCGCCATGCTCCGTGCCTCGCGGTTGAGCGCATCCCGTTCGCCCTGAAAGAGCGCGTCCAGCGAATCCGCACGGCTCGCGACTGCGTAGTATCGCGCAATGGAATCACCCAGAGGTCCAGTGGGGCGCGAGCGCGCCGCTGCCGCAGCGCGCAACAGCTGACGCGGATCGATCGGTGACGCGATCACCGCGCGAGCGGAGTCGTTGCGCACCACGACGACGAGCTCTCCGTCATCCGACGAGCAGCTCGTTACGACAAGCAGCGCGGACGCGGCGGCGGTCCGCGCTGCGGTCGCCAACCAGTAACCAACGCGATGCGGCATAAGGGGCTGCAAGCTATCGGCGCCTTGATGGCGCTGCAAGCAATTCAGATCCCCTCACCGCCGCGGGGTTTTTCGCCGACGGCGGCGGAAGTCGTCGTCGACGCCGCGAACGTGCTCTCGCCCGACACCGAGGAGCAGATCAACCGCATCGCGCTCGCCGTGAAGGAGCAGACCGGCGGAGAGATCGCCGTCGCAACGCTTCGCGACATCGGGCAGCGCGACGCCGCGGACCTCGCGCTCGAGATCGGCCGGCAATGGGGCGTCGGCGCGCGCGCTGAGCCGGGTGATCGTACGCGCAATGCCGGCATCGTCATCCTCGTCGTGCCCAAGGAAACGAATTCCGACGGCCGCGGGCGATGCCGCATCGAGGTCGGACGGGGCGCCGAGGGGTTCATGACCGACGGCGATGCGGGAGAGCTCTGTCGGAGCGCCACTCCCGCGTTCCAACGACAGGATTACAGCGAAGCCGTTCTCTTTCTCACCGCGGGCGTCGCGACCGAGTTCGCGCGCGAGTTCGGATTCACGCTCGACAGCCTCATTGCGCCCGATGTGCGCGGGCGGCTGGAGCGCACTCCTGCTCCCGTGCGCGTGAGAGGTCCGGGAGGGCTTCCTTTCGAAACGCTGTTCCTGCTCGCCGTCGTCGCGTTCATCTTCATCAGCGCGATCGGCCGCGGCGGGAGGCGACGCCGGAGCGGTTGTGGGGGATGTCTCCCGATCTTTCTGCCGTTTCCCATCGGCGGCGGATATCATCGCAGTCGCGGCTGGGGAGGCGGCGGGTTCGGCGGGGGACTTGGCGGCGGCGGGTTTGGCGGATTTGGTGGTGGCGGGGGGTTCAGTGGTGGTGGCGGCGGCTCGAGCTGGTGAGGATTGCGTCCATGGCCTCGATGACTCTCGACGATCTGGTTTCGCAGCTGCGCGCCGCGTACGGCGACGAGCTTCGCTGTGTGGTCCTGTACGGATCAGCGGCGGTGGGCGAGCAGCTCGGCAAGCGCTCCGACCTCAACGTGCTGGTCATCGTTCGGCGCATCGACGTTGCGTTGTTGCGTCGTGAAGCGGCGATCGCGCGTGCATGGGCCGACGGGGGGAACCCGCCGCCGCTTACGCTGACCGAGGCGGAATGGAGCGCGTCGGCCGACATCTTTCCCATGGAGTACTCCGACATTCTGGAGCGCCATCGCGTGCTGCACGGAACGCCGCCGTTCGAGGGTGTGCGGCCGAATCGCGAGCACCTCCGTCTTCAAACGGAGAACGAAGCGATGGGGAAGCTCATCCAGTTCCGTCAGGGCATTCTCGCCACCGGCGGCGATCACCGCCGCATCCTGGACCTGCTGCGCGACTCGATCAGTACATTCATGGTGATCTTCCGGTCGGTCGTGAGGCTGCATGGCGAAAAGCCGCCCCGCGACCAGGAAGAGCTCTCCGCGATGGTCGGGCGTCTGGCCGGGTTCGACGCGGCTCCTTTCGCGAAAGTGGTCCGCCACGTGCGAGGAATGGAGAAGCTGACGGAGCAGGAAACGAGTGCGGTGCTGTCGGGCTACCTCGAGAGCCTTCACCGCCTCGTCGAACACATCGACCGGATGGGACACGCATGAAAAGACTATTGCTCGCGCTGCCGCTCGTTCTGGCGCTCGCCGGATGTCCGAAGGACGACGACGAGAATGCGCAGGTGCCGGTGGACACGATCGCGCGTGACACCACGCCGCTGAATCTCGATTCGATACAGACGTCACTCCCGCCGGCCGCACCCGACACGTTCACGCCGCCGCCGGTGCAAACGGCGCAGCGGCCGGCACGCATTCCCGCGGCGCCTCCCGCGCTCATGGAGGCGGTGGAGCGCGAGCAGGCGTTCTCGAACTTCTGCTACCGCGAGTTCGGGCTGAAGAGCGACCCCCGGTTGCGCGGTGGAGTGGCCATGCTGGTGACGGTCGGACGCAACGGCGTCACCGCGGCGCGCGTTGAGGCGGATTCCTGGTCGTCGAACATCGGGAAGGCCGTGAATCAATGCTTGAATGAACGTGCCGCAAATGCGTGGAAGATCGCGCCCGGCGAAGTTCGCGCGGGAACGTATCAGGTCGACCTCCGCTTCACCGGGGGAGGTTGAGAGCGCGTCCACATAGAGGAGATCACATGCGACTTCGCTGGCTCGCGCCACTCGCTGGCGCGCTGATGGCCGGGTGCGGCTACAACACGATCCAGAGCATGGATGAGCGCGCCGCGGGGGCCAAGCAGCAAATCGAGGTGCAGCTACAGCGCCGGGCGGACCTGATCGGCAATCTCGTGAACACCGTCAAGCGTTATGCGGAGCACGAGGAAGCGGTCTTCACGGGTGTGGCGGAAGCCCGCGCGCGAGTGGCCGGCGCCGTGCAGTCGGGCGACCCCGCGCAGATGGAAGTGGCGAACGCGCAGCTCACCGGTGCACTGGGACGGCTGATCGCGGTCGCCGAGAACTATCCGCAGCTGAAAGCCGATCAGCTCTTCCTGCGGTTGCAGGATGAGCTGGCGGGCACGGAGAACCGCGTTGCCGTCGCGCGGCAGGACTACAACGAGGCAGCGCGCGACTACAACAGCTACATCCGGCAGTTCCCGCAGAATCTCACGGCGAAGGCCACGGGCGCAGAGCCGCGGCCGTACTTCGAGGCGTCGGCGGAGGCTGGCCAGGCGCCGCGCGTTGACTTCGACTCGCCGACAGGAACGAGCGGAAGCAATCCGGGCGGGGGCGGATCGAGTGGGAGCGGGAACCCGCGCTGAACGTGGTTCGCGAATGAAACCGAAGACGAGAGGACAGATGTCAGACTTCCGATACGAACGGGGAGGCGCTACTGCCTCCCCGTTCGTCCTATCTGCAATCTGATCTGTATTCCGACGTCTGACATTTGTGCCGTCGACCGGTGGCCACACCTTCGCGCGTCGCCCGATCAATCCGGTATGGCATCCGGCATCACGTACGTGAGCGGGTCCACGACCTTCCCGTTGATGTGGATCTCGTAGTGCAGGTGCGGTCCCGTCGAGAGTCCGCTGTTGCCGACGGCCGCGATCTCCTGACCGCGCTTCACACGCTGTCCGCGGCGCACCATCACACGCGACATGTGAGCGAATTTCGTCTCGATTCCGTTGCCATGATCGATCTCGAGCACGAGGCCGTAGCCTGCCTCGCGTCCCACGCGCCGGACGACGCCGGCTGCCGGCGCGACAATGGGCGCTCCCATTGGGGCGCTGACGTCGATGCCTTCGTGAGGTCGGTTTTCGTGCAGAATCGGGTGGAAGCGGCTGCGCGTGAAATGGCTCGAGAGCCAGCCCGCCGTCGGCATGATGGACGGAATGCGCTGATAGCGCTCGTGGTGCTTCGTCAGCGAGTCCGAGACATCGGCGAAGCTCTTGGCGAGCAGATTCGCGCGGCGGAGCAGCTTGTCGAGGTCGATGCGCGTGTCGAACGCCATACGGCCCAGCGTCGGATTCGCGCGGAAGAGCGGCTCGTCGGACACCTTGGGCAGACCGGGGCCACCAATGCCGACCATCGCGACCTGCGAGTCCACAGCGGGCAGGCCGGCGAGGAGTCGAACTCTCTCGTCGTGCTTGCCGATCACATTGAGCGTGTCTTCGAGATGGCGGAGCCTAGCCCTCAGGTCCACCAACTCCTGCGAAAGGAGACGGTTCTCCCGTTGGGCGATCCGGGACGTGGGCATGCCGATCGTGCTCACGAGCACGCCAATCCCGATGGCGGCGACGATGCCGACGAGGGCGGCGAAGCCCGAGCCGAGCCGCAGCGCACGCTCGGTGAGCGTGAATGTCCGCGGCGAGTCGCTCCCATGGGGAACGACGAGTAACGTCCAGCTGCGCTGGGTCATCCTGCCTCTCGTGACAGCGTTCGGGGGATACACCTCAAGGACGGTCCGCCAGAGGCAGCCGTCACGTGATCCGGCGGTGTTCCCGTACTCCGGCAGCACTAATCAAGATCCGCGCCGGAGCACGCTGAACGATGGGGCTAAGTGATTACGACGCAAATGTTTGCCGACACATGATGCGAGTGCGGCACATCACGTTTTTCGAGGGCATTTCGGCCCTTGTCGGCCGTCGTGCGGGAGGCGGGAACATGCTGCGTCATGGTCCGGGCTCCGCGCGGAAGTCAGGAGGAGCTGGTAACCCGCGCAGGCGGCTGTTCGCGCGGAAAGAGCCCCAGGCCTCTGGTCACCCTCCAGCCTGCCGGATCAAGGCGCTGTAGGTCACTCAGGCGCTGTTCAGACACGTTCCCCGGGCCGCCGAGCGACTCCCACAGCACCTGCGCCTTGCCGGGCATGAATGGGAAAACGAGAACCGCCAAGCGCGAGAGCTGACGAACGAGCGAGGCCAGCACCGCCTCGAGCTCGGGCCGCTTGTGACCGTCCTTGACCAGGGCCCAGGGCTGCCGTTCCTGCGTGTACTCGTTCGCCCGCGTCACGCTTCGCCATGTCACGCGCAGCGCTTCGTGCAGCAGGTACCCGCGACTTCCATCCATGGCAGAGATGTACTCGGCGAGATCGGCTTCGTCCGCACGATCGATCTCGTTCCTCGCGCCGTGCGGGACCGCGCCGCCCGTGTACTTCTCGACCATCGCAACGACGCGGCTCGCCAGGTTGCCCAAGCCGTTCGCAAGATCGGCGTTGTAGCGCTCCTCGAATCGTTCCCAGGTGAAGCTCCCGTCGGCGTCGAACGGGACCTCTCGCAGCAGGAAGTAACGAAACGGATCGACGCCGAAGCGCGCGATCGCCTCTTCGAGATCGAGACGCACGCCGGCAGTCTTGCTGAATTTCTCGCCACCGAAGAGCACAAAGCCGTGCACCCATACGCGCCTCGGCAGCGGCAGCTCGGCCGCCTGGAGCATGGCTGGCCAGATGATGCTGTGAAAGCGATTGATGTCCTTTCCGACGACGTGCAGGTCGGCTGGCCACCAATCGCGGTAGCCCGTCGCCGGAAATCCCGTGGCGGTCAGGTAGTTGGGAAGCGCATCGAACCACACGTACGTGGTCTGCTGCTGCCCGTCACTGAGTGGAGCGGGGAAGGGGACGCCCCAGCCGAGACGCGCCCGGCTGGCGGAGATGTCTTCGAGTCCTTGGTCGAGCAGGGCGAGCATCTCATTGCGTCGCGACTCCGGTTGGAGAAACTCGGGACGCTCTGTCAGCAGTCGGCGAAGGAATCCTTCGTACTTGCTCAGTCGAAAGAACCAGTTTCGCTCCTCGACGTGCTCGAGCATTCGCGAGGGGTGAAGAACGCACCGTCCATCGACAACATCGGCGGGTTGCTTGAACGCTTCGCAACCGACGCAATAGAGGCCGCGATACGCCTTCTCGTAGAAGTCGTCGGGGCTGTTGTCGAAAATGCGCTTGATGAGCGCGCGCACCCCCGCCTTGTGCGACTCCTCGGTCGTCCGGATGAACTGGTCGTACGAGATCTCGAGGCGGTCCCACATTGCCCGGAAGCGCGGGGCGACCTCATCGACCTGCTCCCGTGGCGTGAGCCCCCGTTCGGCAGCCTTTTGCGCGACCGTCTGCGCGTGCTCATCCATGCCGACGAGGAATCGGACCTCATCTCCACGCAGACGGTGAAACCGTGCGATGGCGTCAGCGCCGATTCGTTCGTACGCGTGCCCGATGTGTGGATCGCCGTTCGCGTAGTCGATCGCCGTCGTGACGTAGAACTTTCCCACGCTACTCCCTGGTGGGCGGCGATCCGGCCCCGTCGCCATTGGGCCGGTTGCGCCGCCCGCCACGACGGCCACGCCGGCGTCCACCGGTCCGTGGTGGACCCTCGGTGGCCGGCTCGCGCGATGCCGGGGGCGGCTCCTGTGCGCCGGTTCGCGCAGCCGCGGCGCGCGGCACATCGGCCTCGTCAGGCACGACCTCGTCACGCATGTCAGCCGTGGCGACGGCGGAGGTCTCCTCCTCGGCCGCATCGACGACGAAGGGCGCCGGCTGTCGCAGCTCGCGGCCAAGATCGGCGATCGCCACGACGCGCACGTCGCCTTCGGAGGAGCGAAGCGTCACGCGCTCACGGAAGATGTCGTTCGCGATGACTTTCTCCTCGCCATGCACGGTGACGAGAATGCGTCCCTCCTTGGGGAAGCGCTTGCGCGCCTGCACGTAGAAGTCGTGCTCGTACCGGAGGCAGCACATGAGACGACCGCAAGCGCCGGAGATCTGCGACGGATTGAGCGACAGCCGCTGGTCCTTGGCGATCTGCAGATTCACCGGACGAAGATCGGGCAGCCACGATGCGGAGCAGTACTCGCGACCGCAACGCCCGATCCCGCCGAGCCGCTTGGCCTCGTCCCGCACGCCGATCTGCTTGAGCTCGATGCGCGTACGAAAAACCGCAGCGAGGTCACGCACCAGCGCCCGGAAGTCGACACGCTTCTCGGCGGTGAAATAGAAGGTCAGCTTGCGCCGATCCCACTGCCACTCGGCGTCGGAGATCTTCATGACGAGTCCGTGCGCGTGGACCTTCTCGTGGGCCTTGCGACGGGCCTCATCGTCCTGCGTGCGCAGCTCGGCCGCGCGGCGCTCATCGTCCGCTGAGGCTGCACGGATTGCCTTACGCGTCGGCCGCACGGTGCCGCACCCGTGCGCGCAGCCGCCACAGCGACGTTCCGCCAGGTCGCCGACGGCGCTGACACGTCCCAGATCTTCGCCCCGGTCGGCTTCGACGATCAGCGACGCGTGCACTTTGGGAGGCTCCTCGCCGTCCCAGAGAAAAAACTCGCGGCGGTTGCCCTTGAAGCTGACTTCTATGATATGCGGCATGGTCCGAATGCGGAAAGCGGAATGCGGAGACCACCAATGAATCTATAGCCGGAGCCGGAAGCACGCTGCGTCATCTCACATCTGCATTCCGAACTCCGCATTCGCTTCACTCGGCATACTGCCCCATGCGCAAGTATTTCTCGCGCCGCCGTCGAACGAGCTTGTCGGGCTTGTATTTTCGCAGCTCCTCGAGGTGGCGGAGCAGCGCCTGCTGCAGCGCCTGTGCCGTCTCCTCGTGATTCGCGTGCGCGCCGCCGGGCGGCTCCGGGATGATCTCATCGATCACACGAAGCTCGTACAGGTCCTGGGCGGTGATGCGGAGCGCGCTCGCCGCCCGCTCCTTCATCGCCGGGGACTTCCCATCCTTCCACAGGATCGCCGCGCACCCCTCGATCGTGATGACGGAGTAGACGGCGTTCTCCAGCATGAGCACGCGGTCCGCGACGCCTAACGCCAGCGCGCCCCCGGACCCGCCCTCACCGATGATCGTGGCGATGATCGGCACTTGCAGCTGACTCATCTCGAGCAGATTCCTCGCGATCGCCTCCGACTGCCCGCGCTCCTCGGCGCCGAGACCCGCCCACGCACCCGGCGTATCGATGAACGTCAGGACGGGGACCTGGAACTTCTCGGCCAGCTTCATGAGCCGCAGCGCCTTGCGGTAGCCCTCCGGGTGCGGCATGCCGAAATTGCGGCGCAGGTTCTCCTTCGTGTCGCGACCGCGCTGCTGTCCAATGATCATCGCCGTCTCGCCGTCGAGGCGCGCCCATCCGCCGACGATGGCGGCGTCGTCGCGGAAGGCGCGGTCGCCGTGCAGCTCGATGAAATCGGCGAAGACGAGACGTACGTAGTCGAGTGTGAACGGGCGGTCCTTGTGACGGGCGACGAGCACCCGCTGGAGCGGCGAGAGATTGCGATAGATCTCGACGCGCAGATCGGCGAGCCGCTTTTCGAGTGGCGCGATCTCGTCGCCGACCGTGAGCTGCTGCTTCTCCGCCATCTTCTTCAGCTCGTCGATCTGGTTCTGCAGCTCGACGAGCGGCTTTTCGAACTCCAGCGTAGTCGCAGTCGCCACGTCAGCTCCCGCGTACGAGTCTCACGCGCTCCGTCCCGAGGAGCGCGCGCAGTTCGTTGAGGGCGGCGTTGGTCACGGCGATCTTCAACGTTCGTGAGCGGAAACGCGCATCCAACCCGTTGTGGTCGCGCCAGCGAACCTCCACGGGCGCCGAACCGGCATGGGACTCGACGATCGCACGGACGTCGCGGAGCACGTCGGCGGCCACGGCAGCGCCGTTGCCTCCCAGCTCGAGTGCGATGGCGACATTCCCGGTCGCTCGCAGCTCCGTGAACGGCGTTACCGACTCGACGATGAACGCCGGTGTGTCAGCGCCCTGGTCGCGCCGTGAATAGCCGCCGCGCATGAGTACGGGCACGTCGGTGCGGATGCGATCGGCGAGCAGCGTCCATGCCTCCGGAAACACGAGCACCTCGGAAGATCCCGAAAAATCCTCGATCGTCAAGCGGGCGAACTCCGCGCCGGAGCGTTTGGAGATCTGCCGGCGGATCGCCGTAACGACGACGCCGAGCGCCACCGGGTGATCGGACCATGTGCCGAGCTGGGCCACGGTGTGCGTCGCGAAGAGCTCGCACTCGGTGCGGAATGGCTCGAGCGGGTGCCCCGAGATGTAGAAGCCGAGAATCTCCTTCTCTTTTGCCAGGCGCTCGGCGTCGGTCATGGGCGCGAGATTCGGCAGCACCATGGGCAAATGATGCCGAACGGTGGCGTCCTCCTCACCGCTGCCGAACAGCGAGACCTGACCGCTGATGCGCTCGGCCTGCTTGAGCGAAGCCTCCTGCATCGCTGCGTCGAGGACCGCGGCGTACTGCGCGCGGTGGCCTCCAAGCCCATCGAGTGCGCCGGAATGGATCAGCGCCTCGAAGACGCGCTTGTTGCAGATTCTCAAATCGACCCGTTCACACACGTCGAAGATGTCCGTGAACGGCGTCTCCGCGCGCGCGGCCAGCATCGAGTCGATCGCGGTACGGCCGACGTTGCGAATGGCGCCAAGCCCGAACCGGATGCGCCGGTCGCCGACGACGGTGAACTTGTAGCCCGACTCGTTGACATCGGGCGCCAACACCTCGATGCCGAGCTCCCGCGCCTCGGCGATGTACTTCACGACGCTGTCGGTGTCGCCGATGCAGCTCGAGAGCAGCGCCGCCATGTAGTCGGCGGGGTGGTGCGCCTTCAGCCACGCCGTCTGATACGAGATGATCGAGTACGCGACCGAGTGCGCCTTCGGGAATCCGTAGCGACCGAACGTCTCGATCTGGGCGGCGATGTCGTCGATCACGCGGCGGTCATACCCGCGCGCGACCGACTTCTGGATGAACTTGTCGAGCTCGATCCTGATGAGCTCGGCGTCCTTCTTCCCCACGGCTTTGCGCAGCACGTCGGCTTCGGCCAGCGAGATGCCGGCGAGCGCCTGCGCGACGCGCATGACCTGCTCCTGGTACGTGATCACGCCGTACGTCGGCGCGAGGATCGGCTGGAGCTCCGGCAGCGCGTAGCTGACCGGCTCCTCGCCGCGCTTGCGCCGGATGTAGACGAGATGCATGCCGCTGTCGAGCGGGCCGGGACGGAGCAGCGCGTTCGACGCGACGAGGTCATCGAACCGGTCGCATCGCATCTGCCTCAACACGTCGGTCGCGAGATTCGACTCGAACTGAAAGACACCGGCCGTCCGCGCGCTGCGCAGCATCCGATATGTCTCGGGATCGTCGAGTGGCAGCGCGGCCAGATCCAGCGTATTCCCGGTGCGGACCGCGATCGACGCGAGCGTATCGTGAATGACGGTCAGCGTCGTGAGGCCGAGGAAGTCCATCTTGAGCATGCCTGCCTTCTCGAGGCAGTTCATGTCGTACTGGCTGACGACGACCGTCTCATCCTCGGTGCTCGACGCCGAGCCCTTTGTCGCCTGCGTGCACACCGGCACGTAGTCGTCGACGGGTCCGGGTGCGATCACGACGCCGGCGGCGTGCACACCGGTGTGGCGCGAGAGTCCTTCGAGCGCCATCGCGTAATCCAGCAGCTGTTTGTACCGCTCATCCGTGCGGTACAGCTTGGCGATCTCCGAAATCTCATCGACCGCCTGCTTCACCGAGAGCGAGAAGTTCGGCTGGTTGGGGATGAGCTTGGCGAGCGCATCGGTCTCCGCCGGCGTGAACCCGAGCGTTCTCCCGACGTCCTTGATCGCGGCACGCGACTTCAGGGTGCCGAACGTCACGATCTGGCACACCGACTCGCGTCCGTATTTCTGTCGCACGTACTCGATCACTTCCCCGCGTCGCTCGAAGCAGAAGTCGACGTCGACGTCGGGCATCGAGACGCGCTCTGGATTCAGAAAGCGTTCGAACAGGAGGTCGAAGCGGAGCGGGCAGATGTCGGTGATGCGCAGCGAGTACGCGACGAGCGAGCCCGCCGCGGAGCCGCGCCCAGGTCCGACGGGGATACCGCGCTCGCGCGCCGCGGCGATGAAGTCGGAGACGATCAGGAAGTACCCGGCATAGCCGGTCTTCGTGATCACGTCGAGCTCGTACTCGAGACGCTCCCGCACGTGATCAGGCAGGGGTGTCCCGTACCGTGCGTGGGCTCCCTCGGTCGCCAGCCGGATGAGGAGCTCGTTCTCCGTCGCTACTCCCGAGGGCAGGGGGAAGGACGGAAGGAAGTACCGCTTCTGGAACTGAACGTCGGTTTCGTCGGCAATCCGAAGCGTGTTCTCGAGAACGTCCGCGCGGTTGGGAAACCGCTGCGCCATCTCGGGCGCGCTCTTGAAGTAGAGCCCGCGGTCGTAGCGAAGGCGGTCGGCGTCTCCGCGATCCTTCCCGAGCCCGATGCAGAGCAGCACGTCGTGCGCGTCGTGATCGGTCGCCCGGAGGAAGTGCGCGTCATTCGTCGCGACGACGGGCAGCCCGAGGTCGGTGGCCAGTGCGAGGATGAGCGCATTGAGCCGCGCCTGTCCGTCGGAATCGTGACCCTGGACTTCGAGGAAGTACCGGTCGCGGAACACTTCGGCGTACCACGCCGCGGCATCTGCCGCGGCCTGGTACGCGTCGTTTAGGAGGTGCGTCGCCACCTCTCCCGCCATGCACGCCGAAGTGACGAACAGTCCCTCGTTGTACTTCGCGAGCAGCTCCCGGTCGACGCGGGGTTTCGAGTAGAAGCCTTCGGTGTAGGCGAGGGAGGAGAGCTTCACCAGGTTCCGGTAGCCCGTGGCGTCCCGAGCCAGGATGACCAGGTGGTAGTAGGGCTTGGCCAGCCCGCGGCCGCCGCCGTCACCTGGAGCGCGCGTTCTTCCCCGCTCGCGGCGGTCTGCCGGCGCGACGTATGCCTCGATCCCGACAATGGGCTTGATTCCGGCTTTCTTCGCCTTCTCCTGGAACTCCCACGCAGCATGCAGATTCCCATGGTCGGTGATGGCCACCGCTGGCTGCTCAAGCTCCTTGGCGCGCACGATGAGGTCATCGATACGGTTGGCGCCGTCGAGCAGGGAGTACTCGGAGTGACAGTGCAGGTGAACGAAAGACATCGGGCGGGGTGACAACCTCTGCCTGACCGGGGTGTACCAGGAGGTGCCCTGGGACCGCAAATGTCTCCAGGCAATCATGAATTATAGCGAACTGGAAGGGAGATCGCGCCCAACCGGCGCGGAGGGACGCGTGGGCGGTGCCGATCGTCCTTAAGGAGTGGGGGCGCTGCTTAGAGTAGGCGGCGCCCTCTTAACGAACTCGAGGTCTGAATGCGCGCGTCGCTCATCCCTTTAGTCATCCCCGGCATCGCCCTGCTCTCGGCCTGCTCCGACTCGTCGGGTCCGGCCCAGACGGTCCCCCAGTGCACCGCGGCGGAGGCGAGCGGGAACGTTGTCCCGCTCGATCCATTCGAGGCCCGCACCTTTCGCGGCTCCGAGCTCAACCGGTGCGTGTGGGTGACCGGAATCGGCGCGACCTACCTGGTCGTGCCTCAGTTCGCGACGAGTTCCGCGCCACGTCAGTTGACGCGGTATCTCATCGGAACGGGCGGCACGCAGACGGCGGCGGCGCCGCTCGTTGCGAGGGCCCACGTCTCGCGATCCACGAGCTTCGAGAACGCGCTGCGGCGGCGAGAGCGGAAGCTCGCGAGGGAGGCCGAGCCCGCGCGAAGAACGCGCACGGAGCCCTCGTTCTCCACGCGATCTGTCCCGGCTCCACGACTTCAGCAGGTCGGCGATACGCGGACCTTCCGCGTATTGTCGAGCATCCCCGAGAATGAGAACGCGGAGCCGACGTACGCCACCGTCACAGCGTCGATTCGCTTCGTGGGCGCGAACATTCTCATCTACGTCGATCAGCAGGCGCCCACGGGCGCGAACGGCCTCTCCGATCAGGTGCTTCAGGACCTCGGGATCTGGTTCGACCGCGACCTGTATCCGATCGGTGTCTCGACGTTCGGGCCTGAGTCGGACATCGACCAGAACGGCCGCGTCATCGTTCTCATGACGCCGGTGGTGAACGGCTTGACGCCGCGCAATGACTGTAGCGTCGCCGTGTTCGGATTCTTCTTCGGCGGGGACCTGCTGGATGTCCCCAACTCGAACAAAAGCGAGGTCTTCTACTCACTCGTGCCGGATCCTCAGGCGCAGTTTGGATGCGCGCGCAGCGTGCAGCGCGTCGAGGAATCCGTTCCGACGGTGTTCATCCACGAGTTCCAGCACATGATCTCGTTCAACCACCACGTCCTCATCAATCGGGGGCCTGACGAGGAGACGTGGCTGGACGAAGGACTCGCCCACATGGCCGAAGAGGTCGTGGCGAGACATTACGAGAACAAGGGTCCGGCGCCCGTGCCGCCGCGCCTCTTCAACGACACCGCGAACATCTTCATCAGCGCCAACCTCACGAACTCGTACTCGTATCTCGAGCGGACGGCGACCAGCTCGATCACGCTCTTCGAGTCGACGGGAACGCTCGAGGAACGAGGCGCAGCGTGGCTCTTCCTGCGCTGGCTCGCCGACTTGAAGGACAGCACGGTTTTCCGGCGCCTGGTGCAAAACGACGCCGCAGGAATCGCGAACGTCGCGGCGGTTGCCGGCGAGCCGTTCGACGTGTTGTTCGGCGACTTCGCGCTCGCGCTGTGGACGGACAGCATTCCGGGCCATCTGCGAGCGAGCGTGCCCGCACGAAACCGCTTCAAGTCGCGAAACCTCCGGCAGCTGTACGCGCGACTCAACGAGGTCTCGCCGACGCAGTTCCCTCACGTCTTCCCGCTCGAGGCGCGACCGCTTCCGTTCGGGATGACGCTGCAAAGCTCGATGCTGCCGGGGGCGATGGAGTATTTCGTATCGGAGTCGCAGCCCGCAGATCCCGCGATCGGGTTCCGTTTCGCACGTGACAATGGGGCGACGTTCGCGCCCGCGATGAAGGCACAGCTCGGAGTATTCCGGTTGCCCTAAGTAGAGGCCGAGAGCAAGGAAGGGCCGTCGCCCTTCCCCGATTCCTCCTCGCCGCTCTGCGGTCCGCTGGCTATGTTGCTGCGCCCGGCCACGTGGCCCGGGTTAATCGCCCCATCCCGGACGCCCCCATGCGCCTTCGCGGTCTGCTCACATTTCTCACCTGCGCGCCTGTGCTCGCGGCGCAGGAAGGCATAGAGTCACGCGCGCCAAGGACGCGCCGCGCTCCCGAGCGTGAGGCAGCTCGTGCGCGCGCCGAGCAAATACGGGAGCTTGCCCTGCCGCCCGCGGCCATGGGCGTCGCGTTCTCGCGCGGCCTCGACGGCCAAGTCACGGCCGACGTTTTCGTGCGCGCCGCCCCGGGAGTGGAGCAGGCGCTCGAGGCTCGAGGCGCCCGAGTCGGCGCGCGCGCCGGTGAATGGCTCACTGCAACCGTCCCGCTCGCCTCGCTGCGTGAGATCGCCAGACTGCCCGGCGTGAAGGGTGTCGAGCTCGCGCGACTGGTGCAGACATACACATCGACGATGAACGACATCGGCGCCGCGGGAGTGCGCCGTCGCGTGGATCGCGACGAGTTCGAGGGCGCGACGGGGCAGGGCACCATCTTCGGAATCGTCGATACGGGAATCGACTTCCGCCACGGCGACTTCACGGACGACGTCACCGGTCGGTCCCGCATTCTGTATCTGTGGGATCAGAACCCGACGCTCGGAGTCTCCAACGTGCCTCCGGGCATAGTCGGTGGCATCAATTTCAACTATGGCCGCGAGTGTCGTCAGTCGCAGCTCGGTCCGAACGGCACCTGTCCGTCGCGCGACACGAACGGACATGGGACACACGTGGCGGGCATAGCGGCGGGCGATGGATCGGGTGCGAACCGCGGACAGCCCCGGTACGACTACGTCGGCGTGGCTCCTGAAGCCGACATCATCGCAGTGAAGATGCGCGGGACGACGTCATCAGTCGCCGACGGCGTCGCCTACATCTTTGCACGCGCGCAGCAGCTCGGACGGCCGGCGGTCGTGAACCTGAGTCTCGGAACACAGCTCGGGCCGCATGATGGGAGCGATGGACTGTCGAAGTTCCTCGATGAGATCTCGGGGTCGGGACGCATCGTCGTCGCCGCCGCGGGCAACGAGGGCTCGAACTTCCTGTTCGAGGGCTCGCTCCACGGCGAGACGACCGTGGCGGTGGGTGATTCGGGGGTTATCGAGTTCGAGCTCGAGAACTACGGGCGGCGCACGGGCGGAGGCAACGACTACATGTTGCTTCAGGCCTTTTACGCGAACGCCGATACGTTCACCGTCATCGTCCAGCGCCCCGACGGCTCACGGCTGTCGGTCGGGATGAACGCGACGAGCTCCTCCGCGGGCCCGGGGGGCGGCCTTGTCCTTTACAATGGCAGCGCCCAGGGCGATACGGTCCTCGGAAGCAACCTCGAGTCATCGTCGTTCTTCTCGGCCACGACGGCGAACATGTTCGAGGCGTTCATCGGCGAATGGGTCGCCGGGGCCAGCGATCCGCTTCACGGCACCTGGCGTCTGATCTTCCATCGCACGGGAGGAAGCGCAAGCGGTGTCGTCGATGCGTACCTGCCTCTCGTGGCGCTGAATGCCGCACCGGTCTTCACGACGGGCGCGACGAACAGGCGCCTCGTGGGGTCTCCGGCCAGTGCCGAGCGCGTTATCGCCGTCGGCGGATACAACGCCATCGATCGATGGGAGGGGTTCGACGGTCGCGAGTACTTCTTCGTCGACGGCGACGTGGTGTACCCGCTCAACGAGCTGCTGCTCTTCAGCTCACCCGGCCCCACCCGCGATGGACGGCTGAAGCCGGAAATCGTCGCTCCCGGGATCGCGCTGTCGGCGATGTCCGATGACGCGAGCTTCGGCGGCGATTCACGCGGGGTAAGCCCGGACAGCGCCCACGTCGTCGAGCTGGGAACGAGCATGGCCTCCCCGCACGTCGCTGGCGCTGTCGCGCTCCTGCTGTCGGTGTACCAGAAGCTCACACCGGAGCAGGCGCTCGACGCCCTGACGCGCGGCGCCCGACGCGATGCGTTCACCAACCGTACATTCACCGGCGAACCGAATACCTCGCCGAACGCCTCGTGGGGCTTCGGAAAGCTGAACGTCGCCGCGTCGCTGGACATCGTACGAAGCCTGATCGGCGAGGACACCGAAGCCTACAACATCTCCCAGAATCCCGTTCGCCGCGCCCCGGTCGTCATCCGCTTCAACGAAGCTCCGCGCCGTGTCGATCTCTTCGATTTCGCGGGCAAGCGCGTCCGAACGTTCCTCTCCACCGATTTCGACGATGCGCGCACGATCCGCTGGAACCTCCGCGGGCAGGGCGGTGGCGAGGTTGTGAACGGCGTCTACCTGCTGGTCGCGGACCTGCCGTCGGGGCTCATGCGACGCAAAGTCTTCATCGTGCGGTGATCATCATGCGACCCCTCGCTCCTCTCCTCTTCGCCGCGCTGGCCTCCGTCGCGCCCTCACTCGCGCCCGCCCAGGGTGGTCGTACCGGCGCGGTGGTCCTCGAGCTTCCGGCGAGCGCTCGCGCTCTCGCGCTGGGCGGCGCATACGTCGCCATGGGATCCGACGACGCCGCAATCTTCTACAACCCCTCGCAGCTCGCGACCGTCGAAGGCCGCGCGGCCAGCATGTCCGTCCAGCCCTACATCGAAGGCTCCACGCTCGGCGCCGCCTCGGCCGCGTTTCAGCTCGGGGGCGGAACCTTCGGCATCGGCGTGCAGGTGCTGAGCTATGGAAGCGCCGACGAATTCGTGTGCGACGAAAGCACGGGGTGCGAGCGGGGCGAGGCCACCGGCCGCACCGTGTCGGCGAGCGACATCGCGGTTTCGGTCGGGTACGGGACGACGGTGCACATCGTTCGCGCGGTCCGATTGGGCGTGTCCGCGAAGTACGTGCGCCAGTCGCTCGCGGACGCGAGCGGTGGCTCGCCGGCGGTCGACTTCGGCGCCGCGATCGACGTGTGGCGTGGCGCTGCCGTTGGTGTGAGCATCCAGAACGTTGGCAGCGACCTCAAGACCGCCGGGTCGAGTGCTCCGCTGCCGCGCCTCGTCCGCGTCGGGGCGTCGCGTCCGGGGCGCGGCATCGGACCCATAGCCGTGCGCGGCCCGCTCGAGATGGCGCAGCTCCGCACCCGGGACGGTCTGCCGCGCGGGGGCGC
>JBQTHJ010000012.1:0-116189 GCA_052389995.1 Gemmatimonadaceae bacterium | reverse complement strand
GCGGGAGCACACCGTGTATCAGGCGCGCTGTTTGGACGAGGATCTTGTGCGCGCCGCGGACATCGTGCACGACATCGTGTTTCGCCCGGCGCTGCTGCAGCGCGACCTGGACCTGGAACGCAAGGTTGTGCTGGACGAGATATCTCTTGTCGATGATACTCCGGACGATCTTGTGTTCGAGGTGCATAACGCCGAGATGTGGGGGAGTCATCCCTACGGCCACTGCATACTTGGCACGAGGGACACCGTTAATTCGTTAGGCATCGCCGATCTGCGCGCCGTGCACGCGCTGGGGTATCAGCCGGAACACATCCTCGTTGTCGTGACCGGAAACGTAGACCATGATCGCGTTTTGTCGGCGCTCGAGTCGACGGGGTGGGCCGATCGGCCGCGGGGCGGGACGACCGTCTCCGGGCCGTCCAAACCAGGTATGGCGCGGCATACTTACAGACACGTGCCACGCGACACGTCGCAGACTTACCTCGTGATGGGAAGCCCCGCGATCTGTTATTCGGACCGCCGACGCTACGCCTTTGCGATTATTTCGCAGCTGCTCGGTGGCGGAATGAGCTCGCGCCTGTTCCAACGCGTCCGCGAGGAGCTTGGCCTCGCGTATTCCGTGCACACGTTTCAGTCCTTGCACGCACATTTTGGCGTGCACGGCATATTCGCGGCGACGGCACCAGAGACGGCCGCCGCGGCGCTGGATGCGTGTTCGACAGAGCTGCAGCAGCTGGTGCACAACGGCATCCCGGACGACGAACTTTCCGCGGGCAAGAACCAGCTCAAGGGCCAAATGACGTTGGCGCTCGAGAGCGTGACGTCGCGTATGTACCGGGCCGCGGCGGTTGAGCTGTATGGCGATCCCGATCGCACGCTCGATGAAGCGCTAGCGGAGATCGACGCGATTACGCAGGATGAGGTGCGTCAGGTCAGCGCGGAGTTCTTCAATGCTGCTGCGCAGACCGTTGTGAGCCTCGGCCCCGGGGCAGCGCTGGCTTAATGTGCGCGGTGGGCCCTAACAAACACGACCTAACGACTACGACCTGTTTAAAATGAAGATCGGCGTTCCGAAGGAGATCAAAACCAACGAGAATCGCGTTGCGCTGGTGCCGGCGGGCGCGGAAGCCTTGGTGACGGCAGGCCATTCGGTGAGCGTCGAGCGCGGGGCAGGGGAAGGCAGCGGATTCAGCGACCAGCTGTATGAGCGCGCCGGGGCGCGCATCGCGCCCGATGCGGACGCCGTGTGGAAGGACGCGGACATGATCATGAAGGTGAAGGAGCCCATCGCGTCGGAGTGGAAGCGCATGCGTCGTGGGCAAACGATCTTCACCTACTTTCACTTCGCCGCCGACGAGGAGCTCACTCGCGCGCACCTCAAGAGCGGCGCGGTGTGCATTGCCTACGAGACCGTCGAGCTTCCATCGCGCGAGTTGCCGCTGCTCACACCGATGTCGGAAGTTGCTGGACGCATGGCGGTGCAGGAGGGAGCCAAGTACCTGGAGAAGCTGTACGGCGGGCGTGGCGTCTTGCTCGGTGGCGTGCCGGGCGTTCTTCCAGCGCGAGTCGTGATCCTCGGCGGGGGCATCGTCGGCATCAACGCGGCGAAGATGGCCGCGGGCATGGGGGCGCAGGTCGTGATCCTCGACATCTCGCTCGAGCGGCTGCGGTATCTCTCGGACGTGATGCCGGCGAACGTGCAGCTCCTTCACTCGAACCGCTTCGCGATTCTCGAGCAGATCCAGATGGCCGACCTGGTCATCGGCGCGGTGCTCATTCCCGGGGCAAAGGCCCCGTCGCTCGTGAGGCGTGAGGACCTCAAGAAGATGCAGCCGGGGAGCGTCATCGTGGACGTCGCCGTCGATCAGGGTGGATGTGTGGAAACGATCACGCCGACGACGCACGAAGACCCGACGTACGTGATCGACGGCGTGATTCACTACGCCGTGGCGAACATGCCGGGTGCGGTCCCGCGCACCTCGACGCTGGCCCTCACCAATGCCACGCTTCCGTATGCGCTGCTGCTCGCCAACAAGGGATGGCGTCAGGCAGTGCGCGACAATCCGGCGTTGCGCAAGGGACTCAACATGATCGACGGGAAGGTCGTGTATCCCGCGGTGGCCGAGGCGTTCGGTCTGGACTCGGTGGACGTGGAGCGGGCGATCGCCTGAGGCCGGATGCAGGAGCGTTGCTCGATGTCGCCGCTGCTGCCACACATCCTGTGCTATCACAAGGTCGATCGTCGGCACGAGCTCGGGGTCACGCGCATCTCGCCGCGTCGCTTCGCGCGCCATATCGAGCGTCTGGCAAGGGGCGGATGGCGCACACTGACGCTCGAGGAGGTTGCCGCGTGCGCGCGCGGGGAGCGTCGGGCAGCCCTGAACGAAGTCGCAATCACCTTCGACGATGGCTATCGTGCGCTTCGCGAGCACGCCTTCCCTGTGCTCGAGGCCCACGGATTCGTCGCGACGTGTTTCGTCATCACGGCATTTGCCGGTCGCCTGAACCGCTGGGACGTCGCCTACGGAGGACGACGGTTCGCGCATCTCGCCTGGCGCGACATGCGGCGGTGGCAATCGCGGGGGATCACGTTCGCGTCGCACACGGCGACGCATCCGCGCCTAACGTGGATCAGCGCGGCCGCTGCGGCGCGGGAGCTCGGTGGGTCGCGGGTGGAGCTGGCCGATGCCCTCGACGTTGCCCCGCGTGCAGTAAGTTACCCGTTTGGAGCCAGTGGGGTGCGCGAGCACGCGTTGGCCCGCGATGCCGGATACGATGTCGGCTTTACGCTGAACGCGGCGTGGAATGGCGACGCGATGGCCATTCCCCGCCTGCCGGTGTATCTGTGGTCGCCGCCGCTCCCGGGGGTGGGCTTCCTGGCCGGGATTGAGCGCGTCGTCGCCACGGCGGCGAATCGTGCGGCCATCGGAACGAGCGTGTGGAGGCGATTGTTCGGATGACCATCCGCTGTTTACCCCGGCTCACCTCTTGCTTTGGGTCACCCTGAACGCACGATGGAGTGCACAGGTGATTCGCCGATTAACGACCAAGGTCGCTGGAGCGGTGTGCGGTCTCGCCGTGGTGGCGGGGACCGCCGACGCGCAGCGCACGGTCAGGAGCATCGGGCGCGATCTCGAGCTCGGCGTCCGCGACATCCTTCACGTGTGGGCGTCGCCGCTTCGCGCCGATGGGACCGACTGGGCGACGTTCGCTGCGAGCGCGGCCTTCGTCGGCGCGACACTCCTCATCGATGAGGACGTGGATCGCGCCATGCTCCGTCACCCGAGCTCCGCGTTCATGAGGGGCCTCGAGCCGTTTCGTGAAGGTCACGGCTCCGGACTCATCGACCTCGGAAGCGGCAAGCGCCTTCAGCCGATCTCGGGGGTCCTCTACTTGTTGGGCTTCGCGTTCGACTCCCGGGCGCTGCGCGACGCCGGGATCGGATGCGCGAGCACGCAGCAGGCAAACATCCTCGTGCACCATGGGTCGTACGCGATCATCTCTCGCGAGCGCCCGCTCACCGCGAATGGGGATGCGTTCGACATCGAGTTGGGCGCGGGCCCGTGGCGAGAGCATTCGTTCTACGGCGGCCACGCCGGCAACATTATGGGCTGCGTGACATACTGGAACGAGCGCTTCGATCTTGGACCGGCGGAGCCGGCGCTCTATGTGCTCGCCATCGCGGTTGGTATTGCACGCGTAGCGGACCGGCGGCATTGGCTCTCGGACACGTTCACGGGCATGCTCGTTGGGCATGCGTTCGGCCGCGTGATCGGTCGCCGCGCTCGAGCCCGCGCCGAGGGCGCCGCGGGCCAGGCGCTCGGTCCGGCCGGCGGGGCTCTCTTCCTGAGCAGCGGCGGCTCGTCAGGCGACCGGACGCTCGTCGTCGGGTGGCGACGAGCTTTCTGACCGGAGGCCGGTCGGCGCGGCTCCATGGGCGGATGTTGACGCCGCCTGGGGAACAGAAACGGTGAACGTCGAACCGGAGCCTAACGAGGTCATCACCTCGAGATCGCCTCCCATGCCGCGAGCGAGGTCGCGGCTGATGGTGAGCCCGAGCCCCGTACCCTCCTTGCCCCGCGTCAACCCGTGGTCGAGCTGCACGAACGGCTCGAAAATGACGCCGGTCCGGTCGGCGGGGATGCCACGTCCGGTGTCGCGAACGCTGATGGTCGCCGTCTGATCGGTCCCCTCGCACCAGATCGTGATGCGGCCGCCGGCATCGGTGAACTTCACGGCATTGGAAAGGAGGTTGAGAAGGATCTGCTCGAGCTTATCGCGGTCAGCCCAGGCCGTCAGCGCCGGGTCGCACCGCTCCGGTTCGAACGTGAGGCGCTTGCCCTCCATTGCCGGCAGAATTAGCTCGTCGACGTGGCGGAGCACGTCGTCGAGGGGCACATCCGTCAGGTCGTAGGTGAGGTGCCCGGAATCGATCTTCGCGAAGCCCAGCAGTTGGCCAATCACATGCGACAGATGCTGTTCCACGCGCGCGATGCGGTGGAGGTCAGCGCGCTGGGCATCGGTGAGCGGGCCGCGAATCTCCATATCCATGAGCTGCACGTAGCCAAGGATGGCGTTGAGCGGCGTCCGCAGCTCGTGGCTCATCGCGGTCAGGAAGTCGGTCTTAGCGCGGTTCGCCCGCTCCGCCACGCCCTGTGCCGCCTCCGCGTCTGCGCGCGCCCGCACGGCGGTCGCGAGCAGGCCCGCGTTGTCGAGCGCGACCGACGCCCGCGCGGCGAACTCCTCGGCGAGCCGCAGGGTCAGGTCCGGGCTCACACGAGCTCCGGGGCCGCCCAGCGCGAGGGTGCCGATCGCCGTGCGTCGTAGTGCGAGCGGAACGATCAGCGGCAAGGCGGCGGATGGTTCGCTCGCGTTGTCTCGCGCCACCCTCGTGCCGGCCAATCCTGCCTAACTGGAAGGCTATCTCCTCAGGGGGAAGCACGAAATCGACGTGCCCGGTCGCGACGGCGCTTTCCGGCATACTGGCATAGCGAGCCGATGCGAAATCCTGGGCGATCGTGATCCCGCCCTCGGATTTGATCGCCTCGATACCAAGCGCGCCATCGCTCCCGCTACCGGACAAGACGACGCCGACGGCCCCGCTGCCGTGCGCGGCCGCGAGCGAACGCAGGAATTCGTCGACCGCCATGTGCGGCCCACGCGATTTTGGGCGGGCCGCGAGGCGCAGCCGGCCGTCCTCCATCGTCAGCGTGGTATTCGGCGGAATCACGTACACGTGGTCGGCAACGACCCGCATGGCGTCCTTCGCCTGAAGGACAGGTATCGGGGCGGCACGGGCGAGCAGCTCGGGCAGGCTGCTGTCGTGCGCGGGATCGAGGTGCTGCACGACCACGTACGCCATGCCCGTCTGGTGCGGGAGGTTCCGCAGCAGCCGTGTAAACGCGTCGAGCCCGCCGGCAGAAGCTCCGATTCCGACGATCGGGGGATGCGCGTCGGACCGGGGAGAGGCCTCGGGGGTGTCTCGACGGTCATCGTCGACCTTGCGACGACGCTTGGCGGGCTTCGTAGCCCCCTTTTTCTTCGGCATCCCTACCCCGAGAGTCGCTGAACTGATCTTACCACTCGCCGCGCGCATGGTCCAGCACGGGCGTCGTGGTTATGGCGGCGGCGACTTACGCGAAAAACCGTGCCGCAACGGGAAGGAGCCCCGGGTGATTCAGCAGCGCCTGCGCAAAAATGCGCCCGAGGGTCCGCCGCTCGTGAGGGATGTGGTTGACCGTGCGCGCCAGCCGATCGAAGAAGGGATCATCGAACTTGCTGATGGCCTCCTTCAGGCGATAGTAGCGGAGATGATCGTCACCGAGCATGCGCATCCACTCGTCGTGGTACGACCGAAGCCGGGTAGCCGAGGTGTCCCCCGTAGCAATCGCCTGGACGGCCGTGCGCGCCGCAAGCCGGCCAGCCTTCATCGCGTTGACGATGCCACCGCCGCTCAGCGGGTTCACCATGTGCGCGGCGTCGCCACACACGAGCAGGCCGTCGGTGACGGTCCGCTTGATCGTGGGATGCACGATCACACCACCCACGGTGTAGCCCGTCGTTATGCCCATCGGGAAGTGACGCGCCATGTAGTCGTCGAGCCAGGCACGCGCGGGCCGACCGTCCGCTCGTAAGGCGACGATGCCCAGGCCCACGTTCGCGATGCCGACGCTCTTGGGAAAGATCCAGGCGTAGCCTCCGGGCGCGACGCGATGGCCGAAATGGAGATAGATCGCGTCGGGGTCGAAGGGAATGTTGGAGACGACGTATTGCGCGCAACTCTCCATGTCGCGCGCCGGCACCCGCGTGTCGAGGCCGGCCCATCGAGCGACCAGCGACTCGACGCCGTCGGCGGCGATGACGACGCGCGCGTCGACAAAAGACTCGCCGTGTTGGCCGCTCGTGCTCACGCGCCACCGGTCGCCACGTCGCTCGAGCGCCGTCGCCTCGGTGCCGACACGGATCGCAGCGCCACACGCACCGGCCTGTGCGGCGAGCGCCGGCTCGAATCGCGACCGGTCGAGGATGTAACCTACATCACCTTCCGCGACGCGGACCTCCGTTCCGTCAGGCGCCCAGAAGATCACACGCGTGATTCGCCGAGCGACCCAGTTGGCGCCGTTGGGGGAGATGAATTCGCTGAGTCCGCGGCTCCCAACGCCCTCACCGCATCGAACGGGCGCGCCGATCGCGCGGTCGCGCTCCACGAGAATGACGTCGAGCCCCGCGGCGGCTGCCTCGCGGGCGGCAATCAGTCCCGCCGGTCCCCCACCGACGACGACCACGTCTGCCCGCTCGAGGGTCATGCGGGGAGCGGAGCCGTCACCGATGCGGGACGAGGAACCATGACAAGCGCTCCCACCGGACATGGCGCGATGCACTTCTGACACGCCGTGCAGCTTCGATCGTCAATGACAAGTCCATCGCGGCGCATGGCGATTGCCATCGGCGGGCAGAGCGGAAGACAGAGCCCGCAGGCGTCGCAGAGATGAACGTCGACGACCGCCACGAGAGCGGGGAGGGAGCGGGGCATGCGCGCGATATATCCAAGTGGTGTAGGTTGTGTCAAGCCAATGCCTTGCCGTTGCTGTAGTGCACCGCTAGACTTTCAGCCGACCGTGCAGGACCGCCTGCCTTCCCATCGCTGCCGTTCCGTTCGGAACGCCGGATTCGCCCACTAATGCGCTGGCCATTCTTCAAGTCGCGCTCGCTGTTTCCCGCCAACGCGATCGCCGTCGACCTCGGAACCGCGAACACGCTGATCTACGTGAAGGGCGAGGGGATCGTGCTTAACGAGCCCTCGGTCGTTGCGATCGATCGGGCGTCCGGGAAGATCAAGGGCGTCGGTCTCGAGGCAAAGCGCATGCTCGGGCGCACACCGGAAGGCGTGATCGCGGTGCGCCCGATGAAGGACGGCGTCATCGCCGACTTCGACGTGACCGAGAAGATGCTGCGCTACTTCTTGCAGCTGATCATCGACAATCACGTCTTCAAGGTGAAGCCGCGCGTGATCGTCTGCGTCCCGTCCGGCATCACCGAGGTGGAGAAGCGCGCCGTGCGCGACTCAGCGTTAGGCGCTGGCGCCAAGGAAGTGTTCATGGTCGCCGAGCCCATGGCGGCGGCGATCGGCGTCGGCCTGCCGGTCGAAACGCCGACGGGCAACATGGTGATCGACATTGGCGGTGGGACGACCGAGATCGCCGTGATTGCCCTCTCGGGTATCGTGAGCGATACGTCGATCCGCACCGGGGGCGACGAGCTCGACACGTCGATCGTCCAGTTCATGCGCAAGAACTACAACCTCCTCATCGGTGAGCCGACGGCCGAGCAGATCAAGATTCAGATCGGCTCCGCGGCGCCGGTGGGGGAAGAGCGCGAGATGGAAGTGAAGGGACGCGACCTCGTCAGCGGTATCCCGAAGACGGTGCGCGTGCACTCGAGCGAGATCCGCGAAGCCATCCAGGAGCCCATTCAGCAGATCGTCGACGCGGTGCGGCGCGCGCTGGAGATCACGCCGCCCGAGCTCGCCAGCGACATCGTCGATCGCGGGATCGTCATGACGGGCGGAGGCGCGCTCATTCGCGGCCTCGACCTGCTCCTGTCTCAGGAAACCAGCCTTCCGATTCATGTCGATGAAGATCCGCTCACCTGCGTCGTGCGCGGGACCGGACGTATTCTCGACGACGAGGAGAAGTACTGGTCGGTCCTGAGCACCTGAGCTGACCGTGGCATCGCGCGTTTCGGGGCGGCGCGACACCCTGCTGTTAGGCGCATGCGTGGCGCTCTCGATCGTCACGCTCGCGCTTCCGCAGGCCGTGCGCGATCCTCTCGCCGCCGCGATGCGCCGCAGCGTCGTCGCTCCGCTCCTCTCGCTGCAATACAACGCCGAGCTCACGCGCCGCGCCTGGGAAGCGCGCGAACGGACGCGCGCCGAACGCGACTCGGTCGTCCTGCGCGCCATGACCGCGCCCGAGCTCGAGCGCGAGAACAACCGCCTCCGTCGACTGCTCGGGCTGGGGCGCCGTCTCCGCTGGGGCTTCGTTCCCGCGGAGGCGCTTTTCAACCGCAGTCCTGGCGAGGAGTACACGGTCGTGCTGTCGGCCGGCTCACGCGGTGGCGTGCGGCAGTTCAGCCCCGTCGTCGCACCCGAGGGACTCGTCGGCATGGTGCGCATCGTCGACCCGACGACGAGCATCGCGATCGTGTGGCCGCATACCGATTTCCGGGTGAGCGCGCAGTCGGCCGACGGCAGCGCATTCGGCATCGTCGGCCCGCACCTCGGCGACGAGCCTGACCGCTACCTCCTCGAGATGCGCGGCGTCCCGCTGCGAACGTCGCTCACGCCGGGAACTCTGATCGTCAGCTCGGGTCTTGGAGGTGTGTACCCGCGCGGGATTCCCATCGGCGTCGTACAGCGGGAGCTCCGGACCTCGGAAGTCTGGGCGAACACGTATGTGCTTCGTCCCGCTGTCCTGCCGGCCGATATCAGCACGGTGATGATCCTGCATCCGCAGCGCGCCGGGGCCGGAGTCGATGGCGTGTGGGAGCAGATTTCACCCGACAGCGCGGCGGCGGACTCCGCGAGACGCGCGGATTCGCTGGCTCGCGCGCGGACGTCTGCGCCACCGCCGCGGCCGCCGCAGGCCGCGCCCGCTCGCACCGACACCGCGGCAACGAGAGCACCCGCGCGACGCGACACTGCTCGCCGCACCCCGCCCGTCGTTCGCGACACCGCGCCACGGCGCACGCAGCCGGTGGCTCGAGACACGGCACCGCGCCGCGCGGCGCCCGCAGTGCGCGACCCCGCGCCTCGCGTACCGGCCACTCCACGTGACACGGCGCGCCGCGACACCATTCGGAGTGATACCGTGCGTCGCGACACCGCGGGTCGCGACACGGCGGTCGTCGTACCGCCGCGGGTCGACACGGCGCGTCCCGCACCGGTCGTTCCACCGCCAGATTCCGCGCCGGCCAACGCACCGGCCACGCCACCGCGATGAAGGGCGTCGACGTCTTCCGCATCCTCATCGCGTTCGGGCTGCTGCTCGTGCTGCACTACACGCTGCGGCCGCTGCTCGCCTGGCGCTCTTCACCCGATTTTCTCGTGATCGCGCTGCTGCTCGTGTCCATCCGCGTGCGGCCGGGCTCGGCGGCCATCGTGGGATTTCTGACCGGACTGGTCGCCGACAGCGTGTCCCTCGATGGACTCGGCGCGGGTGCGCTCGCGATGAGCGTCGTCGCATTCGGCGCGTCGTGGCTCAAGGCGGTCTTCTTCGCCGACAATCTTCCGCTCATCGCGTTCTTCATCTTTCTGGGGAAGTGGGCGCTGGACATCATGTACCATGTGGCGTCCGGAAACCTCGGCGGCGGTGAGCTCGCCATGCAACTGCTCGTGTGGTCCCCGCTCGCGGCGGCCGTGACGGCGCTCTTCGGCCTCCTCGTGCTCGCCCTTCTCCGGCCGATCCTCAGGACGTCGCCGGCATGAGCTTCCATCCGAACGACCTCGCGCGCCGGGCCCGCGGTGCCTCGTGGACGCTCGCGATACTCTTCTTCGTGTTGCTGTCGGCGTTCTTCCGCACGCAGGTCCTCCGCAACTCCGAGTACGCGCTCAAGTCGGAGTCGAACCGCCTGCGCGAGGTGCCGCTGCCCGCGCCGCGCGGAATCATCTACGACCGCAACGAGCAGGTCATTGCCGAGAATGTGCCGGGCTACTCGGTGTCGATGCTGAGCCCCGCGAGCGATACGCTGCGTGCCTCGCTCAAGCGCCTCTCCGCGCTCATCCAGCTGTCGCCGGATCAGATCGAGTCGTCGGTGCGGCGTTTCCGGCGCGCGCCCACTCGTCCGACGGTGATTCTCTCCGACGCGCCGTTTGACGTGATCTCGGTGCTCGAGGAGCATCGCGTCGAGTTCCCCGGTTTGATCATTCAATCGGCTCCGAAGCGATACTACCCCGACGGCGAGGCCGTGGCGGCGTTCGTCGGCTACACGGGCGAAGTCACGGAGAGCGAGCTCGCGCAACCGGAGTTCGAGGAGTACAAGGCGGGGCAGCAGATCGGGAAGGGCGGTCTCGAGAAGCAGTACGAGAAGGAGCTGCGTGGTCAGGAAGGGATTCGCTTCGTCGAGGTCGACGCGCGCGGCCGCGTGGTGCGCGAGGCGGGCGCTCGTCAGGATCTGCGGCCGCTGGCGGCGCCGGCACTGCACACGAATATCGATCTCGACCTTCAGCGCTATGCCGCCGGACTTTTTGGCGATTCGCTTCAAGGTGGCATCATCGCCCTCGATCCGGTATCCGGTGGCGTGCTCGCGCTCCACAGCGCGCCGTCGTTCGACCCGAATCGCTTCATCGGCGGCATCCCCGCCGAGTACTGGAAGCAGCTGAATACGGATCCGCGCCGGCCGCTGTACAACAAGGTGATTCAGGGTCGATATCCACCGGCATCGACCTTCAAGCTGGCAACCTCCGTGCTCGCGCTCAACGACAAGGTTGCGACGCTCGAGACGCACATGCCGCAGCCATGCACGGGCGGATACCAGTTCGGGAACCGGTACTTCCGGTGCTGGGAGCGAAAGGGGCACGGCGACATCACGCTGGCGCGCGCGCTCGAAGTCTCCTGCGACACCTACTTCTACCAGCTCGGCCTCAAGCTCGGCCTAACGAGACTGATTGCGGGCGGCGTGCGGCTCGGGTTCGACAAGCGGAGCGGCATCGACCTCCCCGGTGAGGTCATCCCGATCTACCCGTACGGCGAGGACTACTACAACAAGCGGTACGGCGCACGGGGATGGAGCTCGGCGGTTACCCTCAACCTGTCGATCGGCCAGGGCGAGAACGACCAGACGGTCGTCAACATGGCACGCTTCTACACCGCTCTCGCCACCGATGGGCTTGCGGCGCGTCCCGAGATCGCGCGCAATGACGAGGACAATTCACGGACCCGCGTCATTCAGCTCGAGCCTCACGAGCTCCAGGGACTGCGCAACGCGATGAAGAACGTCGTGTCGGAGCGCGGAACGGCTGGCAGCGCGCGCATCGAGGACATCGTTCTGGCGGGGAAGACGGGCACCGCGCAGAACGCGCACGACGTCACGCGCGATCACGCCTGGTTCGTCGGCTTCGCTCCCGCGGACGATCCCAAGATCGTCGTCGCGGTGATGCTCGAGTTCGGTGAGCACGGGTACTATGCCGCCCGCATGGCATCGAAGATCATCGAGCGGTACTTGAAAGGCCCCTCCGCCGTGAAGACCTCGCCGCCGACGCTCGCGGGTCCTGCCCCGGAGACCACGGCGCGATGATGCGCCGGCGCGTTCTCACCGCCGACCTCCCGCTCATCGGTGTCGCGCTCGCGCTCTCGCTCTTCGGGATCGCGATGGTGTACTCGGCGGGTCAGACCGACGTCCCGACCGTCGCCGGTCGCGCGTGGATCTCGCAGATCCGCTGGCTCATGGTTGCACTCGTCGCGGCCTTCATCGTGAGCCGTGCGTCGGTGCGGCTCATCGAATGGCTCACGTGGCCCGCGTTTCTCCTCACGATCGCGCTGCTGGTCATCACCCTGCTGTTCGGCAGCGGGGCTGGCACCGCCGCCAGCGTGAAAGGATGGCTCACGATCGGAGGCGTGAGACTCGGCCAGCCCGCCGAGATCGCCAAGATTACGGTCGTGCTCATGCTCGCGCGCATCCTCGGCGAGCGACGGGACGCGCCCCGATCGATTCTGGAGCTCTGGAAACCCGCGCTGATCGTTCTCATCCCGTGGGTGCTGATCATGGCGCAGCCGGACCTGGGCACCGGCATCGCGTTCATCGGGATCTTCTTTGCGATGCTGTACTGGTCGGGGGTCCCGTGGCCGCTGCTCGTGCTCATTGCGTCGCCCGCGGTGAGCCTTCTGCTCGCGTTCAACACGACCTATTGGGGCGCGTGGTTCCTCCTGCTGATCGCGCTCGTCGTGCGCTACCGCCCCTATCTCGTGGAAGGCGTTGGGCTCATGCTGGCCAACGTCGCGATGGGTGTCGTCGCGCCGCTCATCTGGGAGCGGCTCGCTCCCTATCAGCGGCACCGATTGCTCGTGTTCCTCGATCCCTCCATCGACCCGCGCGCCTCCGGCTGGCACGTCATTCAGTCGCAGGTGGCGATCGGATCGGGAGGCTGGTTCGGCAAGGGGTGGACGGAGGGGACGCAGAAGCAGCTCGGCTTCCTCCCTGCGCAGCACACCGACTTCATCTACGCCGTCGTCGGCGAGGAGCTCGGCTTCATCGGCGTCATGGTGACGCTCGCGCTCTTTCTCTTTCTCCTCCTTCGCGTGGTGCGCATTGCGGCCCGCGCGAACGACGGGTTCAGCAGCCTGGTCGCCTTTGGACTCGCCTCGGCCTGGGTGGTGCACATCGTCGTCAACATCGGCATGACGCTCAATCTCATGCCGATCACGGGAATCCCGCTGCCATTCTTCAGCTACGGCGGGTCGTTCCTGCTCGCGTCCTTCATCTCCATCGGCATGCTCGTGCGAATAGCAAGCGAGGGGCGAGGCGGACGCTTTGGAGAGTTGGCGATCTAGACACGAGGAAACGAGGACCGAGGACCGAGCAAGGTGCTGGTAGGGCTCCGCGCGGGCGCTCGCAACTTCCTCGGCCTCGTTCCTCGTTCCTGTCAACCCTAGCCTGTGACCTGCCTCACAGGCACATTTCTCGAATGGCCTGGTTCCGCAAAGAGAAGAAGCCTCGCCAGCCGCGCCGGGAGCGGCTCGAGATTCCGGCCGACGTCTGGGAGAAGTGCGAGGCATGCGGGCACACGGATATTCGCGAGAAGTTCGAGCGAAACCTCAATGTGTGCCCCGAGTGCGACTACCACCGGCGCATCCGTGCGACCGAGTACGTCTCGCTCCTCCTCGACGATGGTCAGTACGAGGAGCTCGATCCCGAGCTGCGCTCCGTTGACCCGCTGACGTTTCCCGAGTACCCGCAACGCATCACGCGCGCGACGCAGAACGCCGGCGATGCGGACGCCATTATGTCCGTCTCCGGGACGCTCGGCGGGATGCCGATATTCCTCGGCGTCATGGACTTCGCGTTCATGGGCGGCTCGATGGGCTCGGTCGTTGGTGAGAAGATCTCTCGACTTGGCCAGCGCTCGCTCGAGCGGAAGTATCCGATCGTCCTCGTCTCGGCGTCCGGGGGCGCGCGCATGCAGGAAGGGGTGCTTTCGCTCATGCAAATGGCGAAGACGAGCGCGGTGTTGTCGCAGCTGGCCGAGCGGCGGATTCCGTACATCTCCGTGCTCACGAATCCGACGACGGGTGGCGTCAGCGCCAGCTTCGCGATGCTGGGCGACGCGATCATCGCGGAGCCGGGAGCCGTCGTTGGCTTCGCAGGCCCGCGCGTCATCAAGCAGACGATCGGCCAGGATCTGCCCGAGGGCTTCCAGACCGCTGAGTTTTTGCTCGAGAAGGGAATGCTGGACGGCGTGGTGCACCGGCGAGAGCTCAAGCGCACGATAGGCCAGCTCCTGCGGCACATGAGCGGTCAGCCGGCGGCCGCGGGGTGGACGTCGCCCTGACGACCTACCGCGCCGCGATCGATGCGCTCTTCACGCGCACGTCCGGCGTCTGGAAGCTTGGTCTCGAGCGCGTGACGGCGCTGCTCGAGCTGCTCGGAGATCCTCATCGCGAGTTGACCGTCCTCCACGTCGGCGGCACGAACGGCAAGGGAAGCGTCGTCGCCACCGCTGAGGCGCTCCTGCGCGCCAGGGGTCTGCGCGTCGGACGCTATACATCGCCGCATCTCATCGATTTCACGGAGCGAGTCCTCGTCGACCGGGTTCCGATTGGCGAGGAGGATGTTCTCGCCTTTCTCGACCGCTGGACGCCAGACGCGGAACGGCTCGGCGCCACGTTCTTCGAGATCACGACCGCCCTCGCACTCGATTACTTCGCGAGGGCGAACGTGGACGTTGCGGTCGTCGAAGTGGGTCTCGGTGGCCGCCTGGACGCCACCAACGTCGTGGATCCGCGCGCAGCCGTCGTGACCTCGATCGCGCTCGATCATACCGAGTGGCTCGGGTCGACCATCGAAGCGATCGCCAACGAGAAGGGCGGAATCTTCAAGGCGGGTCGTCCCGCCGTCGTCGGAGAGCGTGATGCGATCATCGCGGCGACCCTTTCGCAGATCGCGGAATCCCGCGGCGCGCAGCCGATCGTGGCTGCGCTGGACCGCGGCGCGATCCGGGATGTTCGCATCACTTCAGACGGCACGGAATTCGTGCTCGACGACGGCGCGCGCGAGATCCCTCTCGTCACCCCGCTGCTCGGGAAGCACCAGGCCGACAACGCGATCACCGCGCTCACTGCACTCGATGCGAGCGGTCTGGCGCCCTGGCCAGACTCGTCCGATGGCATCGCGATCCCCGACGTCGCGCTGCCCGGTCGATTTCAGCGTGTTGGGCGATGGATCTTCGACGTCGCGCATAACCCGTCGGGTGCGGCCGTGCTCGCGGACACGCTCGGCGATCTGGCGAT
The DNA here is from genome assembly GCA_052389995.1 of Gemmatimonadaceae bacterium. Taxonomy (GTDB): domain Bacteria; phylum Gemmatimonadota; class Gemmatimonadetes; order Gemmatimonadales; family Gemmatimonadaceae; genus JAICNG01. The sequence continues at coordinate 101,187 of JBQTHJ010000012.1, read as the reverse complement.
TCCTCGCCCTCTGGTCGCGCTACTCGGCGTCCTTGGCGACAAGGATTGGCGCGGCATTATGAGCGCGCTCTCACGCGTCGTCGATGCCGTGGTGCTCGTGCAGCCGCCCTCGGCGCCGGCGGCGCGAGCCTGGAGCCTCGACGACGCGCGTGCGCACGCGCGAACACTCTCGTGGAGCGCGCACAGCGAACCGGACTTCGACGCCGCGCTCGCACGGGCGGACTCGATGGGCGCTACGGTCCTCATCGCGGGCTCGTTTCACACTGTCGGTGACGCGATGACGCGCTTGCAGGTAAATCCTTTCGCCGGGTAGATTCCGCCATGTCCTTGGACGCCTTGCCCGGCTTTCGCGAGTTCTATCCAGCGGAGCTTGCGGAGCGAAACTTCATCATCGGGACTTGGCGAGAAGTTGCCAGGCGATACGCGTTCGTGGAGTACGACGGTCCACCGCTCGAGCCACTCGAGCTGTACACGCGAAAGAGCGGGGACGAGATCGTCGGCCAGCTCTACTCTTTCGCCGACAAGGGCGGTCGCGACGTGTCGCTGCGTCCGGAGATGACGCCGACGCTGGCCAGGATGGTCGCGGCGAAGGCGAATTCGCTGCGCAAACCCGTCCGGTGGTTCTCGGCGCCGCAGCTGTTCCGTTACGAGCGCAAGCAGCGGGGACGTCTTCGGGAGCACTTCCAGCTGAACTGCGACATCATCGGAGAAGCGGACGTCACGGCCGACGCCGAGCTCCTGTCGGCCGCGATCGACATCATGCGGGCGTTCGGCCTGACGTCTGCGGATGTTCGCGCGCGGGTGTCCGATCGCCAGCTGCTGCGCGGGTTGCTGATGCTGACGGGTCTGTCCGAGGAATCGCTGCCCGCGGTGTACGCAGTCGTCGACAAGCTCGATCGCGAGCCGCGCGCCTCGCTCGAGGCGAAGCTGCGGACGGCCGGCCTCCACGACGTTTTCATCGCGCGGGTGTTCGAGGTCCTGAAGCACACCGATCTGCCGACGCTGCGCGAGCGTTACGGGGACGTGCCGGAGCTGCGCGAGGACTTCGCGCGGCTCGCGCGCTACTTCGAGTATCTCGGCGCGCTCGGTGTCAGCGATTGGGTCGAGTTCGATCTCTCGATCGTGCGCGGGCTGGCGTACTATACGGGCATCGTCTTCGAGCTGTTCGATGCGAAGCGGGAGCTGCGCGCGATCTGTGGGGGCGGCCGATACGATTCGCTCCTGAAGCAGCTCGGCGGCACTGATTTGCCGGCGCTTGGCTTTGGGATGGGCGACGTCGTCCTGGGCGAGCTGCTCCGCGCGAAGGGACTCATGCGTGAGTGGAAGCCGCTGGTGGACGTCTGGGTCGCCTACGGCGACGGTGCGCTGCTCGAGGACGCGATGCGGATTGCGCGACGGCTGCGCGATCGTGGCGTATCCGTCGAGTACGCGTTAGGCGGGCAACAGCTCTCGCGGCAGATCAAGGCCGCGGATGCCGCGGGCGCACGCGAGGTGCTGGTGCTACAGGCAGCGGACCTCGAGCGGGGCGAGGCGGTGGTCCGCCGGCTCGCCGATGGGGAGGAGGCGCGCGTACGCCTCGATGAGTGGGTCGGCGGGCGCTGACATTGACCTTCTACGATGCGATGGCGTCACCGCGATGACCGACGACAAGAAGCTCACGACACGCGCCGAAGACTTCAGTGCCTGGTACAACGAGGTCGTGCTCCGCGCGGAGCTCGCCGACTACTCGCCCGTGCGCGGCTGCATGGTGATTCGTCCGTCGGGCTACGGCATCTGGGAACGGATGCAGCGGGCGCTCGACGACATGTTCAAGGCGACCGGTCACCAGAACGCCTACTTCCCGCTTTTCATCCCCGAGAGCTTCCTGCACAAGGAGGCGGAACACGTTCAGGGGTTCGCGCCGGAGACGGCGGTCGTGACGCACGGCGGCGGGAAGGAGCTCGATGAGCCGCTCGTCGTGCGGCCTACGTCGGAAACGATCATCTATTCGATGTTCGCGAAGTGGGTACAGAGCTACCGCGATCTCCCCTTGCTCATCAATCAGTGGGCGAACGTCGTGCGCTGGGAGATGCGGACGCGCTTGTTCTTGCGGACGCTCGAGTTTCTCTGGCAGGAAGGCCATACCGCGCACGCGACGCACGATGAGGCCGAGGAGGAGGCACGGATGATCCTCGGGCTGTATCGCGACTTCATGGAAGGCTGGATGGCAATGCCCGTCGTGACGGGACAGAAGACGGACAGTGAGAAGTTCGCCGGCGCGCTTCGCACCTACGCCTGCGAGGCGATGATGCAGGACAACCGGGCGCTTCAGGCCGGCACGTCGCACAACCTCGGACAGAACTTCGCGAAGGCGTTCGACCTCACCTTCCAGGCGGAGAACGGCGAGATCGCGCACGCCTGGAACACGAGCTGGGGAGTGTCCACACGCCTGGTCGGCGGGCTCGTCATGACGCACGGCGACGACAACGGCGTCTGTACGCCTCCACTGCTGGCCCCGACGGAGCTCGTGATCGTGCCGATCTGGAAGAGCGACGCAGACCGCGGGCGTGTGCTCGAGGCGGCGCGGCGCATCTTCGACAGCTTGCGGGACTGGGAGCGCCGCGAGCCGAATCGGCTGCGGGTGCACCTGGATGATCGGGAAAACATGAAGCCGGGCGCCAAGTACTACGATTGGGAAATGCGCGGAGTGCCGCTCCGCATGGAGCTTGGCCCTCGCGACATCGAGAAGAACCAGTGTGTGCTGGTGAGGCGCGACACGCGCGCCAAGCAGTCGGTCGGTCTCGAAGACGTCGGTGAGGAAGTGGAGGCGCTGCTCGAGGCGATCCAGGACGATATGCTCAGCACCGCACGCGAGCGGCGCGAGCAGAACAGTCATCGCGGGGCAATCTCGTATGACGAGTTCCGACAGCTCATGGACGGTCAGGGCGGGTTCGTCTACGCCGGATGGTGCGGCGAGCCGGCCTGCGAGACGGCGGTGAAGGAGGATACCAAGGCAACCATTCGCGTGCTGCCTGACGAGGAGTTTCGGTCGGCCGAGCCGCCCCGCACGTGTGTGCGTTGCGGGAAAGCCTCCATTGCCGAGGCGCTGTGGGCGAAGGCGTATTGACGGCCGCTGCCGCCGGGCGCGAGGCGGCATTCGGCGTGCTCGCGGCCGCGAGGTGGGAGCACGTCGACCTCGATGCGATCGCGCAGGCAGTCGGGACCCCCGCGTACGTGTACAGCACGATGCACATTCGCGAGCAGTACGCGCGATTGTCGGGCGCACTCGCGTCCGTGCCACACCGCCTCCACTACTCGGTCAAGGCGAACTCCTCGCTGGCAATCCTCGCCCTCATCCGCGAGCTCGGTGCCGGCGTCGACATCGTATCGGGAGGCGAGCTCGATCGTGCGCTCCGGACGGGGTACACGGGGCGCGATGTCGTCTTCAGCGGAGTGGGGAAGACCGACGACGAGCTGCGCGCAGCGCTCGATGCCGCCGTTCTGCTCATCAACGTGGAGTCGGAAGCGGAGCTGCGCCGTCTCGACGCCATCGCGCGCGCGCGGAACGTTCGCGCGCCCGTCGCACTCCGGGTGAATCCCGAGGTGACTGTCGATACGCCCCACCCGTATACCCGTACGGGGGAGCGGGGGATGAAGTTCGGGATTCCATACGATGAAGCGCTCGGTGTGGGCCGTCGCGCCGTGCACATGCCCGGCATCGCGCTTCGCGGTGTCGCAATGCATATCGGCTCGCAGGTCACGACGCTCGATCCGTACGAGGCGGGGATTCGCAGGCTACTCGAGCTGGTAGGCGCGTTGCGCGAGCAGGGCTGTCGTGACTTGACATATCTCGATGTCGGGGGCGGTCTCGCCGTGACGTACGAGAACGAAGCCCCGACCGACGCCGCGTGCTTCGCCGCCGCGATCAGCCCTCATGCGCGCGACTCGGCGCTCTCACTCGTTGTCGAGCCAGGGCGCTTTCTCGTCGGAAACGCCGGCGTTCTGCTCACTCGAGTGTTGTATCGCAAGCGGAGCGGCGGTCGGGAGTACATCATCACCGACGCCGGGATGAACGACCTGCTTCGCCCGTCGCACTATCATGCCTACCACCACATTTCGGCGTCGCGCCCGCGCGGACCGCGCGCGACGTACGACGTGGTGGGCCCGGTGTGCGAGAGCGGCGACTTCTTCGCCCTCGACCGCACGATGGACGCGGTGGAGGAAGGCGACTTGCTGCTCGTCCACTCCGCCGGCGCGTACGGTTTCGTGATGGCGTCGAATTACAACAGCCGGCCGCGCCCGCCCGAGATCCTCGTCGAGGGCGACCGCTTCGCGATCGTTCGCGAGCGCGAGACCTACGAGGACCTGGTCCGCCACGAGCGGATCATTCCCGACTGGAGGCGCGCCTGATGCGCGTCGGGCTGCTCGCCGATTCGCATGACCGCGTGCCGGCACTCGCAGAATTCGCGCGACGGTTCGCCGAGGCGGGTGTGGGTGTCGTCGTTCATGCCGGCGACTGGTGTGCGCCCTTTTCCATCGCGCCCCTGCGAGCATCGAACGTCGCTGTCGCGGGCGTATTCGGTCGGAACGACGGTGACCGGCAGGGACTTCAGGCGGAAGCGGCAAAGGGCATGGGGTTCGAGCTCTACGAATCGCCGCACAGTGTGGAGATTGGCGACACCACCATCCTCGTCGTACACGACATCGGCGACGTGCAGAAGCGCTCGCTGGCATCGCACGCCGTCGTGGTGCACGGGTGTACACACAAGCAGGAAATGCGCGTCCGCGGCGACACCGTCATCGTCAATCCGGGCGAGGCGTGCGGATGGCTGTACGGCACGCCCACGGCCGCAATACTCGACCTCGAGACGAAAGCCCTCGAGGTGATACGTCTCGAGGGCTGGGGTCCGCGTGGGTAGCCGGATCCTCATTCTCGATTACGGCTCGCAATTCACCCAGCTCATCGCACGGCGCGTTCGCGAGGCGCGCGTCTACTCCGAAATTCACCCGCCCACGCGATCGCTCGAGTGGATCCGGGAATGGAGGCCCACCGGCATCATCCTCAGCGGTGGGCCGAGCTCCGTGTACGATGACGGTGGACCGACCGCCGACCCGGCGCTCCTCGAGATTGCGCCCGTGCTCGGCATCTGTTACGGCATGCAGCTCATCGCGCACCTCGAAGGGGGCAAGGTCGCACCGGGTCCTCGCGAGTATGGACGCGCCGAGCTCGAGGTTCTCGAGGCCGACGGCCTCTTCGGCGGGTTCGATGATGGCGAGCGTGTGACGGTGTGGATGAGCCACGGCGACCACGTGGAGACGCCACCGCCGGATTACGACGTGACGGCGCGCAGCGAGACCGTGAAGGTCGCCGGGATGCGTCACCGAACGCGACCGATCTTCGGCGTGCAGTTTCACCCCGAGGTCGCGCATACGCCGCGCGGCGGTGAGGTGATCGCAAACTTTCTTTTCGAGGTGTGTGGCGCCGAGCCGACGTGGACGGCGGGCGCTTTCATCGCGGAGGAGGTAGCGAAGGTCGCGAGGCAGGTCGGGACCTCCCGCGTGATCTGCGGGCTGTCCGGCGGAGTGGATTCGTCAGTCGCGGCCGCGCTCGTCCACCGTGCGATCGGCGATCAGCTCACCTGTATCTTCGTCGACACAGGTCTGCTCCGCCAGCACGAGCGCGACCAGGTCGAACGAACATTCCGCGCCCATCTTGGGATCGACCTGGTGACCGTCGACGCGAGCGACCGCTTTCTTACCGCGCTCGCCGGCGTGGAGGATCCCGAGGAGAAGCGGCGGCGCATCGGGCACACGTTCATCGACGTGTTCGAGGATGCAGCCGTGAAGGCGGGCCACGACGCGCGGTATCTCGTGCAGGGAACGCTGTATCCCGATGTCATCGAGTCCGTCTCGCCCCGTGGCGGTCCCTCAGCGACGATCAAGACGCATCACAACGTCGGCGGACTCAAGCCGGGGATGAAGTTCGCGCTCGTGGAGCCACTGCGAGAGTTGTTCAAGGATGAGGTGCGCCAGGCGGGTCGCGAGCTGGGCCTCCCCGAGGAGATCGTGGGACGCCACCCATTCCCGGGGCCTGGGCTCGCGATCCGCATCCTCTCCGACGTGACCCGCGCCAAGCTCGACACGCTGCGTGCGGCCGACGCGATCTATCTCGAGGAGATTCGCGAAGCGGAGCTGTACGACGACATCTGGCAGGCGTTCGCCGTGCTCCTGCCGGTGAAGAGCGTCGGAGTCATGGGTGACTTCCGCACCTACGCGAACGTCGTCGCCTTACGCGCCGTCACCAGCCGCGATGGGATGACGGCCGACTGGTACGCGTTCCCGCACGATGTGCTCGCGCGCATCTCGAATCGCATCATCAACGAGGTGCGTGGGGTCAATAGGGTTGTATACGACGTGAGCTCGAAGCCGCCTGCGACCATCGAATGGGAGTAATCGTCAGGGGAGACGGCAGAGACGTCAGATGTCAGAGCTCACGCACGCGCCTATACGCCTTTCTCCTTGAGGAGCTCCATGAACTCGCCGGGAGTCTTGAGCCGCATCAGGCGGTCAGGCACATCGGCCTCCTTCGAGAACTGGGCAATTTTCCCCAGAACCGGCAGATACTGATTCGAAACCTCGAGCGGCGGCGCGACGATGAGGAAGAAGAAGTGCACCGGCTTCTCGTCGATCGCCTTGAAGTCCACTCCGTCGCGCTTGCGGCCAAAGGCCACGCGGAGCTTGCTCACCACCAGTGAGCGGCAGTGGGGAATGGCGATGCCGCGCCCGATTCCGGTGGACCCGAGGTTCTCGCGCCGCTTCAACATCTTGAACAGCATCCCTTCGGACTTCTCGTCGAGCTTGAGCAGGCCGATGAGCTCCTTCAGCAAGTCGTCCTTCGACGTGCCTTCGAGCTCGAGCTTGATCGCATCTTCCGAGAAGAATTCGCGCAATTCCATGAGTGGGCGCGCCGAGCGCGGGAATGGAGTGAGCGTGCAGTGCCGCGCAACATATCGGGGTCCGTAAGCGCTGTCAAATCATGTCGTTGCACGTATTTCGCGTCAGCGTTAGCTTGCATCGACATGCCCTTTCCCTTTCTGCTTCCGCATCGCGTTCCGCTGTATCTCGCGCCCATGGCGGGCGTGTCGGAGTCGCCGTTCCGGCGCCTCTGCCGCCGCTTTGGTGCAGATGTCGTCGTCACCGAGTTCCTCTCGGCCGAAGGCATCCGGCGCGAGAACGAGGCCACGATAGCGAAGCTGCGCTTCGGCGCCGAGGAGCGCCCGATCGGCGTGCAGATCTTCGGCGCCGATCCGCAGGCCATGGGAGACGCGGCCGCATTCGTCACCGATGTGTTCGCCCCGGAGTTCATCGATATCAACTTCGGCTGTCCCGTCAAGAAAGTCGTCAGGCGAAACGGCGGCTCGGGGTGCCTGAAGGATCTTTCGCTCGTCGACGCGGTCATCCGCGCGGTATCAGGCGCCACGCACCTGCCCGTGACGGTCAAGATCCGCAGTGGCTGGAGTGAGGAGACGCGTGATCCGGTCTCGATCGCGCTTCGGTGCCAGGACGCCGGGGCGCGAGTCCTCACGCTCCATCCTCGTACCCGGACGCAGATGTATTCCGGCTCCGCCAGATGGGAGGAGATCGCAGCGGTCGTCGACGCGCTCGACATCCCGGTGCTCGGTAACGGCGACATCAAGACGCCCGAGGACGCGGTCCGTATGCACCGCGAGACGGGCTGTGCCGGCGTCATGATCGCCCGCGGCTCGTTCGGACAGCCGTGGATCTTCGACCAGGTCAGAGCACTCCTGGACGGCCTGCCGATGCCGGCCACGCCGCCCCTCGAGCGTCGATTCGAGATCGCGATCGAGCATGCGCGCATGGCCGAGGCGTACGAGAACGACCCGCGCGGTGCCGCGATCGAGTTCCGGAAGCACCTGGGTTGGTACGTGAAGGGAATATCGCATTCGGCTGACCTGCGCCGGCAGCTGCACGCCGTCGAGTCCCTGAGCCAGGTCGAGACGATCTTCGGCACGTATCTGGATGCCGTGAGCTCCGGGTCGATCGAGGTCGCCGCGCCCGCCCTCGAGACTTCGGAAGCGCCTGAGCCTGCGCTGACGTGACGCGGGAGCGCGCACTCGAGCTCCTGCGACGCGTCGCGGCGGGCGAGCTGCCGCCGGAAATGGCGGCCGACGCCCTCGCCACCTCGCCCCTCGAAGAGCTCGGCTTCGCCACGATCGATCACCATCGGGCGCTTCGCCAAGGGTATCCGGAAGTCGTTCTCGCGGCCGGGAAAACGACGGGGCAGGTCGTCGAGATCTCACTGCGCATCGCCGCGCGTGGCGACGGGTTTCTCGTCACGAGAGCGGATGACAACGTCCGTCGGGCGCTTGGTGGGGTGGTTCCAGGCGTCGAGCTAAATGACTTGGGGAGAACGGCATACCTTGCTCCTGATAAGCCGGTTCCTCAAGGAACGGGGACCGTGCTCATCGTCACCGCTGGAACGAGCGACTTGCCCGTGGCGGAGGAGGCGTCGGTCACCTCACGCGCCTTGGGAAACTGCGTCGAGCGCCTAACGGACGTCGGCGTCGCCGGTATACACCGGCTGCTCGTCCGCGGCGACGTCCTCACGCGGGCGGCGGTCGTCATCGTGGTCGCGGGGATGGAAGGGGCGCTTCCCTCGGTGGTCGGCGGCATCGTCCGCGTGCCAGTCATCGCGGTTCCGACGAGCGTCGGATACGGCGCAAGCTTTGGCGGCATCGCCGCACTGCTTGGGATGCTGAACAGTTGCGCTGCCGGCGTGACTGTCGTCAACATCGACAACGGGTTCGGCGCCGCCTATGCCGCTTCAAGAATCACTCACTCGTAGCTTTACACGGCACCGCTGGACGTCGATCGCGGCGGCCGCGCTCTGGATCGCGGCCGCCGTTTCATTTCTGAATCCCGCGGTGAGCGCCGAGCTGGCGGCCGGCGCGCGCCTGAGGTGGCCGGCGGTATTCGCCCTCCTCGCAGCTTTTGCGGGCTTGACGGTGATCGCCCGCGGCAAGGTGTCGCCCGGCGTGCGACGCCACCTGTCCAGTATCCTCGTACTCCTCTCGGCCCCAGCCGCGCTCCTCATCGCTGGCAGCGGCGGACTCGCCTCCCCGGCTCTGGCCGTGGCCGGGATCCTCCTGATTGGTGTTACGTCGGCGCACGGCTACCGAGCGGGCGCCATCGCTGCCGCGGCCTCCGTCGTCCTGATCGGCGCGCTCGACGCGTGGCTCGGCCGCTCGCCTGACCCGAGCGTCATCATCGCGGCGGCCGCCCTGGTGAGTGGGTTGGCGATCGGTCCCACGTGGTACGCGCGACAGAATGCCCGCGACGTCGAGGTGCACCGCCAGCGGATGAGACGCGTGCAGAGCTTCCTTCATCGAAAGCCGACGCCCCGCGGATCTACCGCGGTCGCGAGCGATCTGAGACGTGATGCGGTTTCGGAGCGAGACGCCGCCATCGGCATGGTTCACCTGCACATCGCCAGCAGATACCTCAGGGACATTCGAGACGGTCTGTGCGCCGATGAAGTGATCTACTGGCGGCTCTCGGAAGACGACGAGCGCATGGAGCCGGCGGCGTGGTCGACGGTCTCGCCTGACGAGCCGGTGCTCTTTCCCGAGCGGGAAGGCGTGCCGCTCGTACAGTGGGCCGGCGTCCAGCGACTCGCGGTGTCCGCCCAGCTCCAGCACGGGGGGATTGTCGTTGCGGGACCGGTCGAGGAGGGCGACAGGCTTTTCGGCGCGCTGAGCGTGACCGTCACGGGCGGCGCGGCGGTTCCGGATGACGAGCTCAAGAACTGGGTTCGTCGCCACGGAACACACCTCGGAACACTCCTCGGCCTGCTCGAAGTGCGTCACCTCACTGCCCGACGCGCGGCGGACGTTCGCGCCATCATCGACGCCGTGGAGCGAATTCAGGGTAGCGTGATCGGTGATGCGCTCGCGCGCTCCGTGTGCGAGACGGCGCTTCAGGTGACGAGCGCATCTCGCGCCGCTTTCGTGGGATGGGACTCCGCCTCGGGAACCGGCATCGTGCGGAGCGCGTCGGCCGGCTTTGGCGTGAAGGATGGCGATCCGCTGGGCGCCGAGTCGCTCGTCGCGAAGGCTTGTCGCGAAGATCAGCTCTTTCTCTTCGAGGATGCGCAGCGCGCCGCGCTCCGGACGTCGATCTTCGCCGACCTCGAGCCGCGACGCCGCGTCGGCGCACTGGCCATCATCCCGCTCCGGCGCGACCACTCCGTCCTCGGCGCCATCGTCATCGAAGGCGACGCGCCCCGGCAGATCGTGGAGCGCGAAGTCGATACGGTGCGGCTCCTTGCCCGTGTCGCATCGCTCTCGCTGCGCACGGCGGAGGAATTCTCTCGGCAGCATGATCTGGCGCGGAAGGATGCGCTTACCGGGTTGGCCAACCGTCGCACGTTCGACGAGCGCCTGGCCACCCTTCTTGCGGAGAGCGACCGCTTTCAACGCCCTGTTTCACTGCTGCTTGCGGACCTCGACCACTTCAAGCGCGTGAACGACGAGCATGGGCACGACGCCGGTGACGCCGTGCTCCGCCATGCAGCCGAGGTCCTCGGAGGGGCGCTCCGGACCGACATTGACCTCTGCGCTCGGTATGGTGGAGAGGAGCTGGCGATCCTGCTCCCGCAGACCGACCTCGCCGGCGCCCGCGAGGTGGCTGAGCGACTCCGGACCCTGCTCGGATCGCAGCCAGCTCGGCTCGGAGCGCGAGAGATCGAAGTGACGGCATCGTTCGGCGTCGCTACGTACCCGTCGAGCGCGCGGAGCCGGGACACGCTGTTCCCGGCGGCGGATCGCGCGCTGTACGAAGCGAAGCGTGGTGGTAGAAACTGCGTGAGATTGGCTGACGCAACCGGCGCTGGAGCAATGAATTGACATCGTTACCCGTCAAACCGGAGGCGGTTGACTGCGCGCCCGTTTCCCACTAGCTTTGAGTCACGGGGGCGACTGGCTTCGACGGGGTTGGTGAAGCCGTGGCCGCGTGCCCAGGTCCTCGAGCCCTGGTTAATCCCTCGGGAAAGATTCACAACTGCCAACTCTGAAATGGCACTGGCTGCGTAACTTTTAGTTGCGCACCTGCCCGGACAGAAGCCCGCCTGAGGCGTCTCCCGGGTATCGCAAAGTCGGGCTGGCTTGGCGCCGCGTCTCCCGGCGTTGAGTGAGATCTGGTGAGACTCATCCGGGAGTGGGCCGTCCGCCGGCCAGCATCCGGAGACATTCAATGGCGGACTACGCACGTAGACGCTGTGGTCGATCCATTCTCGGACCGGGGTTCAATTCCCCGCGCCTCCATCAGTAGGACGCCGGGTCGTTAACACGACCCGGCGTTTTTTTTTTGCACGCTGGGGCCGGGGCAACTCGCACGATTAATGCACCTCCCCCGACGCCGTATCCAAACGACTGTGCAGTTGGGCGGCGATCAACCACGGAGGCCTCGATGGAGCCTGGCGAGTTGGCGCTGACGGCGGCGCGCGCAGTGGCGGTGTATGTGGTCATGCTGGCCGTCATTCGCGTTTCGGGAAAGAGGACGATCGGAAACTTCAGCGCCTTCGATTTCCTCGTCGCACTCATGCTCGGCGAAGTCGTCGACGAGCTCATTTACGGCGACGTCTCGCTCGCCCAGGGGTTCGTCGCCGTGGGCGTCGTCGCCCTCCTCCACTTCGCGAACTCCTGGCTCACCTACTGGGATCACGGGTTCGGCCACATCCTGGAAGGCTCGCCAACCGTCGTCCTCGAGAAGGGCCAGCTGCACTATCCAGGACTTCGCGCCGAGAGGATGAACGAGAAGGATGTCCTGTCCGAGCTTCGGCTGCACGGCGTCGATGATCTTCGAGAAGTGAAGCTCGCGGTCGTGGAGTACAACGGGCAGCTGAGCGTGATTCAGCAGGACTGGGCGGAGCCGGTTCAGAAGGCGGACGTCGGCCTGGCGATGGAAGAACAAAAACAGGCCGACACCGGCGGCGACGAGGCACCGATGCCCGAGCATCGGACTGACTCGCCAGACATCCTCGACCGGGGGGAATGACATGTCCCCGCTCCACGTCGGCGTGAGGACTCTGATCGCCTATCTCTTCCTGCTCGCATTGGTGCGTCTCTCGGGAAAGCGACTCGTGGCCGAGGCGACGGGCATGCAGTTCGTGCTCGCGATCCTGGTCGGCGACCTCGTCGATGACGCGGTCTTCGGCGCGGTGCCTTTCGCGCAATTCGTGGTCGCCGCCGGAACGCTGACGCTCGTTCAAGTCAGCGTCGGCGTCGCTGCGGCTTACAACCTGAGGATCTGGACCCTCGTCGAAGGGGTTCCGCCCCTCCTGATCGAGAACGGAATACCGAGGCGCGCAGCCATGCGACGCCAGCGGATCAGTCGGAAGGAGCTCGCATCGCTCCTTCGGCTCAAAGGCATCGCGGCAGCGCGGTGGGCGGAAATCAAACGGGCCCGACTGGAGGAGGAGGGGATCATCGGCATCGTCTTCCATGAGTGGGCCAAGCCAGCGCAGCGGCGCGATGCCGAGTGGGTGCGTGCGCGCAGACGATCGTGAAAGCGCCTCTCCTGGTCGTGCTCGTGGTCACTGCCTCGCTGGGCGTCCTCGCGGTGGCAGTCTTTGCCCTGGGGGACGAGACGCTCTTCGTGTCACCGCCGGAGATGGTCGCAAACGAGCTGCTCCACGCCCTTTCGCTCGGTCGCACGGAATCTGCCTACAGGAAATTGAGCAGAAGCGCGCAACGAGATGCCGCGCCGCGAGATGTGCGGCGCGCGGCGTCGGCCTTGCGAGCCCGAGTGGGTAAAGTCCGTCAGAGCCGTGGCGAGGTCATGGAGCGTCGTGGCGATACGGTGACTGTACGCATGTCTGTCGAGGGCGAGCGCGCACGCGAGGAGGTGCTCGTGAGGTTGGTCCGGGAGGACGGAGTCTGGGCGCTTGCCCAGCTCGGAGGCTTTCTTCCTATGGGCGAGCGCAATCGGAGCCCCGCTCGCAGATGACATCGACCGCCGCGCGCAACGCCGACCTGCACGGCAACGCTCCGGACAAATCGCCGGTCGCGCTCGTGCTCATCGACGTCATCAACGACCTCGATTTCGATAACGGCGAGCAGCTGCTCGAGCATGCAGTGCCAATGGCTCGCCGCCTCGCGGCGTTCAAGCGGCGCGCGAAGCAGGCCGGCATTCCCTCGATCTACGTCAACGACAATTTCGGTCGGTGGCAGTCGGATTTGAATCAGGTACTCGATCACGTTCTCAACGACGACGTGCCCGGTCGCCCACTTGCCGAGATCTTGCGGCCCGAGGACGATGATTATTTCGTGCTCAAGCCGAAACACTCCGGCTTCTACTCGACGCAGCTCGACATCCTGCTGCGCTACCTGGGAACGCGAACGCTGATCTTGACGGGAATTCAGGCGAATATTTGCGTCCTGTTCACCGCCAACGATGCGTACATGCGCGACTACGCCATCGTCGTGCCCTCGGACTGCGTCGCCTCGGCCGATCCCGCCGATGCGGAGCATGCGGTCGCGCAGATGCGAACTGCGCTCAAGGCACTCGTCGCGTCTTCGACGGACCTCGACCTGGAAGCCTTGATCGCCGAAGCGACTGGTGACGAAGTGAGTCCCAGTGCCGGCGCGGCGCACGATTGACAGCCCGGCCGCGGGAGTCGTCGCGCGGCGCGCCCCTTGCTTCGAGGGGGGTCAACCCGACGACGAGGCGCCGATGGCGCAGGAAGGTAGCAGCGCCATGCGCGCCCCGCGACTGCACAACCTCACGAAGGAAGAAAAGAAGTCGGTCACGCACGGCGACTTCTGGGTTCCTGAGGCGGACCGCGAGGTCTACAAGCTCGCGCTCCGTACGCTCAACGAGCGGGGCATCCCGTACGTCGTTGCTGGCGCGTACGCAATCTACGAGCACACCGGGATCTATCGTGACACGAAGGACCTCGACGTCTTCCTCCAGCCGGAGCACGTCGTTGACGCCGCGCGCGCGCTCCGCGACGCAGGGTTCGCCACGCGCCTCGAGCAGCCCCATTGGTTGGCGAAGGCGTTTCGCGGGGAGCCGTTCGTCGACCTCATCTTCGGGATGGGGAATGGGCTCGCGCTCATCGATGAAGGGTGGTATCGGCACAGCCGGCCCGCGATTCTCGCCGCGACGCCGGTGCGCGTCGCGCCCGCCGAGGAGCTCCTCTGGCACCGGCTCTTCATCCACGAGCGTCACCGGCAGGACATGGGTGACATCGTGCATCTCATCGCCTGCGTCGGAGCCGCGATGGACTGGAACCGCCTGCTCGAACGCGTGGCCGAGCATTGGCCGCTCCTGCTCGCACAGCTGATGATCTTCCAGTATGTCTATCCCGAGGTCGACGGCGCCGTCCCTCGGTGGCTCTACGAGGATCTGCTCGAGCGGGCTCGCGCGGAGGCGCATCGCCCGCGCACCGGCGATCGCGTCACGCGCGGGACGCTCATCTCGCGCTTCAGCTTCAACATCGATGTCGCCGAGTGGGAGTTCCGGGACGAGCGGGAGGAGAGCGTCAAACGCCGCGAGCGGCAGCTGGTCGTGCGCGCGATCGCGGCGAGTGATGTCTGGATGGAGCGTTCACCCGTCGTAGACGAATACCATGCACGCATCCAGCGTCTCTGAGATTCCGCAGCGTCGCACGACGGACCGGGTGGTTCGCATTGCGGCCGTTGGCGACCTCCACTGCGGCGAGGAAGACCGCGGCGCGTTTCGCGACCAGCTCGCGCGCGCGAATGGCGACGCTGACATCCTCATCCTGTGCGGCGATCTGACACGTCGCGGGCTTCCCGCCGAGTTCCGCACGGTGATCGGTGAGATGGCCGACGTGAAGATTCCCATCGCGGCCGTGCTGGGGAACCACGACTTTGAAGCGGGGCGCTCAGACGAAGGCGAAGCGATTCTGAGGGATCGCGGGGTTCACGTACTCTGCGGCGATCCGTTTCAGCTCAACGAGCAGGTGGGGTTCGTCGGTACGAAGGGCTACATGGGCGGTTTCGGCCGCGCAGCGCTCACCGCATTCGGCGAAGCGGAGACGAAAGCGTTCGTCGGGGTCACGCTCGACGAGGTGCAGCGGCTCGAGATGGGATTGCGCCGCCTGGCGACGCCGGTGCGCGTCGCGGTGCTGCACTACGCACCGATTCTCGGAACGATCATGGGCGAGCCTGAAGTGATCTACCCATTTCTGGGCTGCGATCGGCTCGCGGAGCCGCTCGACCGCTACGAAGCCACCGTCGTCTTCCACGGGCATGCACACACCGGGGCCTTCGAAGGCCGCACGGCCGGCGGCATCCCCGTGTTCAACGTGTCACTCCCCGTCCTGCGCAAGATCGGGCTCGACACGCTCTACTACGTGTACGACGTGCCGCTGATGCAGGCCGTCGTGGCGCGGCCGTGATCCTGAATTCGTTGCCCAGGCGCACCGACCGTTACGAAGGCAGCAACGCCGCCTGACCAGCCGCCAGACGCGCGATCGGCACCCGGAACGGCGAGCAGGACACGTAGTTCAGCCCGGAGTCGTGACAGAAGCGGATCGACCGCGGCTCGCCGCCGTGCTCACCGCAAATTCCCACCTTGAGCTTTGGCCGAGCTCGGCGACCGTCCTCCACCGCGATGCGAATGAGTCGTCCCACGCCCGCCGTGTCGAGCACCTGGAACGGATCCTCGGGGAGAATACCGCGCTCCACGTAGGTGGGCAGAAACCGGCCGGCGTCGTCGCGGCTCAAGCCGAGTGTCGTCTGCGTGAGATCGTTCGTACCGAACGAGAAGAACTCCGCGCCATTTGCCCCGCCCGCAATCTCCTCGGCCGTCAGCGCTGCGCGGGGCAGCTCGATCATCGTCCCGACGAGGTACGGGATCTCGTGACCGATGCCGCCGAACATGCTCCGCGCAACTTCGTCCACGATCGCGCGCTGGTGCGCGAACTCCTTCGCCGTCGCGACGAGCGGAATCATGATCTCCGGGTACACTTCGATGCCGCGCTTCTTGGTGCGCACCGCGGCCTCGAAGATCGCACGCGCCTGCATCTCGGTGATTTCGGGATAGCTCACACCGAGACGACAGCCGCGATGTCCGAGCATGGGATTCGTCTCGCGTAGCGATTCCACAATGCGGGAGAGCTCGACGCGCGTGATGTGGAGCATGCGCGCCAGCCGCTTCGATTCCTCACCCCCGTGCGGCAGGAACTCGTGGAGCGGGGGATCGAGCAGGCGAATCGTGACCGGAAATCCGGCCATCGCCTCGAAGATGCCCTCGAAGTCCGCCTGCTGAAGCGGCAGCAGCTTGGCGAGCGCACGCCGGCGTCCGCCTTCATCCCGCGCGACGATCATCTCGCGCATGGCGTGGATGCGGTCCCCCTCGAAGAACATGTGCTCGGTCCGGCAGAGACCGATCCCCTCGGCGCCGAATCCGCGCGCGGTGCGTGCGTCGCGCGGCGTGTCGGCGTTGGCGCGCACGCGCAGAGTGCGTGCTTCGTCGGCCCAGCCCAGCAGCCGCGCGAACGCGCCATACGTGGCCGAGTCCTTGGCTGGCATCGTGCCGGACATCACGCGCACGACGTCACTCGGAATCGTCGGAAAATCTCCCTTGAAGACGCGGCCGGTGGCGCCATCGAGCGTGATCCAGTCGCCTTCCTGGACGACCGTACCGTTGACACCGAAGGAGCGCTGTGTGAGGTCGACGTGAATGTCCTTCGCGCCGACGATGGCGCACTTTCCCATCCCGCGTGCAACGACCGCCGCGTGGCTCGTCATCCCGCCGCGCGTCGTGAGAATCGCCCGCGCGGCGACCATGCCGTGGAAGTCCTCCGGCGTGGTCTCATCACGAACCAGGATCACGCGCTCTCCCGTCGCTGCGCGCCGCTCGGCGACGTCGGGGTCGAAGACCGCGCGTCCGCTGGCCGCGCCGGGACTCGCCGGGAGTCCCACGCATAACGGCTGCGCGCGGGCGGCAGGATCGATGGTGGGGTGCAGGAGCTGATCCAGCTGCTGCGGCGCGACACGCACCACCGCCTCACGCTCGTTGATCAAGCCTTCCGTCACCATCTCACCGGCGATGCGAACCGCAGCGGCGGCGGTTCGCTTCCCGGTGCGTGTCTGAAGCAGATAGAGCTTGCCGCGCTCCACCGTGAACTCGATGTCCTGCATCTCCCGGTAGTGGCGCTCCAGCCGCTCCTGCGTCGCCATGAGCTCGCGATAGGCCTCGGGCAGACGGTCCGCCATCGCGTCGATATCGAGAGGAGTACGAATTCCGGCGACGACGTCCTCACCTTGCGCATTGATGAGGAACTCGCCGTAGAAGGTGCGCTCGCCGGTCGAGGGGTTCCTCGTGAACGCGACGCCGGTTCCGGAGTCCTCACCCATGTTGCCGAAGACCATGGCGACGACGTTCACCGCGGTGCCGAGCGTGTCGGGAATGTCGTTCACGCGCCGATAGTCGACGGCCTTCTTGAGCGTCCACGACTTCCACACGGCTTCGATTGCGCCCCACAGCTGCACGATGGGATCCATGGGGAACGTGTTTCCCGTCCGTGTCTTCACGAGCGCCTTGTACTCCTCCACGAGGTTGCGCAGCGCACCCTCACTGACCTCCGCATCGCTCTCCACTCCCTCGACCAGCCGCTTGCTGCGAAGCAGGTTCTCGAAGTCGTGAACGGAGACGCCGAGAACGACGTCACCGTACATCTGGAGGAACCGCCGATAGGAGTCGTACGCGAAGCGCGCATTGCCGCTCGCCTGCGCCAGCCCCTGCACGGTGATGTCGTTGAGGCCGAGGTTGAGGATGGTTTCCATCATCCCCGGCATCGAGATGGGCGCGCCGGACCGCACGGACACGAGCAGTGGATTCTGCGGATCGCCCAACCGCTTCCCCGTGACCTGCTCCAGCTTCTGGACGTTTCCCGCGACGTCGTCGTGCAGCGATGGCGGATACGTGCCGGTCTTCAGGTACGTCACACATACGCTGCACGCGATCGTGAAGCCCGGCGGTACCGGCACGCCGAGATTCGTCATCTCCGCGAGGTTGGCGCCCTTGCCGCCGAGCGCGCCTTTCATCTCGCGAGCGCCGTCGGCCTGTCCGTTCCCGAAGAAGTACACGTGACGCGTCACGGGATCCTCCTCAGCAGCCGCATCCAAAACGAAGCTTGTTGGGATCGGCCGGTGGCGGGGTCGGATAGTCGCCGGAGAAGCAGGCGTGGCAGAAGCCATCCGGCCCTCCGGGTACCGCCTTCAGCATCCCTTCGAGTGAGAGGTACCCCAGCGAGTCGACGCCAATGTGCTGCGCGATCTCGGGAATGCCGAGGTTGGCGGCGATGAGCTCCTCCCGAGAGGGCGTGTCGATCCCATAGTAGCAGGGCCCGGTGATCGGATGCGAGCTCACTCGCATGTGGACTTCCCGCGCGCCGGCGGAGCGAACGAGCGCGACCAGCCCGCGCGTGGTGGTGCCGCGTACGATGGAGTCGTCCACCATGACGACACGCTTGCCGTCGAGCACTTCGCGCACCGCGTTGTACTTGACCTTCACCTTGGCATCGCGCCCGGCCTGCGACGGCTGAATGAAAGTGCGCCCCACGTAGTGGTTACGGATGAGCGCCAGCTCGAAGGGAATGCCGGATTCCTCTGCATAGCCGAGGGCTGCCGAGTTCGCCGAGTCCGGGACGGCGAAGACGAGATCGGCGTTAGGTGCCGGTTGCTCGCGGGCCAGTTGCCGGCCGAGCTCCCGCCGCGCTCGATCGACGGAGCCGCCCCAGATGCGGCTGTCGGGGCGCGCGAAGTACACGTACTCGAACACGCACCGCCGGGGCTCACGCGACTCGAACGGGAAAGTCGATCGAACGCCCTCGTCGTCGATCGCGACGATCTCGCCACGGTCGAGATCGCGCTCGAACGTCGCGCCGACGAGGTCGAGCGCGCACGTCTCCGACGCCATGACCCACCCGTCACCGAGCCGTCCGAGCACGAGCGGACGCCACCCCCGCGGATCCCGCGCGGCAAGGAGCGTATTTCCGATCAGGGCCAGGAGCGAGTACGCACCGTCGACGCCCCGCAGGGCATCGGCTAGACGTTCCTCCGGGCGCTCGCTCCGTGAGCGCGCAATGCGGTGGACGAGCACCTCGGAATCCATCGTCGACGAGAAGATGGAGCCGGCGTCCTCCAGCTCGCGCCGCAACTCCGTCGCGTTGACGAGATTTCCGTTGTGTGCGAGCGCGATGTGGCCGTCGCGGAAGCGTGCAAGAATGGGCTGCGCGTTCTCGATCGTCGACGACCCCGCGGTGCTGTAGCGCGTGTGACCGATGCCCGTGTCGCCCGGAAGCTCGCTCAGCGAGCCGTTCATTCCCTCGGACACGAGACCCATGGCGCGCAACGCGCGCGCGGAGCCTCCGTCGTTGACGGTCACGATGCCCGACGATTCCTGACCGCGGTGCTGGAGCGAGTAGAGTCCGAGATGAACGCAGGCCGCCGCATCAGGAACGCCACGGACGCCGAAGATACCGCACATGGTCTCTTATCTTCGCCTCGAAGTGAGGTATCGCAACCATCGCCGAGATGTCACAACGCGCACTAGACCGTCGCAATCGACGGGTGCTGTTCCGCCACGGCCGTGTCGGCGGGCCCCCGGTGCATGATCGACGCGATCGTGTCGTAGTATATGCTCGCGAGACGCGCGAGCGGGGCCTCGATGCTACGGCCGCCGGCCACGATGCGAAGGCGCTGCTCGGCGGTCACGCGGCCGATCTGCTGCGCCGGGACGCCATGCTCGCGAGCGATCGCGAGCACACGAGCCGGCGCGCCGGTGCTGACGAGGACGCGAGCCTGCGCCTCGCCGAAGAGCACCGCGCGCGGCGCGAGTGCGTCCCAGGCGCTGAGATCGATGTCCGCTCCCATCATCGCCTCGCGGTCCGCGATCGCGCTTTCCGTGAGTGCCACGGCCAGCCCGCCCTCCGAGCAATCGTGCGCGGACGACACGATACCGGACCGGATGGCCTCGAGCACGGCGTCGATCAACGCCCCCTCACGAGCGAGATCGCAGTCGGGCGGTGCGCCGGCGACGATATCGTGGAGACGCGCGAGGTACTCGCTCCCGCCGAGCTCGCTCGTCGGCTCGCCCAGAAGAACGATCGCGTCGCCCGGCCGACGGAACGCGACACGGGTAATGTGCTCGAGTGACTCGATCAGGCCGACCATCCCCACGACCGGCGTCGGATAGACGGCGCCCGTGGGGCTCTCGTTGTATAGCGAGACATTGCCGCCCGTCACCGGCGTGCCGAGCGCGCGGCACGCTTCGCCCATTCCGGCGAGTGCTTCCCGCAGCTGGTAGTACACCTCGGGACGCTTCGGATTTCCGAAGTTGAGGCAGTTCGTGATCGCCATCGGCCGCGCACCGGTGCACGCCACGTTGCGCGCCGATTCCGCAACCGCGATACGTCCGCCGATCCGCGGCTCGAGATAGACGTAGCGACCGTTGCAATCGGTCTTGAGCGCGAGCGCGCGATCGGTGCCACGCAGCCGCACCACCGCGGCGTCGCCACCGGGGCCGACAACGGTTCCCGTACGCACGGTCGAGTCATACTGCGTGAACATCCACTGCTTGCTCGCGATCGTGGGCGATGAGAGGAGCTGCTCGAGCGTCCACGTCGCATCGCGCTCCTCGGCACGTTCCGCAATCGCGCTCACGTCTCGCTCACGCAGGCGCCGAACGTCGGCGCTCTCGCGCGCCTCCGGCTCGTACACCGGACAGTCAGTGACGAGACGCGTTCCGGGGAATTCAGCGACGACGCGGGGACCTTCAGTCACGCGATACACGGGCTCGGCGATCACCTCGCCGATGACGGCCGCCTCGAGGTCCCATTTGCGCAGCACATCGATCACGGCGCGCTCCTGTCCGCGACGGGCGACCACAAGCATTCGCTCCTGAGACTCACTGAGCAGAATCTCGTACGGCGTCATGCCGGTTTCGCGCACCGGAACCTTCGTGACATCGATCGTCACGCCGACGTCGCCGCGCGCAGCCATCTCGGCGCTCGATGAGGTGAGACCTGCCGCGCCCATGTCCTGGATCGCGACGATGTGTCCGCTGCGAATGAGCTCCAGCGATGCCTCGAGCAGGAGCTTCTCGGTGAACGGATCTCCCACCTGCACGCGCGGGCGTTTCGCGTCGCTCGCGTCCGTGAGGTCTTCCGATGCGAAGGATGCGCCGTGTATCCCGTCGCGCCCCGTACGCGAACCGACCGCGAGGATCGGATTGCCGACGCCCTCTGCCACGGCGCGGATGAGCTCGTCTTCGCGCATGAGCCCAACGCACATCGCGTTGACGAGCGGATTTCCCTCGTACGCGTCGTCGAACACGATCTCGCCGGCGACGGTCGGAATGCCGACGCAGTTCCCGTAATCGCCGATTCCCTTCACGACGCCGGCGAGCAAGTAGCGCACGCGTGGTCGGTCGAGCGATCCGAAGCGCAGGGAGTTGAGCAGCGCGATCGGACGCGCCCCCATCGTAAAGACGTCGCGAAGAATTCCGCCGACGCCAGTGGCAGCGCCCTGATAGGGCTCGACCGCCGACGGATGGTTGTGCGACTCGATCTTGAAAGCGACGGCGAGTCCATCGCCCACCGCGATGACGCCCGCGTTCTCACCAGGTCCCTGGAGCACCCACGGTGCCTCCGTGGGAAGGGAGCGGAGCAGGGGACGAGAGTGCTTGTACGAGCAGTGCTCGCTCCACAGCGCGCTGACGATGCCGAGCTCCGTGAATGTTGGCTCCCGTCCCAGCATCGCGCGGAGGCGATCGAACTCTTCCGGCGTCAGCCCATGTTCTGCGACCAGCGCCGGCGTGATCCGTGGATCGCCGGGACGGGGGGCTGCGGCCACTACGGCTTTTGGCCGAAGAGCGATCCCACGAAACGTCCGATGGCGTTTCGGTCGACGTACTTGATCATGTCGAGCTCCCCGGCGTCGAGCCACATGCCCTTGCATTCGGGGCATGTGTCGACTTTCACGTGGTGGAACTCGCGCTCCTCGAGGTCCGCCCCGCATTTGGGGCACTTCATGAAGTGTACGGCTCGCTCGCTCTTTCCGCGCAGCTCATCGAGCCGTGCGCGCTGCGCCTTGATCAGCTCGGCGTCGAGCTTCGCGAAATATTCGTCTTCGTTCCGACTGGGTTTCTCGTCACTGGGCATACCTCAGTCCTTTCTCAGGGCGTTCTGGCCGTATCCGGCGGCGGAGCCGGGTTCGCTCCCGGCGGCTGTGCGGGTCCCGATGCCGGCATCACGAGACGCTCGCCGGATGGCGCCGAGTTCTGCGGAAGCTTTCCTTCCGGAGAGCTGCTTGCGCCGGTGTACTGACGCGATTCCGAGCGGAAGATCGCATCGACGACGGCATCGTTCTGGAGAATCACCAGATCGCTCATGCCGACAGCGCGCTCTCTCCCGTTCGAATAGAAAAGATAAGTGAACGCACCAGATGTGCGCTCAGCCCACGGCTTGCCGAGACGCTCGACGACCTGGCTCTTCGTCATGCCAGGGTCGATGTACTGTGCTGCGGCCCCGCGGGCGCCGGCGGCGGCGCTCCAGATCAGCAGGGCGGTGAGGAGGACACTTGCGCGACGCATGGCGGACCTCGCTGGTCAGGCGGCGACTCGTTCGAGCACCGAGTGGAATATACCCAATCCATCCACCGACCCGAGAATGGGCTCAACGGCCCGCTCCGGGTGCGGCATCAGTCCGAGGACGTTGCCCTCCGCACTCACGATCCCCGCAATCGCGCGCAGTGAGCCGTTGGGGTTCGCCTCGGCGGTGGGCTCGCCGTGCGCATCGACGTAGCGGAACACGACACGACCGTCACCCTCGAGCCGATGGAGCGTCGTGCGATCGGCGACGTATCGTCCTTCGCCGTGCGCGATGGGCAACCGGAGAATCTGCCCTGGCTCGTACCGATGCGTGAACAGCGTGTCGGTGTTCTCCACGCGCAGCCGTACCGGCTTCGACACGAACTTCAGACCGCTATTGCGCATCAACGCACCCGGAAGCAGGTGCGCCTCGCACAGGATCTGAAACCCGTTACAAATGCCGATCACCGGTCCTCCACGTCGCGCGTGCGATGCGACCTCGTGCATGATGGGACTGAAGCGCGCGATGGCGCCTGCGCGCAGGTAGTCCCCATAGCTGAACCCACCCGGAAGGATGACGACGTCCACCCCCTCCAGGTCGCGCGCCTTGTGCCACAAATAGACCGCCCGCTCGCCGAGCTGGTCGATGACCGCGTGATACGCGTCATAATCGCAGTTGGAGCCGGGAAACGTGACGATGCCGAACTTCATGTCGCGTGAGCTCCCTCGATGGCATGAACGCCTTCGATCTCGAAGTCTTCGGTAACGGGGTTCGCGAGCAACCGGTCGCACATGTCGCGAACGGCGGCATCGGCGTCCATGGCGTCGGTCGCCTCGACCTCCAGGACGATGAATCGTCCGATGCTCGCGTCGCGAACCCCGGAGAACCCGAGGGCGTGCAGCGCGTCGTTCACCGCCTTGCCTTGCGGATCGAGCAGGCCTCGGCGCGGCGTGATATGAATCGCGACTCGGAACAGGCTCATTCGCCCTCCGTCTGCGTGCGGTTCACGGGCGGCGTGGGCCGGTCTCCGCGGTGCCGTCGACGCCGCTTGCGTCGCCCATGTCCCGGCGATTCTCCGACGATCACGGGCCGCATGACGTGATCGGCGTCGTCTTCATCGCCCTCGTCGAACAAGGGGTCGCCGGTGGGAACGCGATCCATGAGGCCGACGAACACGGTCTTCAAGAGGCCCCACAACACGTAGGCCATCAACGCCGGAAAGAAGAACTCGCGTGGCGCGAAGAGCAGCCCGGCGACAGTTCCGAGGACGAGCAGCAACCCCATGTAGCCTTTCCACGAACGGAAGCTGATGTTGGGCACCGCGGGATACAACACGTGGCTCACCATGAGCCAGCTCAACACGAGCATGACCCCTTTCATCACCAGCTCCCACGGCAGATCGCCGATGACGGTCTGGCTGTAGAGCGGCGTCTGGCTGAACCAGTAGTACGTGGCCAGCGTCATGCCGGCAGCCGGGCTCGGCAACCCGTGGAAGTGCGTCTTGGCGCGACCGCCCTGCTCGACGTTGAAACGCGCGAGTCGCATGACGACGCAGGCGATGAAGATGAAGCAGAGCAGCCACGCCCAGCCCTCTCGATTCAGCACCGCGAAGTACATGATGAAAGCCGGGGCTACCCCGAAGCTCACCGCATCGACGAGCGAGTCGAGCTCGGTCCCGAAGCGGCTCCCGGTGCGCGTCGCCCGGGCGACGCGGCCGTCGAGCGCGTCCATGACGCCTCCCAGGACGACGTAGAGCCCGGCCTGCGCGTAGTTCCCTCGCGACGCGGCGACGATGGACCACACGCCGAAAAAGAGGTTGCCGAGGGTGAAGCCGTTGGGCAGCAGGACGACGGCGCGACGCATGTCGGGGCGGGGAATCGCCGGAAGCGTCGGCCTCACGATGACAGCTCCGCGAGGACGGTGACACCCGCCACCGGGAAGTCGCCGAGCTTCACGCGCACCTTCGACGTCGGCGGGACGAACACATCGACGCGTGACCCGAAGCGGATCATGCCCATGCGCGCTCCCTGTTCGGCATCCGTGCCGACTTTGGCGTAGTTCACGATTCTCCGGGCGATCAGCCCCGCGATCTGCCTCACGAGTATCCGTCCGCGACTCGTCTCGATTCCGACCGACATCTGTTCATTCTCGAGACTCGCCTTCTCGGCCGCCGCATTGAGGAACTTACCCTTGTTGTAGTGGACGTAGGCCACCGCTCCTGTGACCGGAAAGCGGTTCACGTGAACGTTGAAAACGTTCATGAAGATGGAGATGCGGAGCGCGCGTCCCCGAACGAACGCTGGCTCGTCGACTTCCGTGATTTGAACCACCTTGCCGTCGGCCGGTGAGACGACGAGCTGCGCGCCGCGCTCGCCCGCCCGCTCGGGATCGCGAAAAAACGCCACCAGCCAGATCGCGAGCGCGACGAGGACGATTGCGGCGATCCAGAGCGGGACCGTCGGCCGGTTCGCGGCGAGCGCAACAGCACCGATCGCCGCCGCGATGCCGATGCCGATGAAGAGCAGCCCTTCGCGCGCGACCTTCACGCCGACGCCGGCAGCGCCAATCGCCGGCCCGTCAATCGTGCATACGCATCGAGGTACCGTTCGCTCGTGGCGCGAACCACCTCGGCCGGAAGCGGTGGCGGTGGATCCTCGCCATCCCAGCGGCCCGCACGCCGCTCGCCATCGAGGTAATCACGGAGCGGCTGCTTGTCGAAGCTCGGCTGGGAACGCCCGGGCTGGTACTCGTCCGCCGGCCAGAAGCGAGAGCTGTCGGGCGTCAGCACCTCGTCGATGAGCAGGATCTCACCGCTCGCCGCGCGACCGAACTCCAGCTTCGTATCCGCGATGAGAATGCCTCGCCCCTCTGCGATCTCGCGTCCCCGGCCATACACGAGACGCGTCAGGCGCTCAAGCTCGCGCGCGACGTCGTCGCCGACGATGCTCGCCATCCGGCTCACGGTGATGTTCTCGTCGTGGCCCGTAGTCGCCTTCGTCGCGGGGCTGAATATCGGCGGTTCCAGCCGATCGCTCTCGCGAAGTCCGCGCGGCAGTGGCTCACCGGCGAGCGTCCCGCGAGACGAGTACTCCTTCCACGCCGAACCCGTGATGTAGCCGCGGATCACACACTCGATCGGAAAGACCGTCGCGCGGCGGCAGAGCATCGCGCGTCCCGCGATCTCATGTTTGTGACCATCGAGCTGCGGTACCGCGTCGATCATGTCGTTGGCGTCGGCGCTGATCATGTGGTGTTCGACCAGCGCGCCGAGCTGTGCGAGCCACCAGGCGCTGATCTGCGTGAGCACCGCGCCCTTGTGTGGGATGGGCTCGCGCATCACGACATCGAAGGCGCTGACGCGGTCGGTGGCGACGAGCAGCAGGCGCTTCTCATCCACCTCGTATATGTCCCGCACCTTGCCGCGGCCGAGGCGGCGCAGGGGAAGCTGCGTCGTCGCGAGCGCCGTCATACGCGAAGCAGCTCCGTGTCGACGACGGCTGCCGGCACGCCCGCGAGCACCGGCTCCACGACCTGCTCGAGGAACTCATCGACCTGCTCTGGTGCGCGCCCCACGAACTCGCGCGCCTCGACGACGTCGCGAAGCGAGGCCATCGGCACGCCGAAGCTGCGGTCTGCGCCGAGCCGCTCGAGGAGATCGTTATGGTCGGCGCCGTCCTTCAGCGCGCGCGCGGCCGCGAGACTGTGTTTACGAATGGTCTCGTGCGCCTCCTGTCGGTCGCCGCCCTCCCGCACGGCCTGCACGATCAGCTTCTCGGTCGCCATGAACGGAAGCTCAGCGGCGATCCGTTTGCGGATGCGCGCCGTGTGGACGTCGAGTCCCGCAGCAATGTTGGCCATGAGCACCAGGATCGCGTCGGTAGCGAGAAATGATTCGGGGAGAACGAGCCTGCGGTTCGAGCTGTCGTCGAGCGTGCGCTCGAAGTACTGCACGCTGTGCGTATGGTTGGGGTTATCCTCGAGCGAGATCACGAAGCGAGCCAAACCCGAGATCCGCTCCGCGCGCATTGGGTTTCGCTTGTACGCCATCGCCGACGAGCCGATCTGCTCCGACTCGAACGGCTCCTCCACCTCGCCGAAGGACTGAAGCATGCGAATGTCGGACGCGAACTTCGCGGCGGTTGCGGCGATTCCGGCCACGACACCGAGTACCTGCGCGTCGATTTTCCGCGTGTAGGTCTGCCCGGTGACGGAGAGCGCGCGCTCGAAGCCCATCGCCGCCACGACCATCGCCTCGAGACGTCGCACGCGCGCGTGGTCGCCGTCGAACAGCTCCAGGAAACTCGCCTGCGTGCCGGTCGTTCCCTTCACTCCGCGGAGGGGCAGCGACTGCATTCGGTAGTCGACGTCGGCGAGGTCGAGGACGAGATCCTGCATCCAGAGGGTCGCACGCTTCCCAACCGTCGTGAGCTGGGCCGGCTGCAAGTGCGTATACGCGAGCGCCGGCTCGGCGCGCCACTCGCGGGCGAACGCGGCGAGCAGGCGAAGGACGTCGATGACTTTCGCGCGCAGCAGCTCGAGGCCGCGTCTGAGCAGGATGAGGTCGGCGTTATCGGTGACAAAGGCGCTCGTGGCGCCAAGGTGGATGTAGGGACGCGCAGCGGGCGCGACCTCACCGAAGGCGTGCACGTGCGCCATGACGTCGTGGCGGAACCGCCGCTCGTACGCCGCCACCTTGTCGTAATCGATCGCATCGACGTTCGCGCGCATCTGCGCGATGGCGTCCTCGGGAATCGGGATGCCCAGCTCGCGCTCCTTCTCCGCGAGCGTGACCCAAAGACGGCGCCAGAGCCCGTAGCGTGTTTGCGGCGACCAGAGCTCGAGCATCGCCGTCGACGCGTACCGTTCGCCCAGCGGCGATACGTAACGCGTGTGCGGGCTCATCGAATGATGAAGTCGGTGAAGTACAGCTGGCCGCGTCGCTCGTAGTACATGCGGATGAGGCCGCGACCTCCGTACATGTCGATCGCGCGCGCCGCGTCGTCGGCGCTCTCGATCGGCGTCCGGTTGATCTGCACGATCACATCGCCGGCCTGAATGCCGAGGTCGGCGGCCACACGGTCGCTCACGCGGTAGATGAGTGCACCGCGCCGCGTGACGACGCTGCGGTCGGCGCGAATCTGCGGCGTGAGCGTAACGAGCTCGAGCTCGCGCAGCACGGCCACCTTCGGCGCGCTCACTTCCGGCTGATCGGCAACGACGAGATTGACCGTGATCTCGCGTCCATCGCGCCGCAGCTGCACCGGCGCCCGCTCTCCGACTCTCAACTCGAGGAGCTCCGCCTCCCAGTCGTACGCATTCTGGATCTCGCGGTCGCGCGACCGCACGAGGACGTCGCCCGGCCGCAGTCCCGCCTGCGCGGCAGGAGATCCCGGCACGACGCTGCTCACGACGGCGCCGCGATGCGCACGCGTCGTACCTGCACGCGGCGTTTCCACCTTGAGGCCCACCCAGGGCCTGCGAATCGTTCCGTGGGCGAGCAGGTCTTCGGTGACGCGCTTGACGCGATTGATCGGGATCGCGAAGCCAAGGCCCACAGAGCCACCGCTCGGCGAGAAGATCGATGAGTTCACGCCGATCACTTCGCCGACCGCATTGATCAACGGACCACCCGAATTGCCGGGATTGATCGAGGCATCCGTCTGAATCATGTCGACGTAGATGCCCGGGCCCTCGGCGCGCGTTGCGAGATTTCGGCCCGTTCCGCTGATCACTCCCGCGGTGACGCTCGGCTCACTGTTCCCGAGCATGAAGCCGAACGGATTCCCGATCGCGATCGCCCACTCGCCTACCATGAGGTCGTTCGAGTTCCCGAGCTTGGCGACCGGCAGGTTGCGTCCTCCGATCTTGAGGACTGCGAGGTCGTTGAGCGTGTCGGCGCCCAGTAGCTGGGCAGGGAAGGAGGTTCCGTCCGGCAACGCGACCGAGATGCGAGTCGCGCCGACGACGACGTGCGCGTTCGTGACGATGACGCCGTCTGTCCTCGTGATGAAGCCGGAGCCGAGGCCGGGCAAGACGCGCATGCCGGAGCGTCCGCCGAAAAAGGCCTCGAAGGGATCGGAAGGCCCGCGCTCCACGGTCTCCGTCTGCACGGTGACGACAGCCGGCGCAACGCGCGCGACCGCCTCGGTGATCGCCGTGCGACGCGACTGGTCGATCGACGCCGACACTTGCGCCCCGCTCGCTTCGCGAACCAGCGTCGTATCGCCCGGTTCTTCCCGCTCCCGGCAACCCAGACAGAGGATCGCAGATGCCAGGAACCTCGTCAGGCGCATCTCATACCCCGGCTACCCCGGCTCGCGCACGCGCGATACGCTTGCTCCAGTCGTGGAGGAATTGATCGACGCCGCGGTCGGTGAGCGGATGCACGAGCATGTTGCGAAGCACGGACGGCGGTACCGACGCGGCGTCGGCGCCGGCCCTCGCGCAGCCAATGACGTGAACCGGTGTACGTAACGAGGCGGCCAGCAACTCGCACTCCAGGCCATAGTTCATGAAGATCTCACGCGTCTGCGCCACCACCGAGACGCCATCCTGCCCGATGTCCTCGAGGCGTCCAACGAACGGGCTCACGTAGCGCGCGCCGGATTTCGCCGCGAGAAGCGCCTGCGCAGGGGTGAACACGAGCGTGGTGCAGACGCGAATCCCCTCTGCCGTGAGACGCCGCGTCGCGACGATTCCTTCCTCCAGCATCGGGACCATGACGATGATGCTGTCGGCGACCTTCGCGAACTCGCGTCCCTCGCGATACATCCCATCCGCGTCGACGGCGACCACCTCCGCCGCAACTGGCCCGCTCACCGTGCGAGCGATCTCGCCCAGGTGGTCGCGAGGATCGGTCTCCGAGTCCTCCTCTGCGAGGAGCGACGGGTTCGTGGTCACTCCGTCGATGAGTCCGGCTCCCGCCGCCCATACGATCTCCGGCAACGACGCGGTGTCGAGGAAGATCTTCATTCGGCCGTCAGGTAAAGGTCGCGAGGGTAACGCACGGCATCGAGAAAGAGCGCGTTCGGCGGCGCGGGCGCCGAGGTTTCCAGATTGTCCGCTGCCGCGAGGAGAGCGGTGAGGGCATCGGGAGCACGACGGCCGGCCGCTACATCGATCATGGTTCCGACCAAGAAGCGGACCATGTGGTGCAGAAACCGGTTGGCTTCGATCTCGAACACGAGGCCGCCGGTACGTTCGCGCCACGTGGCCTGGTGAATGGTACACCGGTGCTCGTCGCCAGGACGCGCGGTTCCACGAACCGCGAAGGCGAGAAAGCGATGCTCGCCGTGAACGGCGCGTGCAGCCTCGTCGAGGCGCGAGCGCTCGAGCTGATGACGGACCGGCCACTCCCACCGCCGCCGAAAGGGCGAATACGCGTCCTCGTCGGTCCCCACGTAGTAGCTGTATCGTCGCGCCGTCGCGTCGTAGCGAGCATGAAACTCCGATCGCATGTCGTGCGCCGCCGCCACCCACACGTCGGGCGGAAGGACCGCGTTCAGGGCGCGCCGCAGCGCGGCGCTCTCCCATTTCATCGGTACGCGCACGCCCACCGCCTGTCCCCGTGCGTGCACGCCCGCATCGGTCCGGCCGGCCGCGAGCGCGGCCACCGGCGCCCCGCTAAGCTGCGCGAGCGCACCCTCGAGCACGCCTTGCACCGTGCGCTGCGCTGGCTGCCGCTGCCATCCGGCGAAATCGGCGCCGTCGTAATGCAGCACGAGCTGCACGGTGCGCTCACGCGTCACAGGAGAAAGTTACGGCGCGAAACGACGTGCCGCAACCAAACCACACGATCGTCCAACCGATTGACAGTCCAGTACGTACGCCGGTACATTGGCTTTCCCGCGCACCCTTCCCACGCGCCGTTTCGCTCCCCGAAAATGCCGCCCCGCACGCTGGCCTCGCTCGCGCATGCTCTCGGTGCCTCCGCGGACCTCGACACGGCGTTCGTGGCCCTCGCCGAGGCGCTTGCGGAGGTCGACCGATCGACCGTCCTCGCGCTGTACCGCTACGACGCGCGACGCGAGATGCTACGGGAACGCACCACGATGACGGACACCGGCACCGTGGAGCGCATGCGAGCCGACACGAAGCTCGATCACATCCCGCCGAAAGTGCGCGCGATCGTCACGGGCGGTGGTCAGTTCATCGACCTCGGTGATCGCTCGGAGGAGATGGCCCGCTTGCTCGGTATGCGGCCGACCTCGGACGACGGACTTCTCTCACTGCGCGGAGTTCCGCTCGACGGCCATCTCGAGGCCGTCATCGCGCTCTACGAACCGCGTCGCATCTTCGGCACGCGCGTCGTCGAGCGCTTCGGACCGTACGTCGCGCTCTTCGAGCTCGCCTTCGCGCGGTTCGCCGAGAATGAGGCGAGACAGGAGGCGGTGCGCACGCTCGAAGACGTGACGCAGCGCGTACATGGCGAATACGTCAAGCGCCTCGCCGAGCTCGAGCAGGAGCTCGCGCAGGTTCGCGGGGCCGCGGCACGCGGGGAAGGCGGCGTGACGGCGGAGCGCCTCGTCGCGCTCGAAGCCGAGGCAGCGCGCGCCAAGGAGGAGGCACGCCGCGCAGTTCGGCGCGCGCAGGCCGTGGAGCAGCAAGTCGGCGCGGCCGTCGGGCAGCTCGAGCAGGCCCACGTCGAGCTGCACCGACGCAGCGAAGCGCTGCGCGAGAAAACGCGCACGCTCTACCTGATCGAGCGTGTACTGAGGCTCGACGCCGGCACCACGGACCCTCGGCAGCTGGTGGACGAGCTTCTCTCGCTCGTCGGAGACGACATGCAGGCGCAGCGCGTGTCGCTGATGCTGCGCGCGCCGGATGGCGACCATCTCTTCCTCGCCGCCTCACGAGGACTTCAGCCGGGTATCCTCGACGGACGCCGCATTCCGATCGGACAGGGCGTTGCGGGTCGTGTCGCGGCATCGCGTGAGCCGATTCTCGTACAGGACGTCACCGACGCGAGCAAGCATCCGCTGCTGCGCGATCAGTACTTCACGACCGGCTCCTTCATCAGCTTTCCGCTGATCTATCGCAACGAGCTCGTCGGCGTGGTCAACCTCACCAATCGCGCCCGCCAGGGGCTTTTCCTCGAGGAAGACGTCGAGCGCGTGCGGCTTCTCGCGCTCGTCATCGCGTTGGTGGCGACGAACGCCGCGCTCCCGGATCGCTTGCTGGAGACCATTGGCACCCCCTGAGCCGCTGGCGCGGGCAATCCGCCAGCTCGCGGGCGGTCACTCCCTCGACGCCGAGGAAACGGCGGAAGCGTTCGGAGCGATCATGCGAGGAGAGGCGAGTGCCGCGCAGGTAGCGGCCATCCTCGTGGCGCTCCGGGTCAAGGGCGAGACGGTGGATGAGGTCGCCGGCGGTGCCACGGCGCTCCGTGAGGCGATGGTGCGTCTCGCCGCCGACGATCCTGATGCGCTCGTCGACACCTGCGGAACGGGGGGCGGCGCGGTCTCGACCTTCAACATCTCGACGGCGGCCGCGCTCGTCGCCGCCGGCGCGGGCGTTCGAATCGCCAAGCACGGCAACCGCTCCTTCACCTCCCAGTGCGGCAGCGCCGACGTGCTCGAGGCGTTAGGCGTGCGCATCGAGTGTTCGCCGGATGAGATGCTGGCGACGCTTCATGAAGCAGGGATCGTCTTCATGTTCGCGCCCCTCATGCACCCCGCGATGCGTCACGTCGGCCCGGTCCGGCGCGAGCTGGCGATTCAGACGGTGATGAACATTCTCGGACCCCTGGCCAACCCCGCTGGGGCCGGCCGGCAGGTCGTTGGCGTTGCCGATGCACACCGCCTTCCGCTCCTTGCGGGTGCCCTCGCCTCGCTCGGCAGCCGCCGGGCGATGGTCGTGCACGGGGAGCCCGGAATGGATGAGGTCTCTCCCCTCGGGCCCACCCGCGTGCTGGAGGTCCGGAATGGCGCGGTGCGCGAGTGGACGATCGATCCCGAGGCGGTGAGCCTCAGCACCCGCGATGCGCGTGAGCTCGGCGGCGCGGAGCCGGCGACGAACGCGCGTGTCATCGAGAATGTGCTCACCGGACGCGTACAGGGCGGCGCGCGGGCGGCCGTGGTGCTGAACGCGGCAGCGGCGATTCACGTGGCAGGCGACAGTGACGATTTTGCGGCGTCGGTGCGTACGGCCGAACGGGCTCTCGATACTGGGCGCGGCTATGCGGCACTGGAGCGGCTGAGGGCGGCGAGCGCGGCCGTTTAGACGATTCTTCGCCGACTGTTGCTCCCCTTGGAGAGGAGCACGAACGAAAGGAGTGAGGGAACCAAGGTCCCCTCACTCCTTATTCGATCAAGGTGTTCTCGCCTTAGTACTTTCGCATGACGCCAACGACGATGCCCTGAATCGTCACTTCATTCTCGTGGACGTAGAGCGGTGACATCGTCTCGTTGGCTGGCTGCAACCGAATGCGCCCGTCGCGCTCGCGGTAGAACTTCTTCACCGTGGCGGCCGAGTTGTTGACAAGGGCGATCACCATCTCGCCGTTGTCGGCACGAGTGCGGCCCGCGACGACGACAAAGTCGCCATCGCGAATCTGTTCGTCGATCATCGAGTTTCCGCGGACGCGCAGGCAATAATGCTGCTCTGCGCGACGCACGAAATCTTCGGGCACCGAGATGCTCTCGTTCGAGACGACGGCCTCGATCGGCATGCCGGCCGCGACGCTACCGAGCAGCGGAAGCTCCACCGCACGAGGGTTGACCTCGGACGGGAGGATCTCGATCGCGCGGCTCTCGTTGTAGGCTCGCTTGATGTAGCCCTTGCGCTCGAGGTTGGTGAGGTGCTCATGCACCGTCGCCAGCGAGTTATAGTTGAACTGGCGAGCGATCTCCTCGAAGCTCGGCGCATAGCCGTTCTGCTCCGAGTAGCTGGTGAGAAAATCGAGAATCTCGCGCTGACGCTTTGTGAGCGGCATGGCGTGCCCCTGGTTCACGAGAGTGTAGCGGGCACCCGGCCAGACTGACCGAAAAGAGCCCGAATAGACATTAACCGAACAGTCGCCGAAGTGCAAGCATTTTCAGCTACATGGGTTCCGCCGGCCGGTGTGCTTGGCCGGATCATACACGAGACGAGCGGACGGGTCGCCGCGGCACGCGCCATCCGGTCCGCCCTCGAAAAACGGGCTCGAACGACGCCGGAAGCGCCGCCGTTCGTCGCCGCGTTGCGAGGACATCACGTGAAGGTGATCGCCGAGATAAAGCGCCGCTCGCCGTCGCGCGGAGAGATAAACGCGCATCTCGATCCAGCGTCACGCGCACGCGAGTACATCGAGGGTGGCGCGGCGGCGATCTCCGTCCTCACGGAGCCGACGTACTTCGGCGGAAGCGACGACGATCTGGTTCGAGTTCGCGACGCGGTGGCTGCGCCGGTGCTGAGAAAGGACTTTATCATCGACGAGGTGCAGATCATCGAGGCGCGCGCGTGGGGCGCGTCCTCGGTCCTGCTCATCGCGCGGGCGGTTCCGCGTGCGTCATTGTCGGCACTCGTTGCCCACGCGCGCGAGTGGGGAATGGAGCCACTCGTCGAAGTGCGCAACGAGACCGAGCTCGACGCAGCGCTCGGCGCCGGGGCGCGAGCGATCGGTGTGAACAGCCGCGACCTCGAGACGCTGGCGGTGGACGCCGAGATCATCGACCATCTGATTCCCAGGATCCCGGAGATTATCGTGGCCGTCGCCGAAAGCGGCATCCGTGATCGGGCGCAGGTCGAGCGCGCGGCACGAGCCGGCGCCGACGCGATCCTTGTCGGATCCGCGCTGTCGGGCTCTTCGGAGGCCGGGCCGGCCGTGCGCGATCTCGCGCGCGTCACTCGCCGCGGGAGATGACCGCTCAGATCAAGTTTTGCGGGATGACTCGCGCGGCGGACGCGCGGCTCGCGGCAGAGCTCGGCGCTGCCTTCATCGGGGCGGTATTCGCGGGCGGCCCTCGCACCGTGACGGCCGAGCATGCGCGCGAGATGTTCGTCGCGCTCCAGGGAGTCCGACGCGTGGGCGTCTTCGGACACCAGACGCCTGACGAGATCGCGGAAACCGCGCGCGTCGCCGACCTCCACGTCGTCCAGCTCCACGCCGACCCATCTCCTGAGTTCGCTGCCGACGTAAAGCGCGAAACCGGACTTGAGACATGGGTTGCCATGCGGATAGGTAACGCATTTGACCGGACGGTTTTCGATGAGCTCAGCTCATGCGCAGACGCACTACTGCTGGACAGTCGTTCTCCAGGCCCGCTCGGTGGATCGGGTCAGGCGTTCGATTGGTCGCTCCTCGCCGATGTGCGCGATGACGTGAGGCCGAGTGGCGTGCGCATCGTCCTCGCCGGCGGCCTCACGCCGCCCGTCGCGGCCCGCGCGATCGCCGAAGTCCGTCCGGACATCGTCGACGTCTCGTCAGGCATCGAAGCCTCCCCCGGGATTAAAGATCCCGACCTCATGCGGGCCTTCGTCACCGCGGTCCGGTCGGCCGGGTGACCCCCGACACAAGCTCCTCCGACCGGTTCGGCGCCTTCGGCGGACGGTACGTTCCGGAGACGCTGATCCCCGCGCTCGACGAGCTCGAGCGCGCCTATGAATCCGCCCAGACCGACCCGTCGTTTCGCGCCGAGCTGGACAGTTTGCTTCAGCGATACGTGGGTCGTCCTTCTCCGTTGAGTAGCGCCCCCCGCTTTTCGGAGCGGGTGGGCGCCTCGATCTGGCTGAAACGGGAAGACCTGAATCACACAGGCGCGCACAAGATCAACAACGTTCTCGGACAGGCGTTGCTCGCGCGGCGAATGGGGAAGCGCCGGATCATTGCGGAAACCGGCGCGGGGCAACACGGGGTGGCGACGGCTACCGTCTGCGCGCGATTCGGGATGCAGTGTGTGGTCTACATGGGCGAGGAAGACATGCGGCGGCAGGCGCTCAACGTCTACCGCATGCGCCTCATGGGTGCGCAGGTCGTCCCCGTCACCTCCGGGACGCGGACGCTGAAGGATGCAACGAGTGAAGCCATTCGCGATTGGGTCGCCTCTGTCAACGACAGTCACTACATCATCGGTTCGGTGGTGGGGCCAGCGCCCTATCCCCGGCTCGTCCGGGATTTTCAGGCGGTGATCGGCCACGAGGCGCGTGAGCAGATGCTGCGAGAGGCAGGGCGCCTCCCGTCTGCCGTCGTCGCGTGCGTCGGTGGGGGATCCAACGCGATGGGGATCTTCCACGCGTTCGTGCCCGATCCTGATGTCGCGCTCATCGGCGTGGAGGCGGCGGGCGAAGGTCTCGACAGCGAGCGTCATTCGGCATCGCTCTCGCGCGGCCGCCCGGGCGTCTTGCATGGCGCGTTGAGCTACCTGCTCCAGGACGCGCACGGTCAAGTGCACCCGGCGCACTCGGTGTCCGCTGGCCTCGACTACCCCGGCGTCGGCCCGGAGCATGCCTTCCTCAAGGAGTCGGGCCGCGCGAGGTACGTCGCCGTTTCCGATCGCGATGCGATCGCCGCGTTCGAGCTCCTCGCGCGACTCGAGGGACTCATCCCCGCGCTGGAGACGGCGCACGCTGTAGCGTGGGTTGACAGCGAGCGCGGTCAATGGCCAGCCGATGCCTCGGTCCTGCTGTGCGTCAGCGGCCGCGGCGATAAGGACGTCGCTCACGTGAGCGATCTGAGCGGAGCAGGCGTGTGAGTACGCAGACGCCACCCATCCCCGCCTCGCACGAGCCGATCGAGCCGCCGTTTCCGCCCGCGCTCGTCGAGGAGCTGCTCAAGCTCGTGGGCAAAGCGATGCGTGCGCACCAGCTCTATCTGCCGAACAATCCCGTCTATCAGCGCGCCCTCGAGAACCTGCGCCGCGGCTTCCTTCCCATATGGGCGCAGACGGAGGAGATCGCGTTCACGGTGACCGAGGCGGACTTTCGCTGGGAAGGGCGCTCGGTCATGCACGAGGCGAACAAGTCGGAGAGCCTCCCGTGGATCATCTTTAAAGACGGCATTCGCGAGCTGCGCCTGCTCAAGGGGTTCGAGGAGCAGGAGGTCGTGGGGCTGCTCGAGATCCTGAAGCGCGCGAAGAAAGCATCGCCCGAAGAGGACGACCTGCTCACGCTCATCTGGGAGAAGGACTTCGTCTACCTGCGCTACCGATTCATCGATCTCACTCTCGAGACGAAGAATCCGATCGAGGCGGCAGTGCCGGCCGAGCGGCCCGAGCCGCTTCCGCCACCGGAGCAGATGGAGCCGGCGCCGGAAAGCCGCCCCGGAATCGTGCGCCTCGAGGACCTCGACGCCACGGTCCACTTCCTCGACGAGCACGAGATCGACTACCTCCGCACGGAGGTGCATAACGAATACGCTGGTGACGTCCGCCGTAACGTGCTCGCCGTTCTCCTCGACATCTTCGAGCTGCAAGCGGCGAAAGCGGTGCGCGACGAAGTCTCCGACATTCTCGAGAACTTCCTCATGCATCTGCTGTCCGCCGGGCAGTTCTCGACCGTCGCGTACGTGCTGCGGGAGTCGCAGGAGCTGGCCGCCCGCGCGCGGGAGCTCGAGTCGGCGCACCGCTCGAAGCTGATCGGTCTGCCCGATCGGCTGAGCGCGCAGGGGCCGTTGTCGAACTTGCTCCAGGCGATGGACGAGTCGGCGATCGTCCCCAACCAGGACGACCTCAACGAGCTCTTCCAGCAGCTGCGACCCACGTCGCTTGCCACCTTGTTCGTGTGGCTCGGCAAGCTCCAGCATGCGGAAGTGCGTGCCGCCCTCGAGATCGCGGCCGCGCGGCTGGCCGCGGCCAACACGGCGGAGCTCGTGAAGCTGATTGGCTCGTCGGACGTCGAGGTGGCGATCGAATCGGCGCGGAGAGCAGGCGGCCTCAAGACCGCCGCTGCAGTGGCGCCCCTCGGCAAGCTGCTGACGCACGAGGCGCCAAAGGTGCGCCTCGTCGCCGTGCAGGCACTCGCCGAGATCGGGTCGACAGGAGCGTTACAGCAGCTCGAGCGCGCCGTCGACGATGACGAGCGTGACGTCCGCGTGAACGCGGTTCGCGTGCTGGGAAGCCGCGGTCATCGAAAGGCGCTGCCAAAAGTCGAGGCAGCCGTGAAGGGGCGTGCCCTTCGCGAGGCGGACCTGACGGAGAAGATGGCGTTCTTCGAGGCGTACGGCTCGCTCTCGGCCGCGGGCGGCGTCTCCTTCCTCGACGGCCTCCTCAACGGCAAAGGGTTCCTCGGCAAGCGCGAGGACTCCGAGGTGCGCGCCTGTGCGGCGATGGCCCTTGGAAAAATCGGCACGCGCGACGCCGCCGACGCGCTCGAGCGCGCACAGGGAGACAAGGACGTGCTCGTTCGCAACGCGGTCAATCGTGCCGTACGGGGAGGTGCAGCGTGAGCCGGGTCATGAACCCAACGCCCTCACATGGGCTCACCGCTCAGTCGTCGGCCGATTTTGCCGAACGCGGCGGCGACTCGTACATCCGGCGCCGCGGACGCGATTTCATCATCGCGATGTACAGCGTCTCGCGCGCGCTCAAGCTCTACCCGCTCGAGAACGCCGCGGTTCAGAACGCGCTGAAGGAGCTGACCAATCTCGTCGCCGATCTGCTCAAGCACGAGCGTGAGCTCGAGGTGCGGGTCTCGGGCGAGTTCATCTTCATCAACGCAACCCGGCTGCGACTCGACCTCGACAACTACGCGAGCTTCAGCCGCATCCTGACGATGTTCCGCGAGGCCGGCGTCGGCGTGTGCCGCGTGGAGGAGGGAGCCGGCCCCCGGGAATGGACGTCACTCCTCACGATTCTCCAGGGCGCGACGGCCGCCGAACCGCCTGCGCGCTTTGCCCACGTGACCGGAAAGCTCGAGGCCGCGGGTGTTCGAGCCTTCATCCTCGGCGGGCCGAGCGATAAGGAGGACGACGAGTTTCGAGAGAAGGCGAAAGAGGCCGCGAAGCGCACGTACGCGCAGTCGGTGACGGTGACCAAGGAGGTCATCAACTCCGTGCGTATGGGCCGCAGCCCGAACATCAAGAAGATCAAGCGGGCGGTGCAGTCGATCGTCGACCAGATCCTCAACGAGGAGACGTCGCTGCTCGGACTGACGACGCTGCGTGACTACGATGAGTACACGTTTACGCACAGCGTCAACGTCTGCATTTTCTCGGTTGCGCTCGGGCGGAAGATCGGGCTTTCGAAGCTGCAGCTCTACGATCTCGGCGTCGCCGCGTTGCTGCACGACATCGGCAAGTCCCGCGTTCCGCTCGAGATTCTCAATAAGCCCGACGGCTTGAACGACGAAGAGTGGCGGATGATGTCCGCGCACCCGTGGCTCGGCGTGCTGGCGCTCTTCCAGATGCGCGGACAGGCGGAGCTTCCATACCGCGCAATGGTCGTCGCCCATGAGCACCACATGAAGACCGACCTCACCGGGTATCCGAAGCATCTGCGCGAGCGCACGATGTCGATCTACAGCAAGATCGTCGCGGTGGCGGACGGCTTCGACGCCGCGACTTCCCGTCGCGTCTATCAGACGGAGCCCCTCACGCCCGTGGCAGTGCTCGCCGAAATGCGGAACAATCCGCGGCGCGGGATGGATCCGGTGATCGTAAAGGCGTTCGTGAGCCTCGTCGGTCACTTCCCCGTGGGAACGCTCGTCGTGCTCGACACCTTCGAGCTCGCTGTCGTGCACGCCGTGAATCCCGTCCCCGAGGCGATCTCGCGTCCCGTGGTGCGCGTGATCAGCGACGACCGAGGAAACCTGCTGCACCCCGGCTTCCTCGCCGATCTGAACCAGCAGGACCCCGCGACCGGCCGTCACCTCCGTACCATCATCAAGCTCGCCGATCCCGACCGCTATGGCATCCGCGTCAG
The DNA here is from genome assembly GCA_052389995.1 of Gemmatimonadaceae bacterium. Lineage (GTDB taxonomy): Bacteria > Gemmatimonadota > Gemmatimonadetes > Gemmatimonadales > Gemmatimonadaceae > JAICNG01. The sequence goes on along the minus strand of JBQTHJ010000012.1, from coordinate 61,728 downwards.
CGACTACTTCGCCTGACGTTCTCACGCGGCATCTCGCCGATCTCCGCGCCGGAGGCCGGCGCGCGCTCGTCGTCTACGTCACCGCCGGGCACCCCGACCTCGAGCGCTCTCTCGCGCTCCTTCAGGGGCTCGACGACGCGGGCGCCGACGTCATCGAAGTCGGGGTGCCGTTCTCCGATCCGATGGCTGACGGCGCGGTCATTCAGGCGAGCTCGCAGCGCGCTCTCGAGCTGGGCGTGACGCTCGACACGACGCTGGCGCTCATCTCGCGCGCTCGTGTCCGCGCGCCGATCGTCCTCTTCAGCTATCTGAACCCCCTCCTGGCGGAGCGAGCGACGCTGCTCGAGCGAGCGGCGGAGGCGGGCGTGCACGGCATCCTCGTGACCGATCTCCCCGTCGGCGCCGATCCGCAGGTCGAGGAGTGGATCGGCGAAGGGCCGCTGGCGTTCGTGCGTCTCGTCGCACCCACGACGCCTCGTGCCCGGATGGCGGAGATCACTCGCCACGGCAGGGGCTTCGTTTACCTCATCAGCCGGCTCGGCGTCACCGGCGAGCGCGGCGACGTGCCTGACGAGCTCCCCGGCACCGTGGCGCTGCTTCGTGAAGTTACCGCGCTCCCCATCTGCGTCGGCTTCGGCATCTCCGGTCCCGAACAGGCCGCCGCCATTGGCCGGTTCGCCGACGGGATCGTCGTCGGGAGCGCGGTCGTGCGTGCTGCCGACCGCGATGTGAACGCCGCTCTCTCTTTGGTGCGCTCGATGCGCGCCTCATTGGACGACCTGTCGTGAACCGCGTACTGAACGTCTACGCCTGGGCGCTCCGCATCGTCGGACTCGCCCTCCCCTTCCTGTCGCTCGTCTACGACGCGCGATGGGCCACGCACCTTGGCGGGATCGGGATCGCGATCGTGGTCATCATCGCGCTGCGGTACCATCAGATCTCGCTGACGAAGTACTCGTCGTTGCATCAGCTCGGCGTGGTGGCGATCAGCGGCGCGTTGCTCGTCGGGGCTCCGGCCACGGCGATCGCGCTGATCATCGGGGTCTTCTTCACCGACTGGCTGCTCCTGGTGAAGCCGGCGACGGTCGCGTGGATCAACGCGGGACGCGAGGCGCTCGCACTCATTGGCGCCTACGGCTTCTACGCCGCGATGGTCGCGAACGCCGGGCTCACGAGCAGCCGCCTCCTCTCGATCGATGCGCTGCCGGCGACGGTGACCTTCGTCTTCGCGTACTTCTTCTTCAGTCGCGCGCTGTTGTACTTCACGCTCCTCTTCCGCGACAAGCTGTTACCCGAGGAGAAGTCGCTGATCCTGCGGTACGAGGTCATCGCGTTCATCGTGACAGTGGGCGCCGCATCGATCATCGTGCTCACGGCGACGAGCGTCGGGTTCGCCGGCTCCGCGGTGGTCGCCGTCGTGCTCGCGATGACAGGCCTCCTGCTCAAGCGGATTCTCCAGGACGCGATCGCGGCCGAGGAGCTGAATCAGGTGCGCGCCATGGAGCAGGTCGTGACGTCGGATGCCTCGCTGTCGGAGTCGTTCGGGCGGATCGAGCGCCTCGCCCACCGACTCGTCGACTGGCAGGAGTTCCGCATCTCGCGGCTCCAGCCAAGCGGATTAAGGCTCGTGTATCGAAGTGGCGAGGGACTTCTGGACACCCCACGCGAGCCGACACCCGACAACACCAAGCTGCGGCGCCTCGCGATGGAGACGGCGCAGCCGGTCGTCGTCAACAACGCGCTCAAGGACGCACGCATTGAGAATGCGACGCCGAAGTCGCGAAGCATCGTCGTGATCCCGCTCCGGTTCGGCGACCGGAACGTGGGGCTCCTGGAGATGGAGCACCACAAGGAAGCGTCGTACAGCGCGAAAGAGATCGCGCTCATCGAGCGCTTCGGAAGCCAGCTCGCGACGACGCTGCACATCGATGATCTGCGTCAGCCGCTCATCGAGGCGATGACGCGCGTATCCAGCCAGCTCGGCACCCTGAACGAGTCCGCGCGGGCCCTGCGCGCGGGTGGCGAGGCGGTCGCCCGGACGATCTCCGACATCACTCGCGGGATCCTCGAGCAGAGCGAGCAGGTCGATCGCAGCATCCACGCAACCGAGGCGCTCCATACCGCCACGGAGAACGTCGTGCGGGATGGCCGTGACGCCGCAGGGGCGAGTCGCGAAGCGACCTCCATCGCCAGCGAGCATCGCGATACCATCGCGACCGCGATCGACCGCCTCGTGGGTGCGAAACGCTTCGTGGGTGAGAGCGGGGAGCAGATCGACGTGCTCGCGAAGACGACGCGGCGCATCACGGAGTTCATTGGCGTGATCCGCGAGCTGGCCGATCAGACGAACCTCCTGGCGCTGAACGCGGCGATCGAGGCCGCACGAGCCGGTGATCAGGGAAAAGGCTTCGCCGTCGTGGCGGACGAGGTGCGCAAGCTGGCCGAGCAAAGCGCGCGCGCGTCCGACGACGCGGGGGAAATCGTCCTGGGCTTCGAGGAGCAGATGCGGCGTGTCGCCCAGCAGATGGAGCGCGGGTCGACGATGATGATCGACGTCGAAGGACTCTCAGCAGCGGCGCTACAGGCCCTCGACCGGATCGTCGAGGCGACGGCGACGACCTTCGGCCGCGCACAGGCGATCGAGAATACGTCGCGCGATCAGGAAGCGGAGTTCGGGCGGCTCCGCGAGCGCGTCGTGCGAATCGCCGAGATCTCGAGAAAGACACGTCAGGGCGCCGAAAACGTGACGGAGACGGCGAAGGATCAGGCGCGGGCGCTGCGCGAGCTCGAGGGCGCCACGGACGAGCTGCGTGGTGTCGCGGCCTACCTCGATGAGCTGACGCGGCGGATTACGAGCGTCGCGTAGAGGGCAAGGACGAATGAGGGTTGTTCACTCCTCATTCGCTCGAAGTCTGCGCTCCAGCTCCGCGCTCGGCCTCGCCATGACGGTCTGCGCGCGCTCCACGAGTGCCCGCCCGGGCGGACCGCCTCGCGCGCGGCGCACGTGCCGCCGTCGCGTCCAGTCCACCGGAACCACCGTGCTCCCACGCGCTCGACTGTACCATGCCGCGAGTGCCGCTGCCTCGTGCAGGTCACGCGTGGGAGGCGCTGCGTCCTGCGTCCATCGCAGCACGACGTGCGCGCCGGTGACATCGCGCGCATGCAGCCACACGTCATCGGCCCGCGCCACGTCGTAGGTGAGCTCGTCGTTGGCGCGCGCACCGCGACCGACGAGGATTTGCAGACCGCCGGATGATTTGTACGTGCGATACGGCAATCGCTCCGCGGGCCGCTTCTTCGGAGTGGATGCGCGTAGCTTCGGCGTTCTGCTCACGGGGTGAGCCCCCGCTTCGAGCGCAGCGATCCGCGCGGGCAGCCGCTCCAGCGCCCGCTCCATCGCACGCGCCTCCTTGTAGAGTCGTTCCGCGAGCGTTATCGGGGTGTCGCCGGCAGCGGCCGACGGGACTGGTGCTTCCGAGCCATCGGCAAAGCGAACGGTCGCGGGGACCCGCGCGTCAGTGCCCATCGCCATGAGCGCATCGGCGATCGCACGGAGACGAGGAGCCTCACGAGCGCTCTCCAGCTCCCGCCGCATTCGAGCGGCGGCGCGCGTCGCGCGATCCGGTGGCTGCTCGGGGGGCGCAAGGACGGCGTTCGAGGCCGGCGGAATGAGCGAGGGCACGGGCTGCGCGTTCTCGCACAGCGCGATCGGGAAGACGACGTCGCCGCAGCGCGATGGCGCCGCCGCCGGAAGCGCCAGAATCAGATGATACAACTCGACGGCGCGTCGCGGCTGCGCGAGGAGTACATCGCAGACGTCGGCGCTCATCCACCGTCCGCGCAGCATGGCCGCGGCATCGCGCGCCCCGAGGGCGGCGACCAGCGACGAGTCGTCGAGCACGGGTCGCGGATCGGCGACCGGTGGCACCATGCTGCCGACCGCCGTGAGCACGTGCGTTCCATCGCGAGCGCGCACGCCGCGCGCGCTTGGGACGAAGCTGATCTCGATATCACCGCGCCGCGCGCGCGAGCCTCGAAATTTGCCGGTCCGTTCGCAGGTGATGACCAGGCGGCGCTCATCCTCCGGCGCCTCGACGCTGGTGACTATCCAACCGCGAAGGAGATCGCCGCTCGCCTCGCCCGAGACTTCGCTCACCGTCAATGCGCGGACATCGAAGAGCACCGGCTCGCTCGCGTCACACCAGAGTGTGAGCGCGCGGGCGGTCGGATCGCCGTGGCAGGCCAGGATGCGACGGCCGCGCCATCGATCGTCGAGCTCGCGCGCGACGTAGTGAACGGTGAGACTATCCAACGTCGCGCGCGTTTGACACGCGCCGACGATGCCCGTAGCTTCACGCCGTGTCAACGCCAGCCTCTCGCTCGTCGTCGCTCGGCGAGCGACGATCACCGGCGCGCGCGTGAACGCATGCGCGACATTGCCTACATCGCGCTCGGCTCGAATCTCGAGGACCGGCATGCGCACCTGGCGCATGCGCGGGCGGCGCTGGCTGCCCTGCCGGAATGCCGGCTCCTTGCGGTGAGCACCATCGAAGAGACTTCGCCGCTCGGAGGGCCCGCGCAGGGACCGCATCTCAATCAAATGGTCGCCCTGGAGACGGCGCTCGCGCCTCACGCGCTACTGGCGTCGCTTCAGCGCATCGAGCGCGAGTCGGGTCGTACGCGGGAGGAACGGTGGGGTCCTCGCACGCTCGATCTCGACATAGTCGCCTTCGAGACCCAAATGGTGCGCGATCGTGATCTCACCGTGCCGCATCCGGCGCTCGGTGTGCGCGAATTCTGGCGACGCGAGCTGGCCGAGCTCGGAGTGACGACGTGACGGGTCCCGCGGAGAAGGCGAAGCCGCTCACCATTCGCGACATCGCCGAGCGGAAGCGTGCTGCACGAAAGATCGTGATGGTGACTGCGTACGACGCGTTGTTCGGACGCCTGGTCGACGAAGCGCAGGTAGACATCGTGCTCGTCGGCGATTCGCTTGGCCACGTCGTTCAGGGGCGCGACTCGACGCTCGCGGTGACGCTTGGCGACATGATCTATCACGCACGCGCGGTGCGACGCGGCGTGACGCGGGCGCTGCTCGTGGTCGACTTGCCGTTCCTCACCTACCAGGTGAGCGAAGAGCAGGCCCTGCTGAATGCCGGACGGGTGATGCAGGAGACCGGGGCGCAAGCGGTGAAGCTCGAGGGAGGCGACGATCGGATCGCTCGGTCGATCGATACGCTAACGCGCATCGGAGTCCCGGTCATGGCGCACCTCGGATTCACGCCGCAATCGGTCCACGCGCTGGGTGGTCCGCGCGTGCAGGGGAGGGAGGAGGAAACGGCCGACCGCCTCATCGAGGATGCGCGTCGGCTGGAGGCGGCGGGCGCGTTCTCGCTGGTGCTCGAGCTGGTACCCGCGGCGGTCGCGCGTCACGTTACGGAGAGCGTCGCCATTCCCACGATTGGGATCGGGGCAGGTGCGGGGTGCGACGGCCAGGTGCTCGTGCTTCCCGATCTCCTCGGCCTCAACGACCGCTTTCGGCCGAAGTTCCTCAAGAGGTACGCGAACCTCGCCGACGACGTGCGACGGGCGGTCGGAGCGTTTCGAGACGAGGTACGCGCCGGCGCGTTTCCCGATGACCAGCACAGTTTCTGACCGGCGCGCCGGAGCGTCGAGCATGCGGCGCGTTAGGCATGTCGCTGAGCTGCGGGAGGTCCTCGGTGCAGCGCGAGCGCGCGGTCAGCGGATCGCCTTCGTGCCGACCATGGGATACCTGCACGACGGTCATCTGCAGCTCGTCGACGAAGCACGACGTCGTGCGGCGATCACCGTCATGAGTATCTTCGTGAATCCGTTGCAGTTCGGTCCCAACGAAGATCTCGCGCGTTATCCACGCGACCTCGAGGGTGACGCGGCGAACGCCGAGTCGCGCGGCGTCGACGTGCTGTTCGTTCCGGACGTCTCGGAGATCTATCCCGAAGAGCCTCGCGTGGTGGTGACGCCGCGCGCGCTCTCGGCGCGATGGGAAGGCGCGGCGCGTCCCGGTCACTTCGAGGGCGTGCTCACAGTGGTAGCCAAGCTGTTCAACCAGGTGCAACCAGACGTTGCGATCTTCGGACAGAAGGACATCCAGCAGGCGCTGCTCGTTCGAGCGATGGTGCGCGACTTGAATTTTCCGATCGAGATCGTCGTCGCGCCGACGGTGCGCGAACCCGATGGATTGGCGATGTCGAGCCGCAACAGCTACCTGGATGCAGCAGCACACGCGCGCGCCCTGGGACTCTCGGACGCGCTTCGAGCGATCGCGCGCGCGTTCGACGCCGGGGAGAGAAGAGGCTCGGAGCTCGAGCGTATCGCGCGCGCGCGTCTCGCGGAGCATGGCATTGAGCAGGTGGACTACGTCGCGATCGCGGATCCTGGCACGCTCGAGCCGGTGACGGAGGCCCGCGCAGGGACTGTCGTCGCGATCGCTGCGCGCGTCGGCCCCACGCGGCTGATCGACAATATGATTCTGGGTCAGCCATGACCTGGAGCGCGGTGGTCTCGGCGCTCGAGGACGGCGTGACGTTCCGCTCGCGCGTCAGCGTGTATTTGCATCCCCTGGCGGGACGTCCGATTCTCTGGCACGTCCTGCACACGCTGACTCGCGTCACACCACCGCCTGACGACATTCGCGTCCTTCACGCGTCAGGCACGCCGGTCGCCGGGCCACCCGGGCTCTCGGTGCCGCTCGATCTGCAACCCGTCGACGCCGGAAGGGAGCTCGTGTCCCTGCGCGCCGCCGTCACGGCGCCGGGGCTTCGGGCGCTACTCGACGGAGCGGCCGCGCTCGTCACGCCGGCGACCATCGCACGGGCGCTCCGCGCAGCGGAAACGGGTATTGCTGCGCTCGTCGATCGTCGCGACGAGCTGCCGCCGCTCCTCGTTGGCGGCGAGGGGCCGGCGCTCGCGTCCGCCGACGACCCGCGCCGTCCGTCCGGTGCCCTCCGCGTTGCACCCACATCGGACGACGAGCTCATTCGCATCACCGACCGGCACGCGCTCTCGGACGCCGCGATCGCGATGCGCGACCGACTCGTGCGCGAGCACGAGGCCATGGGCGTGAGCTTTGTGCTTCCCGCGACAACGTGGATCGACGCGGATGTCCGTATCGGTCCCGACACCGTCATCTATCCGGGCACGGTGATCGAGGGCGCCACGGATATCGGCGCGGAGTGCGTGATCGGCCCCTATTCGCGCATCGTGGAATCGCGCATCGGTCGTGGTGTCGAGCTCAAGGGGTGGAACTACGTGACGCGCACGAGCATTCGCAACCACGCGGTCCTGGAGCCGTATGTCCGCCGCGGATTTGATTGATCTTCCACCGTGGTCCCGCGTCACCGAGAAGAGACGGGCGCACATCGCGCGGGTGACCACGTTGCTCGGCCGGTGGGCAACGGAGCTTCGCGTTCCGGCTGTCGAGGCGCGCGCCTGGCACGACGCCGGCGTGCTGCACGATGCGCTCCGGGACGCACCTGAATGGGAGCTGCGCGAGCTGGTGCCTGATCCCGCGCTCCCCCTCCAAATCGTGCATGGCCCGGCCGCGGCCGAGCGTCTGATTCGGGATGGCGAGGCGCGCGAGGACGTGCTCGAGGCCATTCGGTGGCATACCGTGGGGAATGGCAGCTGGGGCCGCACGGGGCGCGCGCTCTACATGGCCGACTTTCTCGAGCCAGGGCGATCCTTCGCCCGCGCGGACCGTGCCTTCCTCGCCTCGCACGTCCCCCGCGACTTCGACGGCGTCTTCCGGCAAGTCGTGAGGCAGCGCCTCGCGTGGTCGCTGCGTGAAGGAAACCGGCTCTATCCCGAGACCGTCTCGTTGTGGAACGACGTCGCCTGATACGGCGCGTCGTGGCCGCTGGAGCGGTCGTCGCATCACTGGTCGCCGCGGTCGTGCTCGTGCGGGCGCCGTCCACCCGCGCACCGCAGGCCGTCCGCCAACGCGTCGACGCTGAAGCGCCGGCGGGTGTGCGCATCCGTGTGGAAGTGCTCAACGCGACGCGCGTTCGCGGCCTCGCTCGACGGGCGACGATGCATCTGCGGGATCGCGGCTTCGATGTCGTTGACGTCGGGACGTCACGGGAGACGCGTGACAGCACGGTGGTGCTCGATCGCTCCGGGCATCCGGAGTGGGCCGAGCTCGTCGCGAAGGCGTTAGGCGGCGCGCGCGTGGAGGCGGCACCGGACACCTCACGCTACCTGGATGTGACCGTCCTGGTCGGGGGGACGTGGCTGCCGCCGGCCGAGCCGTTCTACCCGTAGCTGGCCACACGCCGCGGCGATGTCGACGCCGCGGCTCTTTCGAATCGCCACTTCGACGCCCGCGCGCCGGATCTCACGTGCGAACGCGACCGTGCGGTCGCGTGATGTCGGCCGAAACTCCATCGCTCCGCCGGGGTGCAAAGGAATCAGGTTGACGAACGCCCCGCACTCCTTGGCGAGTCGCGCCAGCTGGAGCGCATGCTCGACGGCGTCGTTCACGCCGCCGAGCAGGACGTACTCGAACGTGACGCGCCGGTCGAACGCCTTTGCGGCCTCAATGACCTGCGCCAGCGGATACTTCACGTTGATCGGCATGAGCTCGCGCCGCAGGTCGTCCGACGGGGCGTGAATCGAGATGGCGAGGCGAAATTGCTCGGGCCGCGCCGCGAGTGCTTCGATACCGGGAAGCACGCCGACCGTTGACACGGTGATGTGACGGGCGCCAATACCGAGGCCGTTCGGCGCATTCAGGATGGTGAGAGTCGGGTCCACCGCTTTCCAGTTCATCATCGGCTCGCCCATTCCCATGAAGACGATGTTCGTGATTGGGATCGGTGGATCGAGGAGCCGCATCTCGCGCACCTGGCCCGCGATCTCCCACGCGGAGAGATTGCGCGAGAAGCCCATGCGTCCCGTGGCGCAAAACGCGCACTTGAGCGCGCATCCGGCCTGCGAGGAGATGCAGAGCGTGATCCGGTTTCCCTCAGGGATCGCGACGCTCTCGATCGCTTCACCATCTGGCAACCGGAAGAGGAATTTCTCCGTGCCGTCGGCCGATGTCTGTCGGGCCACGATCGCGAGCCTCGGGATCGCAATCGCGCTTGCCAGCTGCTCGCGGAACGCTCGCGGCAGCTCCGACATCTCATCGAATGACGTCACGGGGTTGATCCAGAGACGCCGCACGACCTGCGCGGCGCGATAGGCAGGCTCGCTTCGAGCGATCGCGACCTCCCGCACGACGCGCTCTGCCTCGTCAGGCACGAGGTCGAGCACATTGATGGGGTCGCTCATCGGTAGCTCGCGTTGATCGTGAACTGGTACACCGGTCCCAGGCCTTCGACGCCGTCTTCGCGCGCAACGCCGGCGATGTATTTGTCGTAATGCAGCCCGACCCCGAGCCGCGTCCGCCACGGACCCGCCCGCCACCGGACCGTGCGCGCCAGACCAAGTCGCGCCGTAAACGGCCCACCACGCGCCGACGTGTAAACGAACTCCAGCCGCTCGTCTGGCTCGGTGAAGTCCGCGGCCACGCCGAGACGCGCCTCACGCACCGCCGAGGTGCCCCAAACGCGCAAGTCGCCGGCCATGTGTAAGGCGGTCCGCTCGTCTTCCGTCTGCGCCGGGCGCCAGAGGAAGGATGCGATCCCCACCCTCGCATCCCGCCAGAGGTTGTCGGCGAGAATGCCCGCGTCGACCGCCACTGCCGTGTGGCGAGTGCCGGCGACGTTCCCGGTTCGCGCGCGCAGGGCGAAGCCGACCGAGATGTGTTGGTTGTTGCGTCGGGCGGCCGCGAGCGACACCATGGCGGTGCTGTAGCTCAGGTCGCCTCCAGTGGCCTCGGGGCTCGACAGCGTTGCGGAGATGTCAGCCACGCTCCAGCGCGCGGCGGAAATGCCGACCACGATGCGCTCCGAGAGGGAATGGGCCGCCGCCAGGAGCTGCGCCTGTACGGCCAGGGCCTCGCCTGTCTGGAGGGCAGCGGCGCCGACCCGTAGCCTGGCCCCGGCTAAATTCGTCAGACTCGCAGGGTTGCCAAGGCCGTCGGCCAGCTCGGTGCCCAGGGCGGCCGGGCGGTCGAGCGTGGCGACGGGAAACTGAAGGAGATCGCGCCCGGGCACACGCTGCGCGGGCGCGACCGTGGGAGCGAGCGCCGCGACCGCGAGCGCGAAAGTCAAGTGGCGCATGCACTTCGACGATACCGACCCGCGGGGCGCGCGTCAAGAAAACGCTTCCCGCACGTTACGTCGCGGTGTAGATTCCGATCTTTCATACAGGGTTCGTGGAGCGTCCGTGTTGCTGACTGAGCTGCTCACCGTGGACCGGGTCAAGGTCCCGCTCGGCAGCCAAACAAAGGGCGACGTGCTGCGGGAGCTGGTGGAGCTCGCGGCATTACGGGGCAATGCCGGCGCGGTCGAGTCGATGCTCTCCGCGGTGCGCGAGCGAGAGCACGTGCTGAGCACCGGCATTGGTGGGGGCGTGGCGATACCACACGGGAAGACGCCGCACGTCGAGCAACTCGTGCTCGCCGCTGGCGTCGCGCCACATGCCATCGACTTCGACGCGCTCGATGGCCAGCCCGTTCAGCTATTCTTTCTTTTGGTCGGTCCAGAGACGTCTTCCAGCGCGCACGTCAAGGCACTCAGCCGCATCTCGCGGCTACTCCGGCGCGATCGTCTCCGGAGTGATCTCCTCGCAGCGCCCAATCCCGAGGCGTTCCTCGACGTCATCCGGCGGTCGGAGGCCGCGTGAGCGCGCGACGATGGCTGCCGCCTGTGCTCTGGGCGGCGCTGATTCTCGTGCTCACCTCCATCCCCTCGCCGCCCGAGGCTCCCGGTGGCATTCCCCACCTCGACAAAGTCGTGCACCTGTTGATGTACGCCGGCCTCGGCTGGCTCGTCGGACGCGCGCTTCGAACGCGCCGGCCCATCGCCCTGGCGGGCGCGCTCGCGGCGATCGCCATCTTCGGCGGACTGGACGAGTGGCATCAGGGGTTCTTCACCCGGACGCCTGACCTCGTGGACTGGGTGGCGGACGTCTTCGGCGCGTCGCTGGGTCTCATGGCTGCCTCACGAGTGTACGACGTGGAGCCGGCGTCGTGACGGCCGAGCATCCCTACACGGTGCGGCATCGCACGCACCTGGCGGGCGCGCTGCGCGCGAGCGACGTCGGCACGCAGGTGCGCCTTGGTGGGTGGGTGCACCGGCGCCGCGCGTTAGGCGGCATCGTCTTCGTGGACCTGCGAGATCGCGCCGGCATCGTACAGGTGTCGTTCGATCCGCGAGCCGCCGCGCCCGCCGTCATCGACGCCGCGGCCGCGCTTGGCGCGGAGACCGTCGTGCTCCTCGAGGGCGAGGTGGTCGAGCGGCCGGAGAGCATGCGAAATGCGGAGCTCGGGACGGGCGATGTCGAGATCCGCGCCACGTCGCTGCGCGTCGTCGGGCCGGCGGCGACGCCTGCCATTCCCGTCGCGCGCGGAAAGGGCGAGCTGTTGCCCGCGGAAGAGCTCCGGCTGCGACACCGCCATCTGGACCTTCGCCGCCCGGAGCTTCAGCGGAACCTCATCCTGCGTCACCGCCTCATGCAGGCGACGCGTCGCTACTTCGACTCGCTGGGCTTTCTCGAGGTCGAGACGCCGATCCTCACGAAGCCCACTCCGGAAGGCGCGCGAGACTACCTCGTCCCGAGCCGCGTCCACCCTGGGGAGTTCTACGCGCTCCCGCAATCGCCGCAGCTGTACAAGCAGCTGCTCATGATTTCGGGATTCGATCGCTATTTCCAGATCGCGCGCTGCTTTCGCGACGAAGATCTCCGGGCAGATCGCCAGCCCGAATTCACGCAGATCGATGTCGAGGCGGCCTTCGTCGGTCCCGAGGACGTAATGACGATGGCCGAGGGGCTCGTGCGCACGCTCTGGCGCGAGGGCGGACAGGAGGCCGAGCTTCCGTTTCCGCGAATGAAGTATGCGGACGCGATGGAGCGCTATGGGTCCGACAAGCCCGACCTCCGCTTCGCACTCGAGATTGCGGACCATACCGACGCGTTCCGCGATGCGGAGCTCGGCATCACGCGTGATGCGATCGCCAAGGGCGGGCGAGTGCGCGGGATCCGCGTGCCGCACGGTGCGACGCTCTCGCGGAAGCAGGTCGACGAGATCGAGGCGGCCGCGAAGACACTCGGTGCGGCAGGGCTGCTGCGGCTCAAGCGGCAAGGGGGCGCCCTCGAGGGTCCGCCGGCGAAGTATCTCTCGTCAGGCGCCGCGGATCGGCTGGGGCTGGAGGACGGAGACCTGCTGCTGCTCGTGGCCGGTCCCGATCACGTGTCGAGCCCTGCGCTCGATCGCGTGCGCCACGAACTCGCGGAGGGCATGCACCTGATTCCGCCTAACACGAACGTGTTTCTCTGGGTGGTGGACTTTCCCTTGTTCGTGCGCGATCCCAAGACCGGAGCGCTCCAGTCGGTGAATCACCCCTTCACGGGGCCGCACCCCGATGACGAGCCGCTCCTCGAGCAGGAGCCGGAGCGCGTACGGTCGCTCGCGTACGACGTGATCCTCACTGGGACCGAGCTGGGCGGCGGGAGTCTCCGCATCGGCGATCCGCGACTTCAGAGTCGCGTGTTCGCCCTGTTGGGGCTCGATGAGCAGACGGCGGAAGCGCGCTTCGGCTTCCTGCTCGAGGCGCTTCGAGCCGGAGCGCCGCCCCACGGCGGGATTGCCTTCGGCTTTGATCGCATCGCCATGCTCATCTCTGGAGCGGAGTCGCTGCGCGACGTCATCGCGTTTCCGAAGACGACCAAGGCGGCGGCGCTCTTCGAAGGCGCCCCGGTCCGCGTACGCCCCGAAGATCTGCGCGAGCTGCACATCAGTCTCGACGGCCACTCGGCATGAGCGACGACGTCGCGCATCGCCTGTCGACGGAAGGCGTCGATCTCCTGACGCTCGCGGGGGTGAATGACGCGAACCTCATCGAGCTGTCGCGGCTTACCGGCGCGAAGGTCTCGCTGCGTGGTGATGCGCTCACGATGAGCGGGCCGGTGGAGATCGTCGAGCGAGCGGCGAGCCTCGCGCAGCGCATGATCGACCAGGCCAAGCAGCAGATGTCGCTCGACGCGGATGATGTGCTTCGCCTGAGCGAGGACGGCGCCGGGGCTCCCCGCGAGGATGGCGGAATTCCCGGCGAGATGCGCATTGTCCTTCCAGGCGTGCGGCGCGTCGTGCAGCCAAAGACACCCGGACAGGCGCGCTACCTCCAGCTCATCACCGACAACGACATCGTCATCGGAATCGGCCCGGCGGGAACGGGAAAGACGTATCTCGCCGTCGCCATGGCCGTGGATGCGCTTACGCGCAAGCGGGTGCGCCGCATCGTCCTCGCGCGTCCGGCGGTCGAAGCAGGTGAGAGTCTCGGATTTCTCCCTGGCGACCTCCAGGCCAAAGTCGATCCGTACCTGCGTCCGCTGTACGATGCGCTCGACGACATGATGCCGCCCGAGCGCGTGCAGCGCTCGCTCGAAACGCGCGTGATCGAGATTGCGCCGCTCGCGTACATGCGGGGACGCACCCTTTCCGACGCGTTCGTGATTCTCGATGAGGCGCAGAACGCGACGTCCGCCCAGATGAAGATGTTCCTCACCCGCCTCGGGATAAACTCGAAGGCGGTGATCACGGGCGACAAGACGCAGATCGATTTGCCCTCTCGCGAGCAATCGGGGCTCCTCCAGGTCGAGCGCATCCTGCACGGCATCGAGGGAATCGGCTTTCATTACTTCAGCGAGTCCGACGTGGTTCGCCATCGTCTCGTCCGCGAGATCATCAAGGCGTACGCGAAGGACTCGGGAGCGACGGATTAGGTGAGCCTTCGAGCACAGTGGCGCCGCATCGCGTCGCCCGAGATTCCCGAATCGCGCCGCGACCGCGTGCCGTATCAGGCGGCGCGCATATCGTTGGTCGTCGTCCTCGCCATCGTCACGTACGCGCTCTTTCCGTCAGCACCGGCGGTAGAATCCCCGCTGTTCGAGGTGGGGGCGGTCGCAACGGACAACGTGATCGCGCCCTTTGCCTTCCGCGTCCGGAAATCGCCGGCGGAGCTCGCCAGGGAGCGCGATGAGCTCGCGGCCACTGCGAAACCCATCTTCGTGTACGCCCCCGCCGCGCTCGACTCCTCGATTCGGTCCCTCGAGGCGATCTTCCGCGACGTCACGCGAGCGGTGGAGGAAGGGGATTCCGGCACGGCGACGCGGCGCGTGCAGCAGACCGCGGCGCGTCACGGCGTGACGCTCACCGATGCCGAAGCACAGTATCTCACATTCCGGGGACGTCGCCTTCCGATGCGGGACGCGCTCGAGCGCGTGCTCCGTCGCTGGCTCGCCCAGGGCATTGCATCGAGCGGCGCCACCGATGAGGTGCGCGGCGAAGTGATCGTGCGGCGGGCCGGGGATGAGCGCAACATGCTCGCCGACAGCATCGTCACCTTCGCCAACCTCATCGTGCGTGCGCGCCGCTTCCACCCTGATCCGAACTCCTCGATCGGTGACGGGCTCTACTTCAAGCTTCTGAGCGTCCTGTTCCACCCCACGATCGTGCTCGATCGCGCCGCCACGGAGCGACGCCGCCAGGAGCTACGTGCGTCAGTCAGCGAATGGAGATACGAGGTTCGCGAGGGCGAGAAGATCGTCGGCGAGCACGAGGTTGTCGGACGGGAGGAGCACGACAAGCTGCGCGCGCTACAGCTCGAGACGGAACGCCGCATCGGAGGTGAGCGCGCACTCGGGCGCATACTCGGTGCCGTGCTCTATAACGCGCTCGTGCTCACGATCTTCGGCATTACGATCGTTCTCTTCCGGCCACAGCTCTACCGCTCATACCGCGCGTTGAGTCTGATCGCGATCGTGTTCGCGGTCGTTCTGGCTGCGGCGTCCGTCTTCGGGCATTTGCGTCCCGTGCGCCCCGAGCTCGTTCCGATCCCGCTCGCGGCCGTCATGTTGAGCATCCTCTTCGACGCGCGCATCAGCCTCATTGCCGCGATGATTCTGGCCGTGCTCGTCGGCGGGCAGGGCGTCTTCCGCGGCACGAATGCGCTCTTCCTCGGCCTCGTCGGTGGAGCAGCAGCGGCGATCGCCGTCCAGGTGCTGCGGCGCCGCGAGCAGATCGTGTACGGCGTGGCCACCATCTTCGGCGCGTTCGTGCTCGCCGACCTCGCCCTGGGTCTCGTGCTCGACTGGCCACCTCGGGACATCCTCATCATCATCATGTGGGGCTGAGCGAACGCGCTTGGCTCCGTCGCGCTCGCGATGTTCCTCCTGCCGGTGGCGGAGCGGCTCACAGGCGTAACGACCGACCTGACGCTGCTCGAGTACTCGAATCTCAATCACCAGTTGCTGCGCCGGCTGATGATGGAGGCGCCTGGTACGTTCGATCACACGATGCGGATGGCGAACCTGGTCGAGGCTGCCTGCAACGCAGTCGGGGCGAACGGACTGCTCGGCCGCGTCGGCACGTATTTCCACGACATCGGCAAGCTCGGAAAGCCCCAGTACTTCGTGGAGAATCAGCCGAAGGGGCGCAATCCGCACGACAAGCTGAAGCCGTCGGCAAGCGCGCAGATCATCCGCGGTCACATTCGGGACGGCCTCGAGCTCGCGGCCGAGCACCGCATCCCGCGCGCGATCGCGGCGTTCATCCCGGAACATCACGGAACCCTCTCGATCACGTACTTCCTCGAGAAGGCGCGCGAGCGTGACCCGGTGCTGAATCCGATGGAGTACACTTATCCCGGTCCGATCCCGCAGAGCGCGGAGACGGCCGTGTGCATGCTGGCGGACGGCGTGGAAGCGTCGGCACGCGTGCTGTCGGATCCGACCGCGGAAAAGATCCGCGAGGTTATCGACCACATTGTCCGAATGCGCATCGATCAGGGGCAGATGCGCGATGCGCCGCTCACGCAGCGCCAGATCGAGATCATCAAGGAGCAGTTCGCGCGTGTGCTGACGGGCAACTACCACTCGCGAATCGAGTATCCGGCGCGCAGCGGGGGCGTGACGTCGGAATTCGCGTCTGCATGAGCATTGCCGTGCACGTGTCGGCTCAGGGGGTTCGACTGCCGCTGGCCCGTACCCGCGTGGCCGAGATCGCTCGCAAGGTGCTCGCGGCGGAAGGGGTGCGGCATGGCATGCTCTCGATCACGTTCCTCAGCGAACGCGCGATGGCTGCGCTCAACCGACGTCACTTGGGTCACCGTGGTACCACCGACGTCATCTCCTTCGCCTTCGGACCCTCCAGCCGGACTGGTCCGGTGATCGGCGACATTTACATCGCCCCCGACGTGGCGCGCGCCAACGCGGTCCGCCACCGCGCCGGCGTGCGGGAGGAGCTGGCGCGCCTCGTCGTGCATGGCGCGCTCCACGTTCTGGGGTACGATCACTCCGACGATGAATCGCGCGTGAAGTCGCCGATGTGGAAACGGCAGGAGCGACTGGTCGCGCGCCTCATGGGGAGCGCGGTCGCGTGAGACCCGGTGCCCTCATCGCCGTGGCGATTGCCGCGTTACTGGGCGCGCTCTGGGCCGCCGCCGACGGCGCGCTGCTGGCGCTCGAGCCCCCGCGGGAGCGCGGCGAGGGACCAACGGTCGCTGGAATGGGTGCGCGCAGCCGCGCACACCGTGCGCTCTCCTTTGCTCGCATCGCCGCACAGCTGACCGCCGCCATCGCGCTCACGTACGCCCTCGGCCTCGATCATTCGACGTTGGCGGTGGCCGTGGGAGGCGCGCTGCTCATCGCCTTCGCCACCATGATGCTGCTCGAGACCGCGCCACGTGCGGTCGGTGAGGCAGCCGGCGCGCGGATGCTCGCGACCCTCCGCCCGATGGTGCGCGTGGCCGAGGCGATCTTCGCGCCGATCGTCTCGCTGGCGATGCGGGCGGAGTCGCGTCTCCATCGCGCCTTTCCACCGGAGGAGATGGACGATGGAGGCGAGTCACATCAGCCGTTGCGCGAGCGGGAGGCCGATACGCCGATCCCGAGAGACGAGCCGGCGATCCTGCGCGGAGTGTTCTCGCTGGAGGAGACCGAGGTGCAGGAAGTCATGGTGCCGCGCGTGGACATCATGGGCGTGGAGCGCGACGCGCCGTGGTCGGAGGTGATGGATCGCGTGCTGAGCTCGGAGCACGCTCGACTCCCGGTGTACGACGAGACGATCGACCACATCGTCGGCATCCTCTACGCGAAGGATCTGCTGCCGATCGTGCTCGATCGCGACCAGCCGGATGCGGGGTGGGCCTCGCTGGTGCGTCCCGCGACATTTGTCCCCGGCTCGAAGATGATCGACGCGCAGCTTCGCGATTTCCGCGCGACAGGAACGCACATCGCGATCGTCGTCGACGAGTACGGCGGCACCGCGGGCCTCATCACCATCGAGGACATCCTCGAGGAGATTGTCGGTGATATCCGCGATGAGTACGACGTCGAGGAGCCGCCGATCGAGGAGCAGGAAGGACGGCGCTTCTGGGTGTCCGGCCGCGTGCCCCTGGACGAGCTGTCTGCTGCCCTGGGCCATCGCTTCGAGCGGGAAGATGTCGCGACCGTCGGGGGGCTCATCTTCCAGACGCTCGGACGAGTGCCGCGGGCCGGCGAGGGATTGACGCTCGATGGGTTCCGCATCGTCGTCGAGCGCGTGACGCGACGCCGCATCGAGCGCGTGTACTTCGAGCGCCTCGAGGCGCTCGCTGGCCGGGAAGGGTAATGGCGGAAGCCGCGCTCGTCCTCGTGCTGATCGCCGTCGCGACGCTCACGGCCGCGGCGACGTCGCTGCGATCCGTCGGCCGCATGTGGCTGCGGCGGTGGATCGACGCCCGGCTCGCCGGCGCCGTCGGCGATGAGGAAGCACTCGAGCGCCAACAGCGACTTCTCGAAGCTGGGACGGCGGCGACGGCGTGGTTCGTCGCCATGGCAGGTGTCGCGCTCGCGCTCGCAAGCGACGCGCGGGCCGGGCGCCTCGCCATCGAGGCCCTGGGATTCGTCCTCGCGCTCCTCCTCCTGGGACAGCTCCTTCCGCGCGCGATTGCGCGCCGTCGAGCGTCGCGTCTGCTCCCGGCGCTCGTGCCTGGCCTCCGGATCGTCGCGGCCGTGCTCTGGCCATTCGTGCGCGCAGCGCACGCCATCGCGCGCCCGTTCGCGCGTCAGGCAGGCGGAACCATTCCCGACGAATCGCGCGAGGACGAGATCGAGGACCTCCTGCGCGAGGGAGAGCTCGAGGGGATCGGCGAGCACACCGAGACGGAGATCATCGCCGGCGTGGTGCGCTTCGGCGAGAAGACCGTCGCGGAAGTGATGACTCCCCGCACCGCAATCTTCGCCGTCGACGAGGCAACGCATCCCCGGGAGATGGCGCGCCTGATCGCGCAAGCGGGGTACAGCCGCGTCCCTGTCTACCGAGGCTCGATCGATGAGATCGTGGGAATGGTGCACGTCTTCGACGTCTTGAAGACGCGCGGCGAAGGCACTCCCGAGCTTCGCCCGGTGGTCCACGCGCCCTCGCCGAAGCGCTGCAACGAGATGTTGTTCGAGATGCTCCGCGAGCGCATGCACCTCGGTGTCGTGCTCGACGAGTACGGCGGGACGGCGGGGCTCGTGACGCTCGAGGATCTGCTCGAGGAGCTCGTTGGCGACATTCGGGACGAGCACGACGAGCCCGCTCCCGACAAGAGCTCCGTGCCGGAGCGTGCGATCATCACCGACGGATCGACCGCGCTCAACGAGGTGATCACGCGGCTCGGTCAGGCGATCCCTGACGGCGAGGCACTCGACCGCCCGATCGGCGGGTTGCTCGCACGCGTGTTGGGACGCGTGCCGACCGTCGGAGAGCGCTTTCACCTTGCCGGCCTGGAGGTGACCGTCGTCGACGCGGAGCCGGCGCGTGTCGCGCGCGTGCTCGTGACGCCGGCCGGCGCGACCGCGCCCGTCGCGCTGGAGTTACCGCGCTGACGTGCGTGCGCTCGCCGTCTTTACGCGGCTCTTTCCGTTCGTTCTCGCTTTTCTTCGCGATCGGAAACGGTTCCTCCTGATCGGCCGCCGGCGCCGCCTCTCGGCTGAGGCACACCGCCAGCGCGCTCGGCGCCTGACGATCACGCTGGCCGAGCTGGGCCCGACGTTCATCAAGCTGGCCCAGGTGTTCGCGTCGCGCGCGGACATTCTCCCCGAGCCGTACCTGTCGGAGGTCGGGGCCCTCACGGATCGCGTGCCTCCCATCTCCCTCGGCGATGTCGAGGGGGTCATCGAGCGGGAGTACGGCCGGCCCTGGCACGAGGTCTTGGGGCGTCTCGAGCCCGAGCCGCTCGCCGCCGCCTCGCTTGGCCAGGTGCACCGCGCGCGTCTCGACGACCGCGACGTCGTCGTCAAGGTGCTGCGTCCTGGCGTCGAGGAGCTCGTCTCCACCGATCTCGACGCGGCGTTCCGCGTCCTCTTCTTCGTCAACGTGCTCTTTCCGAATCATCACGTGCGCGCCATCACCGCGATCGTGCGCGAGTTCGCGAAGCGCATCGAGGAGGAAATGGATTTTCGCGAGGAGGCGCGCAACGCGGGAATGATCCGCGCGAACTTCGCGACCGACCCGCGCGTTCGCGTGCCGGAGGTCGTCGAACCCTACACGCGGCGGCGCGTGCTCGTGCTCGAGTTCATGGAAGGGACGAAGATCGACCGATTGCAGCAGCGGATCAGTGCTGGCGAGCTGTCCCTCGACGGCTTACTGGAAACGATCATCGAGGTCTACGTGCAGATGATGCTCGTGGACGGTGTCTTTCACGCCGATCCGCACCCGGGCAATCTCCTCGTCGATCCCGAGGGGCGGCTCGTGCTACTCGACTTCGGCATGGTCATTCGTGTCGAGCAGGAGACGCGCACGCGCCTCATCTCGACAGTGATGTCGGCCGTGCGACAGGACGTCGACGGCGTGATCGCAGGGTTCTACGAGTTGGGGCTGCTCGATCCCGAAGTGGATCGCGGAACGGTGCGAGACGCCGCGCGCGCCATCATGAAGGTTGCGTTCACTCCCGACGCCCAGCCGCGGCAGATTCAGCGCATCGTCAACGAGGTGCTCGACACGTTCTACCGGTGGCCGATCATGCTGCCGAGCGAGCTGGTGTACTTCGGTCGCGCTGCGGCGCTCGTGGAAGGCATCGGGTTCCGGTACGATCCCGAGTTCAACGGCGTCCAGTTCGCTGTGCCGATCGTGCGCAAGTTGCGACCGGCACTGATGCGGACGATGTTTGGCGCCGACGGCCGCGAGGCCGTGCAGAACTGGGTCAACGAGCTCGCCATCGCGGCCCGCGAGCTACGCGACGTGCTCCGCCGCGCTGGCCGCGACGAGCTTCGCGTGCGGGCACACCCACGGGACGTCATCGAGATGCAGCAGTTCGTCATGCGACAGACGCGGCGGCTATTGCTCGCGGCATTCGCCTGCGTCGTGGCGGTCGTCGGCGCGTTGACTTTCATCGTCCACCAGAACCTCATCATCCTCGCCGCCTCGCTCGCGGCCTCGCTCTTCTTCTTTCTGGTGATCTTCTTCCTTCCGCCGCATCTGCTGTCGAATCCATTCCGCGGAGTCCGCCGGTGGCGGTGAGCGACGGCGCGCGGCGCCTGCTCGACGACTTCGAGGCGCGGCGGCCGGCGGCACTGGCACGGGCCGTCAGCATCGTCGAGAATCACCGACCCGGGTTCGACGAGCTGCTCGCCGCGTTTCACCCCCGTCTTGGACGGGCGCGGCGCCTCGGCCTAACGGGTCCGCCCGGGGCGGGGAAGAGCACGCTGTCTACGGGCCTCACCGCCGCGTACCGGGCGGCGAACCTCACGGTCGGCGTGGTTGCGGTAGACCCGACGTCGCCGTTCACGGGCGGCGCATTGCTTGGCGACCGGATTCGCATGGAGAGCGTCGCGCTCGATCCTGGCGTCTTCATTCGCTCCATGGCCACGCGCGGCTCGCTCGGTGGGCTCGCCGCAGCGACGCGCGAGGTGGCCGACGTGCTCGATGCATTCGGCTTCGATCGCATCCTGGTCGAGACGGTAGGTGTGGGACAGAGTGAGCTCGACATCGCGCGGCTGGCCGACACGAGCGTCGTCGCGCTCGTACCCGAGTCCGGCGACGCAATCCAGACGCTCAAGGCCGGGCTCATGGAGATCGCGGATGTGTTCGTGATCAACAAGGCGGATCGTCCGGGGGCTGATCGGCTGAAGCACGAGGTGGAGCTCATGCTCGGGCTGCGTATGGGGCACACCTTTCGCGATATCCCGGCGCACCATGGGATCGAGTTGCGAAACGCGAACCCGGCCCGCGCCGCCCGTAAGGCGGCCGCGGCCGAGACCGACCAATGGACGCCGCCGGTTCTGTCCACCGTGGCGGTGAAAAACGAGGGGATCGGGGATCTCATCGGGGCGATCGACCGGCATTTCGCTTATCTTGAGCGCAGCGGTGAGTTGCGCGCGCGCCGCCGCCAGCGTCTCCGGGAAAGAGTGGTGGAAGTCGTCGAAGACCGCGTGCGCGCGAGGCTGTGGCACGACGACGCCACCAACGCCTGGATCGAAGCGAGACTGCCCGAGCTGGAAAGCGGCGCGCTGACACCCTTGGCCGCGGCGGACGCGCTGCTCGCCCGAAGCGGTGACCTGCTGACCCGAGGACGGACATGACGACGCTGCGTGATCTCACGGAAACCGTACGCGAGCAGCGCGAGGAGATCGAGCGCCTCCGCGCGCAGGTGCAGGCCTGGCGCGAGCGGTACGATCGCGGCGAGAAGCGTGACATCGGGTTCATGAACTCGACGCACGAAGTGGCGCCGCTCTACACCGGCCTCGATGCCGCGTCGCACGATCCGGCTCAGCTCGGCGTTCCGGGCGAGTTCCCCTTCACGCGCGGCATTCACCCCACCGCCTATCGCGGCAAGCTGTGGACGATGCGCCAGTTCGCCGGCTTCGGTACGGCGAAAGAGACGAACGCGCGCTACAAGTTCCTGCTCGAGCACGGCCAGACCGGTCTGTCGGTGGCGTTCGATTTCCCCACCTTGATGGGCTACGACTCGGACCACGCGCGCTCGGAGGGAGAGGTCGGCAAGTGCGGGGTCGCGATCTCGAGCCTCGCCGACATGGAGACGCTGTTCGAGGGCATTCCGCTCGACAAGGTCTCAACGTCGATGACGATCAATGGGCCAGCGATCATCCTGTGGGCGTTCTACATCGCCGCCGCCGAGCGGCAGGGCGTTGCGTCGACGGCGCTGCGCGGCACGATTCAGAACGACATCCTCAAGGAGTACATGGCGCAGCACGCATGGTGCTTTCCCATTGAGCCCGCGCTGCGACTCATCGTCGATTGCTTCCAGTGGGGAGCGGTTCACGCTCCCCACTGGAACACGATCTCGATCTCGGGCTACCACATCCGGGAAGCGGGCTCGACGGCGGTGCAGGAGCTCGCGTTCACGCTCGCCGACGGGTTCACGTACGTCGAGCGCGGAATCGCCAGAGGGCTCGACGTCGATGAGTTCGCGCCGCGCCTGTCGTTCTTCTGGGACATCCATGCCGATTTCTTCGAGGAAGTCGCCAAGCTGCGCGCCGCGCGGCGCATCTGGGCGCGGCACATGCGCGACCGCTATCGAGCGCGCAGCCCGCGGTCCTGGATCATGCGCTTTCACTCGCAGACCGCGGGGGTGACGCTCACGGCGCAGCAGCCAATGAACAACGTCGTTCGCGTCGCCTACCAGGCACTCGCTGCCGTGCTCGGCGGCACGCAGTCGCTCCACACGAACTCGATGGATGAGACGCTCGCGCTCCCCACCGAGAGCGCCGTCCAGGTCGCGCTGCGAACTCAGCAGGTACTCGCCTACGAGACCGGTGTCCCCAACGTCATCGATCCGCTCGGGGGCTCGTATTACATCGAGACGCTCACCGACCAGATGGAGCGCGAGGCGGAAGCGCTGTTCGAGGAGATCGATCGTGTCGGCGGCGTCGTGCGCGCGCTGGAAACGGGGTGGCTCCAGCGCAAGATCGCCGAGTCCGCGGCGCGCCAGCAGTGGGAGATCGAGCAGAGGCGGCGCGTCATCGTCGGCGTCAACGAGTTCGCTACCGAGGATCCGGAGCTCTCCATTCCACTGCTCCGTGTCGGCGACGAGGCGGACCGCGAGCAGCGCGCGCGCATGCGGAGGGTCCGGGAGACGCGCGACAACGATCTGTGTACCCGTCGGCTCGACGCGCTACGCACGGCTGCGCGCGGGACGGAGAACCTCATGCCTCACATCCTCGACTGCGCGCGCGCGTATTGCACGCTGTACGAAATCCGGCGAGCGATGGAGGACGTCTTCGGGGCGTACAGGGAGCCGGTTTTCTTCTGACAGCTGACGGCCAAAGACGTCCGAGGACAGACGTCAGAATGCAGATGTCAGACCGGAGCTCGGCGCAGTGGTGGGAGTCCTACTTCGACCGGCAGTACCTCCTCGAGTACGAGCCGATCTTTTCTCCCGAGAGCGACCGCCGCGAGGTCTCACGACTCATCGCGCTCATGGGCTTGCCCGTCGGCGCCCGGATCCTCGACGTTCCGTGCGGCCAAGGCCGACACGCACACCTGCTGGCCGAGGCGGGCTACGATGTGCACGGTGTGGACCTCTCGCGTGACTTGCTCGCGCTCGCGACAAAGCGCGGGACTGGGAAGAACCTGGCGTACACGCGCGCAGACATGCGTCGTCTCGCCGGCAGCTGGACGGCACGATTCGACGCGGTCATCAATCTGTTCACATCGTTCGGCTTCTTTCTCGATCCCGGTGACGATGCCCGCGTCATCCAGGAGTTCGCCCGCGTCTTGAAGCCGGGTGGTCTGCTCGTGTGGCACGGCGGGAGTCGCGATGGCGTGATGGCGAGATTTCTTCAGCGCGACTGGTGGACGACACGCGATGGCACCTTGATCGCGCACGAGCGTCGCTTCGATCCGATCGCCGGGGTTCTGCACGTGCTGTCCACGTGGCGAGGACCCCAGGGCTCCGGTGAGCGCGAGCACCGTATTCGGCTGTATACGGCTACGCGGCTGGCGGAGCTCTGCCGCGACGCCGGTCTTGTCGTCACCGACGCGTTGGACGGCTGGCGGGACCGGCCTCTCACGCGGCGATCCTCGGAGATGCTCCTCCTCGCACGGAAGGACGAGTGAGTCCAGCGCGGTTGCCGCGCTCCGGCGTGAGCCGCTAACTTCTTGTCGCCCTCGGCGCCCGCGCGCTTCGCTCCTGTTCCCGACGTCACATCGCATGCAACGACCCATTCGGGTGCTGATCGCCAAGCCCGGCCTCGACGGGCACGACCGCGGCGCAAAGGTCGTGGCCGCCGCCCTGCGCGATGCGGGCATGGAGGTGATCTACACCGGCTTGCACCAGACGCCCGAGATGATCGCCACCGCCGCGGTACAGGAGGATGTCGACGTTGTCGGACTCTCGATCCTCAGCGGCGCCCACATGACGCTCTTCCCGCGCGTCCGGGAGCTATTGCACGAGATGGGACGCGACGACGTGCTCATCACGGGGGGCGGCATCGTTCCCAAGGAGGACATCGACGAGCTGAAGCGCCGCGGCATCGGCAGGCTCTTCGGCCCCGGCACGCCGACGACCGACCTCATCGACTACATCAAGGAGTGGTTCGCGACCAAGGAAGGAGCGCCCTCCGGTCCGTCGCGCGCGTGACGACGCGGTTGCGGGAGCTGAGCGCCGCGACCCGCGAGCTCGAGGCGCGGCTTCGGCTGGGTGGTGGTGCCGACAAGATCGAGCGTCAGCATACGCAGGGAAAGCTCACGGCGCGTGAGCGCATCGAGGCCCTTCGCGATCCTGAGGCGTCGTCATTCGAGGTCGGCCTGCTCGTGGCGTACGATCAGTACGACGGGCAGGCGCCGGCAGCCGGCGTCGTGACGATGGTGGCTGTGGTCGCCGGGCGCGAAGTCGTCATTGTCGCGAACGACGCCACCGTAAAGGCCGGCTCGTGGTGGCCGGAGACGATCAAGAAGATCCTGCGCGCGCAGGAGATCGCGATGCGCTGCCGCATCCCGATCATCTACCTCGTGGATTCGGCCGGCGTGAATCTGCCCTATCAGGGCGGCGTTTTCCCCGGGCAGTACGGAGCGAGTCGCATCTTCTACTACAACTCGATCATGCGGCGATATCTGCATGTGCCGCAGATCGCGGCGGTGATGGGACCGTGCATTGCGGGCGGAGCGTACCTTCCGGCGCTCTCCGACGTGATCCTGATGGTCGAAGGCACGTCATTCATGGGACTCGGCGGCCCGAATCTCGTGAAGGGCGCCACAGGGCAGGTCGTGGATGCGGAGTCGCTCGGCGGCGCGCGCACGCACACGGAGGTCAGCGCGGTTGCCCACTACCGCGTGCCTGATGACACGGCCTGCTGCGCCAAGATTCGCGATCTCGTCCAGCGACTCCCCGCCATGATCGACTCGCGCGCGTCCGGCGATCCGGAGGCCGGAACACGTGGCGACGCCGACGCGCTCTACGACCTGCTGCCGAACGACCACCGCATGTCATACGACATGCACACGGTGTTGCGCGCGATCGTCGACGATGGAGCACTCGACGAGTTCCAGGAGTCGCTCGCGCGGGAAATGATCTGTGCCGACGCGCGTCTGGCCGGGCAGCCCGTTGGGATCATCGCCAATCAGCGCGGCCTCGTGAAGGGGCGCGCGGGCGAGCGGCCGCGGTTCGGAGGAATCATCTATGCGGAGAGCGCCGAGAAGGTCGCCTTCTTCATCGATCGCTGTGATCGGCAGCGTATCCCGCTGCTCTTCGTGCAGGATGTGTCCGGCTTCATGGTCGGTACGGAAGCGGAGCACGAGGGCATCATTCGCGCGGGCGCGCGGTTCGTCGAGGCGATGGCCACCGCGCGAGTGCCCAAGATCGTGCTCACGGTGAATCACGCCTCGGGGGCGGGCTATTACGCCATGGCGGGGCAGGGGTTTGATCCCGACTTCATCCTCACCTGGCCGACCGGACGCATGGGCGTAATGGAAGGCGAGTCCGCGATCCAGGCGGTACACGGTCCGGCCCGCGAAGCAGCGAAGCGCGCTGGACGCTCCCTCCCCGATCTCGATGCGGCGGTCGACGAGATGCGCGCGGACTACGAGCACCAGCTCGACGCGCGCTTCGCGGCCGCGCGTGGGTACGTCGACGCGATCATCCACCCGGAGGAGACGCGGGACGTTCTGTCTCTGGCGCTGCGCGCCGGGTTGCACAACCGCGGCCCGCACCTCGGCCCCTTCGTGCTTCCCCCGCACCTTGGAGAAGACGCGTGACGCGCGTCGTCCGCGTGGCGGCGGGGCAGGGCTTCTGGGGCGACTGGCTCGATGCGCCTCGACGCCAGGTGGAGGGTGGGCCGATCGACTATCTCATGCTCGACTATCTCGCCGAGGTGACGATGTCGATCCTTCAGAAGCAGAAGGAGCGCGACGCCTCGTTAGGATATGCGCGCGACTTCATCGGCGCGGTGGAGAGCGTCTTGCCTGCCGTGGCGAGACGCAACGTGCGCGTCGTGGCGAATGCCGGCGGCGTCAATCCCGACGCATGTGCAGCGGCCGTGCAGGAGGCTGCGCGCGCGCACGGCGTGGCCGATCGCGTCCGCATCGGCGTCGTCACCGGCGACAATCTGCTCCCGAGGCTCGATGAGCTGATCGACACGGGTCACCCGCTGGCGAACATGGAGACCGGTGAGCCGCTGTCGATCGTCCGCGACCGCGTGCTGTCGGCCAACGCCTATCTCGGTGCCGCACCGATCGTCGAGGCGCTTCGACGGGGCGCGAATGTCGTAGTCACAGGGCGATCGACCGACACCGCGCTGACGATGGCACCGCTGCTGCACGAGTTCGACTGGAAGCGCGACGACTGGAACCGTCTCGCGGCTGGCATCGTCGCCGGGCACATCATCGAATGCGGCGCACAGTGTTCAGGCGGGAACTGCCTGTTCGACTGGCGTGCGATTCCGGATCTCACCGATGTCGGCTATCCGATCGTCGAGGCTCAGGCGGATGGCACCTTTCACATCACCAAGCATCCGAATACCGGAGGCCGGATCTCGCGGCACACGGTCATCGAGCAGCTCGTCTACGAGATGGGCGACCCGCGCGAGTACATCACGCCCGACGTCATCGCCGACTTCACCAGCATCCAGGTCGAGGACGCCGGAACCGATCGGGTTCGCGTTCACGGAATCACCGGCAAGCCGCCGACCGACAAGCTGAAAGTTTCGATCGCGTATCGCGCCGGCTTCAAGGCAGTTGGTACGCTCGTGTACGCGTGGCCGGACGCGATCGACAAAGCACGCGCGGCCGATCGCATCCTCCGGGGCCGGCTGGATCGCCTCGGCCTTCGCTTCGATGAGACCCACACCGAGTTCCTCGGGGCAAACGCCACGCACGGCCACTTGGCTGGCGACGGTCATGACGCGCCCGAGGTTCAGCTCCGCATCGGCGTGCGCGCAGAAACGCGCGCGCCGGTGGAGCGCTTCACGAGGGAGATCGCACCGCTCGTGCTCAACGGCCCGCCGAGCGTCACCGGCTTCGCCGGCGGTCGTCCCAAAACCGAAGAAGTCGTCGCGTACTGGCCGGCGCTCATCGACAAGCGCGAGATCACGCCGCGCGCGGAGCTCTTCGGCACATGAAGGTGCGCCTGGTGGACATCGCGCACGCCCGGTCGGGCGACAAGGGCGACACGGCGAACGTGGGTGTGATCGCGATGCGAAGCGAGTGGTATCCGCTGATCGCGCGCGAGCTGACGCGCGAGCGCGTGGCGTCGCATTTTCGCGGCATGATCACTGGCGATGTCGACCGTTTCGAGCTGCCGAACCTCGATGCGGTGAACTTCCTGCTTCACGGCGCACTCGGCGGCGGCGGCACCCTGTCACTCAAGACCGATGCCCAGGGAAAGGTGTTCAGCACGGCGTTGCTCCGCATGGTGATCGACGTGCCCAACGAGGAGGCGAAGCGCCTCCAGCTTCCCGCGGCGTCGCCATGACGATGACGCGAGTGCGTGTGGAGCGCGTTGGCAGCGTCGGTCGCGTGACCCTCGCGCGGCCGGAGAAGAAGAACGCCCTCGACCGACAAATGGCGGACGAGATTGTTCAGACGCTCGAGACGCTCGCGGCCGACACCGAAACGCGCGTCATCGTCATCGATGCCGACGGGGAGGACTTCTGCGCCGGCGCTGACCTCGAAGCACTCGAAGCGCTCCTCGATGCGCCTCACGAGACGCAGCTCGACGATGCGCGAGCGCTCGGTCGCGTCTTCACCACCATTCGGCGCCTCCGCGTCCCGGTGATCTCGGCCGTTCGAGGGAGAGCGCTCGCCGGAGGCGCCGGCCTCGCGACGGCCTGCGACATGGTGCTCGCGCACCCGGACGCACAGTTCGGCTATCCGGAAGTTCGTATCGGCTTCGTGCCGGCGATGGTCATGGCGATGCTGTGTCGCATCGTCGGCGTGACACGCGGCTTTGACCTTGCGATCACGGGACGGATGATCTCCGCATCCGAGGCGGTGGCCATCGGTCTCGTGAGTCGCGTGCTCCCCGCCGAGGGGTTCGGTGAAGCGGTCGACGACCTCGCTCAGACGATCGCCAAGTCGCCGCCCGACGCGGTCCACCGTACGAAGAAGCTGCTCTACGAGCTCGAGGACATGCCGTTCGACAGTGCGGTCGGGCATGGCGCGCACGCGAATGCCGAAGCCCGCACTGCCGAGGAGTTTCGGGACGGGGTCAGGCGATTTCTCCAGCGCAAGCGAGGCGACGGATGAGCATCGTGCGGATCAAGCTCGCGCTGGTGGTCATCGCGCTCATCATTTGGGCGCAGGGCGCGCGCACCGAGGATCCGTGGCTCCAAGGCGCGGCAATAGTGATCCTCCTGATCGCGTTCCTGCTCCGATTCGTGGGGCGGCGGCGCCGGACCGAGGATACGGAGCCGGACGAGCCTTCGACCCCGTAGGACGCGGCCAACCGGCCGTCGCGAGACCAGCGCCACGGTTCGCTTGTTGCGGGGAATGGCCGCAACCCGGGAGGCTCATCAATGGCTGAAGCGAAACGTCGCCGTCGTCGCCCCACCCCTGTCGAGATCGGGCCAGGAGAAGCCGATCGCGACATCCTCGATCAGTACTTCGCCGAGGCGAGCAAATACCCATTGCTCAGCGCCGCCGAGGAGAAGGAGCTGGCGAGGCGCATCCGGAAGGGGGACCAGGAGGCAATGCACGAGCTGGTGAAACGCAACCTGCGCTTCGTCGTTTCCGTCGCCAAGAAGTACCAGAACCGGGGTCTGCCGCTCATCGATCTGATCGGGGAGGGGAACGTCGGGCTGCTGACCGCCGCCCGGAAGTTCGATCCCGATCAGGGAGTGAAATTCATCTCGTATGCCGTGTGGTGGATTCGCCAGGCGATTCTCTCTTCCCTGGCGCGTCAGGGGCGCACCGTGCGCGTGCCGCTCAACCGCACGGCCGATCTGTCGCGCGTCATGCGCGCGAGCGCGCTGCTTCGCGACAAGCTCGGCCGCGAGCCGACGCCTGACGAGGTCGCACAGCTCACGGGGATCTCGCAGGAGATCGTCTCCGCACTTCTGTCGCTCAACTCCGCGGACATTCGCCTCGACGCGCCCCTCGGTGCCGATGGCGACCGCTCGCTGATCGAGCGCTTCTCCGTCGAGGAGATGCCGAATACGGAAGAGGCCGTGCTCAACCAGTTCCGCTCGCAGGAGCTCGCGCGTGCGCTGTCGACGCTGCCCGCGCGTGATGCCAAGATCCTTCGACTCTACTTCGGTCTCGAAGCCGGCCGCGAACACACGCTCGACGAGATCGGAAAGATGCTCGGCGTGACGCGCGAGCGCGTTCGTCAGCTGCGCGACCGCGCGCTCAAGCGGCTGCGCGAGGGCGATGTCGGGGACGCGCTCAAGGATCTGGCTGCCTAACCGCTTGCGGACGACGGATTGCGGGATTGAACCGGCGTGAGATCCTGTGGAAAGCGAGGGGCTCCGAGTGTTGACTCGGGCCCCTCATATGGTCTGACGCAATAGATCCGCAATCCGTCATCCGCAATCGGTAGTTAGATTTCAGCTCCATGCCCCGCCCCCCTGAGCTCCTCTCTCCGGCCGGCTCCCTCGACGCCGTCCGGGCCGCCGTCGCGAACGGCGCCGACGCCGTGTACCTCGGCGCAGAGCGCTTCAATGCGCGTGATGAGGGCGCTCAACTCACGCTCGATGAGCTCACCGAGGCGTGCCGGCTCGCGCATGGTCGCGGCGCGCGTGTCTACCTCACGCTCAACACGCTCCTCAAGCCGCACGAACTCACTGACGCACTCCTCCTGCTCGGCGAAGCGATCGATCGCGGCGTCGACGCCGCCATCGTCCAGGACATCGGGCTCGTGCGCTTGATTCAACGCGTCTACTCCGGGTTCGAGATCCACGGCTCCACGCAGATGACCGTGCACGACGCCAGCGGCGCACGCGTCATGCGCGCGCTCGGCGTTCCTCGAGTCGTGCTGGCGCGGGAGAATACGCGTGCGGACATCCGCGCGATTCGCGAGGCGGTACCGGATCTCGAGCTCGAGTCGTTCATCCACGGCGCGCTCTGCATCGCGTATTCGGGGCAATGCTTCATGTCGGGGATGATCTCCGAGCGCAGCGCGAATCGCGGGTCGTGCGCGCAATCGTGCCGAAAGGACTACGCACTTTCGGACGCCACGACAGGTGAAACGCTGGACACTGGCTATCTCATCTCCGCCAAGGATCTCGCGGCAGCGGAGCATCTCGACGAGCTCGCGGAGCTCGGCATCTCCTGTCTCAAGATCGAGGGGCGAAAGAAGAAGCCGGAATACGTCGCGACCGTCACGCGCACATATCGGGAGTTCCTCGGACGGATCGCGCGCGGCGAGCGCGCATCGCCGTCGGCGGACGACATGACTCCGCTCGTGCAGATCTATTCCCGTGGTTTCACGGGAGGCATGTACGGCGGGCGCGCCGGCAAGGATTACGTCACTCGCGAGCACCCCGACAATCGGGGCGTTGGCGTCGGTGTAGTCGCCGGGTACGAGCGCGGTGAGCTGCTGATCGATGTCGACACGCCGATGGATGCTGGCGACGGATTGGGGTTCGAGCCACCCCTGCGGGCTCACGGCGCGGGCGTAGGCTTCGCTGTGCGCGACGTTCGCACCGTATCGCGTCACGGTTCACTCGTGAGGCAGGCCATTCGTACGTCGACGCGTGTCCCGCCTGGGTGGACGGTCCTGCGCACTGCGCACAGTGCTCTGCTCCAGCAGGCGCGCGCGAGCTTCTCCGACGTTCGCGGTGGCGGCCCCGCGAAGACGCGACTGGACGTCCGGCTCTTTGGAGCGGCCGGTGCGCACCTGCGCGCCCTGTTCACGGCTGCCGAGCAGTCCGTCACCGTGCGGAGCGAGACGCAGCTTGCGCCGGCACGCCAGCGCGCGCTCGATGAGCGTCAGCTGCGAGAGCAGCTCGGGCGCCTTGGAACCACCCCATTCGCGCTGGGTGCTGTGGACGTGAGTGGCCTCGCCTCAGGACTGTTTCTCCCGGTAAGCGAGCTCAACCAGCTCCGTCAAACCGCTGTCGATGAGCTCGTCGCCCGGAGGGAGTGGAGCACGCGTGCGCTCGTTGCCGAGCGCCGAGACGCAATCGAGAAGGCGGTGGCGGAGATCGCTGTCGTCGCGCGGACTCACGCCCACGATGACCGCGCGGGCAGGCTCGTCGTGTCGGTCTACCGGTTAGAAGACGCGCGCGACGCCGCCCAAGCCGGAGCGACGGAGATCGTCTTTGATCCCTTTCTCCGACACCCTGTGCCTCCGGTGTCGCGCGTAAGGGCGCTCGCGGAAGCGCTGAGATCGCAGGGCGTCACGCTCAGGCTGCGGACGCCAACGATCGTGCGCCAGGAGGAGCGGCGCACACTTGATCGGTGGCTCGCGCTGGAGCTACCGCTGGTCACAGGGCATCTCGGGTTGGTTGCGGAGCTGGCGGCCGAGGGGCGAGACGTCGTTGCCGACTACGCCGTCAATTGCTTTAACCCGCACACCGCGGCCGAGTACTTCCGGCTGGGTGCGTCACGCATCGTTGCGTCGATCGAGCTGACGACGTCGGAGTTGACGGAGCTCGTGTCGCCGTGGACGGGTGACGGGTTCGATGTCGTGGTCTACGGACGCCCCGAGGGAATGACGATCGAGCACTGCGTCCTTTCAGCGGCGTTCGACCGCGTCGCGACGACGTGCCGCGATCTCTGCGTACAGCAGCACCCGCTCGTCCAGATCACCGATCCGACCGGGTATACGTTCGCCGTGGCAACCGACTCCGCATGCCGCAATCGGCTTCTCCACTCGCGGCCGCTCGAGGGAAGCGAGTTCGTGCCGCAGCTCTGGAGTGCCGGTATTCGCGGCTTCCACGTGCTCTTCAACGTTCCGGGAGACCCCGTCGCCGCGATCGTCCGCGGCTATCGCCAGGTGCTCGACGATCTCGCCCAATCGGCGCCCGTCCGCCAGGATGCGGTCCGTTCGCTCGTCGGCGGCGCGTTCACTCGAGGCCACTTCGCGCGCGCCGTCTAGCGCCGAGCTGCATTCGCGCGATCCGAGTGTTTCGCGCTAGTTTTCGTATCCTGGCTCCTCCGCACCCCGACCATTGCTGATGCCGCTCACCCTCGACGACGCGCGGGCAGTCCTCCGCGAACGCTTCGGCTATCCGGATTTCCGTCCGGGGCAGGAGCGCGCCGTCAGATCGGTGCTGGAGGGCAAGGACACGCTCGTCATTCTTCCCACGGGCGGTGGCAAGTCGCTCTGCTACCAGGTTCCGGCGCTCGTGCTGCCCCGGCTCACCGTCGTCGTGTCGCCCCTGATCTCGCTCATGAAGGACCAGGTCGACGCACTGGTTGCGCGCGGCCTGCCGGCGGCGTTCATCAACTCGACGCTCACCGGCGGCGAAGTCTCCGACCGAATGGCCAGGGCGCAACGCGGCGAGCTGCGCATGCTCTACGTTGCCCCCGAGCGGTTCGACGTTCCTGGGTTCGCCGAGCGGCTGCGAGCCCTCGGTATCTCGCTGCTCGCAGTGGACGAATCGCACTGCATCAGCGAGTGGGGTCACGACTTTCGGCCGAGCTATCTTCGCATCCGCACGGTTCGTGACCGTTTAGGCGGGCCGCCCACCATCGCGCTCACGGCGACCGCGACCCCCGAAGTTCGGCGTGACATTGCAGCGCAGTTGGGGCTTCGCACCCCCGAGACGATCATCACCGGGTTCGACCGCACGAACCTCAGCTACTACGTCATTCGCACGCGAACCGACGAGGACAAGGACGTCGCCCTCGTCCGCGCACTGCGCGAGCACGAGGGGCTCGCCGTCGTGTATGCACCGACGCGCCGCTCGGTCGAGCGTGTCGCTGGCGTGCTCGAGTCTGCACGCATCCGCGCCGTTGCCTACCATGCCGGCCTCGACGATGACCACCGCCGCGATGTGCAGGACTCGTTCATGAACGAGGGCGTCCGCGCGATCGTCGCCACGAACGCGTTCGGCATGGGCATCGACAAACCGAATGTGCGCCTCGTCGTGCATCACGCGATGCCAGGGACGCTCGAGGCCTATTATCAGGAAGCGGGTCGCGCAGGGCGCGATGGCCAACCGTCGACCTGTGTGCTCCTGCACGCGTTCCAGGACCGATTCACGCACGAGTTCTTCATCAAGGGCGCGTATCCGGAGCGCCAGCTCGTGCAGTCGGTGCACGAGACACTGCGTCGGCATGCAGACGCGACCGGAACGGTCCAGCTCGATGCCGCGGCGCTTCCCAGCCTCCTCGGAGGCAAGGCACGCGAGCGCGAAATCGACTCCGCGCTCCGACTGCTGGAGCAGCACGGCTTGCTCAGCACCGGCTCGGACAATGGCTCACGCCTCCTCGTGAGGCTGCTCGCGTCGGCGGATCGCATACGCCGCGAGCTGGGCGAAGACGACCGGGTAGACCGCGACCTGTTGCGCGCGCTCTGGCGCGTCGCCGGCGAGCGGCTCTATGACGGCGTCGTCATCGAGCCGAAAGGGCTCCCTCCGGGGTTCGGCGGGAATTCTGGCGTGCGGGCCATCCTCGATCGTCTCCAGGCTCGGCAGTTCGTGATGTGGGAGCGCCCGGGGAGCGGCTTGCGCCTCGCGCATCCCGGTGCGCGCCTCGACGAGCGAAGTATCGATTGGCGCGCCATCGATCGTCGCCGGAACGCCGATCTCGCCAAGCTCGAGGCCATGCAGCGCTACGCGTACACTCCTGGTTGCCGCCGCGGTTTCGTGCTCCGATATTTCGGCGATCCGGCGGCGAGGCCCCGCTGCAATTCGTGCGACAATTGCATGGGCACGCACGTACCCCTCGAGAAGGGTCCGAGGAAGGCTGCCAAGGCGAACATTCGGGAGGCGAAACCGCCTTCGCGAACGTCGCGCCGGACCGGAGTGGTCGACGATGTGGAGCTCGATACCGGAGCCGCGGCGCTGTTCGTCGAGCTGAAGGCGCTGCGAAGCCGCATCGCTCGCGAGGAACGCGTGCCGGCGTATGTCGTGTTTCCCGACCGTACGCTGGCTGAGATGGCGGTCCGGCGGCCGGCGTCGCTCGATGCGCTGGAGAGCGTGCACGGGGTCGGCCCCTCGCGGCGCGACAAATACGGTGAGCAGTTTCTTGGGGTCATTCGCGAAGCGGACGGAACGGAAGCCGCCTGACGAGGATCGATGAACGATTCGCTGTACTTTACCGAGCAGCACTACGCCGTCCGCGATATGGTACGGGAGTTCGCGCGCGAGCAGGTGGCTCCTGTCGCGAGCCTCGTCGACGAGCGCGCCGAGTTCCCGTGGGACAACGTGAAGCGCATGAGCGAGCTCGGCCTCCTCGGCGTTCCCTGGGACGAATCGCTGGGCGGAGCCGGCCTCGATTACATCTCGTACATCCTGACCATCCACGAGATGGCAAAGGTCGACGCATCGCACGCCATCACCATCTCGGCCCACACGACCCTCGGGACATCGCCCATCGTGCACTTCGGCACCGAGACGCAGAAGAAACGGTACGTGCCGCTGCTGGCGAGTGGACGCGTGCTCGGAGGTTTCGGGCTCACCGAGCCGTCCGCGGGAAGCGATGCGGCGGGCACACGCACGACGGCGGTCCGGCGGAACGGGCACTACGTGCTCAATGGCTCGAAGATCTTCATCACGCACGCGGGAGTCGGTGAGATCTTCGTCGCGACCGCGCTGACCGATCCGTCGCAGGGCAGCAAGGGCATCAGCGCCTTCATCCTGACGAAGGAGACGTGCGACCTCGACAAGGTCCGCGACCTCGGCATCGGTCACGAGCCGTCGCTTCCGGCCATGGCTGGTTTTCGCTCGGGCAAGAAGGAGGACAAGCTCGGGTGGCGCGCATCCGACACGCGCGCACTCTTCTTCGAAGATGTCGAGGTCCCGGTCGAGAACCGGCTCGGTGAAGAAGGGGAGGGCTTCACGAACTTCATGCGAACGCTCGATTCGGGCCGCATTGGGATCGCGGCGCTATCGCTCGGCATCGCGGAAGGCGCGTTCGAGGAATCGCTGCGGTACGCGACCATCAGGAAGCAGTTCGGAAAGCCGATCTTCGATTTCCAGGGCGTTCAGTTCCAGCTCTCCGACATGGCGCTCGAGATCGAGGCAGGGAGGCATCTCGTCTACCACGCAGCGTGGCTCGCGCAGAACCATCAGCCTTTCGCGAAGGAAGCGGCGATGGCGAAGCTCTTCTGCTCGGAGCTGGCAATGCGCACCACGATCAAGGCCATTCAGGTGCACGGCGGGTATGGCTACACGCGCGAGTATCCGGTCGAGCGCATGATGCGTGATGCGAAGATCTGTGAGATCGGTGAAGGCACCTCCGAGATCCAGCGCATCGTCATTGCCCGGCACCTGCTGCGGGAGCTCGCGGATTGAATCGAGAGCTCGCCCGGCGCATTCGCGTACCGCTGGGATTCCTCCTCGCTGCTGGCTACCTGCTCGTCGCGCGTCCCACGCCGCTCACCCTCATCGTCGGCGCGTCGATCGCGTTCGTGGGCTTGCTCGTTCGTGGCTGGGCATCCGGCCACATCGTGAAGAACGACCGGCTGGCCACGACCGGCCCGTACGCGCACACCCGAAACCCGCTCTACTTCGGCTCGTTTCTCATCGCGGCCGGCTTCGCCATGGCGGCGCACTGGAGCCTCCTGCTCTTCGTCATCGCGTTCTTCGTGCTCATCTACGGTCCCACGATGCGCGACGAGCGCATCTCGATTCAGACGCGGTTTCCCGAGGCGTATGGCGAGTGGGAGCGCAACGTTCCCGCCTTCGTCCCACGCCCAACCCCATGGCAGGCCACCCCGACGAGCCCGGACGAGCAGGGCGGGTTCGACGTCGCCCTCTACATGCGTCACGGGGAATGGCGTGCCGCGCTCGGCTACGCGGCCGTGCTTGCCTATCTCATCTTCCGCATGCGGCGCGCTGCGTAAGTCGTTGCGGCCGTTGCGGAACCTTTCAGGTCGCGTCTATACTTGAGCAGCGGCTACTGCCGCTCACGAAAGTCACGTACACCCGGACCGGGCGACTCGCGGTCCGAGGTGAGTGTTGCGCCGGACGCGACGCTTAGGCATGCGCGACGGCTCCTTCTCCGAACGCTGTGTCGCTTCGATGGCGATGAATCGCACGATCTCCCGCTCCATACTCGGCCGCGTGGCCGGCGAACCGCTCTTCCGAGCGCTCGCCACCTCGCCCAAACCCGAGGCGCGGAGAGCGTGGACGATTCAGGCGTTGCGTGAGAACCCCATCCCATTCGCGATCGCGACATGGGCGGCTTCGCGCCGCCGATCCCCGATCGTCGCCACCATTGGAATGAGCCCCTCCGCCACGCGCGTCGAGTCGCCGCGACCGGTTCGGGCCATCTGTCAGTATGAAGCGAGAGATCCTCATCAATGCGAACCCGCGGGAAACCCGTGTCGCGATCCTGGAGGATGACCAACTCGTCGAGCTGCTCGTCGACCGCCCCGATGCACGACGCATGGTCGGCGACATCTACCTGGGGAAGGTAGAAGCGGTACTTCCCGGCATTCAGGCCGCCTTCGTCAGTATCGGTACCGAAAAGAGCGCGTTCCTCCACGCGTCCGACCTCGTCGTCGCCGATGACGAGGACAAGGACGACGCCGACGCCGACGACATCGATGCGAACGGGGATGACGAGGACGAATCGCGCGCTCGCCGCGCGAAGGCTCCCCCGATTCAGGACCAGTTGAAACGCGGCCAGGAGCTTCTCGTTCAGATCTCGAAGGAGCCGATCTCCACGAAAGGCCCGCGCGTCACCGCCCAGATTTCCCTCGCGGGACGCTTCCTCGTGTACATGCCGTCTGCGTCCCGGGTTGGCGTGAGCCGAAAGATCGGCGACCGGGCGGAGCGGCAGCGGCTGCGCGAGATGGTACAGGGGGTTCTGCCCAAGGACTCCGGTGGCGTCATCGTGCGTACCGTCGGCGAGGACGCTACCCAGGAAACGTTCAAGCGCGAGCTCAACACCCTGATCGCGAACTGGAAGCGCATCAAGCGGAAGGGGCACTTCGTCCGCGCTCCGTCGCTCGTTCACCGCGAGACGAGCCTCACGCGGGGCATCATCCGCGACCTCTTCAGCACGAAGGTCGACAAGCTCACGGTAGATTCGAAGCAGCTCCACAACGAGATCACGGAATACCTCAAGGGAATCGCGCCCGAGCTCTCCGAGCGCGTTCACCTCGACGACGAGCCGACGCCGCTATTCGACAAGGCGGACATCGAGACCGAGATCCGCGACCTGTTCAAGCGACGGTGCGATCTCCCGTCGGGCGGCTACATCATCATCGAGCAAACGGAGGCGTTGGTCTCGATCGACATCAACTCGGGTCGCTACACAGGAAAAAGGGATCCCGAGAAGACGATTCTGAAGACGAACACCGAGGCGGCCCGCGAGGTCGCCCGGCAGATCCGGCTACGCGACATCGGCGGCATCATCGTGTGCGACTTCATCGACATGGAGACGCGCGCGAATCGTGACAAGGTCCTTCAGGAGCTGCGCACTCATCTCGGGCGCGACCGCGCACGCACGAAGGCGTTCGGCGTGAGCGACCTCGGCCTTATCGAGATGACTCGTCAGCGCGTGCGCCAGAGCCACCTCCAGAACATGACTGAGTCATGCCCAACCTGTCAGGGCACGGGACGCGTCTTCACGCCGGAGACGATCGTGCGGCGGATGGAGCGCTCGGTGAAGCGCATGGCGGTCGAGGGACGCCGCGACAGCCTGATCGTGAAGCTCCACCCCGACGTCGCCATGTACGTCCTCGAGCGCGAGCACGACCTGGTGCGAAAGCTGGAGAAGCAGGCGGGCTTCGGTCTCGAGCTGCGCGATGATCCTCTGCTCAAGCCGGACGAGTTCAAACTCGTCGTGAAGGGCGCCGAGCGGGACGTGACGCAGCAATACGCCGTGGCGTAGCCCCCGGCCCGTTGACACTGGCCAGCAGACCCCCTAAGTTGTTATGTCTGTATCAGTTATTCCCGCTTTACCGCATACAATGACTTACGCAATCATTCGCACGGGCGGCAAGCAATTTCGCGCCGAGCCGGGCAAGACGCTCCGCATCCCCTCGCTCGACGCGGGTGAGGGCGACAGCATCACGTTCGACGAGGTGCTCCTCGGATCCGACGGCGTGAAGGTGTTCGCCGGCGCCCCGCTGGTCTCAGGGGCAAAGGTCACCGCCGAAGTCGTGAAGCACGGCAAGGGCGACAAGATCGTCGTCTTCAAGTTCAAGCGGCGCAAGAACTACGCGAAGAAGCAGGGACATCGGCAGGGCTTCACCGAAGTCCGCATCAACGACATCACGCTCGGCTGAGAGGCGAGTATGGCTCACAAGAAAGGCGTCGGCTCCAGTCGCAACGGCCGTGACAGCAATCCGAAATACCGCGGCGTCAAGAAGTACGGGGGCGAGCGCGTGCGTGCCGGCAACATCATCATTCGCCAGTGCGGCACGAAGTATCACCCCGGACGCAACGTGGGCCTCGGCTCCGACTTTACGATCTTCTCGCTGATCGACGGAGTCGTGAAGTTCGAGCACAAGAACAAGACGCGCTTCAAGGTGAGCGTCTATCCCGAGGCGACGTCCGCGGCCTGACGGCTCGCGCGGAAGAGACCAGAAGCGCCCTTGCATTCGCGAGGGCGCTTTTGGTTTTCTTCGGACGAGCATTTGCGTGAAACGTCGAGACGTGCGTCAGCGTACGGTATGACACGCACCTGGCTAAGGAGAAGAAATGGCTCTCTGGAACAAGCTACGAGTCGAGCTCGACCGCGCCGGACGCATGGCGCAAGGAGCGTTCGATGAAGGGCGAACGCGTCTCGAGGCGCTGCGAGCGCGCCAGCTCGCCGACCGCGCCGCACAGGCGTTGGGATACGCTGTGTACAAGGCGCGGCAGGAGTCGCGCGAAATCGATCCCGAGCTCTACGCGAGTCTCAGCTCGACATTGGCCGCTCACGAGGGCGAGGTCGCGTCGCTCGAAGCGAAGCTCGCCGAGCGAGTGGGCGGGCAGAAAACGGAGCCGGTCTCCTAGGCCGGCCTCGCGCCGCGCGCCATTGCAGGAGGCGCGGCAGCCGCGGGATCGATCCCGCGGCTGCCGCTCGTTTTCAGGGCGTGCGGTACGCCGGGGGCAGCGTTCTGTACCGCTGCATGAGCTCATCCTGCCGTGACGGCGACAGGCTGCGCACTCCGCGGACGAACACGTGCTCCACTCGCGTCGAAAACTCGAACGGGTCGCCGCTCCAGACCACGACGTTCGCGACGCGCCCAGGCTGAAGCGATCCGTACCGATCCGCCACTCCGAAGAGCTCCGCCGGTGTCAGCGTGATCGCACGCAGCGCGTCGTCCCACGACATTCCGTACGCGACGGCGTTGCCCGCCTCCTGCTTGATGTTGCGGACGTTGAACGCATCGGGGTCGCTGCCGGTGCCGATCAGTGCGACGTCGACGCCCGCGCGGCGCAAGAGACCGGGTGTTTCCTGGCGAGCGCCTAACGTGGCGAAGTCGCCGGGAATGTTGAGCAGCGCCCCGGCGAGCACGGGAACGTTCGCCGCGGCGAGCTGATCGGCGACCATCCACGATTCGGCCCCACCGGCGATCATGATCCTCAAGCTGTACTCGCGCGCCAGTCGCAGCGCTGCCTCGATGTCACTCGCCTTGTCGGCGACGATGATCAAGGGCAGGCGTCCGGCGAGCACGGGCTGCATTGCTTCGAGATCGAGGCGGCTCGCCGCGAACTCCCGCGTCTGCGCTCGCTCGAAATCGGCGCGACGCCGCCCGTACGCTCTCGCATCCTCCAGTAGCTCGCGAAGCCGAAGAATGAGCTCGCCACGCGAGGCGACGCCGGCGCCTTGCGGATTCCCGACCTGTGCGACCATCGCGATTGGCGCGCGCACCAGCATGTCGGTCACTCCACCGTCCACGATATCGACGAGCGCACCCTGACCCGACACGAGACCGCCCTGCGGGAAGACGGCCACGGTCGTGATGCCTTCGTTGCGCGCCGGTGCGAACAGCACGGACAGAGGATTCAATCCCTCCCACACGGTGAAGGCGGCGTTGACCTCGTTGTCCTCCTCGCCGCTCGCGGTCGCATTCCGTGTCTCGGCGACCTGGCCGACCTCGACGAGGCCGAGCTGTGTTGCGGGATTGATGATTCCCGGCGTCACCCATCTCCCAGTCGCATCGATGCGCTCCGCGCCCTCGGGCACTGCGACGTCGCGACCCACCGCGATGATCCGTCCGTCACGCATGACCACCGTGCCGTTTTCGATCGCCGGCCCGCTCACCGGCAGCACGCGTCCGCCGACGATCGCGATCGTCTGACCCCGGGCCGCGCCGGCCAGGAGCATCGCAGCAGCCGCCGCGCACGCGGCGGATTGGAAACGCACGGTACGACTCATGGGTTCGCCCGACGAACGAAACCGAGCTCGAAATCCGTCCGCCAGCGTTCGGTGGCGTCGGTGCGATCGAACATCTCCACTCCGTCGATCCAGACACGCTCGGCGCGCGAATACACGCTGAACGGGTTGCCGCTCCACAGCACCACATCCGCGTTCTTCCCCACCTCGATCGTCCCGATCCGATCCTGGAGACCGAGCGCCCAGGCAGGATTCGCCGTCAGCCATGTGATCGCGTCGTCCTCGCTGATGTCGATGCCTAACGCGCGCCCAGCCGCGATGCCTTTGGCCGCTTCCTGGTTCAGCCGCTGGATGCCCGAAGCGTCGTCGGAGTGCACGATCGCCCGCGCGCCGGCCTGGTGCACGAGCGCCATGTTGCCCTTCACCGCATCCAGCGCTTCCATCTTGAACGCGCCCCAGTCGGCCCAGATCGACGCCGAGATGGAGTCGCGCGCGAGGATGTCGGCAATCTTGTACGCCTCGACGCCGTGGTGGAAGGAACGGATCGAGTAGCCGAACTCCTTGGCGATGTCGATCATCTGCGCCATCTCATCGGCGCGATAGCAGTGGTTGTGCACGAGGATGTTGCCGCGCAGCACCTCGGCCAGCGTCTCATTGCCGAGGTCGCGGCCCGGCGGGTCGCCTTCGCGGTCGGCGAGCCATTTGTCCCAGCGCCGCCGATAGCTTTCGGCCTGAATCCACGCGTTCCGGTAGCCGGCGACGTTTCCCATGCGCGTCGAGGGACCGCGATTCGCGTAAACGCGCTTCGGGTTCTCTCCACACGCCATCTTGAGGCCGTACTTCGCGCTGGGAAACTTCATCGCCTGGACAGTGCGCGCGGGGACGATCTTGAGCACCACCGACCGCCCGCCAATGAGATTCGCGGAACCTGGAAGGATCTGGGCGGTCGTGATGCCCCCGGCCAGCGCCCGCGGGAACTGTGGATCCTGCGGCCAGACCGAATGCTCGGCCCACACGTTCGCCGTCACCGGATTCGTCGCTTCGTTGCCATCGCTGTGCGCTTGCACGCCTGGGGCGGCGTAGACACCCATGTGCGAATGCGTGTCGACGATCCCCGGTGTCAGGAACTTTCCGACGCCGTCGATGACCATGGCATCCGCTGGCGCATCGACCGTTGGACCAACCGCGGCGATTCTTCCATCACGCAGGAGCACGGCACCGTTCTCGATGCGCGGCCCGGTCGCGGTCATGATCGTGACGTTCCGGATCACCGTCGGCCGCGAAGCGGCCGGCAGGTACGTGCTCGGGAAGGGATCCGCGAGAGGCGAGGAGACCGCGCCGTTCCCCGGCGCATCTCTGTCGCTGGTCGCTGCGGTTGTCTGCGTGGCAGGCGCGGCACCGCTCGAGGCGCAGGCAGCGATGACGGCGACGATGAACGGGAGGATGGCAATCCGCATCAGGAGGTCGACCTCCGAAACCAGAGAACAGGGAAGAGGAAGCGCGAAGCTACGCCGCTCCCCCGCTGCCATCAAGCCGACGTCGGGAGGAGGCGCTCCGGATTTGCCTCGACCGCGGCCCGCTTCACCGAGTCGGGGAGCGGTAGAGCAAGGAAAGCATCGACGTTGCGACGCATGCTTTCTACACCTGG
Organism: Gemmatimonadaceae bacterium; assembly: GCA_052389995.1. Classification (GTDB taxonomy): domain Bacteria; phylum Gemmatimonadota; class Gemmatimonadetes; order Gemmatimonadales; family Gemmatimonadaceae; genus JAICNG01. Next base: position 19,129 of record JBQTHJ010000012.1, on the reverse strand, counting down.
GCTCGGCCAGTCGGTGCCCCAGAGCAGCTGAGACTCGAGCTCCGCGATGCGCGGGAAGTACTCGAGCAGCGAGCGCGGGGGAATGCCGGAGAGGTCGAGCCACATGCGACGGTGCCGCCGCAGGATGAAAAACGCTTCCGCCATGTAGAGCGGCCGACCCCCGTGCGCCATCACGATCGCGAGATCCGGAAAGTCGATGGCCACGTCGTCGAGCTCCATCGGATTCCCCCATTTGCTGCGGGCGCCCGGAAAGATGCTCGTGCCCGTGTGCACCATCACGGGTAGACCGTGCTCCTCGCAGGCGTGATAGACCGCGCCGAGCGGCTCGAGTCCCTCGGTATATGCGTTCGCGGGGAAGCACTGGTGGTTGGGATGGAGCTTGAGCATGCGGACGCCCAGCTCGACCAACCTCTGTACGTCGCCACGCGGGTCCTTCGTGAACCTCGGATGCACGCCCCCATACGGAATGAGCCGCCGCCGGTCGGCCTCCGCATAACGGACCGCGAAGTCGTTCGTGTCGTTGGTGAACCCCATGAGATCGGGGCTTGGATAGTTGACCATTCCGACCCGGTCGATCCCGTCCTCGTCCATGATGCGAAGGAGAAGCTTCGGATCGTCCATCAACGCGAGGAGGAACTCGAAGCGATCCTCCTTCCCGCGGCGCATCGTCTCCATGACCGCGGGCTTGAGCTGACGCCAGGGTTGGATGTGGATGTGGCAGTCGGTAATTCGGAACGAGGAATGAGAAGCGGCCCCGAGAACGTCGCCTCTTTCTTTCTCCTCGGTCCTCGTTCCTCGTTCACTCTTCGTCATCGACCGGTGAAGTTGGCCGCCCGCTTCTCCATGAACGCACGCACTCCCTCGACCTTGTCCTCACTGGAAAAGCAGAGCTGGAAGAGCGCTGTCTCGAGCCGCATCCCCTCGGCGAGCGGAAGGCTCATCGCAGCGCGGGTCGCCTCCTTGGCGGCAGCCACCGCCACGGGACTCTTCGACGCGATCAACTCGCCGAGCGCCACCGCGCGGTCAAGGAGCGTCTCGGGGGTCACAACCTCCTCGACCAGCCCCAGGCGGAACGCGTCGTCGGCGGTGATCATCTCGCCGGTGAGGATGAGACGAAGCGCGTGACCCATCCCGATGATGCGCGGAAGCCGCTGCGTCCCGCCCCCGCCAGGAATGATCCCGAGATTCACCTCGGGCTGACCGAATTTCGCATTCGTCGACGCGATGCGAATGTCACACGCGAGCGCCAGCTCCATCCCGCCGCCAAGGCAGAATCCATTCACGGCGGCGATGACCGGCTTGGGTGACTGCTCCAGCGCGTCGAAGATCGTGGGGAGACGCATGACGCGATACTGATCGACGGGCGAGCGGCCTTCGAACTCCGAGATGTCCGCGCCGGCGACGAAGGCCGTGTCGCCAGCACCTGTCACGACCACGGCGCGGACGTTGGCATCACGACGAAGGCGCTCCATGACGCCGAGAAAGGCGCACCGCATCTGGCCGTCGAGTGCGTTGCGCTTCTCCGGGCGGTTCATCGTCACCACGGCGACGCGGCCGCGCTGCTCGAGCAGAACGACTTCGAGCTCTGTCATCGATTCTCCCAGGAATAAAAGCCGTGTCCGCTCTTCTTGCCGAGCTTCCCTTCGCTCACCAGGCGGCGAAGCAGGGCAGGGGGCGCATACGTATCGTCCCCCAACGTCGCGTGTAGATGCTCGGCGATCGCGAGGCGAACGTCGAGGCCTACGACGTCGGTGAGACGCAAGGGACCCATCGGGTGATTGTACCCGAGCTCCATCGCGCGGTCGATGTCCTCGGGGGATGCGACTCCCTGCTCGAGCATCCTGATCGCCTCGAGACCGAGCACGACGCCGAGGCGGCTGGTCGCGAACCCCGGTGTGTCGCGCACCACGATTGGCGTCTTGCCGAGCGACGTTGCGAGTGAGCGCGCGGCGTCGACGACGGCGTCGCTCGTCTTCTCGCCTCGAACGATCTCGAGCAGCTTCATCGCCGGGACGGGGTTGAAGAAGTGAAGCCCGACGACGCGCTCCGGATCCCTGAGCCCTTCCGCGATTCTCGTAATCGAGAGTGAGGACGTGTTGCTGCCCAGGATCGTGTCGCGGTCGATGATGCTTTCGAGATCTCCGAAGATCCGTCGCTTCAGCTCGAGATGCTCCGGGACCGCTTCGATGATCACGTCCGCTGCGTCCGCGGCTTCCTGAATCGTCGAAACGGTCGCGAGGCGGGCGAGTGCCGCCTGACGAGTCTCCGCCGTCGCCTTGCCGCGCTCGATCGCCGTGTCGAATGCTTCCGCGATACGTCGGAGGCCCGAGCGCAGCGTCGCGTCGTCCGCATCCGTCAGGCGAACCTCGAGCCCCGCAGCCGCAGCCACGTACGCGATGCCGTGACCCATGGTGCCGGCCCCGATAACCGCGACCCGGCGAATCGTCACGCCGTGCGCCCCAGCGCGGCACCGATGACCGGCAGCAGGTCGGTGCAGATGCCGTCGACGCCCCAATCAGCCAGACGCCGTGCCGCGTCAGCGTCGTTCACCGTCCATGCGATGACGCGCCCTCCGGCGGCGTGGACCTGCTTCACCAGCTCCTCGTCGATCATCGACCACTCCTGCCAGTAATCTCGAGCCTGCGCCTTCTCCAGCGCGAGGTCGGGAAGCAGAAGATACGAGACGACGAGAATCCCTCCAGCCAGTTCGGCGTTGATGGCGCGCGCTCGCGCTACCATTCGATGATCGAACGCATGCACCGGTACGTTCGGCACACCGGTCGTCCGTGCAATCGTTTCGACGACGTGCCTCTCGATTCCGCGTCCTTTCATCTCGACGTACACGCGACACCGCGATCCGATCGCACCGAGCACTTCTTCCAACGTCGAGATCGGCTCGCCTTCCACGCGAAAGCTCGCCAGCTCGGCGCGGGTCAGGTGCGCAATCGGCCGGCCCTGAAGCGACGGCTCGCTCGTGGTGGCGCGGGGGACGGGATCATGGTGTACGACGACCACGCCATCGCGCGTCGCATGCACATCGAGCTCCACCGCATCGGCGCCCAAATCGAGCGCCCGGAGAAACGAGGCAAGCGTATTCTCCGGGCGCTCGCGCGGCGCGCCGCGATGGCCGATCAGCTCCGGGGAGCGGTTCAACTCACCACGTCGCTCCCCGGTGGCCCCGCGAGCCACTCGCGCTCCTTCTCATCGACTTTCTTCTGATAGATCCAGTCCTTCTCCTTGAAGACGTCGGCGAGAAAGGCGCGATCCTGCCCCGTGGGCGTCACGGAAGCGACGTAGTCCTTGTACGTCCCGCGCTCGATCGGTTCGCCGTCGATCGTGAACGTCTGCCCCTTCCAGATGCCGATGCGGCGATTGAACTTCTCGCTCGGAATCCTGAGCTTCAACTGATCATCCGGAATGTGCTGGTTCAGCCGTTCGATGAGCCCCGTGACTTCCTGGCGGTACAGCTCGCGAGCGTGCTCGTTGAGCCGGCGCTCATCGGCCGGCTGCGCATTGGTGCGCTCATCGAAGCGGCCCTTGAGGCCCCACACGTACGCCCACTGTGCGGACGAGGATTGATCGGTGCCGAAGAGATCGAAGGCCGTCGAGACCCATTTGTTCAGGTAGCGCTGAATAATGTCCGTCGGAATGCGCCGCGCCTTGATGACGCGGAGCAGCCCGTTGTTGCCGGTGCCGAGATGGAAGGACTCTTCCTTCAGCATCGGCTTCATCGAGCGCGAGAGCGGTGCGAACGCCGATGTCGACAGCATCTGAAGCTGGTACTTCCCGTCGCGGTCGATGAACTGGGTATACGCGAAGAAGTCGAGCCAGTTCTCCACCGTTTCGTTGAAGGAGCCGAGGAGACGCTCGTGCTCATCGGCGCGCCGCTCGAGCAGCTTCTCCGCCTCACGCTTTCCCTCGTCGCCGAAATGCGCGACGAGCAGGTATGACATCTGCCACCCGTGCCGCATCTCCTCCGCCATCACGCGATAGATGGAGAGGAGATCGTAGTCCGAGGGCGCGTTCTGTAGCAGGCTACGCTGCTGCTCCACCGATGCGAACTCGGTGTCCCCCTGGAACACGATGAGATTCTGGAGGGCGTCGCGGATGCGCTGATCCGGAATGTGCATCAGCGTCGGCCATTTCCGGTTGCCCTTGTAGTGGCCGAACTCGATCTCGGTCACTTCCAGCTCGCCGAGCTTGACATCGAACTTGTAATTCTTCAGCTCCGAGACCTGGAGACCGATGTCGTCCTGCCAGGCCTTGAAGAGGTCGATCCAGTCGTCGAAGTTGCCGATTTTCGCCATCGCCATGAGCCACATCCTCCTGAAGTCCTAACGAGCCGCCTCGAATCGTGCCGCACGCTTCTCCGTGAAGGCGCGGATCCCCTCGCCTGCATCCCCGCTCTCGAAGCATTGCATCTGAGCCTCGAGCTCGTAGTCCAGCATGTCCGGCAGCGTACGGTCGAGCGAGTCGTACACGGCACGCTTCGCGAGGGCGATCGCGAGCGCCGGCTTCTGCGCCAGCGCGTGCGCCCAACCCAGCGTCGCCTCTCGCAATGCCCCGTGCGGGACGACCTTGTTGAACAGTCCCAGTCGCTCGCACTCGTGAGCGTCGATCATGTCGGCGAACCAGAAGAGCTCGAGTGCTTTGGCTGGCCCCACCAGCCGCGGAAGGAAGTACGTGCCGCCCCAGTCCGGATGCAGCCCGATGCGGTTGAAGGTCTGTCCGAGCGTGGCCTGGTCGCTTGCAACGCGCAGATCGCACGCCAAGGCCAGGTTGGCACCGCCGCCCGCCGCCGCGCCGTTCACGCTCGCGATCACGGGCTTCCGCGACTGGCGGATCGTGGTCACGACGTGCCGGCCCGCGTCCACGAGCGCGGCCATCGACGCGACGTCGCGCCGTTCGACCAGATCCGCCATGTAGCTCACGTCGCCACCGGCGCAGAAGGCGCGCCCGGCGCCAGTGATGACGATGACGCGCACCGAGGCGTCGCGCTCGAGCGCGTCGAGCCCCTCGGCGATCTCCTGCCGCATGCGGCCGGCGAACGCGTTGAGCTTGTCGGGCCGGCTCAGCGTCAGCGTTCCGACGCCCTCCGAGGTCTCGATGAGTACCTGTTCGAGGCTCATGCGACGTTCTCGAGCACGGTGGCAATCCCCTGGCCAACGCCGATGCACATCGTCGCCAGCCCGTACCGCTTGTGGCGGCGGCGCAGCTCGTGCGCGAGCGTCGCAACGATCCGAGCGCCGGAAGCGCCTAACGGGTGCCCCAGCGCGATCGCCCCTCCATTGACGTTGACGCGCTCCGGATCGGCGCCGAGCTGCCGGATGCAGGCGATCGCCTGCGCCGCGAACGCCTCGTTGAGCTCGATGAGATCGATGTCGTCGATCGTGAGACCCGTCCGCGCCAGAACCTTCCGGGTCGCCGGTACCGGACCGATTCCCATGACGTTGGGCGCCACACCGGCAACCGCCGTGGCGAGCACGCGGGCCAGCGGCTTCTGCCCCAGCTCCTTCCCCGCGGCCTCCGACACGATGAGCGCGGCACTGGCGCCATCGTTGATGCCGCTCGACGAGCCGGCGGTGACGCTTCCTCCGTCCTTGACGAAGGCTGGCCGCATGCCCCGCAGCACCTCGAGTGTCGTGCTCGGCCGCGGATGCTCGTCGCGGTCGACGATTTCCGGGGGCGCACCTCTCATCGCGACCTCCACGGGAACGAGCTCGTCGCGAAACCGGTCCTCGTCGAGCGCGCGCTTGGTTCGCTGCTGGCTCTCGTAAGCGAACGCATCCTGCTCTTCGCGCGTGATGCCGAAGCACCGTGCGACCTCCTCGGCGGTCTCACCAAGCGAGATCGTCCACTCCGAACGCATGCGCGGATTGATGAACCGCCAGCCGATGGTGGTGTCGGCCATCGCTGGCGGGCTGCGCGGGAATCCATGCTCGGGCTTGAGCATCACCCACGGCGCGCGAGACATGCTCTCGACGCCGCCGGCGATGAACACGTCGCCCTCGCCGGCGCGAATCGCCTGCGCGGCGCTCGCCACCGCCTGGAGTCCGGACCCGCAGAGGCGATTGACTGTCTGCCCAGGCACCTCGACCGGGAGGCCAGCGAGCAACAGCGCCATCCGAGCCACGTTTCGAGTATCCTCGCCCGCCTGGTTGGCGCAGCCGAGGATGACGTCGTCGATGCGCGATGGCTCGATCGCCGTCCGCCTGACGAGCGCGGAAATGGCGGTCGCGGCGAGATCGTCCGGGCGCACGCGCGCGAGTGCTCCTCCGTGCCGACCGATGGGCGTTCGAACGGCGTCGACGAGGAGGACGTCCGTGGCGTGAGAGCGCATCGTCAGGAGTGCGGATTGCGAATTGCGGATCGAGCGTAAGACCATTCCCGCGAGGCGGGTCTTACCAGGCATCCGCAATCCGCAACCCGCAATCTCATGAAAGATCTACCCACACCGACTTCACCTGCGTGTAGCCCTCGAGCGCGTGCATGCCGAGGTCGCGACCGAAACCGGACTGCTTGAAGCCGCCGAAGGGCGACGCCGCGTCGTACATGTTGTAGGTGTTGACCCACACGGTGCCCGCGCGAATCTCGCGCGCGGTCCGCAGCGCCTTCTTGATGTCGCGTGTCCAAATGCCGGCGGCGAGCCCATAGATCGTCGCGTTCGCCAGCTCGGCCGCGCCGGTAATGCCATCGGTGAACGTCATCATCGCGAGCACCGGCCCGAAGATTTCCTCCTGCGCGATCGCCATGTCGCGCTCAACGCCCTCGAACACCGTGGGCTGGACGAAATACCCCTTGCCATTCACCGGCGCGCGCTCGCCGCCGGTGAGGAGCGTTGCACCCTCGGTCTTCCCGCGCGCGATGTAATTGAGCACGCGCTCCATCTGCGTCTTCGACACGAGGGCGCCAAGTCGCGTCTTGGGGTCGAGCGGGTCGCCAGCGACCAGCTTCTTCGCCCGCTCCATGATGCGCCCCCGGAGGTCGCTCGCGATGCTGTCCTCGACCAACAGACGGGAGCCGGCCGCGCAGACTTCGCCTTTGCCGTAGAAGATTCCCGTCAGCGCGCCGCGCGCCGCCGCATCGAGATCCGCATCGGCGTACACGATGTTCGGTGACTTTCCGCCGAGCTCGAGAGAGATCCTCTTCACGGTCGCGGCGGCTTCGCGCATGATCTGCTTGCCGACCTCCGTACTCCCGGTGAACGCGATCTTGTCGACGCTCGGGTGCCTGACGAGCGCGCTTCCGGCGACCGCGCCCGCCCCCGGAACACAGTTGAACGCTCCCGCCGGCAGCCCGGCCTCGATGGCGAGCTCCGCCATGCGAATGGCCGTGAAGGGCGTGAGCTCGGCTGGCTTGAGCACGACCGTGTTTCCGCACGCGAGCGCCGGAGCAATCTTCCACGCCGCGAGCGAGATCGGAAAATTCCACGGCACGATGGCGCCCACGACGCCTAACGGCTCACGCAGCGTGTAGTTGAGGAAGGCGCCGTCCACCGGGATCGTCTCGCCGTGGATCTTGTCCGCCCACCCTCCGTAGTACTTGTACGTCGCCGCCGCCAGCCGCACGTCGATCATCGACTCGAAGAGCGGCTTCCCGTTGTTCAGCGTCTCGAGTCGTGCGAGCTCCTCCTTGTGGGTGAGCAGCAGCTCGCCGAGGCGCCACACCGCCTCGCCTCGCTGGCGCGCGCTCATCTTGCGCCAGGCATCCGACTCGAACGCGTCGCGGGCGGCGCGTACGGCGCGGTCCACGTCCGACTCGCCCGCCGCGGCGACGGAGGCGATGACCTCCTCCGTCGCCGGGTTGATCACGTCATGCGTCGTGCCCTCGGCGGCGTCGCGCTGCTCCCCGTTGATGAACAGTCGCGTCGGCAACGACTCGGTCGCTACAGCGGCGGCCATCCTCAGCGCCCCTGGAAGCGCGGCTGCCGCTTGTCGACGTAGGCGCTGATGCCTTCCTTCGCGTCGCCGCTCTTGAACAGCTGGCTCTGCAGCTCGCGCTCGAGCGCGAGCCCGTACTCGAAGGCCATCTCCAGCCCCGACTGCACCGACCGCTTGATGTGGCCGACCGCCATGGCGGCCTTGTTTGGCAGCGTGAACTGTTGCGCGTACAGGAGCACGCTGTCCCACCAGTCATCCTTCGGCAGCACCGCGTTCACGAGGCCCATGCCTTCCGCTTCCTCGAACGAGAACGTGCGACCGGTGACCATGAGCTCCATCGCGCGCGCCTTTCCGATGAGTCGCGCAAGCCGTTGCGTGCCGCCCGTTCCCGGGAGAACGCCGAGGTTCACCTCCGGGAGGCCGATCTTGCCGGCGTCCTGGCGGGCAATACGAAGGTCCGCGGCCATCGCGATCTCGAGCCCGCCGCCCACGCAATGTCCGTTCAGCGCGGCGATGACGAGCTTCGGCGTCTGCTCGAGACGGCTCAGCGTCTCGTTGGCGTGCAGGCAGAAATAGTACTTCCACGTGGGATCCGCCTCGTTGAGCATCTTGATGTTCGCGCCGGCGCTGAAGAACTTCTCGCCGGCGCCGCGCAGGATGATGACGTGCACGTCATTATCGAATCGTGCCCGGAGGATGCAGTCATCGAGCTGCCGCATCATCTCATGCGTGTACGTGTTGGCCGGCGGATCCTCGAGCTCGAAGACGGCGACGTGCCCCTCCTTCCGATACCGGACCAGGGTGCGCGTCTCGCGCTCGCTCATCGTTGCTGTGGCCATCGGACTCCTCGTGGTGAATGCAGTGAGTAGTGTTCGGCGCGGCGACCCGCGGTCAGCCGGCGGTCAGGTGCGGCAGCAACGCTTCGGACACCGGCAAGCCGACGTAGCCGCCGAGGAAGAGTCGGCACATGCTCTGGCTCAATACCTCCACGCTGAGATCGCCGAGCGGATCGTACCAGTTGTAGATCCAGTTCATCATGCCGAACAGGGTGTACGTCGCGATGCGCCGGTTCACGTGCGCCGGGCCCTGCGTGCGCTCCACGTCGGCGAGGATATCCATGAGCGCTCGCGTGTATTCCTGCTTCTGCGCGCTCACCCGCGCGAGGAAGCTCCCGGTGAGCGCCCCCGCTTCGTGCGACAAGACCTTCATCTCGGCCATATGCGACGCGAAATAATCGAGATGATTGTCGATGAATCGAGCGAGGCGGTTGACGGGATCGTCGACGCCGGCCGTCGACTCCCGCATCCCGTCCAGAACCGCGGCGAAATTCCGCTCCTGGATGAGGTAGAGCAGCTCCTCCTTGCTCTTGACGTAGTAGTACAGGCCGGAGAGCGAGACACCCGATTCGCGGGCGAGGTCGCGCATGCTCGTCTCGTGGTACCCGCGTTTCGCGAACACGCGGGCCGCGGCGGCCAGGAGTGCGTCCAGCTTGTCGTCATGCGCCTGCTGGTTGGCCATCCGCCCCCCTCGCCTCCGCGTGTCGAACGAGCGTTCGGTGGCAACGTATCCAGCGCCGTCGGGAGAGTCAAGCCAAAGGCGTGCCCTCGCTTTAACACCAGGCGAGGAATCGCGTCCAACTTCATGCCGGGATGACGGAGGCGACGACGCGGGACGGGGAGCCGAGCGACAGCGCGCTGATCGCGCGGTGGCGAGGCGGGGACGAGCGTGCGGCGACCATTCTGGTCGAGCGGCACGCGTCCGCTGTCGCCCGCTTCGTCGCGAGCATGGGTGCGCGCGGCGAGGTGGAAGACGTCGTCCAGGATACGTTCGTGCGAGCCTTTGGGTCGCTGGACAGCTTTCGCGAGCAGAGTGCGCTGAGGACGTGGCTCTTTTCGATCGCTCGGAATCTGTGGCGCGATCGCGCCCGCGCGAACCGGCGGGCAGTGCCGGTCGTGCCGGTGAACGAAACGCACGCCGTGACCGAGAACGACCCGCTCGAGGTTGCGGTGGCAACGGAGACGGAATCCCGGCTGGCGGCGGCGCTCGACGGCTTGACGGAAACGCAGCGTGAGGTGTTCACCCTGCGAGTGAGCGAGGGGATGAGCTATCGCGAGATCGCGGAGGTCGTCGGGACCACTGAGGGAGCGGCGCGGGTGCATTATCACAACGCGATGCGGGCAGTGAAGGAGTTTCTCAATGACTGAGTGTCAGAAGCTGGAAGTGCGAGAGCTGCTCCCCGAGCTGGCGGCGGGCGATCTCGAGGGCTCGCAGCTCGTCGGCGTCGAGGCGCATCTCGCCACGTGCGCCTCGTGCCGGGCCGAGGTCGCGTTGCTGCGCGAGGCCCGCGCGGTGATGCACGCCGTCCCCGCCGTCAGTACGGCGCGCATCGCCGACGCGGTCGCGCGCTCTGCGCGCGTGCGTCGGGAGGCGACGGCGACGGTCGCGGGAGCGCATCGTCGTCGGCCGTCGCGCGTCCCTGCGCCCGCGCGGCGTATCTGGCTTGCGGCGGCCGCGGTCGCGGTGGTTGCGGTTGCGGGCGTGTTGTCGACGGGCGTGATTCGAGACTCGCTGACCGATACGCCGGCTCCGGTCGCCCAAATCGACGCGCCGGCTCCGGTGACGGCGCCCGTTGCGGCGGCTGTGTCCCCTGATCCTGCTCGTCCCGCTCGCGCGGAGATCGTCATGGGTGGCGGCGTGAGCGATCTCGCCGATGTGGATCTCGAATCATTGCTCGGCGTGCTCGAGGGGCTCGATGCGCAATTCGATGTCGAGCCAACGACGCTCATCCCGCTCCTCGAAGGAGACGTCTGATGTCGTTCACGCGTGCAGTCCTGGGTTTTGCTCTATCGGTGACAGCGGCGGCGACGTCCGCCGAAGCGCAGCGGCCGAGGTCCGATACCGTGCCGGCCCGTCGTCAGGCGCTGGAGCAGCGTGTCCGTCAGCGGATGGCCGCCGTCGTGCAAGAGCGGCTCGGGCTCACCCCCGATCAGATGCGCCGACTCGGCGAGGTGAATCGCGACATGGAGGCGCAGCGCCGTCTCTTGAATCAACAGGAGCGCGATCTGCGCGTCGGCTTGCGCACGGAGCTCCTGCGGGGCGACAGCGCGAGCCAGGAGCGCGTCGCGCGCTACGTCGACCAGCTCATCGACGTCCAGCGGCTGCGCGTCGATCTGCTGTCGCGCGAGCAGCGCGCGCTGGCCGCGTTCATGACCCCCGTGCAGCGCGCGCAGTATCTGGCGATTCAGGATCAGGTGCGGCGGCGGATGGAAGAGATGCGAGGGCGGCCGCGTCGCGGAGCCGGGTCGCGTCGTCCCTGAGCAGTGTCCGTGGACCGCTCGGGACGCTAGATTTCGGCGAGCGCCCGGGTGGCGGAATCGGTAGACGCAGGGGACTCAAAATCCCCCGAGCTTAGGCTCTTGCGGGTTCGAGTCCCGCCCCGGGTATACGTCACGTTCCACGGCCGCGAATTGTCCGCGGCCGTTCGTGCATCGCCCACCGGCGGCACGACTCTCGGCGTTCAACTTGCAGCGTGTTTCCCGCGCCGGTAACTTTTGCAGGCTCATTGGTTTCCTCATGCGCCCCACGACTGCGCACTACCCTGAGTCATAGATGGCAACTTCGGCAACCGTGAAGTCGGCCGCGGCCGGCCTCGAAGATGTGGTCACCGGCCCGTCCGAGATCACCGACGTCAACGGCCAGTCCGGCCAGCTCATCTATCGCGGGTACGACATCCACGATCTCGTCGAGAATACGACGTTCGAGGAAGTCGTCTACCTGCTCTGGTACGGCAATCTCCCGACGCGAAAGCAGTTCGACGAGTTCGCCGACGTCATCCGCGCCTGCTGCCTGCTCCCGCAGCCGCTCGTCGAATCGCTGAAGCGCTACCCGAAGGACGCCGATCCCATGGACGTCCTGCGCACGAGCGTCTCGGAGCTCTCGTTCTACGATCCCGACAAGCAGGCACCCGTCGACGATCGCGACGCGAATCTGCGACGGGCCGCAAGACTCCTCGCACAGATCGCGGCCCTCGTCGGAGCGTGGGCGCAGATCCGGCAGGGTAAGGAGCCGATCAAGGCTGACGCCTCGCTGTCGTTCGCGGCGAATGTCTACTATCGCCTGGTCGGGAAGCGACCGGAGAAGCTCGAGGAGCGCGCGATGGACGCCGCGCTCATCCTGCACGCCGACCACGAGCTCAACGCATCGACCTTCGCGGCGCGCGTCACCGCCGCGACGCTCGCCGACATGTACGCGGCCATCGTCTCCGCGATCGGCACCCTCTCCGGACCCCTCCACGGCGGCGCCAACACGGCGGTGATGGAGATGCTGCTGGAAATCGAGAAGGGCAGTGACGACCCGGTCTCCTTCATTCGCGAAGCACTCGCCGAGAAGCGGAAGGTGATGGGCTTCGGGCACCGGGTGTACAAGGCCGAGGATCCGCGCGCGACGCATCTCCGACGCATGTCGGAGGACCTCGGCAAGAAATACAGCACGCCGAAATGGTTCGAGATGTCGCGCCGCATCGAGGAGACGATGAAGGCGGAGAAGAAGCTGCTGCCCAACGTCGACTTTTATTCGGCGTCGACCTACTACGTGATGGGCATTCCCACCGACCTCTACACGCCCCTGTTCGCCGTGAGTCGGATGTCGGGATGGGCCGCACACCTGCTGGAGCAGTACGCCAACAACCGGCTCATTCGTCCGCGCGCCGAGTACGTCGGGCCGCGCGGCCTGCGGGTCGCCCCCCTCGATCAGCGGCGCTAGCGCTCGACGACGTGCGTGACCTGCCGGCGCGGCGTACCCGCGCCCGCACGACATCTCCCGCAATCGAGGTCCATGACCAGCTACCGATACGCGCAGGTGCCGAAGGACGGTGAGCGCATCGGCTACGCCGACGGCAAGCTCGACGTCCCTGACACCCCCGTCGTCCCCTTCATCGAAGGCGATGGAACGGGACCCGACATTTGGCGCGCATCGCGCCGTGTGTTCGACGCGGCGGTAGAGCGCGCCTTTGGCGGCGAGCGGCGAATCGCGTGGATGGAAGTTCTGGCCGGCGAGAAGGCGTTCACCACCACGAAGGACTGGCTGCCCCAGGAAACGGTGGACGCGCTCCAGGAATTCCGCGTCTCGATCAAGGGACCACTCACGACGCCAGTCGGCGGTGGCATCCGATCGCTGAACGTCACCCTTCGCCAGGTCCTCGATCTCTATGCGTGCATTCGCCCGGTACGCTACTTCGAGGGCGTCGGTGCACCGGTGAAGGAGCCCGAGAAGGTGAACGTCGTCATCTTCCGTGAAAACACGGAGGACGTGTACGCCGGGATCGAGTGGAAGGCGGGAACGAAAGAGGCCGAGCGCATTCGCAGCTTCATCGTCGACGAGATGGGGAAGGATGTGCGCGCGCACTCCGCCATCGGCATCAAGCCAATGTCGGAGTTCGGCTCGAAGCGGCTCGTCGAGATGGCGATCCTCCACGCCCTCCGGTACGGCCGCGAGTCGGTGACGCTCGTGCACAAGGGCAACATCATGAAGTTCACGGAAGGCGCGTTCCGCGACTGGGGATACGAGGTCGCACGAGAGCGCTTCGGGGCGCACGTCATCACCGAGACCGATCTTGGGAAGGTCGCGGGATCGGCGCGTGCGGATTGTGTCGTCATCAAGGATCGGATTGCCGACGCGATGTTCCAGCAGCTGCTGCTCCGACCCGCGGAATATGCCGTCATCGCCACGCCGAATCTCAACGGTGACTATCTCAGCGATGCCGCCGCGGCACAGGTGGGCGGACTCGGCATGGCGCCGGGCGGCAACGTCGGCGACGGGCTCGCGTGCTTCGAGGCGACCCATGGGACCGCCCCAAAGTACGCCGGGCAGGACAAGGTGAATCCTTGCAGCGTCATTCTCTCTGGCGCGATGATGTTCGAGTACATGGGCTGGGACGACGCGGCCCGCGTCATCGTTCGGGGCATCGAGCAGGCCATCAAATCCCGGCGCGTCACCTATGATCTCGCGCGCCAAATGCCAGGCGCCACGGAAGTGAGCACGTCGGGGTTCGCCGATGGGATCATCGTGGGGATGAAGTAATCGTTATGCGTCTCACACTGCGGGATACGCGTCTTCGCGGTCTCGACGTCCCGTTGCTCGTCGTCGCAGTCGCGAAGGGCGCCAAGCTCGATGACCAAGTTCGGGCGCTCGACGGTGAGCTCGGCGGCGCCATCTCGCGGATGCTCGACGGCAGGGAATTCCGCGCCGGCCGCGATGAGATACTGCACCTGGTCGGCGGCACGAAAGGTCCGAACCGGATACTGCTCGTCGGAATGGGATCCGTCACCGATCTGCCCGCGGCCGTGCGGCGTGCGGGAATGATCGCCGCCCGATTCGCCAGACGCACCGGCGCACGCCAGATGGCCTGGTACCACGGGAGCGGCGATCGCACGATCGAGAATGCGACGATCGGCATCGCGCTCGGCGCGTGGGAGTACACGGAGACGAAAACGCCGCCGCCCGAAGACGAGCGCCGGGCCGAGCTCGATGAAGCGATCATCATTTCCGGAGATGGCAAGCGCGCCGAGCGTGAGCTCGACACCGGAATCGCCTTCAGTGAAGGGATGAACCTCGCGCGGCGTGTCGCGATGATGCCCGGGAACCTGTGCACGCCGGACTACCTCGCGGAGACCGGCCGGGAGATCGCGAAGCGCTACGGCATGAAGGCGACCGTGCTCGGCCGAAAGGAAATGGAGGCCGAGGGGATGGGTGCGTTCCTTGGGGTCGCACAGGGAACGCCGCAGGACCCAAAGCTCATCGCGATCGAGCACCGCCGCGGCTCCGGCGCACCCGTGGTCCTCGTCGGCAAGGGACTCTGCTTCGATTCCGGCGGAATCTCCATCAAGCCCGCGCAAGGGATGGAGCTGATGAAGTTCGACATGTGTGGTGCTGCTGGCGTCCTTGGCGCCATGGAGACCATCGGCCGCCTGGAGATGAAGGCGAACGTGGTCGGACTCATCGGCAGCACGACCAACATGCCGAGCGGAACGGCATTCAAGCCGGGCGACGTGCTCAAGAGCCATCTCGGCAAATTCATCGAGATCGTGAATACCGATGCCGAGGGGCGGCTCGTGCTGTGCGACCTGCTCTCGTGGGCGCGGCGGTACGGGCCGGCGGCTGTGATCGACGCCGCGACGCTCACCGGTGCGTGCGTCATCGCGCTCGGCCACACGGCGTCCGGCGTCTTCGGAAACGATGAGTCGCTCGTGCAGGAGGTGGTTGGGGCGGGGAAGCGCGCGAGCGAGCCAGGGTGGCCGCTCCCGCTGTGGGACGACTTCAAGGAGCTTATCAAGTCCGACGTCGCGGACATCAAGAACTCCGGTGGGCGCGCGGCAGGCGCGATCTCGGCGGCAATGTTTCTCAAGGAGTTCGCCGAAGCCTTTCCGTGGGTCCATCTCGACATCGCGGGAACCGCGTATTCGGAGACCGATCTCGTTGCGCTGCCGAAGGGACCGACCGGCGTTCCGGTAGGGACATTCGTGGAGTTCGTACGCGGGCGGGTGAGCTGAGGCCGCGCCGCTGGCTTTGCCGATCCGGCCTCGGCCTCGTGGCCGGGGCCGTTTTTCACTCTGTCGCGGAGGGCCAGGACCCGCCCCGCGACACGCTCGCCGTGCCCCGCGATACGATGCCCCCCGCCCTTGACACGGTGCGCACACAGCCCGACACCGTCGTCAGGCGCGACACGGTGAAGGCGCCCCTTGCGCACGCGGAATTCCCCGCCGTCACGGAGGTCGCCGGGCGGTATCACTGGACGCGCGAGGAGCTGTTCGTCGCCGGCGGCCTAACGCTGCTCGAGCTGCTCGAGCGCGTTCCCGGTGCTACCGCATTCCCTTCGGGGTGGTTCGCCTCGGCCTCGCACGTGACCTGGTTAGGCGGTGGCGGACGGCTGCGCGTTTTCTACGACGGTATCGAGCTCGAGCCGTTCGACGAGCGCACCGGAGGGTTCCTCGATCTCGCCGAGATCCAGCTCTGGACGCTGGAGGAGGTGCTCGTCGAGCGGGGAGCGGACGAGTTACGCGTGTACCTCCGGTCGTGGCGCGTCAACCGAACAACGACGGCGTCGCGAACCGACGTGTTCACGGGTGACCAGGACGCGAACGTGTATCGCGGCTTCCTTGGGCGGCGGTTCTCTCATGGAGAGGCGCTCCAGGCCGGATTTCAGCAGTACAGTACGACCGGCACTCCCAGCGGCGGTGGCGACGAGTTGTCGCTGATCGCGCGCCTGGGGTGGGCGGCCGGCGGCGTGAGCATCGATGCCTTCGGGATTCGCGCACGGCGCCAGCGGACCGCGCAGCAGCGCAACGACGGGTACGTCATCCCGCGGTTGAACTCGATCCGCCGCGACGCGTACGTGCGTGCAGGTCTCGGCGACCCCGATCGCGGTGCCTGGGTTCAGGTGGTTTTCGGGTCGCAGGCGTTCACCCGTGAGCGGATCGATCGCGTGACGATTCCGCTCGACTCCGTCGAAGGAAAGCTCTCGCGGAACCAGCTGGTGGGTGCCGTCGGATGGTCGGGCGGTCCGTTGCGCGCGAGCCTCACGAGCCGGTCGCATTCAGGCGATGACGGCTTTCACTCGGTCGTCGGCCGCGTGTCGCTTGATCATCGCCTCGGCGCCGTCGGGGCGATGGCAGAGTGGCGCGGTGATGACTCGTCATCGCTCGCCGAAGTGAGCGCGCGGTTCTCGCCGTTCTCGTTTCTGTCGATGGCCGCGGTCGCCGGTATCCGACGGCCACCTAACGGCGGCACCGAGGATGACGTGATGGCC
This sequence comes from Gemmatimonadaceae bacterium, assembly GCA_052389995.1. Classification (GTDB taxonomy): domain Bacteria; phylum Gemmatimonadota; class Gemmatimonadetes; order Gemmatimonadales; family Gemmatimonadaceae; genus JAICNG01. Next base: position 2,446 of record JBQTHJ010000012.1, on the reverse strand, counting down.
GCCCGGGGCGAAATCGGCCTGCGCCTCGGCGATGTGTGGCTGACGGGCGGGGCGGTGGTGCTCGACTCTCTGCACGTATTGCCGCCGATCATCTTCGACACGACGTTCATCGAGAGCGGCGAGTCGCGGCTGGCGGGCCTGTTCGGCGGCATCCGCGGCCGCGTGTGGCGCGCCATTCATGCGGACGTGTCTGCGTTTCGATGGGAGCGGCCGGGGTTTTATCGGCCGCAGGTGCAGGTGCGCTCGGAGGTGTTTCTGCGAACGCGGTGGCTGCGGAAGTTCCCGAGCGGGCAGTTCGGCGCGCTCATCTCGGTGCGGCACGACTACCGCCACGGCGTCTCATTTCCAACGGCGATCGGGCCGCAGATCACCCGGAGCAGCCACGAGCTCAACTCGCTGATCGAGATCCGGATCGTGGATGCCGTGATCTTCTGGCGTCAACGATACGGAATCGGGCAGCTGCCCAACGAGTTCGTTCCCGAGTACCTCTTCCCTCGTCAGACCACGCTCTATGGCGTTCGCTGGGACTTCTGGAATTGACAAGGTCGTTGCAGCATCGTAACTTGCACGACTTGCCATGATCCGAAGCATGACGGGGTTCGGCGCCGCCGCGGGACCGGTGGGGACTGCACGCGTGAATGTCGAGCTGCGAACCGTCAACCATCGCTTTTTCAATCCGAGCCTCAAGCTGCCAGCGGAGCTCTCGCGCTGGGAAGGCGACGTGCGCGAAGCGCTCCGGCGTGCGATCGCGCGAGGCCACGTGACGCTCGTCGCGCGCATCGATCGGGAGGCAACGGCGGGGGTCGTGGTCAACGAGCAGCGCTTCGCGGAAGCGCTCGAGCTGCTGCGCCGGCTACAGCACGACCATCGTCTGGAAGAAGTGACGCTCGCTACCGTGCTGCGAATGCCCGACGTCGTGACGAGCGAGCGCGCAGCTGAAGTCGGTGGAAGTGCAGAGGAGCTGGTCGCCATCGTGCGCGAGGCGCTCACGGCGCTGACGGCGATGCGCGACGCAGAGGGGAAGCGGCTGGCGGCGGTGCTCGAGGATCGGATGGCAGTCGTCGAGCAGGCACTCAATCGTATCGCCGCACGCGCGCCCGAGCGCATCATCGCGGAACGGGAGCGGTTGCTGGCGGCGGTCGCGGAACTGACCGGGAGCACGGCGATTGACGAGCCGCGGATCGCGCAGGAAGTGGCGCTGCTCGCCGATCGCCTGGATGTCGCGGAGGAGATCGACCGGTTTCGGGCGCACATCAGCGCGTTTCGCGACACGCTGCGGCGCAATGATGCGGAACCGGTGGGCAAGCGCCTCACGTTCCTCTTGCAGGAGATGGTGCGCGAAGCGAACACGACGGGCAGCAAATCGCGCGATGTCGGGATGACGCACGACGTCGTCGTGGTGAAGGAGGAGCTGGAGCGGATTGCCGAGCAGGTCGAGAATCTCGAGTGAATCCGTTTCCGCTGATCCTGTCGGCGCCATCGGGCGGCGGAAAGACCACGATCGCCCGGCGCCTGCTGGAGACGCGAACGGATGTCGGATACTCGATCTCGTGCACGACGCGTCCGCCGCGAGCGGGAGAGGTGGAGGGGCGGGATTATTTCTTTCTGACGGCGGACCAGTTCCGGGGGCGTCGCGCCGCGGGCGAGTTCGCCGAGTGCGCGGAAGTGCACGGACGATGGTACGGGACGCTGCACAGTGAGATCGCGCGGGTGATGGCGCAGGGGAAGCACGTCATCATGGACATCGACGTACAGGGGGCGCGGCAGCTCTCGCGCGCATTTCCGCACGCAGTGCTCGTGTTCGTGCTCCCGCCGTCGGCAGACGTGCTGCTCGAGCGGCTGAGAGCGAGGAAAACGGAGAATCGAGCGTCATTGGCGCGACGCATGGTGAACGCTCTCGAGGAGCTGCGGCACGCGGAGAGCTATCAATACGTCGTCGTGAACGATGTGCTGGACCGCGCCGTCGCGCGGGTCTCCGCCGTGATCGATGCGGAGACGAGTCGGCGGGACCGGGTGCACGATCTGGAGGCGCAGGTGCAGTCGCTCATCGCGCGGCTGGAGCGGGAAGTCGAAAACAATTCATCCAACGAGTGATTCCATGCAGGTCTTTACTCCTGTCGAAGTGGCGGAGCACGCCGCCAACAAGTATCTGGGCGTTCTCGTGGCCGCGAAGTACGCGCGGATCATCAACGAGTTTCCGCGCGACCGATCGCGGCCGGGCGAGAAGAAGCTGACGACGCGCTCGCTCGAGGAGCTGACCGACGGCGCCATCGAGTATCGGGTGTTACCGCGGCGACGCGGACAGTAACCGGCCCATGCGCCCCTACGCCGGCCGCCGCATCGTTCTCGGCGTGACGGGGGGGATCGCGAGCTATAAGACCGGATGGCTCGCGCGCTTGTTGACGGCGGCTGGGGCGGACGTCGACGTCGTGATGACACCGGCGGC
>JBQTHJ010000011.1:0-16458 GCA_052389995.1 Gemmatimonadaceae bacterium | reverse complement strand
GTAGTAGCGCTGGAGGAACAGGAAGACGATGAGCACCGGCGTCACCGTCAGCACGGAACCAGCCATCATGAGCTCGACATCCTGCACGTGCTCGCCTAACAGGTTCGCCAGCGCCACCGGCAGCGTGTAGCGCCGCTCGTCGCTCAGCACGATGAGCGGCCACATGAAGTCGTTCCACGTCGTCAGGAACGTCCAGATCGCGAGCGTGGCGAGAATCGGCGTGATCACCGGCAGCACCACCGCCCTGAAAATCCGCGCCTCGCTCGCCCCATCGATGCGCGCGGCGTCGAGCAGATCGTCCGGAATCGCCATCGCGTATTGCCGAATGAGAAAGATCGCGAAGATGCTGGCCATGCTCGGAATGATCACGCCCCAGTAGGTGTTGATCAGCCCGAGCTCCTTGAAGATCAGAAAGAGCGGCAGCATCACGACCTGCACCGGCAGCATGAGTCCCGCCGTCAGCACCCGAAACACCGGTTCGCGTCCGCGGAATCGCATCTTCGCGAACGCGTAGCCCGCCATTGCGTTGATGATGAGCGACGTCCCAGTGACCGCTAACGCGACGAGCGTGCTGTTGAACAGATAGCGGCCCATGTCCAGGCGCGTGAAGACGGCGCGATAGTGCTCGATCGTCGGATCGCTCGGCATGAACTTGGGCGGAAGCGTCGTTGCCTCGCCCGTCGGCATGAACGACGCCGCCAGCATCCACACCACGGGGATGAGCGCGACGATCGCGCCGGCGACGAGCGCGAGGTGCAGGAGGATGCTCTGCCACATGCGACTCATGCGGCCTTGGGCTCCAGGCGACGCTGGATCAGCGTCCAGATGAGGATGATCACGAAGAGCACGAACGCGATCGCCGCCGCGAATCCCATCCGCCACCAGCGGAACCCTTCCTCGTACATGAGCAGCACGAGACTGGTCGTGCTCCTCAGCGGCCCACCCTGCGTCATCACGTACGGCTCGGCGAACAACTGGAAATACCCGATCATGACGACGACGCCGACGAAGACGAGCGAGGGGCCAAGCTGTGGCACCGTGACGTGCACGAACCGCCTCCACGCACTGGCCCCGTCGAGCTCGGCCGCTTCATAGAGCTCGCGGGGAATTGCCTGGAGCCCCGCGATGAAGATCAACATGTAGTAGCCGAAGTTCTTCCACACGGCCATGAGGATGATGGCCGGCATCGCCCACGTCGGATCGCCTAACCAGTTGACTGGCGCAATACCGAAGACGCCCAGCGTGTAGTTGAGGAGCCCGTACTCGGCGTGGTAGAGATATCGCCACACGATCGCGACGGCGACGAGCGTCGTCACGAAGGGAGCGAAGTACGCGGTGCGGAAGAAGGTGCGGAATCGCGCGAGCGGCGCGTTGACCAAGAGCGCTGCGACGAGGGCGACGAGCACCGTCAGCGGGCCACAGCCGAGCGCGAAGTAAAAGGTGTTCTTGAGGGCGGTCCAGAAAAGCGGGTGATCGACGAGCCGCGCATAGTTGCTGACGCCCACAATGCGCGCGTTGTCTGCGTCGGCGAGCGCGTAGATGTCGAAGTCGGTGAGGCTGAGCAGTAGCGCAGCCGCGGCGGGGAGGAAGAAGAAGAAGCCGATGAGAAAGAGCGCCGGCGCGAGAAAGAGCCACGCGGCTCTCGCGACCTGACGCTCGATCGTCATCGATCTCACGGCGCGCGCTCCGCCATGCGTCGCTCGAGCATCCACCGTCGCTTCTCGAGGATGTCGTTCACCTCGGCATCGAGCCGGCGCATCGCTTCGGCGGGCGGAACCCCGCCGCGTATGGACTGCTCAGCGTACTCGATGAGCTTCGCCATGATGAGCTCGATCTCCGGGACGAGCGGCACCGGTTGCACCCGCTCGAGCTGCTCGCGGAACGCACGCGCCTTGTCGTTGCCGGAAAGCACCGTGTCCTGCCACGCCTCGAGGCGCGGTGGGAGGTCGCCCGTCAATTGATAGAAGCGGACCTGAACCTCCGGCCGCGAGAGATACTCGATGAACTTCCACGCTTCCGCGGGGTGGTCCGATTCGCGGAAGACCACGAGACTCGACCCTCCGGCGGTGGAGAGCCCGCTCCCGGCTCCCGTCGGCCCGGGGAGCGGCGCCGTCGCCCAGTCATCCTGCATGTCCGCCGGGAGGCGGCGACCGAACTCGCCGATGTTCCAGGGCCCCGTGATGTAGAAGACGAAGAGCCCGCGCTCGAACTCCTGAAAGAGATTCGCGACGTCGGTGTTGCCGAACACCGGAGCAAGCCCGTCGCGGTACAGGCCGAGATAGAACTCGAAGCCGCGCAGAAATTCGGGATCGGAGAATGCGCCCCACCGTCCGCCGTTCTTGAGCAGCGGCGAGCCGGCTTGCATCCCGAAGATCGCGGGCTGCGCCCACTCGTTCGTCGGAAGGAAGATCGCCCAGCGGTCCGGTCCGACCATGCGCTTTACATCTTCCATTGCGCGGCGCCAGTCGGCCCATGACGTCGGCATCTCACGCCATCCGGCCTGCGCGAGAAGATCCTTTCTGTAGAAGAGCACGCGCGTGTCGACGTACCAGGGAACGCCATAGATCGTGTCGTCGACGACGTTCGTTGCCCAGATGCCCGGGAAGTAGCTCTGCTGACGAATGACGCCGGACCGCGCGACGAGCGGACCGAGGTCGGTCAGCGCGCCGAGCGCCTGGAATTCGGGGATCCAGGTGTTGCCGAGCTGTGCGACGTCGGGGGTGGAGTTGCCGACGTGCGCGGTCAGTAGCTTCTCGTGTGCGGCGGTCCACGGGATCTGCTGCACGCGAACGCGGATCCCGGGGTTCTCGCGCTCGAACTCGGGGACGAGCTTCGCGACCTGCTCGCCCTCGGCGCCCATCGCCCAGAAGCGAATCTCGACCTCGCGCGCGCCTTCGGCGCGCCCGCAGGCGGTGGAGAGCGCCATCACGGCGGCCCACGCCAAGCATCTCGGTGAAGGGTGATTCAGTAGTCCCATGCTGGCCCATGCGTCGCGACTACGGTGCTCGCGACGCGCTGCCTCCCGCCGACCGCGCAAAGCGGTTACGATCACGTCATTCGCCGCACGCTCATCCACATCGATCGGTCCTGGGTCGCTCATGTCTCACCGCGTTCGTCCGAGCACGCCAGCGGGAGTTCTCCCGCTCTTCATCGCTGTATTCGCGCCAGCGGCCGCGTCACCACAGCAGGCGGCCCCATCGCTGGCGCCCGAAGCGTTGGTTGCACCGTCGGCATACTACCGGCACACCATCTTCGATAACAGCCTCACGTCCGACCAGTATTACTTCAGTCGTGGGACCGACGTCTCGCCGAGCGGCGTTTCGCTCGTGCGCGGTCGCGTCCCGGTGGATACGGCGGTGTTTCGCAGCGCGCCTAACGCGCTGCGCCTCCAGTGGTGGTCAGGCGCCGACGGGTACTGGGACGCTTCAATTCATCCGCAGCTCTGGCGTAACCGGGGCGGCGCCTTCGACGGGGATGCACTGATCTTCTGGGTGCGGACACCACGCGCGCTCGAGGGGACGCAACTGCCGCGCCTGCGGCTGCGGGACGGCGGCGGGCGAGTGTCGCAGCCGCTGGTGCTCACCGACTACGTCGCTCGGCTGCCGGCAGACCAGTGGCTCCGCGTGGTCGTGCCACTCTCCGCGTTCCGGTCGGCGGAGCCGGGTTTCGACCCGCGACGTCTCGAGACGCTCAGCTTCATCCGTGCCGCAAGCGGCGGGTCCGGCGGCCAGCTCATCGTCGATGACATCAAGATCGATTTCGCGAATGCAGGCGACGCCCAGGCGCCGGCGACCCCGACCGGCCTTCGAGCCAGCGGCGGCGAGCGTCATGTGGACCTCGTCTGGGATCCAAACCGGGAATCGGACATCGAGCGCTACGTGATTCAGCGCTCCGATGACGGCACGACATACCGCGACGTCGGCGTTCAGCAGGCCGGGTTCCGGCGCTTCAGCGACTGGGTGGGCCAGCCGGGTCGCCGCGTCCAGTACCGCATCGCCGCGAGCGATCGACGTGGCCAGACCTCATCCATGAGCGCGCCGGTCACCGTGGCCACGCGAGACCTCAGCGACGACGAGCTCATGACGATGGTGCAGGAGGCGCACTTCAGGTATTACTGGGAGGGCGCCCACCCCGTCGCTGGCCTCGCGCGTGAGAACATTCCCGGCGATGACGATCTCGTAGCCACCGGTGCGGCTGGCTTCGGCATCATGGCGATCCTCGTTGGCGCGGAGCGGGGCTTCGTCACCCGCCAGGCGGCAGCCGCGCGTCTACTCAGGATCGTGGAGTTCCTCGAGCGAGCCGATCGCTTCCACGGCGCATGGCCGCACTTTCTGAATGGAAGAACCGGAAAAGTGATCCCGCTGTTCGGGCCTGCCGACAACGGAGCGGATCTCGTCGAGACGGCGTTCCTCACGCAAGGGCTGCTCGCCGCGCGGCAGTATCTCAACGGCGCGAGCGAGATCGAGCGGACGATCGCGAGGAAGATCACTCGGCTGTGGGAAAGCATCGAGTGGAGCTGGTTCCGTCGAACGCCGGAGAGCGAATTCCTCTTCTGGCACTGGTCTCCCGACCAGGCGTGGCAGATCAACCATCCGTTGATCGGCTTCAACGAAACGATGATCGTCTACATCCTGGCGATCGCCTCGCCGACGCACGCCGTGTCGCCGAGCATGTATTACACGGGCTGGGCGGGCCAATCCGAGCGTGCGGTTCGCTACCGGCAGGGATGGGGGCAAACAACGGACGGTGACCACTACCGCAACGGCAACACGTATCACGGTATCATGCTTCCCGTCGGCGTTGGAGTCGGCGGCCCGCTCTTCTTCACCCATTACTCTTTCATGGGATTCGATCCGCACGCGCTCACCGATCAGTGGACGAACTACTTCGAGAACAACCGCGCGCTGGCGCGCATCAATCAGGCGTACGCGATCGCCAACCCGGGTGGGTATCGCGGCTACGGCGCAAATGCGTGGGGACTGACGGCGAGCGATGACCCGTGGGGATACTCGGCGCATGAGCCGAAGCTCGAGCGGGACAACGGGACGATCGCACCCACCGGGGCTCTGGCGTCATATCCGTATGCGCCCGAGGCTGCCGCGGCGGCGCTCAAGCATTTCTATCGCGACCTGGGCCGCCAGATCTGGGCTGAGCTCGGGTTTCGCGACGCCTTCAATCTGACCGAGGGGTGGGTGGCGCCCATCTACATGGGGCTCAACCAGGCGCCGGTGACCGTGATGATCGAGAACCACCGAACGGGATTGATCTGGAGGCTGTTCATGGCGAATCCGGAGATTCGGAAGGCGCTCGATGGAATTGCGAGGGAGACAGCCGCACGGAAGTGATCCCGGCAGCCTTCAACCGCGCGCCGTCAAGCGTCCTCCACTGGCAAGCCTAACGCGTCCCTCGCCGCGTCGTGATGACGACGCCGTTCGCGCCCCGAACACCGTACATGGACGTCGTGCTCGCATCCTTGAGGATTTCGATCCGGGACGCGCCATCACGCGGGATGTGACAGTCCATGCTCCGTAAAGGTTTCAGCGGTTGTCCAACTCACCGACACGTTACCAATCAGTTCGCACGGTTGCGTCTACCGCCGAGCGTCGCGGGACGGTCCGTTTGACAGGATGCGCACTGGCTCGCTGACGCTCGACACCCCGTTCTCATCGAACGCTTCGATCGCGAAATAGTACTCCTGTCCGACCGTCAACGCTCGAAGCTCGAGCTTTTCGCCGCGATCCGCGAACACCTGGTACGTTTGGTAGAGCTTCTTCGGATCGATGCCCCAGAGAACGTTGTAGCCCACTACCCCCGGCACGCGTCGCCACGTGATGAACGCGTTGCGCGGGTCGACATCGCGACGCACCGTGAGGTCCCGGGGCGTCGCCGGCGGCCCGCCGCCGCCGTTCCCGAAGATGCGAATATCGCTGATGGCCAGGTTGGGCGCAGCGACGTACACGTGTTCGTACTTGACATACCGCGTTCTCACGGGCTCGGGGAGCTCGACGTACGCATTCGGCCGATCGCGCTTTTCTCCGGTGAGATCGACGATCGGCGTCCATCGGGTGCCATCGAGCGAATGGTACATTCTGAACTGCGTGTACACCGTCGAATCGTTGTGAAAGATGTTCGACTGATAGTCGACGAAGTTCACCTGCACAGCCTTGACATCACGGTTGCGCTGGAGGTCGACCGTCACCGACTCTCCCGCCCGGTTCGACTGCGCGACCCAGAACGTCCGAGGATCTTCATCGGTGACGTTGCTGGATGGAAACGAATCCCGCGCGGAAGACGACGTCACGGGCTTCCGGTAGGACAGCAGCATCCAGCCGGTGAACAACTCGCGTCTGTCGCTCCACTTGGCTGTCGGCAGCCAATGTGGAAAGTCGCCGAAGCGGGTGTTGACGAACATTTGCCCGTCGGCATCGAAGCCGGCGGGGAACATCGCCAGGCGTCGCTCGAAGTTCCAGTTGATGCCGATCCAGGGCGTACCGGTGTTCCAGTAGTTGCCGTAGTTATCCCGGAACGTGTTGCCGTGCCCGGCGCCGGTCATGAAGCCGCCCGGTTTGTACGAGATCGGATTGTACGGCGCATACGTGAACGGTCCGAGGGGATGATCGGCGACGTAGGTGCCGTTGGCGTAGACATTGTACTCGGTGCCAGGGGCCGCGTACTGGAGGTAGTACGTGCGCCTGTGCTTCGTCATCCACGCGCCCTCGATGAACGGCGTACGCGCCTCACGATGATCGCGCCCGAACCGCTCCCACCCATGGCGCTCGGGGTGTAGCGAGATCATCGCCACCGGCGTGGCGACGTAGTCGAGCCGCCGACTCTTGTCGAGCTCGATCCCGAACAGAGGGTAGAAGTTCGACGAGTTCCAGTACATGTACCACTTGTCGGTGTCGGGATCGTGGAAGATGTCCGGATCCCAAGGGCCCGGCGGTACCGCGCCCGGAGTCGGCGGGTTCTGCGCGTACTGCGACTGTGCACCGGGCGGAGACGGGAGCAACCTGTTGTAGAACTCCAACCGCCCGCTCTCTGGGTTCGTCGAGAACAGAATCGGTCGCGGAATCGTGGTCGACTGGAGGAGATAGAGCGTGTCGCGCACCGACAGCGCCGCCGGCGCCACGATGTCCTCGAAAGGCCATCTGCTCGGCACGATGAACTTCCAGGTGCCCAGATTCTGCGAGTGCCAATACCCTCCGGAGACCGTCGAGAAGAGGAAATATTCCCCTGCATGATTGACGATCACCGGGTCGGCGCCGGAGCGATACGAGATTCCGCTATTGACCTGCTCGAAGTTGTACTTGTAGTCGATGTCGAGCGGATTGACGAAGGTGCGGACGCCTCTCGACTGTGCGGGTGTGGCGGTGAAGGGCAGCATGATCGCCCAGAGCGCGAACGCGGCTGGTCGCATCGTTCGTTCGATTCTCCCTGTGTTTTGCATGCGGTACTGTCCTCCCGCCGATTGCGCAGAACGATTACGATGGGCCCTAACGACTTGAACGGAGTGCAGGGCGGAGTAACCGTGGAAGACCGTATCCGTGGTAATCCGTGTCCAACGCCGTGGCGGTTGCAGTTGCCGTTCACGAGCATCGTCCGGCGAGCCACCCACCAGTGAACCCGGCCCGGCAGAGCCCTCGCACGATGTGCGCGTTCTGACGCATGAGCGCCCACACGAAGCCGGTGCGATGGTTCTCGATCATCAGCAGGATCGGCCCCTGGTCGATGCCGAGATAGTCGACGTCGAACCAGCCAACGCCCGGCACCGTCGTGCCGTTCTGCGCCAGCCCCGATTGTTTCAGCGTGAGATTGAACGCGTCCTTGAACCCGTATTGCGCGTAGAGATTTCCGCCCGTCCCGTCGCGCATGGCGCGCAACGCGGGGATTGTGATCTCGGGTGCGAACGGCACCGATCCTCCGACGGCTGTCGGTGCGATCGTGCCATCATCTCGTATTTCGCCCGCCGCGGCACCTCGGGCCCAGTATCCATGAAACTGCCGCTCGCGCCCGTCGATCGTCGCGCTGAAGTCACCCGGGCCGTCGCTCGCGGTCAATCCCCAGATCTGTGCACCGTAGCCCTGCCAGCCGCCCGGGTTGTGAACCGCGTACGCTCGCTGCGCCAGCGTCGCCCGGCGCGAGTTTTCGAAGTAGTCGATCCCGCGCGCGCGCATGTACGCGTCCTGAATGCCGCGGAAGTCGATCCACACGTGGGAATAGTGGTGGCCGAAGAGGGGCGCGAAGTTTACGTGGGGTTGTCCATAAAACTCCGCCCACTGGTAGGTGCTCGTGAACTCCTCCCACGCTTCCGGCGGAAGCGGGTGTGTCGGCGAGCCCAGCGCCAGCACGTAGAGGAACATCGCCTCGTTGTAGCCGTCGTAGTCGTGGGCAATGAAGCCGGTCTCGGGGTGCCAGCCCATCGAGATCTCGGGCGGTCGTACGGAAGCCCACTGCCAGTCGACGCGGAAGTAGATCGAGTCGGCGAGCGCGCGAATCTCGGTCTCGCTCGGCTGGTCCTCGGTGAAGTATTGCTGGGCCGCGAGCACGCCCATGAGCAGGAGGCCGGTGTCGATGGTGGAGAGCTCCACCTGCTGGAACCGGTACCCGGTCTGCATGTCGAGGAAGTGATAGTAGAATCCGCGGTAGCCGGTGACCTGGCTCGCCTGATCGCTCTGCGGTGAGTTCCAGAAAAAGCGCAGCGTGGTCAGGACGCGCTCGCGCGCGTCGGCCCGCGTCGTCCATCCCTGCTCGACGCCGACGAGATACGCCGTCAAGCCGAAACCCACGGCGGCGACGCTCGAGAACGAGGGTGTCGGCCACCGGTCCGGCACCAGCCGGGTCGTGGGGTGCGCCGTTTCCCAGAAGAATCGGAACGTGCGTGCCTGGACGTCTTCGAGGAATTCCTCGTCCGACTCGACGGGGCCTGGCCGCGGCGGAGGTGTAGGGCCCGTGTTCGACGAGCACGCGGCCAGGACAGCAAGAGCCGCAATGGCGGCGATCGACCCCGCGAAACGATGCCGCGCCGGCGAAAGCCGGCGCGGCATCGCGTCAGGCGTCTCCGTGCCGTTGCGCGCGGGACGCCTAACGTCGATCGATCTACTGATTCCCTCGGCGCGTGGTGATGAGGACGACGCCATTCGCCCCGCGCACGCCATACATGGACGTGGTGCTCGCATCCTTCAAGATCTCGATCCGCCGGATGTCCCCGGGATTGAGCCAATCCAGCCCGCGGCCGGGGGCGACGTGCACGGGCATGCCATCCACGACGTACAGAGGCTCGTTATCGGCATTGATCGAGCCGATGCCGCGAATGCGGAACGAGATACCGCCTCCGGGGTGGTGTACCACCTGTACGCCCGCGACCTGTCCCTCGATGAGCTCCTCGATGTGAACGGCAGGACGTCCGTGCAGGTCGTTGCCGTCGACCACGCCGACGGAGCCGGTGCCTTCTCCCTCCATGGCCCTCCCCGAGGCGCCTTCCGCCGCCGGCGGGGGTGCCGACGGCGGCGGCGCTTTTCCACCACAGCCCAGCGTAGACAAGGTCACGATGACGACCGCGACCGCCGCAACTCTTTCGACGCTGAACATGGTGTCACCTCCTGTCGGGGTGCGGCGTCCCGCTAATACCCCGGGTTCTGCGTCAGCCCGGCAGCGGTGACTTCCCGCGCTGGGACGGGGAACAGCTCATGCCTTCCGGCGATGAACGTCTTACCCGCGATCGCCATCAGCTGTGGCGCCCGGCCCTGACGCACGATGTCGAACCATCGGTGCTGCTCCATCGCCAGCTCGTGGCGCCGCTCTTCCCAGATCGCCGTGAGCAGATTCTGTCCCGATGATGTTACGGGGGGGAGCAGAGCCTGTGCCGTGACCGTAACGACAACCGGCGTCGCCGTCGACGCGCCGCCCTCGCCGGTGACGCGGAGGACCGCTAGCGTCACGAGGGAGCCAGGCGATTTGCTGTCAATTTCGGTGAAGAACTGGCCAAGCGTCGTGACCGGCACGCCATCGACCGCGGTGATGATGTCGGCGTTCAGGACGCGCACCGGCGGCGGCGTGGTCGACGGACATGGAGCCACGCATGCGCTCGCGAAGCTGCGAAGCCCCGCCGCCTGCGCGGGATCATCCGGGTCGACAAAGCGCGCAAAGACGCGGCTCGTCCCGGCGGGCAGTCCGAGCGAGCCCTGTGCGACGGACGTCGCCATCAGCTCCCACGCGGGGCTGAGCGTGATCTCCCGGTTCCCGCGCGCGCGTGCGCGCACCATGTTGAGCCAGGCCTGCGCCTGGGCCTCGCGACCGCTTCGCGCCGCCGCTTCGGCACCCGTCAGCAGCACGTGCGCATAACGGATGCGACGAATGTTGACGCCGCTGTTGCCCGAGCCGCCTGGGTTGTCCGGCGAGACGAAGACCTTCTGGTTGTACCGGTTGTTAGGCATGCTCGGGTTGAGGTAGACGACGCGACCGGAGCCGTCGGGCAGCTCCTCCCAGGGGTAGAGAATCGTCGCCTGTTGCCGCGGGTCCCCGGGCTCATAGGAATCCTCGAGCTCCGGCGCAGGCGTGTTGAACCCCCACCCGATGTTCGGCGTTCCGCGAACCCCCTGCACCTGGGCATACTGCGAAGCGGCCCCGGCGGGGTTGCTGCCGCCGCCCTCGATTGCAACGGTCTGCACCTCGAAAACCGATTCCGAGGAGTTCTCGCCGGCCGAGGTGAACAGGGTCTCGTAGTCTGGGAAGAGGCTGTATTGCCCGGAGTTGATCACCGTCTGCGCCTGCTGGAACGCTGCATCGAACTCTTCCTGGAACAGGTGCACTTCGGCCAGCAGCGCCCCGGCGGCTCCTCTGGTCGCCCGGCCTACGTCGGCTTCTGAGTAACTGAGGGGCAGCGCGCTCAGCCCCTCGGTCAGATCCTCCTCGATCTGCGCATACACCGCTTCCCTCGGAGCCCGGGCCTGAATGAACTCGCTCGGCGTCAGCGGTGAGGTGATCAGCGGAACGTCGCCCCACCCGCGAGCCAGGAAGAAATAGAAGTAGGCGCGAAGGAACTTGTTCTCCGCGATCAGGCGCGCCTTCAGCGCCGGATCGATGGTCATTCCCGAGATTCCCGAGATGGCGACGTTGGCGAGGTTGATCGCGCGATAGTACCCGCCCCAGGGATCGGAGAACGCCAGGTTCCCGGGATCGAAGTTCAGGTTGTCGATGTCGAGAAGGAACCCGGCGTCGGCCGGCACGCTTCCCTTTGTTGCGTCGTCGGACGCGATGTCAGTGAGGCCGATCCACGAAAAGACGTGAACACGCCACTCGCGCAGCGCGCTGTAGGTCGCGTTGGTGGCCTGAATGGCCTGCTCCTCGGTCTGGAAGAAGCTCTCGGTCGTGAGCGTGCCGAGCGGCTCTGTTTCGATGTCACACGCGGGAAGCGACGCCACGAGCGCGAGGGCCAGCCCGAGGCCCCGCGCGCGGCGCCATGCTCCGCGCGACCGGTTCGTTGGTGCCATCATGGTCCACCTGAGGAGAAAAGTTGGGTGCACACTGGTAGTCCGCATCGCTCAGAAACCGACGTCGAGGCCGATGGTAATCGTACGCGCTGGGGGGAAGATGCCCAAGTCGATCCCCGAGCGAATGACGTCTTCCACGGTCAGCTCCGGAGTGTAGCCGGAGTAGTCCGTGACGTTGAAGAGATTCGTGCCGTTCACATAGATTCGCGCGGTATGAAGGTTCCACCGCCCGGTCAGCGATTGAGGTAGGCGGTAGCCCACCTGCAACGCGTTCAGCTTGAAGAAGGAGCCGTCCTCAATGAACCGGTCCGACGCCTGGTAATTGTGTCCGGCATTGGTGATACGCGGCTCCGTGTTGCTTGTGCCGGGCCCCGTCCAGCGGTCGAGGAATGACGTCTCGAAGTTCTCGACGCCGAAGCGAACCGCCTTCTTGCCGTTGAAGACTTCGTTTCCGCTCTGTCCGCTGAAGGTCGCGGCAAGATCGAAGCCCTTCCACGACATGCGAGTGCTCAAGCCGTAAATCAGGTCCGGAATGGGTGAGCCGATGAAGGTCTTGTCAGCGTTGGTAACTCGGCCGTCGCCATTCAGGTCAGCGTACTTCAGATCGCCCGGGGCCTCGTTGCCGCGCTTCGGTGAGCTCGCGGTGTCCGCGGCATCCTGGAAAACGCCTACGACTCTGAAGCCCCAGAACGAGCCGATGGGCTCTCCCGGGACGGTTCGCGTGGTGATTCCGACCTCGTTCCCGAGGCCACCACCAAATATCTGCTCGCGTCCCTGCGCCAGCTTCTTCACCTCGTTGTTGACCGTCGCGCCGTTGATGCTCAGCTCGTAGCGGAAGCCGCCGCGCGTCTCCGCCCACGTGAAGGCGCCCTCGATGCCCTTGTTCTCGACTTCGGCGGCGTTCACGAACGGCTCGGTTCCGACACCGACGAACAGCGGGATGGGCACGCGGACGAGGATGCCGTCAGTCTGGCGGTTGTAGTAGTCGACCGTAGCCTCGAGCCGCCCGCCGAAGAACGACATGTCGGCGCCGATGTTCGTCTGGGTGGTCGTTTCCCACTTGACTTCCGGGTTGGCCAGCTCGAACGGAGACGCGCCGAACGCGAGCTCCTCGCTCGCCCCAAAGACGGCGTTGAGGTTGCTCGACACGACGGGGATGCCGGGGTACGCACCGATCTTGTCGTTCCCGATCTCGCCCCAGCTCACACGCAGCTTGAGCGCATCGATCGCGCTCGTTTGAGGGAAGAACGGCTCCTCGGCCAGATTCCACCCCACCGCGAACGATGGGAAGTAGCCATAACGGTTATCGGCGCCGAACCGCGAAGAGCCGTCCACGCGCAGCGATGCCGTCAACAGATAGCGGTCGAGGAACGAATAGTTCGTGCGGAAGAGGTACGACAACATCCGCCAGTCTTCAGCAGTGTTGAAGTTCGTTTGACTCGCGGCGTCGCCCGCGCTGAGGAACCAGAGGGCGGCGTCCTCACCCACGAGGTTGGTGCGTGCGCCGCCAAGGCCCTCGGAGTAGAACGACTGATACGTGATTCCACCCAGGGCGGTCACGCGATGCCGTTCCGAGGCCCAGTTCCAGTTCAGGGTGTTCTCCCAGAGCCACGAGCGGGTTTGGTCGTTGCGGACGTCCAGATCGGAGTCGGTGTTCTGCTGCGTCGGCGACACGACGAACACGGGAACGAAGTTGCGGAACTCGGACACGTTGTAATCGACGCCAAAGCTCGAGCGCAGCGTGAAGTTCCCGTAGACGTTCATGTCGCCGAACACGTTCCCGACGAGGCGACGCGCCTCTTCCCTGTTATTGGTGAAAAAGACGGTCGCGGCCGGATTACCGGCCGACGCGCGGAGATTGTTGTTCGCGAACGTCCCATCCGGATTGAGCGGCGGGATGGTCGGGTCGGCGCGATACAGCCTGCCGAGGACGTCCGGCGGCCTCAGTCCATCGGTGTAAGAGAAGTTGATGTTGTGGCCGATCTGAAGACGCTCGGTGAGCTGGTAGTCGTTGTTGAGGCGGACCGTGAGCCGGTCGAAATCGGATTTCGGGATGACGCCGGACTGGCGGAAGAGGTTTCCGCTGAAGTAGTACCGGACGCGGTCGGTTCCTCCCGAGCTCGAGAGCTGGTAGCTCTGGATCGGCGCCGTCTCGAAGATGGCGTCCTGCCAATCGACGCCGGGGCCCACCGCGTTCGGATCGGGGAAGTACGGCTGAGGAAGTCCCTGGTTCGCCGCCAGCTCGTTGGCGAGCATCGCGTACTGTCGCGCGTTCACGAGGTCGATCGGGTCCAGAACGCGCTGCGTCCCCGCATAGGCGTTGATCATGAACAGCGCGGGCCCCTCGATGGCGCCCTTCTTCGTCGACACGATGATCACGCCGTTCGCGCCGCGCGATCCGTAGATCGCGGTGGCCGATGCGTCCTTCAGCACTTCGACCGACTGGATGTCGTTCGGGCTGAGGAAGTTGATGTCGTCGAGCAACATCCCGTCGACGACGAAGAGGGGCGACGCGTTGTTCAGCGTGCCGACGCCGCGAATCCGTATCACCGCGGCCGCACCGGGCTCACCGGACTGCGGCGTCACCTGCACGCCGGCCACGCGTCCCTGGAGCGCTTGCGCGACGTTAGGCGTCGCGACCTCGGTCAAGGCCTCCCCGCTCACGCTGGCCACCGCGCCGGTGACGTCGCGGCGCTGCTGCGTCCCGTAGCCCACGACGACGATATCCTGAAGGGCCACGGCCTGCGCCTGCATCGTGACGTTCACGATCGCCCGCCCGGCGACGGCGACCTCCTGCGGGGCATAGCCGATGAAGCGGAAGAGGAGCGTGTCGTTAGGCTGCGCGGGGAGCGTGTAGCGCCCGTTCGTCGCCGTGATCGTCCCCGTCGTGGTTCCCTTCACGACGATGTTCACGCCGAAAATCGCTTGACCTTCCTCGGACGTCACCGTGCCGCTCACCCGGCCGGGTACCTCCTGGGCGCTCCCGCTGCTCGCCGCCAGCGCGAGCGATGCGAGAGCCACGGACACGGTTCGCGCAAACGTGGTCTCTACTACACGACGATTCATGACCGAACCTCCTGTGAGACGAGCGGACCTTCCACTCAGGGTGAGGACTTTCGAATGACGAGGGTTGTTGGAAGCACGACACGGCGTGCCGCGCCGTTCCCGGGATCGGCGATCGTGCCTAACAGGAGGTCCATCGCGCGCTCGCCGAGTTGCGCGATGGGGACGTGCACCGAAGAGAGCGGCGGAGAGACGTAGCGGGCCATCGGGATGTCGTCGAATCCCGCCACCGCCATCTCATCCGGCACCACGACTCCCGCTTCCCGCAACGCCGACAGCGCACCGATCGCCATCGCATCGTTCGCGGCGAAGATGGCGCTCGGCCGTGGCCGGAGCTTGAGCACTGCGCGAGCCGCGCGGTAGCCGGCAGCCTCCGTGAAATCGCCGGGAACCTCCCAACGCGCGTCGCGACGGACCCCACTCTCCTCCAGCGCATCACGGTATCCGCGGAGCCGCTCCGCGGCGTCGTGATTCCGCTCGGCTCCACGAATGATGGCGATACGCTCGCGCCCCCGCTCGAGCATATGCCGCACCATTTGGTACGCTCCCCCGTGATTGTCAATCGTGAGGAGGCGAGCGTCGCCGGAGCTGACGGGAGAGTTGATGAACACGATCGGTGTACCGTCGCGACGGTGGGCGAACAGCTCCGCGAGCTCGCCATCGGGAGCCATCAGGATGAGCCCATCCACGCGTCCGTACATTGCGCGGAAGGCGACGTGCACCTCATCGCGTGCATTCCGAGCCGATGACAACAGCAGCTGATAACCCGCCCGCTGCGCTTCGCGGTCGATGCCGCGAATTATCTCGGAGAAGAACTCACCGTAAAGATCGGGCAGCAGGACGCCGAGCGTGTTCGTCCGGCTCGTGATGAGCGAGCGCGCGCCGCCGTGGGGCGTGAAGCGAAGGTGCTGCGCGGCCTCGCGCACACGGCGCCGCGTTTCATCGCGCACCGGGCCCGAATCATTGAGCGCGCGTGAGACAGTAGCGACCGATACACGCGCTGCGCGGGCCACGTCGCGGATAGTGGCCTGTCGGGAGCCCTCGGACTGACGGCTGCGAGAAGTTCGGGGCGGCACGCATCGCCTCGGCCTGAAACCAGTGTAAACGGTTACAGCGCGAAACGTGCGATGTCAAGCAAATCGCGGTGGCGACGCCGCGGTACCGGCGCGGGGCCGGCATCGACCTCCCCCGGCCCCCCCGAGTGACCTCCTGGGTCGGTGGTGAGGTCAGATGACTGCGGCTTCGTCTCGAGCAGGAAAGGCCGCTGGCGCCGAGGAAGCTCAGAAGCTCAGATGAGGTTCATGATGTCGTCACGGCCCTTCTACCGCGCGCTCGTCTGCATCGTTATCGCCACCGGGCTCGCCTGCGACGACCCGCTCGGCCCGGAGGATGTAGCCGGCACCTACGTTCTCCGGACGTTGCGCGGAGAGGCTCTTCCCACGGTCATCTGGGAGAGCGAGACCACCGTGGGCCGGCTGGTCGCCGACACGCTGCGGCTCAACGCCGACGGAACCGGAATCGAGATTTCGCATCGCGAGATTACGGGCGACCTCGGAACGAGGTCGGAGCGCTCCGAAAGCGAGCTCCAGTTCGAGATCCGCGACGATCGGATTGAGGGTGCCTATATCTGTCGGGGGCTCTGCCTCGGTGTGATCATCCCCATTCGAGGCGAGCTCACGCGCGACGGCCTCCGTCTCGAGGTCGGTCGACATGGCCCAGGTCCGATCGATTTTGTGCGGGTAGACTAGTGAACTGCGTCCGAGTTCTTGAGTGCAGGGCCGGGTAACCGCGGAGGCTCGCAGAGAAGTGCGAACGGCAACAGCGTTGGACGCGGATGACCACGGATTTTTGACGGCGAAGCGGCACGGATACGGCAACGGCACCTGCAAGGGCTTTGGTTAACAGC
>JBQTHJ010000010.1:0-238790 GCA_052389995.1 Gemmatimonadaceae bacterium | reverse complement strand
GTGGTTCTGCCTGCGCCGCCGCACTTTCCTGTCGGCCGTGGCCGCCACCGTCGCGGGCCCCCGAGTGGGAGCCACCACCGTGAAGCGATTGAAGCGCGTGGGCATTCAGCTGTACTCGCTGCGCGATGATGGGCGTCGCGACCTCGAGCGCACCCTGGCCGACATCGCTGCGATCGGCTACAAGGATCTCGAGCTCCTCGGCTCGATGAACAACTTCGGCATGCCGCCGACGAAGCTGCGCGCGACGCTCGACCGCAACGGTCTGCGCGCCCCGTCCACGCATGTGAGCGGGAGCGCCCTCGACGATCTCGACCGGCAGCTCGACGAGGCAAAGACGCTCGGCCACGAGTACCTCATCGTCGCGAGCTTGCCCATTCAGGGACAGCGCACCGTCGATGACTATCGGCGATGGGCCGACCGGCTGAATGCCGCCGGCGCACGAGCGCGCGAGCGCGGCGTATGGATCGGATTCCACAATCATGCGAACGACTTCGCGCAGATCGGCGGCGTCGTGCCGTACGACGTGCTCATGGAGCGCACGGACGCGACGATCGTCCGCATGCAGCTCGACACCGGAAACCTCGCCATGGCCGGGCTCGATCCGCACGCCTACATGGAGCGGTTCGGGTCGCGCTACTGGAGCTTCCACATCAAGGATGTTCAGCGGCTCGGAGCCGAGCATGACACCGAGCTCGGCACCGGCGTGATCGATTTCAAGCGGTTGCTGGCGAGCATCGATCGCATCGACGAGAAGCATCTCTTCGTCGAGCAGGAGACGTATCCCGGGACGCCGCTCGAGAGCATGCGCCGCGACTTCGAGTACATCTCGAAGCTGGAGTTCTGAGGATGCAGTCCACGAGTTACGATGCGATCGTCGTTGGATCGGGAATTTCCGGGGGGTGGGCGGCGAAGGAGCTGACCGAGCGCGGGCTTCGCGTCCTGCTTCTCGAGCGCGGGAAGAACGTCGAGCACATCAAGGACTACGTCAACGCGACGAAAGGTCCGTGGGAGTATCCGCACCGCGGCGGGCGCACGCAGGAGATGATCAAGCGCTACCCGGTGCTCAAGCGGGACTTCCCGCTCAACGAGAAGAATCTGGATTGGTGGGCCTCCGACCAGGACTCGCCGTATACGGAGGTCAAGCGCTTCGATTGGTACCGCGGGTACCAGGTCGGCGGCCGCTCCCTCATGTGGGGCCGCTGTAGCTTTCGTCTCAGCGACATCGATTTCGAAGCCAACGTCAAGGAGGGTGTTGGCGCCGATTGGCCGATTCGCTACGACGAGATTGCGCCCTGGTACAGCCACGTGGAGCGCTTTGCCGGCATTGCTGGTTCCAGGGAAGGGCTGCCACAGCTTCCGGATGGCGAGTTTCAGCCAGCGATGCCGCTCAACTGCGCCGAGGAGCTCGTCGCGGAGCGCCTAACGAAGCTGTACGATGGGAAGCGGCGGATGATCTCGAGTCGCACCGCGAATCTCACGCGGCCGCTTCCGGGACGGGCCTCGTGCCAGTACCGCGATGCCTGCTGGCTGGGCTGCCCGTACGGCGCGTACTTCAGCACGCAGTCATCCACGCTGCCCGCCGCGGCGCGCACGGGCCGACTGACGCTGCGGCCGTTCGCCATCGTGACCGAGGTCCTGTACGATCGTGATCGCCGCCGCGCGACCGGCGTGCGCGTGCTCGACGCGGTGACGAACGAGACGACGGACTACTCCTCGCGCGTCGTCTTTCTCTGCGCATCGACGCTCAACTCGACCTGGCTGCTGCTTCGTTCCGCAACCGATGTGTGGCCGGGCGGGCTCGGCAGCAGCTCCGGCGAGCTGGGCCACAACCTCATGGACCATCACTTCCGCGTGGGCGCGCACGGTCGAATCGAAGGGCTCGAGGACAAGTATTTCTTTGGACGTCGGCCGAACCCGTCGTACATCCCACGCTACCGCAACCTCGATGGGGACAAGCGCCCGTACCTTCGTGGCTTCGGGTACGAGGGCGGTGCAGGTCGCGAAGGATGGTGGCGCGCGGTCGCGGAGCTCGGTGTCGGCGGCGCGTTCAAGGATGCGATGGCTGAGCCTGGACAGTGGACGATCGGCGCCACCGCGTTCGGCGAGATGCTGCCGCATCACGCGAACATGGTCACGCTGGACCCAACGCGGAAGGACAAGTGGGGTCTGCCCGTGCTCAAGATCGACTGCGCGACCGGCGAGAACGAGCGACTCATGCGCAAGGACATGGCGGCCGACATGGGGGAGATGCTGTCGGCGGTGGGGATCAAGGACGTGAAGACGTACGACGACGAGTACTACCCGGGGATGGGAATTCACGAGATGGGGACCGCGCGCATGGGTCGCGACCCGAAGAGCTCGGTGCTCAACGAGTGGAATCAGGTGTGGGACGCACCGAACGTCTTCGTCACCGACGGCTCCTGCATGGCGTCGACGGCATGTCAGAATCCATCGCTGACGTACATGGCGCTCACTGCGCGCGCGGCCGATCACGCGGTGAACGAGCTCAACCGTCGTAATCTCTGAGGCGCTTCGCATGACGGAACCCCAGAACCTCATCGACCGGCGCGAGGCCATCCGCCGGGTGAGCGCACTGTTAGGCGGTGCTGCGCTCGTCGGCGGAAGCGCGCTCTGGACGGGATGCCGATCGGCGCCGGCATCGAGTGCGAGTGCATTCGCTCCGTTCACCGCGAACGAGATCGCTTTCCTCGACGAAGTGGCCGAGACGATTCTCCCGGCGACGAACACGCCGGGGGCGAAAGCGGCGAAGGTCGGAGCGTTCATGACGGTGATGGTCACCGACTCGTACGACGAGGGCGAGCAGCAGATCTTCCGCCGCGGCATGCGACAGCTCGACGACGCGAGCCGCGCGGCGAGCGGATCGCCGTTCATGTCGGCGACGCCCGAGGCACGCCTGGCGCTGCTTCAGTCGCTCGATCGCGAGCAGAAGACATACATGGACGCGAAGAGCGCCAGCGCTCCCGCACACTACTTCCGGATGATGAAGGAGCTTGCCCTGCTCGGCTATTTCACCTCCGAGATCGGCTACACGCAGGCGCAGCGGTACGTCGAGTCACCCGGGCGGTACGATCCATGCCTGCCTCACGCGCCAGGCGAAAAGTCCTGGGCGCCGCACGCGTGACCCGTGGTGCGGGAATGTTGGGGCGAGACTGAGGGAGGCGGAGATGGCAGAAAGTCGGAAAGAGCGCGACGGACGCGGGCGGGCGCGCAGCGGACAGCAGTCTGGTTCCAAGCGCCCTGCACCGAGAACGGGTGCGGCGGCCGAGGCCTCCGAAGAATTGTGGGGGCGACTGCAACAGCGTTGGACACGGATTGAACAGGGGCAGTCGTTCTAGAGATAGCTGAGCCACGGATAGCGGCGCGTCGCGCGCAGTCGTGCGTACCAGTGACAGGGAAAGTAGAGCGCGATCACAGACGCCACGAACACCACGTAGAGTAGCGTGAGGCTCCACACGTAGCCGGCGGGCACCGGCGGCGGAGCCAGCGGGTGATTGCCGAACAGCCACGGGTTGATTCGCCCCTCACGAGCGAGCGACACGAGGCAGGCCGCCGCGTGAATCAGAGGGATGTGAAGCAGGTAGTAGAACATCGGGACGCGCCCGAACGTCGCCGTGACCTCGACCGGCCTTCCTCCCCATCGCTCGGCCAGCCCGAGCAGGATGAGCATCGGGCCGAGCGTCATGAGGAGGAACAGAAGTGATGCGGGATACTTGCTCGTGTTGAGAAAAGAAAGCACCGCCGGCATCTGGCTTCCGTCCCACGGACGTGGATCGCCGTACACATTGAGCGCGCGGAGCCCGACGAAGAGCACGGTCAGCGCGACGCCCAGCTTCAGGCAGACCTCGCGGCGTCGCTCGGGTGACATCTGCATCACGTGGCCGAAGGCGTAGCCGCTCATCATCACGCCGATCCACGGAACGATCACGAAGAGCACGAACAGCGGAGGACCATTACTCCCGAGCTGTATTGGTCCCCAGCCGAAGTAGAGGATCGTCAGCAGCCACCCGGGCCCGGCGTCGCCGAACGCCTGCCCGATCGCCCCCGGGAAGACATTGGTGAGATTGTGGAGCGCCACGATCGCGATGCCGATCGTGGCGATGGCGGCCGTCGGGAGAAAGATCGCCGCGGCGAGGAGGATCATGCACCACCCGATCATCCAGATCACGCCGGCGAGCAGATAGCTCGCGAAGTCGACGTTGAACGTCCACGCGAGGCGGATCACCGTGAGCTCGAGCAGAATGAGAAATGCGCCTCGCGTCACGAGAAACCTCGCCAGCGCCGCGCGACTCGGCAGCTTGCGCCCGTGCAGATACGCCGCAGTTCCCGCGAGGAAGACGAAGGCCGGTGCGACGAAGTGCGTGATCCAGCGCGTGAAGAAGATTCCCGGCGTCGGGCCGCCGGCCGGCAACCCCGAGTACACGCGCACGTGATCGATCGCCATTAGCACCATGACGAGGCCGCGCACGAAGTCGAGCGAGACGATGCGCGATGCGACGCGTTCAAGGTGGCCCGCCGTCGTGTTGTCGTAGACCGCCGCGGGCGCTCCCACTGCCGACGTTGCCATACACCCTCTCGAATTGGGCTTCAGACACGATCGACGCCGCGCACTCCGCCGACAACGCGCAGTCAGCGAGCGGTCACATCAGCGCAGCGAACGGTCACGTCCAGACCTCACCGACGTTCTCCCCCGCCGACTCCATCTGGCGAAGCACCATGTCGTGGTAGAGTCCCCGCGCGCGCATGAGCTCCTCGTGCGTCCCACGCTCGATGATTCGCCCGTCCCCCATCAGGAGTATGAGGTCTGCCCGGCGAATGGTCGAGAGTCGGTGCGCGATGACGAACGTCGTCCGGCCCGCGAGCAATGTGGCCATCGACGCCTGAATGAGCTGCTCGCTCTCCGTGTCGAGATTGCTGGTAGCCTCGTCGAGGATGAGGATCTGTGGCGACGCGAGAATGGCTCGGGCGATCGCTAGCCGCTGTCGCTGCCCACCCGAGAGCTTGACGCCGCGCTCGCCGATGAAGGTGTCGTATCCCTCCGGGAGCCGCACGATGAACTCGTGCGCATTCGCGCGGTGGGCGGCGTCCTCCACGTCCGCATCCGTCGCATCGTGGCGCCCGTACGCAATGTTCTCCCGCACCGACCCATCGAACAGGAAGACCTCCTGCTGCACCAGCGCGAGCAGGCCGCGATACGACTTGAGGCGGAACTCGCGAACGTCGGTTCCATTCAGCAGGATGCGACCGCGCGTCGGGTCGTGGAAACGCGCCACGAGATCGGTCACCGTCGTCTTGCCGGCGCCACTTCGCCCCACGAGCGCGACGACCGAGCCGCCCGGCACCGTGACGGTGAAGTCGAGCACCACCGGCATTCCCTCCCGATACTCGAACTCCACATCCTCGAACCGAATCTCCTGCACGATCGCCGGCGCATCGCGCGCGTCGGGACGGTCGGGCTTGTCGTCCTCCATCGCCAACACCTCGAAGACGCGCTCCATGGCCGCCAGTGAGCGCTGAAGCTCGGAGAACGAGTTGACGATGCTCCAGACGGGATTCAGCAGAAGGAACGTGTACCACTGGAATGCCATGATGTCGCCGATCGAAGCGCCACCGGTGAGGTTGAGATACCCGCCGTACCAGACGATCACGACGTTCACACCGGCGACGAGCAGTCCCCACGACGTCCAGAGCAGCAGCTCCCGCCGGTGCGCGAAGAGCTCCTTTCGCAGGACGGAGTGGCGGCCGAGCATGTAGTCGAGAAGCTCCTGCGCCTCGCGACGGAACGCGCGCACGACGCGAATTCCCGAGAACGTTTCGCCGACCCGGCCGTCGATGACCTCCACGTCCTTGCGAACCGTGCGATAGATCGGCCGGATCCGCCTCGCGAACACGAAGCTCATCAGCATCGCGCCGGGAATGATCGCCATCGCCGTCAGCGCCAACCGCCAGTTCAACGTCATCAGCACGATGACGGCGATGATCAGCCGGATGACCGAGATCGACGGCGACACGATCGCCATCTGGAGCAACCCGGTGGTCGTGTCGACATCACCCGTCAGGCGCGAGAGAATCCCGCCCGTCTTCATGTCCCAGAGCCTGGGCAGCGGGAGTCGCAGCAGCCGCTCGAACAGCGAGCGCCGCAGCGACAGCATCACACGCACGTTCAGCAGTCGCTGGCGGTAGTCCTTCGCGACGTTGATGAGGTTGGAGAGGATGATGACGGACAGGAACGTGGCCCCCGCGAGGTGCAGCCGCGTGAGCCGGGTCGCCGCATCGAGACCGGTATTCAGGAGCACGCGGTCGATGATGAACCGCATGAAGAGCGGCTCGATCATTTGCAGGCCGGCCGTCAGCAGCGCGAGGAGGAAAACACCCCCGAGCGCATACCGGTGCGGCTTGAGCCACCGCACGTACTCCCCCAGATACTCGCGCCGCTTTCCCTCGCGCAGGCCCCAGCGCGCGCGGGATGTGCTCCCCTCGTCGACCTGTTTGCGATCACTCGTGCCGTCCGCCGATTCATCGAGACGGCGATGCTTGTAGTCCTCGACGAAGAGTCGGTAGCGCTGTCGCGACGAGCGCGGAGGACGCTTGGCCGGCTCGGTCATCGCGCGAAACGCCTCACGGCGTCCGCGACCTGCTCACGGCGCCGACGGCTGAGTGGAAGCTGCGTCCCGTCGCGCAGCACGACCGCGGATTCCCCAGCCGCCGCCGATCGGATCTCACGCACGCGCGCGAGGTTGACGATCGCCGACCGGTGCACGCGTACGAACAGGGAGGCGTCGAGGCGCGCCTCGAGCGAGGCGAGCGACTCGCGGATGAGATGTCGCCGGCCACGAGCGTGAATCGCCGCGTAGTAATCATCGGCTTCTATCCACTCGATCTCCGCCACGTCGAGCACGAGCTCCGAGCCATTGGTCGGCACGACGAGCCGCCGCGACGGCTCACGCACCGCCGTCTCGCCCGTGGATCCGTTCGCGAGCAGCGCTGACAGTCGGCGCGAGAGCGTCACGGCCTCCTGCGATTGCAACCGGTCGCGAGCCCGCGCGAGCGCGCGGTGGAAGCGCGCCTCGTGCACCGGCTTCACGAGGTAATCCACGGCATGGAGCTCGAACGCGCGGACGGCGAACGTGTCGTACGCAGTCACGAAGATCACCGCCGGGATCCGTTCCGGATCCACTCGGCGAAGCACGGAGATGCCGTCGAGCTCCGGCATCTGCACGTCGAGGAAGACGAGATCCGTCGCGACCGTCTCGAGCATCCGCACCGCCTCCATGCCGTTGCGAGCCTCGGCGACGACCTCCACGTCATCGTGCAGCGCCAGAAGCTGGCGAATACCGCGACGCGCCAGCGGCTCATCGTCGACGACAGCAACGCGCATGGCGTTCACTGGCGGTGCGGGCGAAAGGGAAGCGTGATCACGACCTCGGTGCCGCCGGAGGGAGGTGCCAACAACGTGAGCGTGGCATCGTCGCCGTACAAGGTGCGCAGCCGCTCCCGCGTGTTCGAGAGCCCCACGCCTTCGGCCGCGTGCGACGCGCTCATGCCGATGCCGTCGTCCCGCACCGACAGCTCGAGCCGATTCCCGATCACGCGCGCCACGATGTCGATGCGTCCCGCCTCGGCTCGCTTCGCGATTCCATGCTTGATCGCGTTCTCGACGATCGGCTGCAACACAAAGCTGGGGACGAGCGCCTCGCGCGCACGCTCCTCAATGGACCAGTGCACGCGAAGACGATCCGAGAAACGTTCCTGCTCGATCGCGAGATACTGCTCGAGGAAGCTGAGCTCCTCGGCGAGCGTGACCTCGTGCGGAAGATCGGGGCGGAGCACCTGGCGGAGCACGTCACCGAGACGCTCGAGCATGCGCGAGGCAGCGACGGTATTCTGATCTCGCACGAGAACGCTGATCGCGTTGAGGCTGTTGAAGAGGAAATGCGGGTGCAGCTGCATCCGCAGCGCACCCAGTCTCGCCTCGGCGAGCTGCGCCGCGAGCCGCGACGCATGTGCCTCGCGCTCGCGCGCCTCGTTGAAGTAGGCGATCGCATGCACGCAGCCGAGGACGGTGAAGTACATGAAGACGGACCAGGGGATGCTCGTGAGTATCCAACTCGCATAGTCCTGCCAAAAGTTTCCCTGGGCCGGAAATCGCTGAAGGACGGAGCCGAGGAGAAGACCAAGCGTCGCCCACGCGACGCAGAGAGCGAGCGCGCCCCCCAGGTGCACGAAGAGCGAGCGCCGCCAGTGGCCAGCACGCAGCGGAAACCGCTTGCCGAGGTGGTACGTGATCGGCAGCAGCGCGCCGAGAAAGAGCCACTCGCCTCCCTCGAACACGAGGTCCTGCCATCGTGCTGCGTTGCCGACGAGCCGGGCCTGCATGTATGCCTGAAACACCCCGAGAGCGGCGGGGACGATGCACGCGCTGGAGATGAGCAGCCACACGCGGCGCTCGCTGGGGCGCTCGTCGACGGTCACGTGTTGCGGCGCTGGAGGTCAGACACGGGGCGTAGATATTACCGTTCGGGCGCAGGATGCGCATTTCCTTGCAGCGAGCGGCGGTCGGCCCGCAGTGGCCGGTGTCTTCACGCGCGAGCGTCCCTGGCGCAGTATTCGGTCGGCCCCTTCGGAGACCCCTATGCGTGCTCTCGCTCTGATCCTCGCCGTTCTGTCGGTGCCCACTCACGCGGCGGCGCAGGACTCCTTTCGGCCAGTGCGGCCCGTGGCCACGTACTCGATCGTCGCGCGGGATTCGGTGACGGGTCAGCCTCGCCAGCGCCAGGCGCGTGGACGAGGCGATCCCCTATCTGCGCCGCGCGCAGGCCGCGGACGCGCGGTGGGCCGAGCTGGTGAGCCGCCTTCCGGAGGTCGGCCTATTGCCTAACGATCAAGCCCTCGTGCGGCGTCTCGTGACCGAGATGCGTCGGGCTGCTCGCCCCTGACCGGGTAAGGGCGACCCCGGCAGTTCCCACCGCATCCGCTGCATCTCGACAACCTGTCGTGAATGCCAGCCCTACAGGGTCATGAGCGTTCCATTGAGGAGCCGCCGGCACAAAGATGCGGGTCGAACCGTGAAGTCACACCCGGATTCCTCGTGCGAGGCACGCGGATTGAAGCGGCTCCTGAGCACTCAGGAGGCGCTCATGGCCAGGTGCGACGTCTGCGGCAACGACTATGACAAGGCATTTCAGGTGACGATGGCGGGGCGCACGCACACGTTCGATTCCTTCGAGTGCGCGATCCATCGTCTCGCTCCGACGTGCAAGCACTGCGGATGCAGAATCCTCGGCCACGGCGTCGAGAGCCGGGGAGCATTCTACTGCTGTGCGCACTGCGCGAAGGAGTCCGGCGTGAAGGGGGTCGACGACCGGGTATAGAGCATCGCTCGGAAACAGGCGCCCATGACGGCAGTTCGTGGTTCGGCTCTTCAGCCGGGCCTCATCGACGCCTGAGTTGCACCACCACGGGGTCCTTCCGTTTCACGGCATACTCGGACGCGAAATCTCCCTGATTGGTCGAGAACGACAGCACGCCCCGCGAATGCAGGAGCGCGAGCGGTGAGCCGCGCGGCACGTCGCTGAACGTGTTGCGCCAGGGGAGCCGCAGCGTGCGCGTTCCGATGCGGACCTCGAGTGAGTCGCCGACGTGCGCGCCAAGCGAGTCCAGCAGCGCCGCCGGAATGTTCGTCACGACGTTGCCGTACGGATCCTCGACGTAGCGCACCATGCCCTCGATGCGATCGCTGGTGCGTCGAGCCGGCGCGAGATCGAGCCGCACGGGCACGAGCGGCGGGCCGAGCGAGTCGAGAGGGACACCGGCCGCGAGGTGCGCGCCGACGGGCGCGAAGACATCGCGGCCGTGGAAGGTGAACGAGGTCTGCCCCGGCCGGAAATAGCGTTCGTTGCGAAGCTCCACAGCACGATCGAATCCCTCACGCTGCACCACGAGCGTGAAGAGTCCGTTGTCCGGCCCGACGAGGAGATGGCCTCGCTTCGTCAGAATCGCCGTCGATCTGCGCTCACTTCCCACGCCAGGATCGACGACGGCAACGACCACGGTGCCCGACGCGTAGAACGGCACCGCCTGCTCGAGCACCTCGGCGGCGGTCTCGATGTCGTACGGCGGCACCTGGTGCGACAGGTCGACGATGGTGAGGCGAGGCTCGATGCTCCACATCACGCCCTTGCATGCGGCGACGGCGCCGTCCCTCTCACCGAAGTCGGAGAGGAAGAGCACCGTCGCCGGATCGCGGCGCGCGCCGTCTCTCGCACAGGAGACGATGGCAAGTAACGCGACGAAGCAGAGAGCGCTACGGAGGCGGATCGCTACCACGCGATCCCGTAATCCTCCCCGTGATTGCTGGACCCGCCCCACATCGTGCGGTGCTTGCGGTCGAACATGATCGCGTTGATGGGCCCCGACGTCCGCTCTGCGAACTCGAGCGTGTATCCCATGGCGCGAAGCGCCGTCCGAACGCTGTCGGGCGTGGAGCGCGCGACCAGCAGCTCGCCCGGCCGCGTTTCATGCGCGCCGAAGCTCGACCGCATCTGCGAACTGTTGATGTTCGGCGCCTCGGCCGCCTGCTGCACCGTCATCCCCCACTCGACGACGTTGAGGAAGAATTGCAGGAGGTTCTGGTCCTGCGAATCGCCGCCCTGCACCGCGAACGAGAGGAATGGCTCGCCGTTTCTGAGCGCCATCGTCGGTGTGAGCGTGACGCGTGGGCGCTTGCCCGGCTCGATGACGTTGAACGGACCGTCGGAGGCATCGGTGACGAAGCTCTGGCCGCGCTGGCTGAGTCCGACCCCCGTGCGCCCCGCGATCACCGCGGGAACCCACCCGCCGCTCGGCGTGATCGACACGACCCACCCCGATGTGTCGGCGGCCTGCACGCTCGTCGTCCCGCGGTAGAAGTCGGAATCGAAGTAGTCCTCGCCGCTGCTGTCGCGTGGCGTGGACGGCGCGAGCTGGTCCTGCTGGCCGCTGCGGCGCGCGCTGTCCTCTGGCGATTCGACCTTCCACTGCGCCAGCAGCGGCAAGAATGGGTTCGTGCCGCCCTGATATGGGTACGGATCCCCAGGCTTTACTGCGGGATCGTTGCGCTCGTGGTTCATCTGAGCGAAGCGCGCCTTCGCGTACTCCTTCGACAGAAGACCGCGCGTCGGCTCCTGGGGCGGGAAGTACGGATCGCCGTAGTAGAAGTCACGATCGGCGAAGGCAAGATTCATCGCCTGATACACGGTGTGCATGTATCGCGGCGAGTTGTAACCCATCGACTTCAGATCGGCGTTCTCCAGGATGTTGAGCGCCTGGAGCATGACTGGACCCTGCTGCCAGAACTGGAGCTTGTAGATGTCGATCCCCTTGTACGTCGTTTTCACCGGCTCCTCGATGCGCACCTGCCACTTCGCGAGATCTTCCAGCGTGATCAGGCCGCCTTCCTCCTGCACGCCGCGCACGAATTCCCGCGCGATGTCGCCTTTGTAGAACCGGTCGTACGCGGCCATGATCGCGTCGCGACGGCTCCTGCCCTGCTTCAACGCCTGCGCTTCAGCCTCGACGAGCTTGCGCAGGGTCGCTGCGAGATCGCGCTGCACGAAGATCTCGCCGGGCTCCGGCGCTTCACGAGATTCGCCGAGGTGGGGAAGCATCACGGCGCGCGAATATTTCCATTGCTTGATGCGCTCCTTCTGGCGCTCGATCGAGCTCGCCGTCTGGGCCTCGATCGCGTAGCCCTCGGCCATCTGGATGGCGGGGGCGAGCACGTCAGCGAGGCGCAGGGTCCCGTATTCGGCGAGCATAACGAGTAAGCCGCCCGGAGTCCCCGGTGTAACCGCGGCCAGCGGACCGTGCTCGGGCGGGTAGCGGTGCCCCTTCGACTTGTAGTACGCCGCCGTCGCTCCGGTCGGCGCCACGCCGAGCGCGTTGATCCCGATCACCTTCTTGAGCTTGGGGTGATAGATCAGCGCTTGTGTCTCGCCGCCCCAGGAGAGCACGTCCCACATGGTCGCACCCGCGGCGAGCATCGCGCAGGCAGCGTCCACCGCGTTCCCTCCCTTCTGAAACATCGTTGCGCCCGCAGTGGCCGAGAGCGGCTTGCCGGTGATGGCGATCCAATGGCGAGCATGAAGGGGCGGCTTCGCCGTGCGGCCGCGGCGCACCGGCTGCTGCTCAGTGATCACGGATGGCGCCTGCTGCGCTTCGGCCGTCGAGAACGCGGCCGGCAGGAGGAGAGCGGCGACGCTTGCTGTGAATTTCATGGCGCGGTCCTCACATCAGGGGGTCGACTCCCTTTCGATTTAGTCGGCTCCGTCGAGTTGCGCAAACCGAATATTGCGCGACCGGGGCAGGGACAGGCAGTATTGCCCGCCGTACGAA
Organism: Gemmatimonadaceae bacterium; assembly: GCA_052389995.1. Taxonomy (GTDB): domain Bacteria; phylum Gemmatimonadota; class Gemmatimonadetes; order Gemmatimonadales; family Gemmatimonadaceae; genus JAICNG01. The sequence goes on along the minus strand of JBQTHJ010000010.1, from coordinate 226,400 downwards.
CGGCCATTCCCTCCTCCCAGGGTGACGCCATGACGGACGTTCACCGCGAGCCGCGCAGCCGCAGCTGGCTGGGCCTCATTCTCCGCGATGTGCAGTTCTGGGTGCCAGTCGCCGTGCTCATCGGCGGGCTGTTCGTGCTGAGCTGGATCCAATGAGCGTGTCGGTGGCGGAGTCGTCGCCCGCTCGCGCTGGCGAGCCGGCGGTGGACCCGAAGCGGCTGCGCACGCTCCAGACGATCGGCATGGTCTGCGGGCTGACGGCGGGTGCCTGGCTCGGCGCGGCGGAAGCGCCCACGAAGCTCGTGACCACGGGCGTGTCGCCGGTGATCGTGTCGTTGAGCATGGTGATCGGCGTCTTCCTCGCCCGCTGGACGCTGCCCGCACTCATCCATGGAACGTCCTACGTGAGCGCGGATCTCCGACAGGCACCGCACCTCATCGTGTGGGCGGTGCTCGCCGGATGTCTCTGGGCGGTCGCGAACACGCTGACGATCTTCGCCGTACGCGACGTCGGGCTCAGCATCGCGTTCCCGCTCTGGAACAGCAACAGCCTGCTCGGGATCGTGTGGGGCATCGTGCTGTTCAAGGAGCTTCGCGGGGCGGACTGGCGGCGGTGGTTCGGCGTGCTCGGCGGTGCGCTACTCATGTTCGCGGGCGCAACGGCGCTCGCTGTCGCATCGGCGGCGCACGTGCCGGCGCGAGATGCGGCTCGCGGCGTCATCGCGGCGCTCGCGGCGGGCGTGCTGTGGGGGACGATGTACATCCCGTACCGGAAGGCGTACCTGACGGGAATGAGCCCGCTGTCGTTCATCACGTTCTTCACCGTAGGCGAGCTCGGAATGATGGGCGCGTTGGCCGTGATCCATACCGGCGGCGTGAGCGAGCTCTGGCAGGCACTCGCCGCGACGCGCACCGTGATCTTCTGGTTCCTGCTCGGCGGCTTCGTGTGGGTGATCGGCGATCTGTTCCAGCAGTACGCCGTCAAGTACGCGGGGATCACGCGCGGCATCCCGCTGTCGAATACGAACCAGCTCTGGGGACTGCTGTGGGGAGTGCTCGTCTTCAGCGAGCTTGCGGGCGGAACGCGCACGCTCTTCACGCAGGTGATCGGCGGCTCCGTGGTGATGGCGCTCGGCGCGGGCGTGATCGCGCTGTCATCGGTGCGCGAAAACGAGCATCGGCGCTGGCAGGAAGCCGCAGCGCGCGAGAGTGAACGCTATGGCGTCGATCCCGCGTACACGCGCGCGCGTGCCGCGGGTCGCGAGACACTCGACACTCGTCATGGCCGCACGTGGATCGACTGGCTCGTGATCGCCGCCGCGACGGCGACGCTGGTGGCCTTCGCGTTGATTGCCGAGGTCCCGCGCATCGCGCTCGAGTGGGAGTGGGTGGCCGTGCTGGTGGCGGCGATGCTCGCGGTGCTCGTCGGCTGCGGTGTCGCGCTCTGGCGGGTGACCCGGTTTAGTTGATCGTCGTTACGTGATCCTGGCTCGCTGCCATTGAGAACGGATTCTTTCCGGCGGAGGGCAGGGGGGAAAAATTGTGAACCGCGGAGGACACGGGGGACGGGCTCAATTCGACGCCGGCGTCAGGACGATGTTGCGGTACTCGATCACGCCGTGATCACCCTGGAGCATCAGCGGGCCGGGCGTCCCTTCCTTGCTGTCGAGCGCACCGCCGGTGATCCCCGGAATTTCCTGATCGCAGATCACCGTCTTGCCGTTCGCGACCACGGTGAGCATCCGGCCCACGAGCGTGATGTCGTACGTCTGCCACTCGTTCGGCTTGGCGTTCACCACCTCGCTGGGCGCGAGGAATCCGTAGACGGCGCCGAGCATGTCGTTCACCGGCTGTGGTGGAATGCTGTCGGCGATCTGCACCTCGTAGCGGCCGCGCAGGTAGACACCGCTGTTGCTCCCCTTCGGATACCGGAACTCGAGGTGGAGCTTGAAGTCGCCGAAGCTCCGCTCGGTCACGAGATTTCCTCCTGACTCGGCGTTGCGCAGCACCCCATTCGCCACGCCCCAGCGGTTCGTGCCGCCGACGACACGCCACCCGGATAGGTCCGTCCCAATGAGCCTGATCGGCGCTCCCCACGTCGGCTCGCCCTGACGTCGCAGTGCCGGCGCGCGCTCGCCCGTGAACGGGAAGCGCTTACCGTCGGGGTACGCCACCGAGCCGGTGAGCTGATTGCCCTGAACGCGTCCCTCGAGCGTGAAATCCCCGGTACCCGCTTCCCACTGCGCGGGAATCGCGAAACGGATCTGATCATTGGTCAGCTCGATGCGCGCGACGGGCCTGGCACTCCCGACTTCCCCGACGAAGCGTCCGACGAGCGCCGAGTTTCCCGACGGCCGAACCTCGAGCCACGACGGGCGTACTCCCTCCGGCTTCTGGATGGTGATGTTCCACCGGCCGACGAGGGCGTCCCGGGCGACGTGCCGGGCCTCCGGGCGAGGTGCGAGTCCTGTCACCACGCTAGGCGCGAGGAGAGCCAACATGGCCGTGTACCGCCACATACCCGTGCTCCTGGTCTGAGTTTTGGCCCCGTGGGGACCTCGCCAAAGTGCGTCCGTACACGCCTCGGCACAATCACGCCCACTCCCGGGCGATGTTGCGGCCGGTTTGGCGGCACGTACGTTACTCTTCGCCGAGCGGTGACTTTTCCCGAACAGGTTCCTTTCCGCCGCGTCATCGCCGTTGCACGCAGGTGTTCGCTCCCCACCACTACTACGGGATTCGCCACGAGGTGCACATGAGAACGAGCATGGTGCGAGGTCGCCGCGCGGTCGTGCTGGCGGCATGCGTTGGGACATTCGCGACCGGTGTCCAGGCACAACAAGCAACTCTCACTGGGCGCGTCACCGACGCAACCACGCGTGAGCCGATCGCTGGCGCCCAGGTCGTCATCGTCGGCACCGCGATCGGAGTCGGGACGAACAGCGAAGGACAGTACACCGTACGCAACGTACGTCCCGGATCCGTCGATGTTCGCGTGTTACGTGTCGGCTACGCTGAGCAGAAGCAATCGGTGACCGTCGCCGCCGGTCAGACGACGACCGCCGACTTTGCGATGACGCCAGCGCCCGTCGCTCTCGCCCCGATCGTCACTACCGCGACCGGGGAGCAGCGGCGTGTCGAGCTCGGCAACGCCGTCGCGCAGGTCGATGCCGACTCCATCGTCAACACGCGAGCGGTTTCGAACGTCGGGGATCTGTTGAACGCGCGCGCCGCGGGCGTTGCGGTGTACGGAGGCATGCAGACCGGCGCCGGCATTCGCATCCGTATTCGCGGAACGAGCTCGCTCTCGCTCAGCAACAACCCGATCTATGTCATCGACGGGATTCGCATGGAGGGGACGACGGGCTCCTCATCGATCAGCGTCGGGGGAACGACGGCGAGCCGTCTTGGCGACCTCAATCCCGAAGAGATCGAATCGATCGAGATCGTCAAAGGTCCCTCGGCGGCCACGCTCTATGGAACGGATGCGGCGAACGGCGTCGTGGTCATCACGACGAAGAAGGGAATTCCTGGACCAACGCGGTGGACGTACTACACGGAGCAGACCGCGATCACCGATCGCAACGACTATCCGACGGCGTACCGCGGATGGCGCACGGGAACCACGAGTACGACGAACTCGACTCCGTCGAATACGGTGCAGTGCTTCCTCACGCAGGTCGCGTCGAACGCCTGCCAGCAGGACAGTCTCACCAGCTTCAACCTGCACGAGGATGACGAGACGACGCCGTACGGCGTCGGCTACCGGCAGCAGCACGGACTGCAGGTGAGCGGAGGGTCGGAGCGCATTCGCTACTTCGTCCATGGCGAGTGGGAAAACGAAGACGGCGTGACCAAGGTGCCGGAATTCGACGAGCGCTACCTGACCGCACGCGGACTGTCGCTTCGTCCCGAGCAACGCGATCCCAACTGGATGCGCCGGATCACGGCACGCGCCAACCTGAGCTTTGCGCCGCGCGATAACCTGGATGTGTCGGTGCACAGCGGATACATCTCGCAGGACCTCCGGCTTCCGCATAGCGATGACTCCGGGACTGCCGGGATCGCGGCGAACACCTACGGAGGGCCGGGATTCAAACACAACCTCAACTCGGCCGGAGACACACTCTACGGATGGCGGGAGTTCACGCCACGGGACGTGTACGAGGCGGTGACGACGCAGGCGATCGAACGGCTGATCGGCTCCGTGTCGACGAACTGGCGTCCGCGCGACTGGGTGGCGCTACGCACCAACTTCGGTCTGGATTACATCAACCGCTGGGAAACGCAGCTCTGCCGGTTCAGCGAGTGCGCGATCGCGGACGACCGGCTCGGCTTCAAGGAAGACAACCGGTCGAACTTCTACATCTACACGCTCGACGCCGCCGCAACGGCCACGCGACGGCTGACCGACGTGATCGAGTCACAGACGACCGCCGGCTTGCAGGTGGCGCGCAACCTGTTCCACCGGAATGGCGCGTTCGGTGATGAGCTGGCACCGGGCGCCGAAACCGTCAACGCAGGTGAGGTCAAGGAGGCGGATGAGACCTCGACCGAGAGTCGGACCTACGGCGCATTCCTCGAGCAGCGCTTCGCGTTCCGCGACCGGCTGTTCGTGACCGGTGCCATTCGCTCCGATCGAAACAGCGCGTTCGGCGCTGAGTTCGAGACGGTGTTCTATCCGAAGTTCTCGCTGTCGTGGCTCGTGTCCGAGGAAAACTTCTTCCCCACGTCCGGCTGGATGAATCAGCTCCGCTTCCGGACGGCGTACGGAGCCTCGGGCGTGCAGCCCGGGACCACCGACGCAGTGCAGTACTACACGAATGCCAGAACGCGCATCGTCGGCGAGAGCGGGGACGCGGTCGGCGTGGCCTTCAGCGCATTGGGGAACCCCGCCCTCAAGCCCGAGCGGTCGACCGAGTTGGAGATCGGGCTCGACGCGAGCTTGTTCGACAACCGTCTGGCCGCCGAGCTGACGTACTATCACAAGTCGTCGAAGGACGCGCTGGTCGAGCGCACCCTCCCGCCGTCCGGAGGGACGGGCAGCACCGTGCGCTTCGAGAATCTCGGCGAAGTGCTGAACACGGGCTGGGAAGCGCTGCTCGACGCGCAGCTGCTCGACGCCGAGACCCTTGGATGGAATCTCACCGTCACCGCGTCGACGAACAAGAACAAGCTCGTCTCGCTCGGTGGTGTTCCGCCCATCATCAGGAGCAGCACCATTCGTCAGATCGAGGGGTATCCGCTCAACGGGTGGTGGTCGCGCCGGCTCGAGAGCTACAACGACGCCAACGGCGACGGCATCATCACGCTCAGCGAGATCGAGGTCAGTCCTGCGGTCGAGTTCCACGGCTATTCGTCGCCGCGCTACGAAGCGGCGTTCACCAACACACTGAGCATCCTGCGGCGCCGGCTGCGCCTCGCGGCGATGCTGGACTACCGCGGCGGGCATCTCGTCTACAACAACACCGAGCGTATTCGCTGCGCGAGCCGCAACAACTGCTCGGGGCTGATCAATCCCAACGCATCGCTGTTCGAGCAGGCGCGCACGGTCATGGTGCGCGAACACTCCAGCCGGTCGGTCGCGGGGTTCCTTGAAAAGGGCGATTTCCTGCGTTTCCGCGAACTGGCGCTCACGTTCAGTCCGTCCGAGGACTGGGCCGCCCGGCTGTTCCGGGGCCGCGGCATCACCGCGACGGCAGCCGTACGCAACCTCGGCATCCTCTGGACCGAATATACCGGCGTGGATCCGGAGGCATTCGGTACGACGGGTGATTCCCCCTCGTCATTCCAGGCATTCGCCCCACCGACGTACTTCACGTTCCGTCTCAACCTCGGCTTCTAGGATGACGACGCCCATGACTTCATACATGACGACCGGCTCGCTCCGCGCCCGCGTCCGCACGACGGCGACGCTCGGCGCGCTCGTCGCGTTAGGCGCCGGTGCGATGCCGATGGTCAGCTGCTCCCCCGGCGATTATCTCGAGATCCAGGATCCAGACATCATCTACCCCGAACAGATTCAGTCCGCCGCCGGCGCGAACGCGATGCGCATCGGAGCGCTCGCCGGGTTGAACGCGGCGACCAGCGGTGGCGAGAGTCTGTTCCTGCTCGGTGGGCTCTTCGCCGATGAGTGGATCAATGGCGATTCCTTTATCGCACGGCAGGAGATCGATCAGCGCGCGATCACCATCGAGAACAGCTTCCTGACGACTGCCAACCGCAACCTTCACCGCGCGCGGCTGGCCGCCGAACAGGCACTCGACCTGATGACAGAGTGGGCGCCGGAGGCGCCGGCGTGGCAGTTCGCCGAGATGCATCTCGTGCAGGCATATGTCATCAATCTGATGGCCGAGCACTACTGCGATGGCATCGTCATCAGCACGATCATCAATGGACTTCCGGACTTTGGCTCACCGATGACCGTTGAGGCGGCGCTCGAGCGGGCGCTGGCACATGCGGACGACGGACTCGCGCTCACGTTTGGGACGACGGCGAATGACAACCGCGTGAGGCACGCGCTGCGGGTGACGCGGGGCCGGATTCTCCTCAACCTCGATCGAGTCACGGACGCCGCGGCCGCTGTGGCGGGAGTGCCGACGAGCTTCCGCTACTTCATGGGCCACTCCCAGACGTCGAACAGCAACACCATCTGGCTTCTCAACAACAACGCGCGCCGGTACAGCGTCGGAAACTCGGAAGGAACGAACGGGATGAACTTCGCCACCGCTGCCGACCGGCGTGTCCCGGTCTGCCACGGCGGCGACGCCACCTGCCGGGCGAACGGCGTGACGCGAAGCGTGCGCGACGATCTGTCGTCGCCGTATCACGTGCAGCTGATCTGGAAGCTGCGGGAAGATTCCGTCGCGATCGTCGACGGGATCGAGGCGCGGATGATCGAGGCCGAAGCGCAACTTGCTGCCGGTGACGCCGACGCCGCGCTCGCCCTTCTCAACGTCGCGCGAGCGACCGTCACCGGACTCGCGCCGCTGACGGACGCGGGGACGCCCGAGGCGCGCATCAATCAACTCTTCCGCGAGCGCGCGTTCTGGTTCTTCAGTCGCGGCCATCGCGTGGGCGATCTGCGCCGGCTCATCCGGCAGTATGGGCGCACCGAAGACGCCGTCTTCCCCACCGGGGCGTGGCACAAGGGCGGCACCTACGGGAACGACGTGACCGTGCCGATTCCGCAAGCCGAGCTCAACAACCCGAACGTTCAGCAGTCCTGCATGAATCGGGATGCGTCGCTGGCTGTCCGCCGCAGCGCTTCTCTGTGCCGGGACTAGCGGCGGCCCAGCGCAGGTGCCTGACGAGGCAGCTGCGCTGGCCCGCCGCGTCGAGGTGCGCCGCACCGCGTACGGCGTGCCCCATATCAAAGCGGAGGACCTTCGCGCGGCCGCCTACGCACTCGCGTACCTCCAGCTCGAGGATCACGGGCCGCGCGTCGCCATCGGCCTGCTGCGCGCCCGTGGCGAAATGGGCCGCTGGTTCGGACGCGACAGCATGGAGAGCGACTTCTCCGCTCAACGAGAGTATGCGCTGGCGGTGGAGCACTACGCGCGGCTCGACGAGAACACGCGCGACGTGTACGAGGGATTTGCCGTCGGCGTGAATCGTTACGTCGAGCTCCACCCGAGCGAATTTCCGCCCGGCTTCACCCCTCGCTTCACGGGATACGATGTCGCTGCGCGCGATGTACGCACGACGAGCATGTCCGCGGCCCGTCGCTTTCTCGCGCGGTTCGCGCCGTCGACGCGGCGAGAGCCCGGCGCCATCACCGACAATGGAGCGCCCACGGAGGACGCGGATCGAATCGAAGAGGGGTCGAACGCGTGGGCGTTCGCGCCAAGCCGCACGAAGTCGGGGCGTGCGATTCTCATGCGCAATCCGCACCTGTCGTGGACCGCCGGCTACTACGAGGCGCACGTCACCGTCCCGGCTGTGCTCGATTTCTACGGGGACTTTCGCATCGGCGGTCCGTTCGGGGTCATCGGCGGGTTCAATCGCCACCTCGCGTGGGCGACGACGAACAACGCGCCGGACCTCGATGAGATCTATGCGCTCGACGTCGACTCGGCCGCGACCGATCGGTACCTGCTCGACGGAACGTCGCTTCCCGTCCAGCGCGAGCTGGTGAGGGTCACCTTCCGAAACGGTCCCGGCTTTTCGACCGAGACGCGGGAAGTCTGGCGTACTCCGCTCGGGCTCGTCATCCATCGCGACAGCGGAAAGGTGTACGTCCTGCGGGCCGCGGCGGAGGGGGAGTATCGCGCCGGTGAGCAGTTCCTCCGGATGATGCGGGCCCAGTCGCTCGCGGAGTGGAAGGAGGCGATGCGCATTCGGGCGCGCGTGAGCTCGAACTTCACCTACGCCGACCGCGCCGGCAACATCTTCTACGTCTGGAACGCCTCGATTCCGTCGCTCCCCCATCCGAGCGGAGGCGATACCGCGGCAGTTCCTGCGCGCGCGACGTCACACGTGTGGACTCGTTATGTCCCCTTCGACTCCCTGCCACAGCTACTCAACCCGCGCGGTGGATACCTCCGCAGCGAGAACGACCCGCCGTACCACACGAACATCCGGCAGGTGCTGGACCGATCGCGCTATCCCGCGAATTTCCCGGAGCCGCTGGTGCGTCTTCGGAGTCAGCACAGTCTCGCGCTCGTCGATCCGCAGCGAAAGCTCAGCCTGGAAGACGTGGTCAAGCTCAAGCACTCGTACCGAATGCTTCTCGCTGACCGCGTGAAGGCCGACTTGATGGCCGCCGTTCGCGAGATGTCACCGGCGCCTGACCCTGATGTGGCCGAGGCGATCGCGCTGCTCGAACGGTGGGACAACACGGCAGCGCCGGCGAGCCGCGGCGGCGTGCTGTTCGAGATCTGGTGGCGACGCTACGCCGACGACGTGGACGCCGACTCCATGTTGTTCGCCGAGCCGTGGCGCGTCGAGGCGCCGACCACGACCCCGCGAGGTCTCAAGGATCCGCGTCGCGCGGCGAAGGCATTCGTGTGGGCCGTGGGCGAGGCGGTGCGCCGGCACGGTGCCTACGACGTGGCTTGGGGTGACGTGCATCGCGTCCGCGTCGGGACCGTCGATGTTCCCGTCGGCGGGTGTAGCGGCGCGCTCGGCTGCTTCCGCGTCCTCAACTTCAGGAACGACGAGGATGGGAAACGGAGGGTGACCGGCGGCGACGGGTGGGTGCTCGCCGTCGAGTTCACGAACGTCCCGCGCGCGTATTCCGTGCTGGCGTATGGCGAGAGCGCGCGGGAGGACTCTCCGCACCACGCCGACCAGGCCGAGATGTTCGCGCGCGGCGAGATGAAGCGCGTCGCGTTTACCGAGCGGGACATCGAGGCCCAGACGATTCGCCGCTACCGTCCCGGTCTGGAGTCGCAGCCCTGACCTGTTCCTGACCGCGCTGCGACGTACGCCATTGTGCCGATCGACGTCGCCTTTCACCTTGGTAGCGTGACGGCCACGGAGACGCACCGCGCCATCGACGCGGTCTGGAGAATCGAGTCGGCAAAGCTCATTGCCGGCCTGACGCGCATCGTCCGCGACGTGGGCGTTGCAGAGGATCTCGCCCACGATGCGCTGGTGGCGGCCCTCGAGCAGTGGCCCGCTTCGGGCGTTCCGGACAATCCTGGCGCGTGGCTCATGGCCACGGCGAAGCACCGCGCGATCGACCACCTGCGCCGCAACACGCGTGTCGAGCGCAAGCACGAGCAGCTCGGCCACGAGCTGGAGGCGCAACAGGAGTCTGCGGTCCCCGACCTCGACGCCGCGATCGATGATCCGGTGGGGGACGACCTTCTGCGTCTCGTTTTCATTGCCTGTCACCCCGTCCTCTCCACCGAAGCGCGTGTCGCGCTCACGCTTCGCCTCCTCGGTGGCCTGACCACGGACGAGATCGCGCGCGCGTTTCTCGTCCCTGAGGCGACGGTCGCGCAACGCATCGTCCGCGCGAAGCGAACGCTCGCCGAAGCGCGGGTCCCCTTCGAGGTACCGCGAGGCGAGGAGCTCGCGGCGCGCGTGTCGTCAGTGCTCGAGGTGATCTACCTCATCTTCAACGAGGGCTACACCGCGACCGCGGGCGATGACTGGCTCCGCCCCGCGCTCTGCGAGGACGCGCTCAGGCTCGGCCGCATCGTCGCGGAGCTCGCGCCGAACGAGCCGGAAGTGCACGGGCTCGTCGCGCTCATGGAGATTCAGGGATCGCGAACGCGCGCGCGCGTCGGCCCGTCCGGCGAGCCGATCCTACTGCTCGATCAGGATCGAGCGCGCTGGGACCGGTTGTTGATCAGCCGAGGGCTGGCTGCGCTCGCGCGCGCCGAGTCGCTCGGACAGACTCCAGGGAAATACGTGTTGCAGGCCGCGATTGCCGCTTGTCACGCACGCGCGCGCACCGCCGAGGAAACGGACTGGCCTCGCATTGCCGAGCTCTATGATGCGCTGGCGGCGCTGATGCGGTCGCCGATCGTCGAGCTGAACCGCGCGGTCGCCGTCGCGATGGCGTTCGGTCCTGCGCTCGGACTGGAGATCGTGGACGGACTGCGCTCGGAGCGGTCGCTGGCGAATTACCATCTCCTGCCCGCGGTGCGCGGCGACTTCCTCATGAAGCTCGGACGCTGGGACGAAGCCCGCACCGAGCTGGAGCGGGCGGCGTCGCTGACGCGGAACGCACGAGAGCGTGAGCTGCTGCTGGAGCGTGCCGCGTCGTGCGTGCGCAACGCCGGTGAACGATCCACCGAACAGGTGGTATCATGAGTGATATGGTCTCACGACGTGATGTTCTTCGCGGGGTGCTGATGAGCGCCGCGGCGCTCTCGCTCCCGGCGCCGCTCCTCGCCTGTCGCCGCGGTGAGACGCGCGGTCCCGACGCCGACCCCGACCGCGAGCGCCTGACGAGCTGGGTCGAGGTGCTGCGAAAGGAGCGCCTCGTGCCGCCTGACGTCACCCTCGGGCGTGCAGGAACGCGTGTGGGTGAGCTCGCGGTCGGCACCCCCTACGAGGCGTTCACGCTGGAAGCGTATCTGCGGGCCGGCGGCAGTCCCTCGCGTACCGAGCCACTCACGCTCTCACTCACGACATTCGACTGCGTGTCGCTCGTGGAGGCATGTCTCGCGACCGCGCGCGTCGCCGATGACTCCGGCGCGCCGACGTGGGATGGCTTCGGTCGCGAGATGGCGCGTATGCGCTACCGTGGAGGCGAGCGTCGCGGGTATGCATCGCGGCTGCACTACTTCAGCGAGTGGATCAGCGACGGCGAGCGTCGCGGCCTCATTCGGGATCTCGGTACCGGGCTCGGCGGAGTGAAGGACGAGCGACCGTTGCGGTTCATGACGGAGCACCGCTCGAGCTACCCGGGCCTTGCCGATGACGCGGTGTTCGCGGCGATCGGCGCGATGGAACGGCGTCTCGATGCGCATCCGCGCTGGGTGATTCCGACGGAAAGGATTCCGCGCGTGAGCGACCGCATCGAGACCGGCGACGTACTCGCGTTCGCGACCTCGATCCCTGGTCTCGACGTCACGCACGCCGCGTTCGCCTATCGAGATGCGGACGGCGTGCTGCGAGTGCTGCACGCGCCACTCTCGGGCGGCGCCGTGGAGGTCACGCGCTCGACGCTCCCCGAGTACGTGGCGGCGATCCGTCGCTCGACCGGCATTCTCGTCGCGCGGCCGGCCTGGGCGTAGGTCATCGCGCGGAGTCCTGAACCGCGGAAGGCCGCAGACCTGGGGAAAGAGCAACAGCAACGCTATTCCAGCTCGCCGTTCGCGGGTCTCTGGGCGGCCGTCTGCGGCTCCGCGTCCCCGGTGAGATGAGCTCGCCTAACCGCCCCCCAACGGCAATGAGAGGGTAAACACGGAGCCTATGCCGGGCTCGCTCGTCGCGGTGAGATGGCCGCCCATGCCGCGCGCGAGCTCGCGGCTGATCGGCATCCCGAGACCCGTGCCCGTGTGCTCACGCGAGAGCTTGCTGTCGAACTGCACGAATGGCTCGAAGACAAGCCGGAGCTGCTCCTCCGACATGCCGATGCCCGTGTCCCGCACGGTGAACGCGGCCATGCCAGGGTCCAGCCGCTGCGTCGACACGACGATCGAGCCCTCGGGCGGCGTGAACTTCGCCGCGTTCGACAGGATGTTGAGCATGATCTGCACGACCTTCTCCCGATCGGCGTGGAAGAGAAGCGTGGGATCGCTTCCGTCGCACTCGTAATGCAGCTGCTTCGCCGCGCGTTGCGGGGCGGTGAGGGGATCGATGACGTCCAGCACCTCCCGCGCCCGGAAGTCCGCGAGGCGGTACGTCATCTTTCCGGCTTCGAGCTTCGCGTGGAGGAGCACCGTCTCGATCAAGCCGAGGAGGTGCTGCTGGCTCTTCGCGATCCGCCGCAGATAGTTCAGCTGCCCCTCTGAGGGCGGCGTGGGAATGCCGTCGATCATGAGTTGCGCATAGCCGCCGATCGCGTTGAGTGGTGTGCGCAGCTCGTGACTCATCATCGCGAGAAATCCTGCCTTCGCCCGGTTCGCGCGCTGCGTCTCGGCGAGCGCGGCGTCGCGCGCAGCCTCCGCGCGCTTGTGCTCCTCGATGTCGGTGTTGCTCCCGAACCACTGGATGATGCGGCCGTCGGCATCGCGCATGGGGCTGGCGCGAACGAGATGCCACCGATACTGGTCGTCGTGCGCGGAGTAGACGCGAAACTCCACTTCGTATGGCTCTCCCGTCTCGAGCGAGTGCTGCCATCGTGTGGTGGCGCGGGTCACGTCAGCCGGGTGGATGACCTGTGTCCACGCGTTTCCCAGCAGCTCGGGCGACGCCCGGCCGAAGTAATCCGCCACGCGGTTCGTGACGAAATCCAGCTCCCCATCGGGACGCGCCGTCCACACGTGAACCGGGATCGCTTCGGCCATGGATCGGAAACGCCGCTCGCTGAAGCGCAGCCCCCGCTCGGCACGATGGCGCTTGATCGCATTACCGGCGAGCATGACGGCCGTTTGCGTGAGCTCGAGGTCCGCCTCGGTCGGCGCGCGAGGCTCGTCGTAGTACATCGCGAACGTGCCGAGCACGGTGCCATCGCGATCGAGGATCGGGGTCGACCAGCACGCGGCCAGCCCGTGCGGCTCCGCGATGTGCTTGTAGTCTGCCCAGAGCGGATCGGTCGCGATGTCGGTGACGATGACGCGCTCGCGTCGATAGGCAGCGGTCCCACACGATCCGGCGACAGGTCCGATCGACGAGCCATCGATCGCGTCGCAATACTGTGGCGGAAGGTGGGGGGCGGCCCCGTGATGCAGCGTTCTGCCGTCCTCGTCCAGTAGTAGCACGGACCCGCGCATGCCTGGGGATACGCGCTCGATGAGCAGGATCAGCGACTCGAGCGAGCTGCGGAGCATCGCGCGCGACTTCGCCTCCGCCTCCTCTGCCGCGGCTCCGATCGAGTCGCTTGCTGGCCCTGGGCGCGCAATCGAGAAATCCGACGCGTCCGGCTCAGGCAGCGACCGAGCCCCATCGTCGCTCTCGCGGAGCGGGGTACCCAGCAGCAGCTCGTCGAGCCCGGCAGCGTTGCGTGCGCCCGTGTCCTGGCGAGGCGTGCTGCTATCAGTCATTGGCACTACCTGCCATCCCGAGTGGCAATTGCAAGTGAGGGCCGAGTCCGGGCAGCCTCCTGGCCCTCAACGCGCGTAATGCTCCCCGCCGACGAAGTGGAGGGAGACGTACGGCGTATCGCCCACCACCCAGCTGTCGTGTGGGGTTGGTGGGATGTAAAAGAGCTCGCCGGGTCGTAGCTCGACGATCGTTCCATCGTCGAACGCTGCGACAGCCGTGCCAGAAAGGACGAGGCCTACGTGCTCGACCGTGCATCGCTGGGCTCCGACGGAGGGGCCAACGTGCTCGGACCAGCGCCAGCCGGGCTCGTATGTGGCGCGCCCGATCGTGAGGCCGTGGATTCGGACGACCTCGAACCGCCCTTTGATCATCGGGCGCACTTCATCCGGGGCGTCGAATCGACGGAGAATGACCTCGGTATTCATCACCATTCGAGGATTTCGATGTCGTGGCAGGGCGAGCCTGAAGCCGGCGGCGGGGTGTATCGCTTCACCAAGGAGCCGCAGCGCGCTAGAGGTTCTTGACCTCCTCGGCAGCGTCCAGTGCGGCGTCGATGTCGCGCGAGAGGACGCGCGCTTCCTGCGTGGCCGACGTGACGTCGGAGAGCGCCGACTGCAAGCCGGACGAGCGCAGCTTGATCAAATCGAGCCGGAGGTTGCCGAGCGCCAGGCCGGCGTTGTCGAGCTGCCGGGTGAGCGCCGTGCGGCGCTGCATCAGCGATTCGAGCGTGGCGCGCTGACGTTGAAGCAGGCTGAGCCGGTGCTGCCCCTCCGGTGACTGGCTGATGGTCTGCGCTTCGGCGATTCGCGCGTCGAGCTCGTTGATGAGACGCGGGTCGAAGCTCTCGTTCAACCGGTACAGCATCTGCGCGAGATTCGCGACCCGCTCGACGAGTGCGTTGACGGCGGGGATCACTTCGGGAACCAGTGCTCGGTCGGCTTTCGGTAGCGTAGCGACGATGTCGAAGATTGCCGCACGTTCTTCGGCCGCCCGACGGATGGCCGCTCCTTGGGGGCTTTCGAGGACTTCACGGGGCGCCAGCTTCGCGATCTGCTTCTCGGTGAGCGGGGGAGCCGGCTTGGGGATCACCGCTCGCGACCGCAGCGCCGTCAGGACTCGACGGAGCTTCAGGCCACTCTTGCGCAGCGATTTCGCGCGGCGAGACCACTTGAGCGACATGTAGGCGGGTATGATCGGCGACACGAACGGCGGAATTTCGGCGACTCCCACGCCGAACCCGACGGCCCCAAGCACGATCGTGCTCAGCGTGACGATCATCGATTTCCCATCGCGCGACTGCGCGAGGGTGGAGCGCCCCTCCGCCACCGGGGTTCCGCGACGCGGCGATACCGGCGCTGGCTCGCGCCCACTGTCACGGTAGATCGGGACAATGTGCGCGTGAGCGAGGTGAGCCGAGGTCTGCGCTTCGCGGGTGAAACGCGTCCTGACGGCCGGATCGTGAGCGAGCTCCGGAGGGAGCACCTTGATCGCCACCGGCCGCTTGAGACGGAGGTCGCGCGCGCGGTAGACGACGGACATCCCGCCGCGGCCGATCTCGTCCTCGAGTTGGTACTGATGCCCGACGACGGTGACGACGCGTTCCTGAAGCGAATCACTCATGTTTGCGGCTGATCGGGTTCAACCCCATGTCATTTCGATGGATGCGTGACGCCCATCGCCGCCGGCGGCAACTCGCGAGCCGCGCTGTCGGTGGGAACGCGAATGGTGTTGGAACATCGCGATAAGTGGCGGCTAGCGACGTGGGCACTACGAAGCGCCCGCGAAAGAGATTCAGGGGCGTCCGTGTCCCCCAGCGCGCCCCGAAGGCATTTTCTCCGCAGCCGGTCGTTAGGCGTGCGACCACGAGCCGGTCGCTACGGACCCGAAAACCCGATCGGCACGCCTCCGGGCGCACGCACGATCGCGACCGTGACACCCTCCATGACGCGCGTCGGCGGCATCATCTCCACGGCGCCCTCGCGAATAGCCTTGTCGAAAGCGGCCTGCGCGTCAGCGACGTGGATGTAAGGAAGGCTCCCCGGCTGCTCCGGCGGATTGATGCTGCGAATGCCGCCGCCGCCTTTCGCCGAGTACGCGAAGAGGTGGTACTCGCCGCCATCGGGCATCGAGAAGCTGGACATGAACGTCCAGCCGAGGACGCTTGCGCACCACGCCTTTGTGGCTGCGGCATCGGCGCTGGCGAGATCGGTGTGGGTGATCCAGCCGTATATCCCCTTCGTCGGCTTGTGTCTCCGAGCCGAAGAACGCCTCGACCGCGTCGCGGATTTCTTCCGTTTCGGCCGCTGCTTCGATCCGCGTGATGCCTTCTTTCTCGTCGTCATGCGGGTTCGGTTGGGATGCCGGAACATTGTCGCGCACGAATGTGCCCGCAAGGCAAGGCGCACGCGTGACGGGCGAAGGCCGTCCCACATGATTGTGTTGACACCAACACTTTGTCCGGCCCCGTTGCGCCAGGAGCTACCGCCGTATGCGGCGGCAACCCGGCGTTTCCGCTGCATCCGCGATACCCTTTGAACGTCGAATTGAGCGCGAAACGCCTCAACCCTCTCTGTCGAGGTGCTTGTAGAAGATGACTGTGTCGTGCGGGGTCACTCCGTCCGTGTCCAGCGCGTAACGCGGAATCACGCCGGCGTAACTCCACCCCATCCTGCGATAGAGCTGCTCCGCCGCCTCGCCCCGTTTCGCGTCGAGCGTGAGCAGTGTGTACCCCGCGCTTCGCGCCGCCTCTTCGATCGCCCGCATGAGGCGCATGCCTAACCCCAATCGGCGCCTCCGGCGATGCACGAGCAGCTTCGCGATCTCGCCGCGATGCGGCTGGTTGGGTGCCCAGGCGGGATGCAGCTGAACGCTTCCGACGATGCCGTCGTCGTCGCGCGCCACGAGGAAGATGGCTCGCGCACCGAGCTCGAAATCGTCGTGCGCCACGAGGAAGATGGCTCGCGCACCGAGCTCGAAATCGTCGTGCGCCACCATTCCCCCGCGCGCTCCTGCGTGAGTGGCCCGAGAAAGCTGACGGCCGCCCCCGAGTCCACCGCGAGGAGGACCAGCGCAGCGTACAACGTGGCAATGGCGAGACCTCTCATGGAGAGCTCCGGGCGACCGGTGCGCACGCAACGGGAGCGGTGTCACGCAATCTTCACCAATCGCTAATACAACCGCCAGCCAGACGTAATCCGGCTTCGCTACGTTGGCCGCGGGAGCACTTTCCACGACCACGGAGGATCAGGATGCGACCGACGGTGAAGGCGATTCTGGTTGGAGTCGTTGTGATCGCGGCGCTCTATCTCGTCCTGCGATCCGCCGCGCCGTCGCGCAGCGCGACGGGAGAGGTGCCGGTCGACACAATGTGCCTCGCGTCGCGGATAGGCTTGCCGTGCGCGCAATGAGTCCGCCTCGAACGATTCAGCTGGTGCGGATCGCTCCTCGGCCGTTCCGGCGCCGCTCACCGAGGGCGTGATGGTTGTTCACAACAACAAAGTGTCCGCGCTCGTTTGCGCGAGGAGCTATCGCCATATGCGGAGCAAACCGGCGTTTCCGCTGCATCCGCGATAGCCTTTGAACGTCGAAGCGAGGGGCGAAGGAGAACCACGCTGAGGGCACGCGCGTTCGAGTGTCGACGGATTCCCGGCTGAGGCTCAGCGCCGACGAAATCTGGAGACCAGAGTTCGCTCGTGAACGGCAAAGATGACAGATGCGGAGCACTTGCCCCGCCTTTATATCGCGGGCACATTCGCGCCCCGATGCGCATCGTCATCCTCCTCGTCGCCTGCGTTGCCTGTGTTTCGCCCGGCAGCGCCCCGCCGTCCGAGCTCGCCATTCGGAACGTCACGGTCATTCCGATGACCGGCGCGGCGCCGCTCGCAGGCCAAACCGTGCTGGTGCGCGACGGCCGCATTGCGCGCATCGCCCCGTCGTCGCAGGTCGGTGTCGCTGCCGCCGCAATGGTGGTCGACGGCGCGGGAAAGTTTCTCATCCCCGGGCTCTTCGACATGCATACGCATACATCGAAGACGCGCGCGTCCGCCCTCGGCCTGTACGTCCTGCACGGGGTGACGACGGTTCGCGATCAGGGGAGTGCGCACGCCGAGGTGCTACGGTGGCGGCGCGAGGTGCGAGCCGGCACGCGTGTGGGGCCGCGGATGTTGATCGCCGGTCCGTATCTCGAATCGCTGAGAAACATCGAGCGCATGCGACGCGACCCACCGGAGTCGCGGGTTGAGCCATTCGAGCGCGCGCGAGTCCCCGTCGGCTCGCCGGCGGAGGCTCGGCGCATCATCGATTCGCTCGCTGCGCTCGAGGTCGATCACTTCAAGGTGCGCACGGCCCAGAACCGCGAGACGTATTTTACCCTCGCGGCAGCCGCGCGCGCGCACGGCAAGCGACTCGTGGGACACGTGCAGTTCGAGTCACCGGCGGCGCTGCTCGACGCGGGGCAGGACGGCGTCGACCACGGATTCTTCACCACGATCGACACGCTGCCGAGGGAAACGCGCATGGCATGGTGGCGCGAGCTCGCGTCGCGCGATGTCGGCGTCGTCCCGACGATCGTGACGGCCATCGAGTCGGTAATGCGTCCGCAGGAATACTTTCAGGCGCTCGTGGCCGAGAGAACCGCTGCCGTGCACCCGCTTCGGCCGTACCTGTCGGAGTTTCTCATTCTCGACTGGCGCGAGCAGGCCGAGGAGCAGACGCCGGAGCGCCGCGCGTTCTTCGACCGCTACGTGCCGATCGCCCTCAAGCATCTTCGCGAGATGCGCGAAGCCGGCGTGCGCCTCATGACGGGATCGGACGTCGCCGTCCTCAACGTCTTTCCCGGCTGGTCGCTCCATGACGAGCTACGCCTCTTCGTGGACTCGGTAGGGATGAGCCCGATGGAGGCCCTGATGAGAGCTACGCGAGAGCCAGCCGAGTGGTTAGGCCTGGCCGATTCAGTGGGAACAATAGAGTCTGGTAAGGTCGCGGACCTCGTTCTGCTCGACGCGAATCCCCTCGAGGACATCACGAACACGCGGCGCATCGCCGCTGTCATGCTCCGGGGACGTCTCTTCCAGCGTGATGATCTGAACGCGTTGCTGGCGGCGGTCGCGCAGATGCCCGATCAGCATGTGAACGACTGGGTGCGATGAGCCGCCGCGCGCGTTCCCCGTAACGCGTGACCGACGCTCAGGTGACGTGCAGGTCGGTGCCGAAGATCCTCAGACCCCAGAGTGCGCGCCAGTCGTCGTGAGGCATGGTTCGTCCACGATGCTGTACAGAGGCATAGCGCCGTCGCCGGGAGCCTAACGGGTCGACACCCTCCGATCGGCGTTGATGAAGGCGACGAGCAGCTCGATATCCTTCGCTCTGAGCTCCAGGTTCGGCATCCGCTTCCCATTCGTCGGAGGCCGGATCGACGGATCGGCGAGGAACCGCGCGAGATAGTCCGCGGCGAACTTCCGGCCGGTGAGCTCCGGGCCGAAGTTACTGGCGATTCCGGGGATGGGTACATCGCGGTGCACGTGGCACGTTACGCAGCCCTTCGCCGCGAACATGCGACGTCCGCGCTCCTCTTGAGAGAGGGGCGGAACGCCGATCGATGTCAGGTGCTCCTCCACCGTCCCCCGAACGGGTCCGCCGGAGTCCACGACTGGCCACGGTACTAGCACAGCGCGGCTCGGACCGAACCCACTGTGAATCGTCACCTGCCACTCGCCCGGCTCGGGAAAGGTGATCGTCCCGCGATAGCCCCCGTGCCCATCTTCGTTGAAGGCCCATGTCCGCCCCTCGACACGACGCTTGCCCGAGCGTGCCTCGAGCCTCGGCGAGAGTCCATCGAGCCGGTTCAAGCCGTGTTGTCGCAGCTGCCACGAGAGCTGCAGCGGCTTCCCGGCGACCCATGCGTCGGGAATCGTCGATACCGAGACAACCGCCCACCCACCCATCGCCGCGTAGGCCGTCGACGCCACCAGCACTGCCGCGAGTACGCCCAGCAACGTCTTCCTCATGATCGCTCCTCGAGGGATCTTCTGATTCGATGCCGCCGGACCGGCCGGCGCTTGATAGATCGTCTCGTCGCCCCCGAACACGCGCACGGAGCCGTTCAGGTCCACGATCTCGAACTCCCAGTCGCCGTACGGTTGCTTCGTCAGCTCCATCTTGAGGAGCGGCTTGCCGCGAGTGTCTATTCCTGAAAGCGCCAATGTATTCTTACTGTTCCACCTCCGAAATCCTCATGAGTGCCTCGTTCGTACGACGTGCGTTTGCCACGGGCCTGCTCGCCGCGACGTTTGTGCTCGCGCCCACGGCGGGCGGTCAGGACGGTCCATCGCTGCTCGCGGTATTTGCCCACCCCGATGACGAGCGCGTGATCGGCCCGCTGTTGTCGCGACTGTCACGGGAGGGACGCGAAGTCCACCTCGTCCTCGCGACCGACGGCTCGAAGGGAGTTCGGGATCACGCCGGCATTCCCGCCGGCGAGGCGTTGGCGGCGGCGCGCAAGCTCGAGGCGGAGTGCGCGGCGAAACGCCTCGGCGTACGCGAGCTGCACCTGCTCGGTCTGGAAGACGGCGGCCTCGCCTCGTTCGCGAATCTCGCGCGTCTACGTACCGAGCTCGCGAAGATCATCGAGAGTGTCGAGCCGGTGGCGATCATCACCTTCGGCCCGGAGGGAGGGACTGGTCATCCCGATCACCGACTCGTCGGTAACGTCGTGACGCAGATCGTGCAGAGCGACGCGCGTCACCGCGCGGTCGACCTGCTCTATGCGTCGCTTCCGACGGAGCGGCTTCGTGCAGCGCCGCGTTCCTCACCTGGCATCAATGGCGTCGCCGACGATCTGTTGACGGTGCGGGTATCCTTCCAGAGCCAGGATCTCGTCGCCGGCCAGGAGGCGTTCGCCTGCCACAAGACGCAATACACGTCACCCGAGATGAGCGCGATCAACACCACGCTCGCGTACGTGTGGAACGGCACGGCGTACCTGCGTCCGTGGAACGGTGCGATTCGAGATCCGGCGAAGATCTTCGGACGTTAGCGCGCAACGCCGACTCACACCGTCGGCACCCACCCGGGCGCGTACTCCCGCTGCCAGTACGTCATCGCGTCGCGGTCATCCACGAGGCGCGCGGAGGTACCTTCCGTGCGCAGCGTTCGCCCCGTGTACTGCGCGATGTTTCCCAGATGGCAAAGCATGAGCGTCTTGCCGATCTCCGAAACCGGTGACCGTAGCGCTTCACCAGCTCGAATCGCGGCGGCGAAGTTCTCGATGTGCGCCGTCGTGTGCGAATCGTTACCGGCGAAATCGAGACCGTCGGCGATGGCCGCCTCCCGCGCTTCACGCACGACCGCTCCCTTCACGTCGTAGTGCACGTAGCCATCGCGATCGAGCACGATCGATCCGGCGGTGCCGAGAATCTGGACGCCGCGTGCGCGATCGTGAATCCGAACGCCGTTGCAGCTCTGTCCCTGCCAGATCAGCGTCTTCCCGCCATCGAACTCGAACACGACTTCCTGCGTGTCGGTGAACTCCCAGTCATCTTCGAAGTGGTAGCGTCCGCCGGATGAGCTCAGGCGCGTCGGGTAGTCGACGCCGAGCGCCCAGCGCGCCATATCGATCTCGTGTGTGCCGTTGTTGCAGATCTCGCCGGTACCCCAGCGGCGAAACCAGTGCCAGTTGTAGTGGATGACGTTGTCGCGGAATGCGGTGCGCGGCGCTGGGCCCTGCCAAAGCTCATAATCGAGGTGGGACGGGACTGGCGCCGCCTTCCCGCGCCCGATCGTGCCTCGTGTGTTCGCGTACCACGCACGCGCGAGATACGGTTGTCCGATGAGTCCCTCCCGAATCGCCTGCATCACCTCGATGGATCGGACGGCTGACCGCTGCTGGTTCCCGATCTGAACCGCTTTCCCGTATTTCTGCTGCGCGGCGATGAGCAGCTCTACCTCACGCGGATTGTGACTGGCTGGCTTCTCGACGTAAACGTGCTTGCCCGCGCTCAGCGCGAGGACTGCCGCGGGTGTGTGCCAATGATCCGGAGCGGCGATGACGATCGCGTCGACATCCCTGTCATCCAGCGCCCGCCGGAAATCGCCGATTCCCTTCGGTGACCTCGGCGCATCCTGCCGAAGGGAATCGCGCGCCTTGGCCAGAACATCGGCGTCGACGTCGCAGAGGTAGGCGACCTCGGTGTTCGCGGAGCGCATGAAGTTGCGCGCCAGCACCATGCCGCGGCCGTTGAGCCCCATCACGGCAACGATCACTTTTGCGTTGGGTGACGTGCCGAGCGATCGCATCGGCGACGGGAAGGTGTTCGCCATCGCGAAGCCAACGCCCGCGAGCGTTGTATCGCGGAGAAATTCTCGCCGATCGACAGTCGTCTTCGTTTTCATGGGCGTCGACCCGTGGTGAGCTAGCGTGAAGCGCCGTTCAGCTCGCGAATCCTGATGCTGCGAAAGTACACCTCGTCGCCGTGATCCTGGAGGACGATGTGTCCGCGGCGGCGATCGGCGAATCCAGCGATGGGCTTGTACTTGCTTCGAGCGAGCAGCGAGTCGAGGCGCGGTGTTCCGAGATCGAACTCCACCACCTTGGCACCGTTCAACCAGTGCTCGCCATGATTGCCTCGCAGGATGATGCGCGCGCTGTTCCAGTCACCCACGGGACGCAGCCGCTTCACCGCACTGGGCGCGAGGATGTCGTAGAGTGAGCCGGCGAGGTGCGTCGCGATCTGGTTGTCCGGGTGACGCACGTCATCCAGCACCTGGTACTCGAAGCCGAGCGCGGCGTGGTTCGCCGCCTGCGCGAGCGACAGCTCCTCCGAGACGTTGTACTTCACGCCGCTGTTGGCGCCCGGCGCCACCCGCCACTCGAAGGCCAGCTCGAAGTCGCGAAAGGCGTCGATCGTCATCAGGTCGCCGCCGCTCGCGGGCTGCCCATCCGCCTGGCGCGGCACTTTTGCGGTCGGGATCTTCGCGATCGCGCCATCGACGACACGCCAGTGCGCCGTCGGGACACTGTCGTAGCCGAGGCCGCGCCACCCTGCGAGCGACCGTCCGTCGAAGAGAGGACGCCAGCCGTGCACGCGCGCGAGCAGCTCCGGCATCGAATGCAGATGATCGACGTGATCGGGGGCGGAGTTCCCGGCGAAACCGAGGAGCTCGAACCCGCCCGCGCGGCTTTCGCTGAGCTGCTGCATGCCGCGCGGACCCCAGCGCAGTACCGGTGTACGCCCGAGCCCAAGCCTGCGGAGCAGCCAGTTGGCTGTTTCGGTGGTGCTGGCGAAGGTCCCTGGAAAAATCTCGGAGTGTGTGACGAGGAATCGCTTCTCCCCGCGCATGGCCGCTCTCGCGAATTCGGCGAACGCCACGAGGTTGGTCGTGTCGATGCCACCACCCTCGGCCACCACCTTTCCCTCGGGCACGTACGACGTGTGCATCCCGTCGAGCAGGAGCACGGCATCGACCCGTGCGAAATGACGTGGCTCGCGAAGGATAGCGCGTATCGCGCCGTGCCCGGCGGAGAACCCGGCCAGCGTTAGGCTTCCGACATGACGTGGGGTGCCTGTGACGGCAGCCAACTCGTGCGACACGCGGTTCAGGAGCGAGTCGAAGACGAGCGGATCGGCGAACGCCCGATGGTACGTGCCCCAGCCGGAGCCCATGTTCACGACCGCCGCGACGGTCCGATCGTCGAGCGAGGAGGCCGCTTGCTGCGGAAGCCAGGCCGCGCCGTGAAAGTGGATGACGAGATCGACGGTGTCGCGCCCCTGCGCGCCGGGTGGGATGAGAAGCTCGACGTGTTTGCCGGCTGGTCCCCCGAACGCCCGCCTAACGCCCGCGAGCTCTTTCTGCGGGAGACGCTCGTGTGCGCGCGTCTCCTCGACCATGGGCGACGGATTCTGCGCAGCGGCGGCGGGCGGCGCAGTCTGCGCGATTGTCAGCGTTGCGATAACGGGGAGCAGCAGCACCAGAGAAGGACGAAAGGGGTCACGGTGTCGGCTGGGACTCCGTGGAGATGTAGGCTGACGTCAACGACACTGTAAAGGTCGAGCCACGGCCCGGTGCGCTGTCCGCCGCGAGGTCGCCACCCATGGCCTTCGCCAGGTCGCGGCTGATCGCCAATCCCAGCCCCGTTCCCTTGTGCTTGCCGGCGTCCGTCTCGCGGTGCACCTGCACGAACGGCTGGAAGATCTGCGACATCCACTCGGCGGGGATTCCGCGCCCCGTATCCTCCACGGCGATGAACACGCGATCACCTTCTTTCCAGCATCGCGTCGAGACCCTGCCGCCCGACGGCGTGAACTTCAACGCATTACCGAGGAGATTGAGGAGAATCTGCTGGAGCCGATCCCGGTCCGCGCGCGCGGTCAAGTCGCCGGGGCAGGGCTCGCGCACGTACGCGATACCGGCGCGCTGAAACTGCGGGGCGACCATCGCTTCGGCGCGCGACAGCACACCATTCACCGCCACGCTCTCGAGCGATACGGTGAGCACGCCCGCCTCGGCTCTCGCGACGGTGAGGACGTCGTCGAGAAGTCCCAGCAGAAACGTGGCGACAACCTTGATCCGCCGAAGATCGTGAGCTTGCTTCTCGTTCACCTCTCCGCGGGCGCCGAGCAACAGGATATCCACATAGCCCGAAATGGCCCCCAGCGGAGTGCGCAGATCGTGCGACACCATCGAGAGGAAGCGCATCTTGGCCGCGTTCGCGTCCTCTGCCGCCTTTTTCGCCTGGAGCAGCTCCTGCTCGTATTTTTGCCGCTCGTGTATACGCAGCATGACGCATTCGACGCGTGCTGCGCCGTCGGACTCGTGGCGAGCAGCATTCGCCAGCACGTGAACGGACGCGCCGGACTGCGAGCGAAGCGTGAAATAGATCTCTTCGGCGCGGCCGTGAAGCTTGATCAACGGAAAGAAGTGCGTCTGGTAGAAGATGCGCGCGGGGATGGTGAGGATCGCCTCGATCGACTGACCGACCAGATCGCGCGCATCACGGTCGAGCCACTGGCCAAGCGTCGCGTTCGCGGCGATGACCATCCCGTCGTCGTTGAACGTGAGGAATCCCGCCGGCGCCCGGTCGAGCAGATCCGATGACACGGTACCCCGGCCCTCGTTTCCGTCAGCGACCGTCGACTGTGGCACCGAGGTATTCCTGGATCGCGGTTATCGTTTCTTCCGGGTGGCTCATGTGCGGGCAATGCCCCGTCGCCTTCATCACGCGCAGCGTGCTGAGCGGCAGTCGGCGATGCACGTACTCACCGACCTCGCGCGGAGCGATCACGTCCGCCGAGCACTGGAGAATCAACGACGGAATCGAGACATCGTCGAGATCGGCGCGATTGTCCGAGAGAAAGGTCACCTCGGCGAAGCGTCGCGCGATGACGGGGTCGGTCGAGCAAAAGCTCTGCGCCAGTTCGCCTGCGAGCTCGGGACGATCGGGGTTGCCCATGATGGCGGGGGCAAGGTGATTCGCCCACCCGATGTAATTCTGCGCCATCGTCTCGAGGAGCCCGTCGATGTCGCCACGATCGAAGCCACCGACGTAGTCAGGCACCTCGTTGATGTATCGGGGTGACGGGCCGATCAGGATGAGATGGGCGAAACGATCCGGTTCCCGCTTCGCCGCGAGCAGTGCGACGATTCCGCTCACGGAATGCCCGACGACAATGGCGTCGCGCAGATCGAGCGCGCGACAGACATCGAGAAGGTCCTCGGCGTATCCGCCGAGCGTACCGTACCGCTCGCGATCGTAGGCGCGAAGATCCGATCCACCCGACCCGACATAGTCGAACAGGACGATGCGATAGTCGTTCTCGAACGCCGGAGTGATGAACCGCCACATGTGCTGATCGCACCCGAAACCGTGGGCGAACACCATGGGCTGCGTCCCCCGGCCGAACACCTTCACGTTGTTTCGTCGGAGAGTATCCGAGCTCATACTCAACTGGAGTGGAGGGGAGGGCGATGGCGCCTGAAAGGGCCTGGCAGTTCCATCGCACTAGTTGTGCTACGGGTCGGTGTCCCGGCGCTCCTCGACTAAGGGCGGCGGACGCAGCCTTTCTATCTGGCGCGTCGCCACCGGAGCTGAGACTCGAGCTCCTCGCCGTCGCGCGAGCGCTCGTGCTCCACGTTGAATACGGCCTCCGCGGGAATGCGGAGCGTTTCGCCGGCCACCTGCATGGTGAACGGGCGCCCCCGTTCGACCGCTTTCGCGAGTCGCCGAGACATTACCACAAAAAAAGCCAGTCAGGCGCGTCCCGCCAGGGCGCCGTTCTCGCTCTGGGGATGCTCGTGGCCGAAGGCGAGATCGGGGACGCCGTGCTCGGCATCCGGCTATATTTCGGTCGACGACTCTCACTCTGGAATTTGGACTGCCCTCGCCCGTGTCCCACGCCTTGTCTGAATCCGCTGACGCCGCGCCAGCGCCAAGACCGCAGGATTTCATCCGCGAGATGGTGGCCGAGGATGTCGCCGCGGGAAGGTTCGGCCGTGAGGTCGTGACGCGCTTCCCGCCCGAGCCGAACGGCTACCCGCACCTCGGCCACGTGAAGTCGATCTGCCTCAACTTCGGCATCGCGCGCGAGTTCGGCGGACGCTGCAACCTGCGGTTCGATGATACCAATCCCTCCACCGAGGACATCAAGTACGTCGAAGCGATCAAGAACGACATCCGCTGGCTCGGCTTCGAGTGGGATGCCGAGCTGTACGCGAGCGACTACTTCGGGAAGCTGTACGAGTTCGCCGAGCTGCTGGTGAAGAAGGGATCCGCGTACGTGGACTCGCAGTCGGGCGACGAGATCCGCGAGACACGCGGCACTGTGATGGTTCCCGGAAAGAACAGCCCGCACCGGGACCGCTCCGTCGACGAGAACCTCGATCTCCTGCGACGCATGCGTCACGGCGAGTTCCCCGACGGCGCCCACGTACTGAGAGCGAAGATCGACATGGCGCACCCGAACATGGTGATGCGCGATCCGGTGCTGCTGCGCATCCGCCACGCGCATCACTACCGCCAGGGCGACGAGTGGTGCCTGTATCCGCTCTACGATTTCGCGCATCCGCTCTCGGACGCGATCGAGGGGATCACGCACTCGCTCTGCACCCTCGAGTTCAAGGACAACAACGACATCTACAAATGGCTCGTGCGCGAGTGCGGCGTCGAGCGTCCTCCGGAGCAGACGGAGTTCTCCCGTCTCGATCTGGAGTACACGGTGATGAGCAAGCGGAAGCTGCTTCAGCTCGTGAACGCGGGCGTCGTGGAAGGGTGGGATGATCCTCGCATGCCGACCGTGTCTGGGTTGCGGCGCCGCGGTGTCACGCCGGAAGGGCTCCGCGATTTCGTCACGACGGCCGGTGTCTCACGCAAGCCGCAGCGCACGGAGCTCGCGACGCTCGAGCACGCGATCCGGAACGACCTCAACATGCGCGTGCCACGAGTGATGTGCGTCGTGAATCCGCTCAAGGTCGTGCTGACGAACTATCCCGAGGGGCAGCTCGAGGAGCTCGATGCGCCATACTATCCACACGACGTACCGAAAACCGGATCCCGGCGCGTGCCCTTCTCGCGCGAGCTCTACATCGAGCGCGACGACTTCATGGTCGCGCCACCGAAGAAGTTTTTCCGGCTCGCGCCCGGGCGCGAAGTCCGGCTGCGCTACGGCTACTTCATCACCTGCAACGAGGTCGTGAAGAATGACGCCGGCGAAATCGTCGAGCTGCGGTGCACCTACGATCCCGCGACTCGCGGTGGTGATGCTCCCGATGGCCGCAAGGTGCAGGGGACGATCCACTGGGTGTCGGCGTCGCACGCGCTCGACGTCACGCTGCGACTCTACGACCGGCTGTTCACCGTCCCCGATCCGGATGTGGTCGACGCCGACATCCTCGATCTGGTCAACCGCGAATCGCTGACGGTCGTGAGCGGCGCCAAGATCGAGCCGAGTGTGGGACGTGATCCGCTCGGCTCACGCTATCAGTTCGAGCGCACCGCGTACTTCATCTGCGATCCGATCGACTCGAAGCTGGGCGCCCTCGTCTTCAACAGGACCGTGACGCTTCGCGACAGTTGGGCGAAGATCGCGCCGCAGGGGCGAAAAGCCTAACCGCAGGGACGCAGCGGTACGCAGAGGAAATCTACAGAACAACAAGTTCCCCTGCCTTCCTCAGCGAGCTCTGGTGCGCCAGGCTAAGCCTGGTCTCTCTTGTGACCTGGAGGGAGGTCACCATGTGAAATGCCTGTGACGCGTGTAGCGGACCGAGCATCGCTGACGAGTAATCGCAGCGATGAAGCCTTGGAACGCGCACCGTGTGAGCCGTAGCGCAAGCGAACCGATGCGCTGCGCGTCATCGAGCAGAACGTGCGGGCGAGGTACACGGCGGTCTACGATGCCGACATGCAGGCCTACTTCGACACGATCCCGGACAAGCTGATGAAGTGTGTTGAGCGGCGGGTGGCGGACCGGTCGGTCCTGCGCCTGATCCGCCTCTGGCTGCATGCGGTGGTGGAGGAGCGTGACGAAGACGGTCGACCGAGGCGCAGTCGATCGAAGCAGGGGACGCCTGGTCCCTAACTCTACCGTTTCCAGCCGTCGCTTCTGAGGCGAAGACAGTCATCTCGCAGCCCTTGCACCCACACTGATGAGCGGGAGTTCACGCACGCTCCGCCTCGAGCGGACCCGCCAGAGCCAGTAGAGCATTGTCACGAGCACCGACAGCACGGGGAGGCCGAGAAGCGGCCTGATGCGGATCGGCTGGGGGATGACCTTCGCCTGGCCGATGAAGAACGAGAGCGCGGCGATGAAGAGCGCGAAGCTCATGCGCCAGAGATGCCGCGCGAGACGAGACGACCCGGTGAGCGCCCCCGATCGTAGAACGCGTACGTCGCCCACGCTTCCGAGCAGCGCGATCGTGCCGAAGAGGACGAACGGAAAGGCGGGCATGCCGTTCCGCGTGCCGCCGTTGGCGACTGCCTGCGCCGCGAACGTGAGGCTCGTTATGCTCACGCTCATCGCCAGCACGAGGGCAGCAACATGCAGCGGCCGCGACGCCGCCGCGCGAGGCCGCACGGTCGCCAGGGACGTGATCACCAGGTAGGACGTCAGTGCCGCCGCGGGCACGTTGACGGCCGGGGCGACGTTCCCCACAACGGCGATGGTGAATCCCCCGAGCGCCGTCGTGAGCATGGCCACGACGAACACCATCCCCGCCCTGCGATGCGTCCACCCACCCTTGGCCGTGTATAGAGCGAGATAGCCGGAAACGAGCGCCCGGTCCCGGCGAGGATGTGCATGACCAGTGTCATTCGCATGAGAGCTAGGCTCGCATTGTGACCGCGGGGTCGATGCGCGCCGCGAGCAGCGCCGGAATCCAGCACGCCGCGAGCCCGATCGCCATCATCATCACCGTCACGCCACCGAGCGTGATCGGGTCGTGCGGGGGAACGCCGAAGAGGAGCCCTCGAATGACGCGCGCGGCGAAGAACGCGCCAACCACACCTAACGCGAGGCCGATCCCGAGCAGGACGCCGCCTTCCTTGAGGATCATCCGCTGCACACGACCACTATCGGCACCGAGGCTCATGCGGATGCCGATCTCGTTGGTGCGAGCGCTCACCGAGAACGCGAGCACGCCGGCGATCCCGACGGCGGCGATGACGAGCGCGAGGATCCCGAACGAAGAGATGAGCGCCGCGTTCAGGCGGCGCGGCGCGACGCTCTGATCCTTGATCTGCGCCACCGTCATGACGTTCTCGATCGGCGCCGCCGGCGCGATACGCCGGACGATGCGCGTCGCCGGCGTCACCAGCGCGGCGGCATCCCGCTCGGTGCGGATGACGACGCCGCCGCTGAGAGCCAGCTCCTGCGCGAAGGGCATGAACACCGCCGGGCGCGGCTCTGCATCCAGCCCGCCGTCGCGCGTATTGCCGACGACGCCGACGATCGTGCGCCATTCCCCGCTGATCGGCGTGAACCGCAGCACCTCACCAGTCCATGCGATCCTCTTTCCGCGCGGATCCTCGCCCGGGAAGTATCGGTCGGCGAGCGTCTGGTTGATGATGGCGACCTTCGCCGACCCCTTCTCGTCGGTCGTGGTGAACTCGCGCCCTTTGACCAGCGGGATTCCCGCCGCACGGAAGTATTCCGGCCCCGCCACTCGAAACTCGGCGCGCGGCATCGGCGCGCCCGGTGCGAGCGTCTTACCGTCTGCCTTCACATCGAATTGTACGTCGGAGCTGCGCAGTGGTAGCGGCGATCCGATCGCCACCTCAAGGACGCCGGGAAGCGCGGCGATCTCCCGCCGCATGCTATCGTAGCGCTCCTTCGCCGACGCGTCGGACTCGGGCTCGAACAGGAGCTGCGCCGGCGTGAGGAGCGGCACCTGCATCGTGAGCACCTCTTCGGTGCGGAGTCCGGTGTCGACCTGCGACAGGCGGATCATCGTGCGTGTGAGGAGCCCGGCGCCGGCGAGCAGCACCACCGACACGGCGATCTGCGCGACGACGAGGCTGCGCTGGAGCCGCTGCCTTCTCAGCGACCCGCTCATCCGCCACGCACCGGCGGCGATCCGCGATGCGAACGTGCCCTCCTTCGGCAGTGACGCGACGAACGACAGGACGAGCGCGAGCGCCACCGAGAGCGCGAAGGTGAAGCCGAGCACCACGCCGTCGAGCCGGATCTCGCTCGCCCGCGACGAATAGCGCTCCGCGAGTGAGATCAGGAGTCCGACGCCGCCGACGGCGATGATCAGGCCGAGGAGGCCGCCCATCAGCGTCAGCACGAGATTCTCCACCAGAAGCAATCGGCGGAGCCGACCGACGCCGGCGCCGAGCGCCGCGCGGACCACAAGCTCGTGCTCGCGGCGAACGGCGCGCATGAGCGTGAGGTTGGCGACGTTGGCGGCCGAGATGATCATGACGAACGCCGCGGCGCCCATGAGCAGCCACAGTGTCGTCCGTGCGCGCTCGCCGAGCGCTTCCTGAAAGGGGATCACGGCGACTCGAGGATTGGATCCGGAGTCGTACGCTTCGCCGAAGTCGCGCTGCATTCGCGCATAGACAGCACCCACGTCGCGCTTCGCCTGGTCGACGCTTGCCCCTGGGGTGAGGCGAGCGACGATCTCCGTCATGCGATGCGTGCGACCCTGCACCATCATCGCGCTCAGGTGGTGATCGCTGATCACCATGTTGATCAGCGCGTCCACGCGGCGGGGGAAGAAGGGCGCGGGCTGGAGCACTCCGGTGACCGTGACGGATTTGCCGTCCAGCCGCAGCTGCTTCCCAACGACGCTGGAATCTCCGCCGAAGCGCTCCATCCAGTAGTCGTGTGCGAGCACTATCACCGGTGGGACGCCGGGTCCATCATCCGATGGCTGGGTCAGCCTGCCGAGGATCGGTGAGAGGCCCATGACCTCGAAGTAGTTTCCGGTGACGAGGCCGACGTTGATGCGCTTGGCGCCGTCGTCATCCTGAAACACGAGCGTCCAGGAAGAAAACTCCGCGAGCCCACCGAGCGAGTGCGCACCTTCGCGGAGATCGCGAACCTCGGGAACCGAGAAGTTGATGTCCGCCCCGCCCGGTCCATCGATCGATTGTCTCAGGTAGACGAGGCGATCGCCGTCGCGGTGCGGCAGCGGCTTGAGCAGCACGCCGCGCACGACGCTGAAGATCGCGGTGTTGGCGCCCATCCCGAGGGCCAGAGTGATCACGACGACGGCGGTGAACGCAGGGCTGTGCCGCAGCGCACGCAACGCGTACCGCATGTCAGCGGCAACACCCTCGATCCACGGCACTCCGCGCTGATTCCGTACCGCCTCGACTGCCTGCGTGACGCCTCCCGAGGCCAGGAGCGCCTGGCGCCGCGCCTCGTCCGGGTGCATCCCGCGCCGGATGTACTCGGCGGTCTCCATCGCGATGTGCGATTCGAGCTCATCGCGGAGATCGTCGTCCTCACGATCACGCGTGAAGAGGCCAGTGAGACGCGAGAACGCGGCGCGAAGCTGGCTCATCTCGCTTCGCGGCGCGGGGCGAGAAAGGCGGCGATCAGATCCGCGGTCTCCTGCCATTCGCGGGTCTCGCGCGCCAGCTGCCGGCGCCCTGCCGCTGTCAGCGCGTAGTACTTCGCGCGGCGATTGTTCTCCGACTGCCGCCACTCGGCCGTGATGAACCCCTCCTGCTCGAGCTTGACCAGGGCGGGATAGAGCGTGCCGTAGTTGAGCGTCAGGCGGTGCTTGCTCGTTTCCTCGATGCGGCGGGCCACGCCGTAGCCGTGGAGCGGCCCAAGCACTTCGAGGGTCTTGAGAATCATGAGGGCGAGCGTGCCCTGTTTCACGTCGAGCTTATCGACCATCGAGGCGTCCTATTGGATTCCCATATGACGGTAGCGCCGGATTGGACTTACGCAATAGCCGGCGTGCGCCGAGCCCGCCGTCCTATTGGATTCCCATACGGAGCACCGCCGCGACCGGTTTCAGCCCAGCGACGTACTACCGGGCTCCCGGGCGGTACTCCCGCTCCAGGTTCGCCTTGATCTCCTCGAGCGTGAACCAGTGGGGCGGAACTGGCCGCGTGCGTACAGCGGAGCCTGGTCGAAATAGTGGGGCGACGCGGGATCGCCGCTCGCACCCATGGTGTGGACCGCGAGCCGCCGCACCTGTGGACCGAACTCGACGATGCTGACGTACGATCCGCCCGCGACGCCGTAGCGCCGCTTCTGGCCAGGCATCGGGCGCGCGCGCTGGAGGCGATTGATATCGTCCCACCGAACCGCCCACGTGCCCCACTCGCGCTGGAGGTGCATGACGGCGCTGTCGAGCGCGGCAACCCTCGGTATGCCCGGACGCAGCGCCTCCTGCCAGCGATCGAACAGCGTCATGGCTACCGAGGCCGTATCGCTGCGCCGATTCCACCGCGCCAACGTATCCACGGCAGACGCGAGCCGCGCGTTAGGCAACCCGTCCGCTCGGAAGTCGCGCAGCAGCCTCGGAAGAAGCGAATCGGCGGCGATGACGTAATTATCGAACACCGCACCCGCCCACGCCTCCCAGGCCGTCGGCGTCGAGCTTCGACATCCGCAAGGCGAGCGGCTTGCCGTCGCGCGCGCCGATGAGCGGGCCGTGATGCGTCTTCCGGAACGTGAATGCTCTCCGCTCGATGCCGGCGGCGGTTTTCACCAGGATCGTGTCGGTCCACTCGGTGGCCTGCCGATAGCCTGTGCCGTGGCGGTACGCGAGAGGGCGCGCGGGATCATCGAACGTCTCGAGGTAAAGATCAGCCTGGTCCGCGGCGTTGTCGGTGCTCACCCACCCTAACGACTCGTTGTGGCCTACGTAGGGGAAGGGAAAGCCCAGGCGCGTGTATCCGGTGAAGTTCCAGCCTTCATCGCTGTGGATGTGCCCCTCGTACACCTGGCCCGGCCCGAAGAAAGCGAGGGAGCCGGCGCTTCGCCGCCTCTATGTGGTGATACCCGTGGTAAATCGTGAAGAACACCATCTCCCGCGCGGTGATCTTGCCGAGGATGGGGTGCGGGAGCTGAATCCCCTCGAGGTCGCGGTCGCTCCAGCACCCGAGCGCGGTGACGAGCCTCGAGTTCACTCGCTGCCATCGGGCGACCAGCTCGGCCCGGCGGCTCGTGGTCTCGTCAGGCGTGAGCTCTTCCCGCGGCGGTACGAACGGGCCTCGGGCCCCGGCGCCGCCGCCGAGGCGAGCGCGGTAGTCGTCGCGCAGCTCGGTGAACGACCGCGACGGTCGGCGTGCGCGGCCAAATCTCAGTCGCAGCATCCAGCGCGAGATCGAGAATCCTCGCGCGACGGCGCTGACCGCCGTACTCAGATGGTGAAGGTGCTCGGCGGGGGTCCACGTATCGCCGATGCGAAGCGCGACCTCCTCCGGGGAGAGCGATCCGAAGAAGTCGGCTACGTCGCGTTCCTCCGACGCCAGCGCCTCGATGAGCGTCCCATGCGCGAAGGGTGATCCGACTAGCGTCATGGACCGAAAGTGCTTCACGATACCCCCGCCGTCTACTCCCGCCGGGTGAACGCTCCCGGTGCGGGCGGTGGGGGGAACCGCTCGCACGGCTGTCGGGTATATTGCTGGTGTTTCCCACCTCCGCTGGTTGATCGCATGCGGTTCGGATTCCTCCTCTCGGCCATCCTCCTCGCACGACTGGCTGCCGCTCAGACTACCGTTGGCGGCGTCGTTCACGACAGTATCGCCCGCGCGCCCTTGGCCGGCGCTGTCGTACAGCTCGTCTCCGCCGATACGGCGAGGCGCGAGTCACGCACGGCGATGTCCGACTCGCTCGGCCGGTACACGCTCGATGACGTGCCGGCCGGCCGCTACATGCTCGGCTTCTTCCACGACGTGCTCGACTCGCTCGGCGTCGAACCGCCGGTGCGCGAGCTGACCGTGGACGGGCGCCAGCCGATGCGCGTCGATCTTGCCACGCCGTCGCCGGCGCGGCTGCGAGCCGTGATCTGTGGTCGTCGCACCGTGGCGGACTCGGGTGCGTTCGTCGTCGGCGTGGTGCGCGACGCGCGCACGGGCGCGGCCGCCGCCGGGATCACGGTGAGTACGATGTGGACCGAGTACACACTCAGCGCGGGTGGGGTTGAGCGTCGGATGCCGCGGCGCGATGCCAAGACCGGGCAGAACGGATGGTTCGCTGTCTGCAACGTGCCGACCGCCGGGACGATCACCCTCGTGGCGAGCCGCGGTGCTGACAGCACGGATCTGATCGAGGTCGAGGTGCCGCCCGGGCGTTTCCTTCGGCGCGATCTGTATCTGGGACCCGTTCGTGTCATCACCGCCGGAGGCGCCGAGCGAGGAGACAGCCTGGCACATCCGTCGACGCGCCGGCGCGTCGGAGATGGCCGCCTTACGGGAACGGTCATCGCCTTGGGAGGCGCTCCGCTCGCCGGCGCTCGCGTCGGCATTCGCGAGGGGCCGGAGACGCGCGCCAACGAGCGAGGCGAGTGGACGTTGACGGATGCGCCGATGGGAACGCGCATGCTCGAGGTGCGCGCCGTCGGCTACTATCCTGAGGTGCGGCCCGTCGACGTCGTGGCGGGCGCGCCGCCCATTCGCTCGACACTTTCGACGTTGAGCGCGATCCTCGACACGGTGCAGGTCACGGCGTCGCGTGTGTACCAGCAGTATCGCGGCTTCGAGGACCGCCGGCGCTCCGGAGCTGGCCGGTATATCACGCCGGAGGACATCGCGCGCCGGCGTCCGGTCGTCACGTCGGATCTCTTCCGCCACGTCCCGGGAGTGCAAGTAGAACGCGGCGAGCTCGGCGGCGCCCAGATTTCCATGCGCGGAGTCGTCTCGGAGCGTTGCTCGCCCGCTGTGTACGTGAACGGGCACAACATGCGGATCCTCGACGCCGAGGACATCGACTCGTGGGTCCCGCCGGAAAACATCACCGGGATCGAGATTTACACGGGCGCAAGCACGCCGGCCGAATTCAGTGAGGGGCTGGGCGTGGAGCCGTGCGGCAGCATCGTCATCTGGACCCGACCGGGACGTCGCCGTTAGGCCGTAAGCGCCGCCAGGAATCGCTTGTCTCGCTTGCGCGACGCCTTCTCGCGTGGCGAGACGCCGTCCCTGGTCTTGATGTCGGGCGACGCACCGTGCTGCACCAGCCATGTGAGCAGCGGAAGTGAGGAGTCCAGGCGTCCTTTCCCATCGGCTCATCGATCGCCATCCCGTGGTCGAGAAGTGCGCCGGCCATCCCCACGGCAGCGGCGTTAGGCGAAGTGCAGCAGGTTGCGGCCGGCGCAACTTCAGGAGAGTCGAGGGGCGGGAAGAAAGGCGGCATGGTGCCGGGTGTGCACGGTCGCGAGACGAATGCCCTGATCGAGTGACAGCCTCCCGAAGAGGTGGTGCGACATTCGCCGGCGCGGCTCGGAGCTCCACGTGGCGGCGAAGAGCGTGTGAAAGTCGTCGACGTGCGTTCGCAGCGTCGCGAGGAGCACCGTGGCCGGCGTGGTGATCGGCTCGGGCCGAACCTCGCGGGGGGCACGCACCGCGACCGGGATGCGCTCGAACCAGAGAATCGACGTCAGGCCGATGAGGCGGGCGATGATCCGCCGGATCATGGTGCTGCGAAGACGCATCGGCGTGGACTCGCGCAGCTGCCGAAGAAACTCGTTGTAGAACAGGATGATGTGCTGCGTCTCCTGCGCCGGCGTCCATTTCCCCTCGGCCCGGGGGGTCAGCCACGCTCGACTGTCGACGGCCACGGCGCGGGTCAGAAACTCGGCGACGGCACGGTCGTGCTCCTGAAGCAATACATCGAGTCGTCGCGCCCGTCGGTCGGACATGAATCAGGGACGCGCTGCGGTCGGCCGCGTGGAATCCGCGAATCCGAAGAAGCGATCGATTCGCCAGCTCTCGTCACCCTGACGTGCGAGCACGGTCACGTATCGACCGAACTCCGTCATGCGGACGCCGCTCGAGTCGCCCCAGGACTGTTCGAATGCGCCGAATTCCGTGGCATGATCCGTCGCGATCCGTCGAGCCGTGACCGCGAGTTGCAGATCCATGTCGTTGAGCGACGCCCAATTGCTGCGCGCCATCGCCTCGAGGGCAGCGCGCCCTCGAACCGTGTTGAAGGCTGGCCATTCGAACACGGCGCTGTCGGTGAACAGCGTGGCGTATGTCGCCGGATCGCGATCGCGGTACACCCGCATGAGGCGCCCGTTCAGGGAGTCGATCCGCGCGTTCGCTTCGGCCTCGGATCGGTCATGCGCCTGCGAACAAGCGACGCCGAGAACAAGCAGGGGAATGATTGCGGCGCGACGTCGACCCGTCATCGGGACGCTCTGCTGGAAAGGGCGAGAGAATGTAGGCGGAGCGGAGCGTCCAATCAAATGGGCCCGATGCTCAGGCTGATGATCTGGGCGTCGGCCCGACCAGCCAGGCCGACCAACACCGCCATGGCCAGGGCCGTCACCGAACCTCGCGCGTCGCCTAACGGTGTAATGCGTTGCCGGGAGCTGACGTCACCGGCCACCCCTCATTCGCGAGCATGACGGAGGTCTCGATCTGTCTCGGCGGGATCGACCAATACGTTCGGAGCAGGCGGTCCTTCTCATCAGCGTGACGCACGAGCGCGACGTCGCCCTTGTCCTGGATTCCCATGACCCCGGCCACCACTCCGTCCTCCTCCGCGACCCAGAACGTGAGACCATCGGCGATCTCCCGCGCGAGGGAATGTGCCGGCATGTAGGGCTCGTGCCAGCGGTCCTCCGGGATCACCCCGCGATACACCTGCGCGGCGTCGTTGATGATCGACAGGATCGGCGCGAAATCCGCGTCGGTACTCTTCCGAATCGTGTTCATGTCAGGCGAAGAATTCTCCAGAGGCCTTGAAGCGCGCGCCGATCCGCTCGGCCATGGGGGTTCGATCGGATCGGCTTGCAGCCCGGCGTCATGTGGACAGCAACCAAAGGGCGATCAGGCACTCGTTGTGTCCGATATCGCGGTCGTCGTCGCGGTCGGCCGCCGTCGACAGGCGCATGCAGCCGAGCCCGATGGTTCGATGGAGCCCACCCGATTCAGATGTGCGGGCCGAGCGTCGCGAGAAATTCCTTGGCGTTCTCTGACGACGGATCGATCATCGTCGTGCGGCCGTTCGTGAACTGCTCCCAGATCCAGAACTCGGGGCCCGCGAATCCGAGCGGCGCATATCGGCGAAGGAGGTCGTCGACGTCGGCCGCCACGACGTAGTTGTGGATGTCCTCGAGATCGTGGCTCAGGTAGAGGACGCTGTCCTCGAGTGCGCCCGTTATTCCGACGGCGAACATGTCGCCGTTCTCGACGGTGGTGAGAATGACCTTGTCACGGCCGACCATCTCCGACAGGAGCTCGTCGTCGTCGATGTCCTGCGCCTGGAATGTCGTATTCTCCGCGACGAGCTCCTCGAACGACCAATGGAAATCACCGCCATAGATCGGCTCCCTCTCGCCCTCGAGCGCGATCATGTGGTCGTCGTCGAGCGACCAGAAAAACTGCATTCCCGCGCTTTGGGTGGTGACGAATCGCCGGAAACGCGGAGGGAACGTGTAGCCGAGCTGTTTCTCCGCCTTCGACACCTCTGCCTCAGCGACCGGCCCCGCAATGGCGAACTCGAGCATCTCGCCGCCGGCATCTCGTACGGTGGCAGCAAAGGACTCGAGATTGTATCTGATCGCTTCGAGCATCAGTTCGCTACCGCTGAGGGTCCGGACGGTCGAGGCGGGGGGCTGCGAGGATACGGGCGACGCTGAGCAGGGCGAGTCCAGCCAGCCGTCGTATGGCGAGCGTGCGTGTCATGGTCGGTGTGTCAGGAGCACGTAGATCATCAGCGCGCCGAGAGTGATCTCGCGCTCGTCGAGCGACGCGGCAGCCGTTGGGGCGCGCGCGAATGCGAATCGACCCTCGGGTGCTTCCTCGCGCAGAGCACCGGAGAGCGAGTCCCCACGCAGCGTGCCGGTGAACGTCATCGTCGTCCGGTCGCCACGCAGGGTCAACGCGACGTTGCAACATCCGGTCACCTGGACGTCGGAAAATGAAATGCCGCTCACGCGGAGCCGGTCCGAGTCGAACGTCGCTGCGTATCGGTGAACGTCAGGGTCGCGACTAGAATCGCAGCGACGCACCAAGCCTAACACCGCCGCCGCTCAACGGCACGACGCTCACTCGGCCTGGCACTGAGCGCACTGCCCACCGGTCGCCGCGTCCCACCGCGAGCCCGATGAGTCCGCCGATCGCTGCCCCGACGAATCCGCCGCCCAGCATCGTCTCATCCCGGTCGAAGCAGATGAACTCGTCGGGTCCGCAGTCGTCTCCGAGCGCGTACCCAATGATGAGGCCGGACCCCAAGCCAATCAGCGCACCGAACCCCGCGCCGCGCCCTCGATCCCTTCCCGTCCGCACCTCGAAGCCCTGAACGCTCGACGTCGAGATCGTCTCGTGCATTGTGCTACCGGGTGGCCGTATCGACAGCGTCGAATCCGTCACGGCCACGAGATCCCCAACAACGACGTGAAAGCCGTGAGGGGAACCGGGGGCCGTGAAGGCAACACGGACGCGAGCGCCGACCAGGCGGGCCGCGTCTGCCTGGGCGCGCAGCGACGCCGCACGCGCGAGGGCGAGAAGCGCCGTGCAGACCAGAATTGTCGCTCTCATTGGAGGCTCCGCATTCGAGATGCGGGGCAAGGTAGGAACCGAGAAGGCGTCGCGCCCTACGTCAGGCTACGTAGCAGGCGGGCCGCGACGACCTGGCTTACCGATGGGTCGCGCTCTCCTCCGCGTCGGCCACTTCCGCCGGCTTGAACACCTCGACCGCGACCGTGAACTTGCGCTGCTCCCCGGGCGGGATGGCTCCCACGCCCACGACCTGGCGCGATATCTCGTCGCCCCGGTCGTTGGCGATCGTTATCATCACCGCGTACTCCCACGCCTCTCCCGCATTCGGATGGCGAATCGAGCCCTCCACCCGAAGCGGGGAGAAGGTGGGGACGACCGCGTCCCCACCCGCAGACGCAACGAATCGCAGGTGCTTCCGGCACGACGGACACACGCTCGTGCTCTGTAGGATCACCGCCCGGCAGTGAGGACAGGTGCGCGTAGCACCAACCGGAGTCCTGCGACGCGTGCTCACTTGGCCTGGCGGCTCGCGAGCGTGAGCGAGGATTTCGACGGCGCCTCATCCCCCCAGCCGAACTCGACGCGGCCGCGCATCCGCGAGCCGGCCGCGACGGTCAGCGTCCCCGCCTTGAGATCGCCGTTGAGCACACCCGTCGACAGGATCTCGACGCTCGCCGCGCTCTCGATGTTGCCCTCGACCTCGCCACCGATCGCGACGGAGTTCGCGCGAACGCTGCCGGTGAGCTTCGCGCCCGCGTCGACCGTCAAATCCCCCTCGATGTGCACGTCGCCCTCGAAGCGTCCAGCGAGGCGAACGTGACCTGCACCGTCGATCTTGCCCGTGATCGTGATCTCGGCCGAGATGACGGACTCCTTCGCCTCACGTGGGACCGCGCGCCGTGCCGCCGGGGTCGGTGCGACATCTGCGGGAAACTCAGGCTCGCGCTTCACCGCGGTCTCGGAATTCATGAGAGGCGCTTCCTTGGTAGGAAGGGGAGATTCTTTCCAGATTGCCATGAGAAAACATCCTGTTTGAGGTCCGGGATCGATACCAGTGGGGTGACGCGTCCGCTGTTACCCACGTCACGAAAGCTGGAGGGGAGGGCTGGAGAAACCCTCCCCTCGGATGGTAGTCGCTTCCCTGCGTGATGTCATGGCTTCCACGAAATTTCCCGGCGTGAGCATGGGATTCGCGACCTGCATCACAATCGCCTGACATCGACGGCCATGCTCCCCGGGACGCGGGAAGGCCGATGTCTCGTTAGGCCGTGACGGGGAAGTGACTGGGGTGCGTCCCCGATCGCGAACCCCACGATGAACGGCGGCACGTCGGGCGTGCGCGTGTGGGTGTGGAGCTAGGGAAGGCTCTGCCGCGCCACCCTCTCAGCGCGCTGCGCCTCGAGCTGGGCGACGAACCGCTGCGCCTCGCCAATGCGCTCGACCTCGAGCGCGATGGCATCCACGGACTGCTGAAGGTGATCGAGGCGCCGGTCGGTCTCGGATGCGCTCGCGAGGTCCAGTCGCCCCGGACGGGAAATGAGCCGCCAGACGACGTAGCCAATGAGCACCAATCCGAAGTGTGTGACCGCGTGACGCGGCTCTCGCATCGCGATGGCGAAGCCTGCGCCGCCGACGTTGGAGACCACGAAGAGTCCTACGATGACAGTCCACAATCTCGAGGGTCGGGCCATGATGCGCTGGTGAAGAGTGAAGGTGCCTGCCTTCTATTGGGTACCCATACGACGGCCGCGAGCGCCGGGTTTCACCCTGGGCGACGTCCGCGTCGTGGCGGCTCGACCAGCCGCCAGAACTGGCTCTCCCCAATCACCTTCACCACGTGGCCGCGGGCGGCCAGCCGCCGGATCTCGAGCAGCTTCGATCCCCCGTCCCGTCCGGCAATCTGTTGCGCGTTAGGCCTCCCGCGCACGAGCACATCCGTCAGCCGGCTCGGCTTCGACTGGACGATGGCACCCGCGCGCGTTGCGGCCGCGATCGCATCCGTTCGCGGACGGACGAGAAATCCCGTGAACGAGACGTGCTTACCACGCAGACTCTCGACACGCCCGAGTCGCGGCCGCGGAGGCCGGCGCCGAAGCGCGGCGATCAGCTCGCTCGCAGCCCCGTACCGCTTCCCACGCACGCCAAGGCAGCGGTAGATGACCTCCTTCAAATGGTCGCTGCATGGCAGGGTGCGGACGTCGCGGCTGCGCATCGGTCGTGCGATGTCGCCGCGCAAGAGCATCGCCGCGATCTGGCCCACCTGATAGATGTCGTCGCGCTGCTGCCATCGCCGCACGTGCCCCCATGCGATTTCCGTCGGCGCGTTGAACGGATTGAACGCGTCGGCGGTGACGCCACGGCGCGACAGCTGGTGCCTCGCGATGCCGAAGTCACCGAGCTTCAGCATCTCCTTCTCGCACACGAAGACGTTGAAGGGGGTGAGGTCGCGGTGCAGCGCCTGTCCTCCATGCACCGCATGGAGCGCCTCGAGGACGCCGGCGATCTCACGCCGCACGACACGCTCCGGCACCGCACCCTTCTTCGCGAGCCAGGCCGCGAGATCCCCGTGCTCGGCGTACTCCATGGCGAGGCAGTAGCGCATGCGCGGACCATCGGCGACGACGAACCGGTCGTAGACGCGGAGCGCGCGCGGCTCTTCCCAGAGCAGATCGGCGAAGTACGCCTCGCGCAGCCACGCCTGAAAGCGGTCGGTGATCTTGACACACACCTGCACGGGCAACGCACCCTGTGGGATCGGCGTTGCAAGGTAGACTTCGCCGAAGCCTCCCTTCCCGACGAGCCGTTCGAGCCGATAGGTCCGGTCGCTCTCGGAGCTGTACGCCGTGGCCGGGCTCGCCGGTGGAGTCGTCAGCATCGCCTAGAATACGCGGCGTTGCAGCCGGTCGATCGAGAATCTGGCGGTGTCGGCGACCGCCATGACGGTCATCACCCCCGCTTGTATGGGGTCGGTGACCACCAGGTCCGCCGCATCCGGCACGCTGCCCGCCATGTTCAGGCACACGACGAGGAGCCCCTGCCCCCGCACTTCGCGCACGGCCTGTTCGATGTCTCCGCCCATGAGCGACCCGGCGAGCACGAGTGCCGCTGCACGCGGCAGGCGGGCAACGGCGCGGACCGCATCGGCCAGCGGCTTCTCGCCGACGAGCGGAATGGTGTCGACCGAAATCCGCTCGCCGCGAATGTTATGGCGGTCGGCCTCGGATATCGCGCCGATGGCGACCTGTCCCACCTGCGCGCCGCCGCCGATGATGATGACACGCTTGCCATAGATCGTCTGAAGAGTCGCGACGCGCGCTAGATCATGGACGGTCGGGAGTGCGCGAAGCTCGTCGAGCGCAGGCTCCGGCGCGCCCGGAAACTCGATCTCGAAGTAAACGGAGGTTTCGCTGGTGCGGTGAGGGGAGATCTCGACCGACGCGATATCCCCGCGATGCTTCGCGATGACGCCCGTCAGCTCGTGCAGGACGCCCGGGCCGGAAGCGGTTCGCACCAGCACCCCGATCCTGTCGGTCATCTCATGACTCGCTCCGACACCGCGACCTCCTCGCTAGGGTGCAAGAGCCGTCACGTTCGCGATGGTATCGCCCTCGCGGATTCCATCCACGACGCCGATGCCCTCTACGACCTCGGCGAACACCGTGTAGTCGCGATTGAGGCGCAGGTTGTCCTTGAGGTTGATGAACCATTGCGCGTCGCCGGTGTCGTGCCCGCGGGTGCTCATGCCAACGGTGCCGCGCACGTGAGGCACCGTGCCGAGCTCGTCGCGGAGGTACTGCGCCAGCCCGACGTACTCGTTGGCGCCCGGGCTCCCTCCCTGAATAACGAAGTCGTGCTCGACGCGGTGCCAGCTGAGGCCGTCATAGTAGCCGGTGCGCGCGAGGGCGAGAATGCGCGCGGCCATCATCGGTGCGACGTCGCCGCGCAGCCGCACGACGAACGCGCCCCCGCCGCTCGACGGCGACATCGTGACACGCAGCCGCATGTCGGCCCCGAGCGCGAGCGCGACGGCGTGGGGCGGAAGCTCGACGCGAGTGGGTGGCGGACGGTCGTCGCTTGCGGGTCGGCCAGCGGCTTCGA
Source organism: Gemmatimonadaceae bacterium (assembly GCA_052389995.1). Taxonomy (GTDB): domain Bacteria; phylum Gemmatimonadota; class Gemmatimonadetes; order Gemmatimonadales; family Gemmatimonadaceae; genus JAICNG01. Next base: position 183,572 of record JBQTHJ010000010.1, on the reverse strand, counting down.
GCAGCGCGATGCGCACGTCGCGCTCGGAGGCGTTCGCGCGGGCGACCCAGCGCTCGAAGGTCGCGTTGGCGGCCGCGGGGACGTCGCTGCGCGGCGAGCCCTCGAGCGCGATCGCGGCAGCTCGCACGGCCTGCGCACCTTCGGCGCTCAGCGCGGCGAGGAAGATCCCGTCATCGGTGTGACCAGTCAGCTTCGACAACGACTCGATGGCGACTTCCTTGACGTTGTCGTTCGCGTCGCGCGCGAGCGTGCGGAGTGTCGCCGTGTCGGACACGACTGCGGCCGCGCGCGCGGCGTATGCGCGCAGCTGCCATTGCTTGTGCGTAGCGCGTTTGCGTAAGCGCGGTCGCGCCTCGTTCGGGCGCACGCGCGCGAGGGCGACGACGCCGTGCGCCCCGGCGTGCCATGATGCGTCCGCCTGTACCGCGTCGGCCCATCCGCGCAGGACCGACACGAGCGAGTCATCCCTCGCGCACCGCGGCGTGACCAGGTCGGCGGCGCGAAGCCGAACGGGGCGGGCGGTATCGGCGAGCGCTGCGCGAAGGGCGTCGCATTCGCTGCTCGCGGTCAGTGCGCGATACCGGAGTCGCCACGCTGGCTCGGGCCACGTGACCGGCGCGCGCGGGGTCGGGAAGGAATCACGCGAGGCGAACCGCGGATCGCGGATACGCCCACGTGCCCTGTGCGCCAGGAGGCGTACTCGCTCATCACTGTGCCGAGCGCCCGCTTCCAGTGCAGCGTCCGCGGAATCGCGCCGGTCCTCGGCGAGCAGGATCCGACCGATGAGCGCGGAATCCACGCGCGCCTCCGCTCGATCGAACGGGACGTAGTTCTCCCACTCGAGCGTGCTCGGCGCGCGCGGGGCGTTGTCCTTGTCGGCGGCGCCAAACGCGCGCGAGTACACGGAGCGCGCGTCGGCGAACACGGTGACGGTCAGGCCGTGGACGCGCGCCGCGCGAGCGACCGAGTCGATGCGGCGCGTCAGAACGCTCGTGTCGACCGTCGTGCCGTCGAGCCGCGCGACCGTCGTGCCGGGCGCTCGACCTCGCGGCGAGGCGCATGCTCCGAGGAGGAAGAACGAGGCGGTGATGACGGCACAGCGCACGAAGGCTACTGCTGGATGTCTCACCCACTGCATCGGGCTCTCCAGTTGTGGCAGTAACGACGGGTTCAAACCTATTACGGCCAACCAGGTGTCCAAGTCATGGCCGAACACAGGACTGACAATGTACAGCGCCGTTGCCGCGATCATCGCCGCCTCTCTCTCGGTAGCCCAGCAAGGCCAGCCGCCGACCGCGCAGACCACCCTGTCCGCGACCGCCGTGCGCGCCGCGGCCCCGCCGCAAATCGACGGGCTGGACAACGATGCCGTCTGGCGGCAGGCCCCGAAGTACGCCGAGTTCCGACAGTTCGAGCCCAAGGTCGACATCGACCCGTCGTTCCGCACCGAATTCCGCGCCGCGTACGACGAGAGGAATCTCTACGTCTTCGTCCGGATGTTCGACCCCCACCCCGACAGCATCATGAGGGCGCTGTCGCGGCGCGACGTCCGGGGGCCGTCCGATCAGGTCAAGCTCTTGATCGACTCCTATAACGACCGGCGCAGCGGCTTCGAGTTCGCCGTCAACCCGGACGGCGTGAAGCGCGACTACTCGATGAGCAACGACGGCAACGAAGATGAATCCTGGAACGGCGTTTGGGATGTCGCCACCCGCATCGATTCGCTGGGCTGGACGGCCGAGTTCCGGATCCCGCTCTCGCAGCTCCGGTACACGGCGGGAACGAGCGCGTTCGGCTTCGGCGTCTGGCGCGAGATCGAGCGCTACCGCGAGCGCTCGAGCTGGCCGCTCTACCACCCGCAGCGCAGCGGCCTCTCTTCGCAGCTCGGCCGGCTGGACGGGATGTCGGGGCTCACGACGGCGCGTCGCCTCGAGGCCACGCCATACGTCGTCACGAAAAATGTGCAACGCACCAGGTCGAACGCGGACTACGACCGCCAGCAGGAGCTGACGGCCGGTGGTGACCTCAAGATCGGCATCACGCCGAACGTCACGCTCGACGCGACCATCAATCCGGACTTCGGGCAGGTCGAGTCCGATCCATCGGTCGTGAACCTCACCGCGTTCGAGACCTTCCTCTACGAGCGCCGCCCATTCTTCGTCGAGGGAACGGGGTTGTATCGCTTCGAGCTCAACTGCTACATCGTGGTCGATTGCAACACGAACGAGGGGCTTTTCTACTCACGCCGCATCGGCCGCTCCCCTGCGCTGCGCAACGAGTATGGGGACGAGGGCACGCCGAGCGCGACCGCGATTGCCGCCGCGACGAAGCTCACCGGTCGCACGAAGAGCGGCCTCGCCTTTGGTGTGCTGGACGCAGTCACGCGCGAAGTCACCGGCACCGACCGCCGCACGGTCGAGCCACTGACGAACTACGCCGTCGTGCGCGCCCTCCAGGATTTCCGCGGCGGCGACGCGGACATCGGATTCATTGCGACGGCGGTGAACCGGTCGCTCGATCAATGGACCATTCCCTTCATGCATCGGGCGGCATACAGCGGTGGCGTGACGTTCCGAAACCGCTTCTCGAACCGCCGGTACGAGGTGGCAGGTCGGTTCGCCGCTTCGCATGTCTCGGGCTCGTCGGCGGCAATCCTGCGGACGCAGCAGAGCTCGGTGCATTACTATCAGCAGCCCGGCGATGATCCGTACGTCGATCCCACGCGCGAATCGCTGTCCGGCTACGCTGCCCAGCTCAAGGTCGGGAAGTACAGCGGCGGCATCACCCGCTTCGAGACGAGCATCGTCCGCCAGTCGCCAGGATTCGAGGTGAACGACCTCGGCTTCCTCCGCCGTGCGGACGTGATGGACTGGAGCACGTGGGCGGCGTTGTCGTTCCGGGAAGCGAGAGGCATCTACCGGTGGGCGCAGATCAACGGCAACCACTGGGAGACGTGGAATACGTCGGGCCTGCGCCTCGAGAACGCGCTGAACTTCAACGGCCACATGGGGCTGAACAACAACTGGGACGTTCACCTCGGCGCCACGATGAACCGGCTCACCGAGAGCTATTGCGACCGAAACTGCACGCGTGGGGGCCCGCCGCTGCGCGGATCGCGTGGATTCTACCCGTGGGGCGGCTTCAATACCGATCGCCGCAAAACGGTCTCGGGCGGCTTCTGGGTGAACCTGTCGTACACCGACGAGGGAAAGACCGACGGCTCATTCCTGGAACCGTACGTCACGCTCCGGGTGGCATCGCAGCTTCAGCTCACCGTTGGCGCGGGATTCGGACGCGACCACGACAACACGCAGTGGTTCGGCAACTTCACCGACGATGGCGGCGTGACGCACTACTCGTTTGCCCATCTCGACCAGCGCACCACGTCGATGCGCATCCGCGCGAATTACACGATGACGCCCAATCTGACGCTCGAGCTCTACGGGCAGCCGTTCGTCGCAACCGGCGTCTACTCGGATTTTCGAGAGGTCAGTGGGACGCCTAACGCCGCCGATTACGACGCACGCTTCGTGGCGTACACACCTCCTCCGTCGGAGCCCACGCAGTTCAAGGTCACCGAGCTCATCACCAACAGCGTGTTGCGGTGGGAGTACCTGCCCGGCTCAACGCTCTTCCTCGTCTGGCAGCACGGCCGTCAGGGGCCCGGCCCGAACGACACGTTCCGTCAATCGTGGATGCGGGATTATCGCCGGCTCTTCGAGCTCCACCCGGAGAACACGTTTCTGGTGAAGGTGGCGTACTGGTTCAGCAATTAGCCCGATCAATCTCCATGGTGGTGTTCATGCCGGCGCGCTCGTGGGAGGAGTCTGCGGTGCGGGGTCCGTGGGTCGTCCTATGGGCGTACCCATGCGACGAGACCGCCCACACGGTTCAGGGCTCGGAGATCACGGCGTCGGCCTCGATCTCGACCAGCCACTCCGGATTGATGAAGCGGGTGACTTGCATGACGGTGTTGGCCGGGCGAATCTCTGGCCCGTCGCCAATCGCCTTGCCGCGAGCACGGAGAGCTATCCGAGCAGTCGCGCAGCGTTGCCGCCGAGGATCTTCATCCGCTCGGCGTCAGTCAATGTGAGGCCTCGGATGCTCGATAACATCTTCGGGATGCTGCCGATCTGGTGCGGGTAGTCGCTCCCGGCCAGGATGTGGTCCACACCGGCGAACTCGATCGCCAGTCTCTGTGCCGCAGTGTCGAAGTTGACCGTGTCGTAGTAAAAGTCCTTCAGGTACTCGCTCGGCCTCTTCGTGATGTTGGCGCGGCATTCGGCGAACGCTTCGTAGCCGCGGTCCCACCGCTCGGCCAGGTAGGGGACGGCGCCCCCCATGTGCGTGAGGACCCACGTGATCCGCGGGAAGCGCTCGACGATCCCGCTGAACACGAGCTTTCCCGCCGCGAGGGTCGTGTCCATCAGGAAGCCGACGAGCGGCATGAGCCAATACTTCTCCATCGCCTCGACGCCCACCGGGTGCGCGGGGTGAATGTAGATGATGGCGCCAAGCTCGTTCGCTTTGTCCCAGAGCGGCATGTAAGCCGGTTCGTCGAGACCGGTGCCGTTGACGTTGCTGAAGACCATGGCGCCTCGGAGCCCGAGCTCGCGTACCGCGCGCTCGAGCTCCGAGACCGACGCTCGCGGGTCGTTGAGCGGCAGCGTCGCGAGCGCCGTGAAGTGCGTTCGTCGGGAGACTTCGGTCGCGAACGCGTCGTTGACGATTCGCGCGAGACGGACGGCCGTCGCAGGCTCCTCGTAATGCACACCAGGCGTCGTGAACGTAAGGACCTGACGCGTGACGCCGAGCTCGTCGAGCACTTTCTCACGATAGTCGAGATCGCGATGGCCCGGGACGAGCGTGTTGTAATCGCCGGGGTAGTGAAGACGCGGGTTCGTGTCCGCGTCGTAGTCCATCTTCACCCGCATCCCGCCGGCCTTGATGGCCTCGAGGTATGCGGGAGGGTAATAGTGATTGTGAAAGTCGACGATCACGTCACGATCGCTCCTCGTGCGTGGCGCGCGCGCGGCGCGAGCCAGAAGTAGTAGACGGGCAGGCCCGCGGCGACCGCGGCCAGGCCGATGAAGCTATTGAACGGGTCGGAGATGATCTGATTGACGACGATGGCGGCGCACGACAGGGCGAAGGCAATCGGCAGCAGCGGTGACCACGGAATCCGAAACGGCGGCGCGTAGCCGGCTCGTCTCCGAAGACGTATCACGGCGACCGCGAGCAGGCCAAAAAAGATCCACTCCGTGTAGACCACGCGCGTGAACAGGCCGCGGTAGCTGTCGGTCATCACGAGTGCGCATGCCCACACCCCCTGGAGAACGATCGCGCGGGCGGGCGTGCCGAAGCGAGGATGCAGCGCCGCGGCCCATTTGACGAGGAGGCCGTCGTTCGCCATGGAGAAGTACACGCGCGGCCCGGCGAGGATGATGCCGTTGACGGCTCCGAACGTGGAGAGGATGACGAGGATGGCGACCAGCGTCGCGCCCACCGGACCGACGAGCGCTTCGGCCGCATCGGCCGCGATGCGTGTCGACGCCGTCACGCGATCGATCGACAGCACCCGCAAGTAGATGGCGTTGAGCGCGATGTAGCAGACGGTGACGATCAGTGTCCCCAGCACGAGCGACCGGGGAATCGTGCGCTCGGGGTTCACGGTCTCCTCGGCCGTGTACGTCACCATGTGCCAGCCGCCGAAGGCAAAGAGCCCGGCGACGAGCGCGAGCAGGACGCTCGATGCTCCGAAGTCCGTGGGCGCGCTCGCGGGGGGCGCGCCGCCGCGCGCCAGCGTTAGGCCGCCGATGATCAGCAGGACGATCGCAGCCAGCTTTGCGCCGGTGACGATGGTCTGAAGCCGGCTGCCGTGCCGGATCCCGAGGCAATTGAAGGCCGAGAGGCCGAGGATCGCGACCACCGCCACGAGCCTCATGCCGGTGGTTCCGAGCGGGACGAAATAGCCGACGTAGCGCGCGAACACGACGGCGATGGCGGCGATGATGCCCGTGTGCATGCTCCAGAACATCGCCCAACCCCAGAGGAATCCCACCGCGGGGCCGAACGTGTCGCGCAGGAAGACGTACACCCCGCCGGTGCGCGGGAAGGCCGAAGAAAGCTCCGCGCAGATCAGCGCACCGACGAGCGTGAGCACACCCGCGAGTGCCCAGACGAGCGCGATCCCGCCCGCGTCGGGCACGAGGCGAGTGATCTCCGACGGCTGCACGAAGATCGACGCGCCAATGATGATCCCGACGACCATCGCGGTGGCGTCGGGGAGGCGCATCGTGCGGCGGAGCTCAGCCACAAACGCGACAGGAGTCGTCGGCTACCGAGGGGGTCTCAAGCGCGTGTGACCCCCGCGCGACGATCCTCGCGGACGTGATGTAATCGAGCCGCGGAAACTCGCGCTTCAGGTACGCGTTTCCCTGGCTCGCGATGCGCCCCTGATCAGGCGCCTCACCGTAGCCGGAGTAGATCGAGTCGATGACGCTCATCCCTTCGACGACTCGGCCGAACGGCGAGAACCCCATACCGTCGAGCCGCCCGTTGTCGCCGAAGTTGATGAAGAACTGATTCGACCGCGTATTTGGACCCTGCGTGGCGAAGACGAGGGTCCCTCGCGCGTTGCTCTGCGCCACGGGGTCATCAGGGATCACGCGGTCGGCCCACTGTCGATTCACGGTCGGATCGGCGTGCATGCCGAACTGGGCGACGAATCCTGGAACCACGCGGAAGAAGGCAATGTCCGTGAAGTACCCGGCGGTGACCAGCTCATGGAAGCGGTCGGCCCCGCGAGGCGACCACGCCCGGATGACGTCGACCGCGAAGTTGCCGCGAGTCGTCTCGAAGGCGACGCGGAACGAGTCGGGCGCGGGTGTAGCTGTTGCCGAGGGTGCGGCAGTACTAGAATCGGCTCTCGGCGGCGGCGCCTCCCGCGAGCAGGCGATTGCGACCGCCGAGATGCAGAGCGCTGCCACCGTTCGTCGTTGACGTCTGCGCATAACGAGAGCTCCGGATATTCTGGGGATACGCCAATCGAAAGGTCGAGACATGAGCGCAGCGACTGGAGTGCGATTCGTCGAGCTCGGGCACGTGGTCGAAGACGGGATGATCACCTATCGCGGGCTGCCCGCGCCGGTGATCTGCGATTTTCTGAGTCGTGAGGAATCGCGAACGCGCTACGCTCCCGGCACCGAGTTCCAGATCGCCAAAATCGAGATGGTCGCGAACACGGGAACCTATCTCGACAGCCCGTATCATCGCTACGCCGATGGGAAGGACCTCTCGGAGGTGCCACTCGCCTCTGTCGCGGGACTCGAGGGCGTCGTCGTTCGGCACGATATCTCGAAGGGCCGCGCGATCGACATCGCAGCGTTCCGAAGGGTGGACGTGGGCGGCCGTGCGGTTCTCGTCCACACGGGCTGGGATGTGCACTGGCGCACCGACCGCTACTTCGAAGGCAATCCCTTCATCACGCGCGATGCGGCCGAGTATCTCATGTCCAACGGGGCGTCGCTGGTGGGAATCGATTCGCTCAACATCGACGACACCGACGATCTCACCCGGCCGGCGCACTCGATTCTCCTCGGCGCGGAGATCCCGATCGTGGAGCACATGTGCGCGCTCGGCCAGCTGCCGGAACGCGGCTTTCGCTTCTTTGCGCCACCGGTGAGAGTGCGAGGGTGCGGCACGTTTCCCGTGCGCGCATTCGCGACCGTTTCCCCGTGACGACCGATCTCACTTGCCGAAGCGGACGCGGCGCGTGTCCTGCTCCTGTCCGGTGGGCCGAGTGAGGGACTCGTAGAGCTCGGGGCGGCGGGCGCGGAGCCAGCGGCGTCCCGATGACGTGGGCAGGAGCGACGCGTCGAGATCCGCCACGACCATGTCGTCGCCCGCCTCGCACGTCTCGGCGATGACCTCACCATAGGGATCGAGCACCATGGCATTGCCGGTGCGAATCTCGTCGTCGTCGGGGCCGATACCGTTGCTGAAGAGCAGGAACATCCCGTTGTCGTGCGCGCGGCTCGGAAGCCATCGCATCAGCCACGCGCGGCCCTTGGTCCCACAGAGCTCGGCGCGAATCGCCTCCGGGTCCTCGTGGCGGCGTGCCCAGATCGCGGGATCCACCGGCTTCATCGCGCGCGGACTCACCGAGTCGCAGCCGCCCGTCTGATGCGGCGCGAGCAGGACCTCGGCGCCGAGTAGCGCTGTGGCGCGTGCGTTCTCGACGATGTTGTTGTCGTAGCAGGTGAGCACGCCGACGCGACAGTCGTGAGGCGTGTCGAAGACTGTGTACCGGTCTCCGTTGGAGAGAAACTCGCTCACGAACTCGTGCAGCTTGCGATGCAGCGCCCACCGGCCGTCCGGCATCGCCACGACGTACGCGTTGTACAGGCGACCATCGTCCGACCGCTCGATGAGTCCCGCGCCGATGGTCACCCCGTGCTCGCGAGACAGACGCAGGAGATCCCGCGTGCACGCGCCGTCGGGGATCGGCTCGGCGAGCGCCTCGAGTGCCTCTCGCGAGAGCTTGCGCGTGTGCCAGTAGCCGGTGAGGCACATCTCCGGGAACGCGACGATCTCCGCCCCGGATTGCGCGGCTTCGGTCACGAAGTGGCGGACGCGTCCGAGATTATACGACTTGTCGCCCGGAGCGTGCTGGAACTGGACCGTGGCGACGCGGATGTCACGCATGAGGGTCGACCAGCGACGGGCGCGTCGCCGCCTGGTCAGGGCTTGCCCTTCACCTTCGAGCCAATCGAGCGCGCGGTGTCCGCGATCGACTTGTCGACGCGACCCTTGACGAGCCAGGACACGGCGAAGGCAACCAACGCGATCGACTCGGGCACGAGGATGGATTTTTTGCTCATCCCGGCGACGCCTGCCCACACGATGCTCACGACGATGGCAATCCCGCAGAGGAGGTACACGAAGTTGCGGTTTTGCTTGTCGGCCGCAGGCTGTTCGCCGCTTCCCGTCAGGCGAAAGAGCCACAGCGAGAATACGGCGAACATGGCAAAGAGAACCAGGGCCGAAACGTAGTGAAGCACGCCGGTGGTCTCCGTCCACCACGCGGCGGCCGCGAATCCATCAGGCGCTCTCGTGGGGAAGAACGCGACTCCCAGCGCAGCCGCTCCGGCGATCATGGCCGCAAGCCGGTCGACGAGCTGGTATTTGTTCTTGTAGCCGCGATACGCGAACAGGAACAAGGCAAGGGCGACGAGCAGTCCCACGAATGCGGCGACGGCGCCGGTGTAGTAGTAGGCGCTGATCGAGCCGTGCCATCTCCATGGCTGGTCGGGGTGATCGCGGCGAAGCCACGTGATCACGAGGAGCAGGATCGGGAGCGCCAGACCCACGTAGCCGATGAGCTGGCGATGCACGCGAGCCGACAGACCTGACAAGTCGTCGGAGCGATCGTCCGACCCGCGAGGCGCTGGTTGCGTGTACGACGAATAGGTCGATCCTGCGTCCGTGCGTTGTGTCATGGCGTCCTCCTGACGGCAAACTGCATGGGACAGCACCGCAAGCGCAGCGTCGCGCGACTGCTTCGACGACGACACAACCGGATCAAGGATTCTCGAGCATCCCCTTCGGCGTTAGTCCCTTCAAGAAAGGCTCGATAAAGCCATGCAGCAAGTCGGGCTGCGTGATGACGGCGGTGTGTGCCGTCGCCGGCATGACGGCGAGGCGCGAGGCCGGAAGCGGTTTCCCCATATCACCCATCACGCCGCCACCGAGCAGCCGGAACATCGCGACCGCGTGTTCGAGCGTCGCAACGTCGGCGTCGCCGGCGATGATGAGCACCGGAGTCTTCATCGCCTTCACGTCCGCTTCCCACGCCATGGGCTCCTTCTCGAGCGCGATCAGCTTCCTGGCGAGCTCAGGAAATCCGTTGGGATTGGCCGCGAGCTTGGGATACTCCTTGGCGAAGGGCATTTGGAGGATCATCTCCACCGTCATTTGCGGGATGACCTCCGTGAACGCCGGCTGCCAACCTCCGAGGTCGTAAGCGACCGAAGCTGCCACGAGCTTGTTCACTTTTGCTGGATGCCGGATGGCGAGCTGTAGCCCGACGATGGCTCCCATGGAATAGCCGAACACGTCGGCCTTCGTTAGGCCCATGGCGTCCATGAACGCCGCGACGTCCTCTGCCAGGTTGGGGTAGGTGATGGGACGGTCGATGTCCGTGGTGCGGCCGTGGCCCTGGAGCTCGACCGCGTAGACCTTGTGGGTCCTGGCGAGCCTGGGGATGATCGCCCCCATGGTCGGGATGTTCATATAGGCGCCGTGCAGCACGACCAGCGGATCGCCGTTGCCGGACACTTCGTAGTACATCTGCATGCCGTTCACCTTGACGCGATTGCCGACCGCCTGGGCGTTGGCAAGGGCGACGCTGGTGAAAAGCAAGCATGGAGCGATGAAGGCAGTGCGAACCATGGTTCTCTCCTCGTGTCTCGTGCGCTTCGTCCGGGTCAGTGAGGCTCCATCCAACCCTCCCGGTGCTTCTCCTGCCCGTTGACGAGGAGAACGAGAGTGATACGGAGACTGTCCGGACGCGTGCCCATCGCTTCGACGCGGACGCTGTCGGCTTGGCCGTCACCCGTTAAGGTCGATCGTGCGCGCACGGCGATACCACGGCGCTGGTGCGGCGGCCGCAGCCGACTCCAGAGTGATTGCTCCGGCCGGCTCGCCGGCCGGGCAGCCCAGCATCGTGAGCGCGGCACTCAGCGCCAGGAAGCGAAGCGGACGTAAAAGGCCGCATCGTCGAGGAGTCATCCGGCTCATTCGAGTCAGACGGACTTTCGGCTGAACAATCATAGAAAATGTATTCGCCCGTCTTCTTGTCGTGACCGATCACATCCGGTTCACCGCCAGTTCTCTCCATTTCATTGAGTGACCGCAGTCTTTCAGGATGAGCTTCCAGCTTTGCTTGTACGTCGGCCCATTCAAGACCGTTATGGCGTGTCGTGTTCTTCTCGAATCGGGCTTTCAAGGTTCTGAGTAGCTCTTCGCGTTGTTTTGGCTTCATGTCATGTGCTCTCGGCATTGCTGTCTTTCCCTCTCTGTTCTGTTTCTTTGGCCTTTGCGCGCCCGGCCGCCGTACGTCCTGCCGCCTGGCACACCGCTCAACGAGCACGTACCTCGATCGCGAAGCGCTCCGGCCGATAGTGAAGGTTGCTCACCGAGAGGTGTGCCGTGCCGACCTCGGATGCGCGGATCCAGAACGATGTGCTAATCCACGATCCGGCGCGTACGGTCACGGACCGGAGTGTCTGCGAGCCGTTGCTGGCAGTAAGGCCGTTCTCCATCACGAGATCGACCGTGATCGCTTCCGAAACTGCCCGCACGTCTCCCGTGGGCACGCCAGTCCGGATCTCGACGCGCACGGAATCACCTACGCGCATCGAGATGGGCAGTCCCCACACGCCAAACCGTCCTTCGGTGACAAGGACACGACCGGTGTCGGGCGCGTAACCGTCAGCCGTGACAACGATCGTATCGATTCCGAGACGTGCGCCTACAAGAGGCATCGAGACGCTCTTCAGTCCGGCCGGGATGATCAAGGCGTTGGACGTCACGGTTCTGCCGTTGCTGTGTGTTACGTCCACGGTCACCGGCGAGCTCAGACCATGAGTTCGCGTGAGCACGATCCCGGGGAGCGATTGGCGCACGCCGACCTGCGGCATCGCGAGCTCGAAGCCCTGGAGCGTCAGGAACGGAGAGATCACCTGCACATCGATCGTATCCGGGGCGTAGGGCGTCGGGACGGCGCGGGCGTCTCGCACGATCAGCCTGGTGGGACCCACCAAGTTCCCCACGATGTTCATCGTGTCGCTCCACTCGCGTCCCGCCACAATCGTGAGCTCGCGGGGAATCGTGATCGCTCCATCTGGCGATTCAAGGATGAAACGCACCGTGTCGTCCACGAACCGCTGTCGCCCGAGTGGATCGAGGGGAGCGGCGTGGACGAAATACCCGGTTGCGCCACGAACCATGGTTGCGGGTGCAAGAAGCCGGATGCGAGGCCGGCCGACGCGGATCAGCGGTGACATGGCATTGCGGTACAGGTGGGCCGACGCGATCACGGTCGCCGTCCCTTCGCGGTCGCCACCGACAACTTGAGCGAGCCGATGCTGCCCCCCTGGGGGAAGCGTGACGGTTTCCGACACGCGCAGCACGGCCGGATCGCTCGGGCGCAACGTCACGTCGGTCGCGTCGGGGGCGTGGGATCCCCCCCGACTGATGAACAGAAAATCCTCCGGCAAGCGCTGTCGCGTCCCGATCGTGTACGGAGGCTCCTCGCGGCTCGCACGCGCGGTGAGGGTCGTGTCCAGGCCGACCGTCACGATCACGTTATGCGGCGTCATCAGCCCCGCGGTGTCAGTCAAGGTGAGGACCGCCGTACCCGTGTCGTGCACCGTCATCGTGAACGGCCACGGAGCACGAAATCCCTCGGGGAATCGCGCGGGGTTGATCGGCGTGACGACACCGTTGTTCGATGAGCTCGCGGTAAGCGTACGGAGTCCCGCGGGTGTGTGTTGAACCCCGGTCGAGTCTGCGAGCATCATCAGGAGAATGGGCGCGGCGGCGATCGTCCCGCTCGCGGTATGAGGCGCGACCAGACGAGGCGTCGTCACGACGACAACGAGCGTATCTGGCAGAAATCCGGGCGCGCTCGCAATCACCGTATCGGTACCGCGCGCCAATCCCTCGATCACCACGTCGCGATACAGAAAGTTGGTTGGGAACGCGAGCGTGTCGGGAATGCGTGCAATGTCCGGACGACGCTGCGTGAGCGTGAACGTGGTAGCCTCGTGTTCCCGCTCGAGCGTCGTGGCCAACTGCACAGGGCGCTCGGCGTTGGTCTGCCCGGCGCCGATCACCACTGTCCCGGTTCGGAAGGCCACGCTCGCACCGGGCGCGACAAAGATCTCGACGGAGTCGGCACCGAAGTCGCCGGCATCCAGGCGAAGCCACGCGGGCCCCACGGCGACGGCGCGAACCTCCGTCATGATTGGCCCCGCACCCGCGATGGTGAGCGTCCGAAGGTCCGGCCTGACGAGGATCACGGAGCTGTCCGAGGAGGACACGTTCACGGTCCCCGAGCGTACGGGCGCCCCCGCCCTTCCGAGACTGTCACGCAAGACCAGGCCAAATACGCGCGTCGCATTCACCACCATCCGCTCCTGCGCTTGAACTTCTGCGTTGAACCGTCCCACGATCTCGATGTGCGATGGGATGACGCGTACGATCATGGTGTCGGGACGCATCAACCGTGCAGAGGCGATGACCAGCGTCGTACCGGCACGTTGACCATCGATATGAAACACTCCATCGCCTCCATAACGGGTGCTCGGCGGTGCAGTTGCCACGGTCGTGTCGAGCACGGTCAGCGTGATGTCCGAATCGACACCTGGCCCGGAGGCGAACACCGCCTGGATCTCGCTCCGGTGGCCTGCGCCAAGGATCACGGCATCCCGGAAGAAGGCAAACTTCGGCATGTCCTCGACGAGGAGCGGAACGCGCGTACTGGTTCCATGAGAGTGTCGCGCGACGACGCTGACGTCCCCCGGCGACACGAATGACACCAGCCCCGTGGTGTCGACCGTGGCCTTCGTGACATCGGACGACTCCCACACGATCGTGCCTTCCGTGATCGCGAAGCCGCCAGCGTCGGCTGCCGCGACCGTTAGGCGTGCCGTTCTCCCAACGTAGCCACCACCCGAGCCAGTGATGGACATGGTCGCGGCGCGGCGCCGGATGTGCACGAGGACGGAGTCCCGCGTCCCCTGCGCCTCGCGAACCGTCACCCACGCGGATCCCGTGTCACGCAAGGCCATGACGACGAGTGCGCGTCCGGAGGGCGCGACGTAAGCGGTCATCCATTCCTCATTCCCCACGGTGACCTCATACCGCCCATCGCGCGGCCCCGAATCGCTGACTGACGTGAGCGATACCTCGAACGGTGCGTCTCGCGTGACGATCGTCAGCGTGTCCTGGCCGAGCGTTGTCGCGATGACGGATGGCAGCACACGCACCGCGACGGTATCCGTCAGCGAGGCGGCGCGCGCAACCAGCCACGTGGTCCCTCGCGACACTCCGGTCGCCACACCACGCGAATCGACGCGCACGACCGATTCGTCGAGGGACGTCCAGGTTGGGCTAACCGACGTCATGAGCAATCCGGTGCCGTCCCGGGCCTCTGCACGAAGAAGCAGCGTGTCGGCCACGTCCATGATGATCGAGTCAGCAAAGACGCGGACCTCGGCCACTCCCACATTGCGGAACGGACTGACGGGATTGTCTCCGCCACAACTCAACGATGCGATTGCGATGAACGAGATGGCGAAGACGCCGAGGCGTAGCCTGGTGGCGGGGCGTGTGACGGAAGGGAGCATCAGCAGTAGGGAAGGGATCTTGGGCCTTGCATCGGGGATGAAGCCCCGCGCGGTGCGAACGCCAACTCACGAGGCCTGACCGTCCGCTCGGCGGCTACACTAAGGCCCTGGCCCTTCGTCAGGCAAGAGAGCGGTCGGTCGCCTTGTGGTTGGCCGGCCGCGGCTGCACCATTCAACCCCCAGGTCTTAGCCTCCTTCCCCGCCTCGTCGCAGCGCCGTCCCCCCCCGGAGCAGTATGAGCCGAGCGCTTGCACTCGTCGAGTCGTCAGACGAGTTGCCGGGCTAACCGCTTAGTCAGCGTTCAATAGCTGACGCGAGAGATAGCTGGCACAGTTGCCATGTAGCGATCGTAGTGGATCAGCCGTCGCGACCCGCACGGCAGGCCGCATATTTTCACTGCGTGACCCATCCATCTCCCGAGTTCCTGGACCTCCAGGCCGCCCTGGCCGGTGAGTACTCGCTCCAGCGCGAGCTCGGTCGTGGTGGCATGGGGATCGTCCCGGACTCGTGACGGCTTTGGCGCGACGAGAATCCTGCTGCCAACGCGTCCGGATCGGGTACCTGGAGGTACGCATCCCAGCGGGCCCGCCTTGTTTGACGCCTCGCTTGTAGTTCGGGTAGCGGCTCTGAGCGTCGGCGCCGCGGTCGCCCGCCGCCTCGCATTAACGACTGACTCGAGCGTCATCGCCGGTTGCTCTCGACCAGATCACCGAGCCCACGCGCGGTCGGGCATCGTCTCAAACCAGGCAGGTACTGTCCTAAACTGTGCATTGCGGGCGCGGGTGGCCCGAGGGATTGTCGTCATTACGCGTCGTCAGCGACCGCCTCGATCTGACACGCGACGATGCCGTCGCAACGCGGGCCACGGCTGTCCAGGGAGGGTCGCCCATGCCATGGGACATCCTGCCCGACTCCCAGATCCTCGCCGTGCACGCGGCGCTTCTTCCAACCGGGCGGCTTCTTTACTTCGGCGGCGACCAGCACTGGTCCACCGGCCTCGCGACCGGAGCGATCGACAACACCCGATTGTTCGACCCGGCGGCGAATGGCATCGCCGCGGTGACGTTCCCTGCGGGTAGCGCGACGGACGTCTTCTGTAGTGGGCACGCGTACCTGGCCGACGGCCGGCTCCTCGTCGGCGGCGGGACAGCGCAGTGGGGAACGGGTGGCGACCCGAATCACCCGCACTCCTTGAACTTCGGTGGGGAGCGCGGGTGTTGGCTCTTCGAGCCCCGTGCGAGCGCGTGGCGCCGCATCGCCGACCTGAACCCCGAACCCGGCCATTCGGATGGGGGTGGCCGCTGGTATCCGACGCTGCTGACGCTCGCGAATGGCGACGTCATCGCGTTCTCGGGGCATCCGCATCGTGACGACAGCCGCCACAACAACGACATCCCCGAGCGGTATCTGGGCGGCGCCAATGCCTGGTCGCTCCTCACTACCACCGCGGTCGATCTCGAGTTCTACCCGCGTGTCCACCTGCTGCGCGACGGGACGGTCTTTTGCGCGACGCCGTTAGGCGGCGTGACGAGGATCTACGATCCGGGGGCGGAGGCATTCACGCCGATCACGTTTACCGCGCCCTCCGACGGGATCTATCAAGGCTGGAACGGCACCTCGGCGCTTCTCCCCCTCTTGCCCGGCGATGGATATGCCGAACGAGTCCTGCTCGTCGACGGCGTCACCGCACGGCGCATCAACGTACGGGCTACCGGTGGCTGGCAGGCGACGGCGGCACGCGCGGGGAACGCGGCCGGTCGCCAACGCGAGTTCGGATGCGCGGTACTGATGCCGACCGGAGAGGTCTTCGTCACCGGTGGAGTTCAGACGGTCAATCCCGAAGCGGGCGTGCTGGAGCCCGAGATCTACACACCCGGCATAAACTGGACGACGCGAACGTACACGGATGAGGCAGGGGGCGGGGTGCCGCTGGGCGCATGGCAAAGCCTGGATGCTGACGCGGCCACGGTCATCCGCAACTATCACTCGGTGGCAATGCTGCTTCCCGACGGGCGCATCTGGACCGCCGGCTCAAACCACGACGCGCGTACCGGTGACCCGAGCGACGCCGCGATCGCCGAGAAACGAATAGAGATCCATCGTCCAAGCTGGTTCGCGAATGCGGCCCGTCCCACGATCACCAATGCGCCGCTCGTCGTGACGTACGGACAGACTTTCGACGTGCAGACGCCGCAGGCAGCGACCATTAGCCGGGTCGCACTCATCCGATGCGGCTCGGTCACACATGCGTTCGACGCCGACCAGCGGTACGTCGCCCTCGACTTCACGGTGGCGGGGGCCAATGCGATTTCAGTAACGGCGCCTCCGAACGGCGGCGTGGCGCCGCCCGGCTACTACACGCTCTGGGTCGTCGACTCGGCAGGGCTCCCGTGTCAAATGGCGCGCTTCGTCCGTATCGCGCGCCTGTCGTGTCAGGTGGTCACGGACCGAAGCACCTTCTCCATTCTCGAGGTCGAGGCCTTGCTCGGTGCGGCGCCGATCGCCGAATTTCCTGACGCGCTGTATCTGCTCGTGGACGGTTTCCTGCCTCACGAGATCGGGACCCCGCCGCCAACACCCTCTCTCACCTTCGAGTTCGACGGACCGGGCGGCGGAGCGGTTTCGGGGCTGACGCATGCAGTCGGCGCGCCCCTCTACGAAGACCCGACGCTGCCCCCTGATGTCGCGCAACGGGTGACGTTCCCCGTCACCCTTCGCTTCGCGGACACCACCGCATACGGGGGATTCACCGAGGTTCGTTCGGTCCATGTTACAGCGCAGGTGGGGGTGCACAGCTGTACAGCGACGCTGACGCTCAGCAAGCAGCCAAATCCCTACATGCTTGACGGTCCCGTCACCTGGCTGAGCACCGATCTGCGCGTGTTTCAGATTCGCGCTGGCGACAGCCGTGCCGGGGTAACGCAGGGCTCCGGTGGCGGTGCTGGAAACGCGTTCATCAAGCAACTCCTTACAGATTTCAACGCGACCGCCGTGTCGCCGTCACATCCGTTCTTCGCCATCTCGACGAATCAGGCGGCGAGCGGCCTCGAGCTTTCACAGGAGGTCGCCGGCCAGCGCGTGTACAACTACGCCGTCGCCATGGTGCGTTATCGCGCCATCGCTCTGCCGGCGACGGACGTCCGCGTCTTCTTCCGGCTCTTCAATACCGTGGGCACGGCGATCGAGTTCGATCCAGCGACGACATACCGTCGCGCCGGCATGGGGGCGGACCAGATCGCGCTACTTGGCCGGCAGGCCACGAACATCATCTCCATCCCCTTCTTCGCCGAGCCACGAGTCGACGCTACGGCGGTGTCGATGACGACTCAGGCTGACCCTGCGAACAAGCGCACACTCGCACCGCTGGGCGCAACGGAATCGGTGGGCTTCTTCGGATGCTGGTTGGACTTCAACCAGGAGACGGGCCGCTTCCCCCTCAACCCGGCCGTAGGTGATGACGGTCCCTTCGCGACAACTTCGCTTCGGAGCATCCAGCAGCTGATCCGGGGACGCCACCAATGCTTCATCGCCGAGGTGTTCTTCGAGCCCGATCCTATCCCGGCGGGCGCGACGCCCGGATCGAGCGACAATCTGTCGCAGCGCAATCTGGCGATCGAGGAGTCCGACAACCCTGGTTCGCCGATCACCCACACGATTCAGCACACCTTCGAGCTGAAGCCCTCGCGTGGAATGTTGCCAGGATGGGAGCCGATCGAGCGCACGGAGATACTGGCGCACGCTCATGGCAGTGCGCGCGCGTTCCCGCCTGACGAGGTGATCTTCCGCTGGCGGGATCTCCCGATCGATTCGAGGGTCACGCTCTACCTGCCGGACGTGAGTCTCGACGACGTGCTACGCGCGGCGTCGCGTCGTGGGGGGCCGCCGCGATTCGAGCGCGTCGACCAGCACACGCTGCGCTGTCTCGTCGGCGACGTCAGCTTCCTTCCGGTGCCTGGCGGCCGCGTCGTCAACATTCCGGGACTGCTGACCATCGAGCTGCCGCAGACAGTCGTCACGAAGCAGGTGTTCACCGTCTCCGTACAGCAGTTCTCGGGAATCACGCGGCGAATTCTCGGCGCGTTCCAGATCACTATCCCAGTCCTCGATGCGCCCATCATCCTGCCGGGGGCGACTCGGACGCTCTCGGTGATGCGACACATCGCTGAGGCGATTCCTCCGACGGACCGATGGTATCCAATTTTTCTGCGGTTCCTCTCGCATCAGGGCGATCGGGTGCGGGAGCTGGGAGGGAACCCGGATGCTGTCGAGCCATCGCCTAACGGCGACGGCCGTCGCCCCGCCGGTGAGCTCGATGTCGACCGAGTCTGCCGCGCTTTCGACGATGGTCCCATTTCGCACACTTTCCGATATGTCGGACAAAATCCGATTTCACGGGGTCGGATTAGATCCGATTTTCGCCCGACGGACGGTACAGTGTCGGCCGACGTCGGACAAAGTCCGATGTGTCACGAATGGTCGAGATGACATACACCTCGCGGCGCGGCGCCATGCTCCCCTCATGCCTCAGGGACCCAAGAGCCCCCGCCTCGTGGCGCGCTTCTCCGTGCGGGTACGCCGGGAGGGCGGCTCGCTCAGCATGACGATCCCGCGCTACATCGCGCGCCATTGGAAACTCGAACCCGGCGTGCGGCTCGTCGTACGCTCCACGGACAAGGGCATCCTCCTGTATCCGCGATACTTCCTCCCCTATGCTCCCGACGCGCGCCTCGTTGCCGATGTCGGCCCGGATGCAGATCAAACCAGGCTCGTATAAGACCCATGGTGCGGATCACGCGGTGCGTGTCGCCATCGTGGAATGCCGGCAGTGGCGCGCGTTGAATCACCAGGCGTACCCTGTACGTAGTGTGTGACGGTGGTTGAACTAGACCTGAGTTTGGAGGAGACCGATGAGACTGTTGTGGAAGCTTGTAAAGGTCGCGCTAGCGCTCGTGCTTGTAATTCCTCTATCGATCATCGCGCTCGCCACGGTGCTTGGCGTCCTCGGAGGGCTGCTCGGTCTCGCGTTTCTAACGCTCAAGCTTGCCGTTGTCGGTTTGCTCGCATGGGGAGCACTCCGGCTGGTTGCCAGTCTGATGCGCGGATCTACGCGGCGTCCGAAGCCAAACGAGGTCAAGCAATTGCCCGCCTCAGATCCCTATTACGATGCGGCGATGAGGGACTTGGCTCGGGAGCTTGGCACCGCGACGAGATAGTGCCACGGATGCGGTGAGCTCGCGGCGATCGCGATGCTCACTGCCGACCGGCGTGCTTCGGCTCATCCGTCCCGCGGCTCAACCCGGATAGCTCGGTCAGGATGTGGCTCCAGCCGCCGTGGTGTCTGCTGCGGATCTCCGCGTCGGCGAGACCAACGTGCTCCAGCGTAAGCCGTGTCTGTCGGCGGGGAGCTTCCGCGAATGTGAGTGTGACGCGGCTGCCTTCGCTCGCGAGGTGTGACCGCCACGTGAACGCGATGCGCTTGTAGCGCTCGATCTCGAGATATTCCCCGCGATGCGGCACGTCATGTCCTTCCACGTGCATCACGATCAGGAATTGACCGCCCACGCGTGGATCGCACTCGGCGCGCGTGACCCGCACCCCCGGCCCTCCACACATGAAGCGTTGCAGCGCGCCGCGATCCAGCCACGCTTCGAAGACGACCCGCGGCGGGGCCGGGATGAGCCGCTCGATCACGACCGCGGGCGCTGAGTCATTCATCGTGAGTTGCCTTTTTTGGAGCGGCCCTCGCCGCGCGCGTAATCAACGAGGGCGTCGAGACGCGTGCTCCAGAAGTGGTGATGCGCGTGCAGGAACTCGTAGGCGACCTGCAACGCGCTCCAGTTGACCGAGATCCAGTGCACCCGCCCTTCGACGCGGCGACGTACGATGCCCGCGCCCTCCAGCACCTTGACGTGCTTGGAGACGCCGTTGAGGGTCATCGAGAACGCTTCTGCGACCACACCCACCGGCAGCTCGCCGGACTCCCGGAGTAGCGCGATGACCTGGCGACGAGCCGGGTCGGCCAAAGCGTGAAACACGCGGCTGAGCCGAGCCTCGTCGGCGGCCTTGCCGGTCCGAGGGCTCAATCCCTCTTCCTCTCATTGCCGTGCCGGGCGTGCCGGCTAATTCCAGTTGTCGATCTTGATGTCATTGGGCGAAGGCCTCCCGCGTCCCGTTTCCACGAGCTCTCTGAGGCTCAACATGAACGTCGCCCACTTCATGCTGCAATGTGCCATGAACTCCACGGGCTCGCGCCAGTTCCGGTGACCGAAGAGGACGATGGTGGAATCGCCGTCCTGGGTTAAGTCGAAGATCGCGTCTGTTCCGATCCATTCCTCGGGCCCCTTCCTGAAGCGCCAGTGCACTTTCCGGTTGGGCTCGAGTGCGACCACCTCCATGGTCATTCCGCCGATCTCCTTGCCCTGAGGGGTCTGGAATCGGACGTCGATCGTCGCACCGGGCTTCGACGTCCCCGCTGTTTCCTTCGTCCACCAACCTGCCACCCCGTCGACCGTGGCCAGCGCCGCATAGACCTCCGCCGGGGGAGCCTTGATCCCCACGCGATGAATGATGTCCGCCATGGTTCCTCCGTAATATTCAACTCGTTGATCGTTCAACCGTGTGGTTGAATATTGGCGTACCAGCGGGCCGTGTCAAGGGCTGCCGCGAGGTTGGCGCAGATGACGAGGAGCGTCACGAGCGACGCGAAGATCGCCAGCGCGGACGACAGCGTGAGCACGGCCGGCTTCACGAACCCGGGATTCTCGAACCGATCGTGCCGGGACGGCCAGTGTCGAGAGCGTCGCATTCGACGCCGGATATGCGGGCGCGAGCTGCGCGGCGAATCGCTCGCCCGCTGCCTGCGTGCGATAGCGGTCGAGGCCGGGCTTCATGCGACCGACGAGCATGAGGTTTCCGCCGCCGCGTCCTTGCAGCATTCCGGTGGAGCCGGGTTGAATCACCTCGTGCATCCCGATCGGCACCCACATCTCCGGCCAGAATCCGAGGAGCCGGATGCCCCGGAACCCTGGTGGAGCGACGCCGGTGATCGTGAACACGCGACCGTTGAGCCGCACCGTTTTCCCGTGGATCGCGGGATCGGCGCCGAAGCGTCTAAGCCACGACCAGGGACAGCGGCACGCTCCAGTACGAAATCTTCCTCAACGAGGATGAGAGCGAGGCGGTGGTGTTCGAGCGCTACCGCGACGCCGACGCTGCGATCGAGCACTTTTCCAACATCAGCCATTTGATGGAGCCGATCATGGCACCCGCCTCCGTCACGGGCGAGGTGCTGGGAACACCGAACGCGAAGATGAAAGAGCTGCTCGGAAAGGGCGGCCCAAAGCTGTTCAGGCCGTGGATGGCATTGCAGGAATTGGTGAAGGAGGAATAACCGCCGGCCGGTCTCCCGACGAGCTAGTCAGCCAATAGCGCAGTCCGAAGATCCACTCGGCGCGTTGCGGCCTAACGCCCCATCAGCTACGACTCTTCGTTCGACAGCGGTCGAGTGTACTTGACGGTCGGGCCTGGTGCCGGAGGTGGCAGATCGGGCGACCAGTGGAGATCTGGCGAGCGCGGTGCCGCCTGATCGGCGCCGACGTTCGCGCTGTCGATCGCCGCGTAGATGAAGTTCTCGGAGGGAACGGGGGATCCGTGGAGGCGCCGGAGCATCGCCAGCTGCCCGGCATGCGTCATGGCATCGCTCAACGGCCCTTGGAGAAACTGGGCGTCGCTGATCTGGGCGGTGAGCGATGCATCAGCGAAATCGTCCCAGAGCCCCTTGAGCGTTGCGTGGAAACGCGCGATCTCATCGTCGAAGGTTGCGAGGCGAGGTGGCTCGAAGTCGCCTCCGCGAAGCAGGGTGCGTGCGTAGCCGATGAGGCCCGTCATGTGCCAGACCAGCTCGTGGGGAGTCCGGACGTTCGAGCCGACGTCGAACTCGCCAAACGAGGCGGGCGCCCCGCGCAGCGCTTTTTGGGTGCGATAGGCGAGTGCGGCGAGAAAATGCTGAAGGAGGCGGCGAGACTCGGTGTTCACTGGGGTCGTGGGGATCTAAGGCTGGATACGAGAGCTCAGGCGTCCGGCGACGGTCCGATCGCGCTTCGCTCGAGCGCGGAGATCGTCGGGCGGCCGAGCAGCGCGAGTGTGCGCTCCACCTCGGCGCGCAGCAGCGCGAGCACATCCGTCACTCCGCGCTGCCCCCCGACAGCGAGTCCCCAGAGATAGGGTCGTGCGATCATTACCGCCGAGGCGCCCAGGCACAGCGCCTTCACGACGTCGGTTCCGCGGCGCACTCCTCCGTCCATCAGCACAGGGATTCTGCCGCTAATCGCATCCGCGACTCGGGGCAGCGCGAACAGCGTCGGCTCGCCACTGTCGAGCTGGCGTCCACCGTGGTTCGAGACGACCACCGCCGCGGCGCCGTGCTCGACTGCGAGCACGCCATCCTCCGGCGCCATGATTCCTTTCAGCACGATCGGAAGCTTCGTGATCGAGCGAAGCCACTCGATGTCCTTCCAGGAGAGCGACGGATCGAACTCCTGGTCGATGAACGCATTCAGGCGCGACGCATCTGCGTCGGGAAAGCGCGACTGACGCAGTCCGGCGAAGTTCGCGATCTCGATCCCCGGCGGAAGCGCGAAGCGGTTGAGCGCGTCGCGCTCGCGGTTTCCCTGGACTGGCACCGTCACCGTCAGCGAGATCGCTCGGCAGCCGGCGGCCTCGGCGCGCTCGACCAGCGACCGCGTGATGCCTCGATCGCGGAAAACGTAGACCTGGAGCCAGAGTCGCTGGGTTGCCGCCGCGATCTCCTCGATCGTGAACGTCGACAGGGAGCTCGAGACGAACACCGTTCCGGCCGCCGCCGCGGCGCGCGCCGTCGCGAGCTCGCCGTCAGGGTGTGCGAGACGCTGGAAGGCGGTCGGGGCGAGCAGCACCGGAAGGCGAGTCGATCGCCTAACAGCTCCACCGACGGGTCGATGCGGCTTACGTCGACGAGCACTCGCGGGCGCAGAGCGAACTGCCGGAACGCCGCCTCGTTCCACCGGAGCGTCAGTTCGTCCTCGGCGCCGCCGGCGTAGTAATCGTAGATCGCCGGCGTCAGCAGTGCGCGCGCCGCGTCCTCGTACTGCGCGACGTTGCGCAGAGTGGACGGTGTCGCCGGTGTGGCGGCATCGGAGCGATGGGGCGCGGTCACACGAGACTACGGATCCAGAGCGTCACGAACGTTCCATAGAAGAGCGCCATCGCGACGAGCGCGATGCGGCGCCAGAGGGGAGGCCTAAGCTCCGGCGACAACAGCCGGGTATTCACGTAGAGAATGTGGAGCGCGCTGACGACGAAGACGATCCCCGCCATGTTGGCGCCGAGCTGGAGGAGGACGATCGGCTGCGCGAGTCTGAGCGCGATGATCCCCCAGAGCACGATCGCGGCGAGGACGCCGTAGTACACGCGGCGGACATCGCCGCCTCGCCGGCGGATCCGCGAGCTGCCGGTCCACACCATGTCGGTGATGGCGCGGGTCATTCCCTCGGTGATGTCGAGCTGGGTCTTGAACAGAATCCACGCGCCGAGGAACGCGACCGCTCCGCCGAGGAATGCGCCAGCCTGGCCGCGAATGCTCTGGGCGAGCGTCGCGGCAATCCCGAGTCCGCGAATGTCGGTTCCTGCGGGGACGAACGTGACGTACAGCAGTGCCGGAAGAACCATCCCGAGCAGCGCGCCGGCGAAGAAGATTCCCCACTGGTCGGCGCGCACGATACGCCACCATCCACGCCACCGCGCCATCGATTCCGCCGTCGGCGCGAAGAAGAAGCCACTGTGGGCGAGGTGCACCTTCTTTCCACCGACGGCGGCCGGGATGTAGCCCGCGAGCTGGCCCATGCCGTAGCCCTTGTCGCGCGCCCAGTTGGCGAGGGTGAGGTTGTTGACGCCGCCCGCCCCCGAGTATGCCGCGAACGCTCCGAGGAGGAAGAAGTCGGCGCCGGAAGGAATGAACGCGAAGCCGCGCGTGTCGATGTCGAAGCCGACGAGTCCCGCACCGGCGGCGAGCCAGGTGTGCCCCGGAACGAAGAGCAGTGCGAGCGCGAAGAATCCGCCGAGGATGAAGACGATCATGACCCAGTTGAGGAGCTCGAGGGTGCGCTCGATGCGGCGGCCCACGAGCAGGATGCAGATCGTCAGGAGGAAGGCGCCGACGCCGATGAGGTAGACGGCGTCACGATCCTCGGGCGCAGCGAGCCGGCCGGCGAAGAGATAAAAGATCGCGCCCGCGGCGGTGCCGGCCCACGCCGGCCAGCCGGATTGGAGGAAGTAGAGAATCGAGTACACCCATGCCCAGAAGGTCGAGCCGGGTCGCGTCCGCATGAAGCCGGTGAACGCGGGCTCGCCGGTGGCGAGCGTATAGCGTACGGCTTCCATGTTGAACACGGTTTGCAGAAAGACGGCGACGGTCGTCACCCAGAGGAGCGTCAGTCCGTGTCGGACGAACGCGGTGGGCCCGAGGAGAAACTCGCCGCTCCCGATCGAGAGCCCGAGGACGATGACGCCGGGGCCGACGACACCGATCCAGGAGAGCCCCTTCGGCACCGGCGGGGCGGGGAGGTCGGCGCGGGTCCACGGGTCGAGGCCCGAGCGGGCTTCCGGCGCGGTCATGACGCGCTAACCGGCAGGCGGTGGGCCGCTCGGCAGGGTGCCATCGTTGCGGGTTCTCACTGCACGCGGAAGTAACGCCGTTTCGGATCCTGCGGCCCGGTGCCAACTTCGCGCAGGAGGCCGCTCTCGACTAGCCGGGCGAGTCGCGTGCGCGTGGCGCGCGGCGTGAGGCCAATGAGAGCGGCGATCTCGCTCGTCAATCGGCCCTCGCCGTTCGAGAGTGCGTCCAGGATCGTCTGGTCGGTTTTTTCGACTGATGGGCGGGACACGCGTTCGGTATGGATTGTCACGCGGAAGCGCGTGGCGATCTCTTCGAAGCGCGGGGGAGCCAACCCCGCGTCGCGACACGCGGCAATCATCCGCTGGATACCGCTCCCCCATTGCTTGACCAGGCCGAGTGCGTGGAAGACGCGGCCGATGACGCGATTGCGCAGCTTCGACACGCCGTGCTCGATGTCTTCGACCGTGAGGCCGAAGGGGAGCAACCCCGGGTTCTCGATCTCGATCCGGTCATCGAACAGGGATACGCGGATCGGTGCACCGCGTTGCGTGTAGTCGGCGTGCGCGACGGCGTTGATTAGCGCTTCCCGCACGGCGAGGGGCGGGAGGTTCCAGCGCTCCTTGCGGCGGACGCGCCCGATCTCCGCCCCGTGGGTGGAGTGCTTCTCGATAAACTGAATCGCGTGTTCGATGGCGGGCACCGGAAGCTCGCGCAGCTCGGCGTGGTCCGCGATGCGCGGCTTGTCGACACCCGCGAAGCGTCCCGCCTGGATCCAGGCATCTGGAAAGTGCGCCGCGCGGTCCAAGCCGAAGAGGAGCATTCCTCCAACGGTTGGCACTCGGCGGCTTTGGTGGTGCGTGAGCAGTCGCAATGTCGTGAGGTCGTTCCTGGCGAGCTTGCGAACCGGCGCGAACGACTCGGAAGCGGCTCGGAAGTCGATGGCTTCCGGGTCGAGGTCCGGCATCGGTTGCTCGTCGAAACTCTCGCCGCGCACCACACGCCGAAGCTCCTGGATCATGTCGGCATCGGCACGGCGGTTGGTGGAGCCCACGCGGACATACGTCCCGGTCTCCGCGGTCCACGGGTCGAGGCCCGAGCGGGCTTCCGGCGCGGTCGTCGCGGTCTGCATCGCCGTACACTGGCGTTATGCACCCTTGCGAGGTGGTTCATGCTGCAACCGCCGTCGCCCGCACCGCCTGCAGCGCCTGGAGTAGTTCATCTACCTCGGCCGCCTTGAAGAGCGCATCAGGCCCGTGGGGCGTGAGATCCGTGAACGGCGATTCATAGAGCCGCGCCGCCTCCACCACGCCGTGCTCGGTCAGGTGGTCGACGATGAGGCTCACGAACTCGAGCTGGTTCGCGGTCAATGTCTTTCCATTCGTGAACCTTCCCAGCGCCTCCTTGGCCGCCGTCCTGTCCATGCCGACGAGGGAACGGACAAGAAGCCCGAGGCCTCGAGCATTCTCCGCGGCCATGCGAATGTCCTCTGGCTTGCCCGCGCCACTTTCCCCAAGCAGGCGCTCCAGTTCACCGAGATCCGAAGGCGTGAGCGGCCGGTTTGTCCTCAGCTTGGCGACCGCGACATGGTTGAGTTGTTGGCGAAGAAACGCTCGCGCCTTGGCAATGAACCTCGCTTGATTGGTGCCAGCGGCGAAGCCGGGGACGGTGAAATCGGTCTCTGCGCCCATTGAGTCTTCGAGGTCGGTGTACACGGGCTTGCGCTGGCGCTTGTCGATGAGCTGCACCAGTCCGCGCAGGCGACGACGCATGCTCTCGAGCATCGGCACCGTGACATCCTGCCACCATTCGTCGCTCTGCACGTCCTGGATGAGTGGCATCTGCGCGCGGACCATCGGAATAGCATCCTTTTCGGCCAGGAGCCCCGCGATTTCCCTGACCCGATCGCGCAGCCGCTCGTACGCTGGGTCGGCGTGCAGGAGGCCAAGCTGCAGCTTCAAGGCGAGTAGATCGAAACGCTTCGCCTCTTCGTTCTCTGGATCGAGTTCCGTGGGGAGCCCGGCGAGTTCATGGGAGAGTTCGGCGAGGGCCGTAGTCGCCAGAGCAGCCCAGGCCTCAGGTCTGGAGTACTTCTCGACGAGGCGACGGTGCGGTCTCACGATGAAGTTGTCGAGCCTCATGGCTGCGACTTCGCGCTGTAGTAGTTCCGCGACTGCTCGGCGCACCTCGCCATCGGTTTTCGGATCGCCGTAGATCGGGAAATCGAGTCTAACGGCGCCCGCGCTCGAGCTACGGGCCCTGTCGTCCATGGCGGCTATCAGCTCCAGTCGCGCATCGAACAGGCGCTTGGCGAGCGATTCCGCGACGTAGCCCTCGGTGCTCGGAACGTCCTGGCTGAAATACTCGAGATTCTGGCAGTAGTCGAAGACGTAGAAGAACTCCTTATGCTGTCCCGGCCCGAAGAGATCCGGCGAGAGTCGCGTACCGCGGCCGAGCATCTGCCAGAACTTCGTCTTCGACCGCACCAACTTGAAGAAGACGAGATTCACCACCTCCGGGACATCGATTCCCGTGTCGAGCATGTCCACCGAAATTGCGATATGCGGCGCCTTGTCCTTGTTCGAGAAGTCGTCGATTAGAGTCTGTGCGTACTCGGTCTTGAAGGTGATCACTCGCGCGAACGCGCCTCTCAGGTGCGGGTCGTTGGCGTCGAAGCGCTCGGCGATGAACTCGGCGTGCTGCTGGTTCTTGGCGAAGAGGATCGTTTTGCCCAGACGGTCGCCGCCCGCGACCTTCTGGCCGCGCGTCATCAGCTGCTCCAGCACCTTGTCCACGGTGTCCTTGTTGAAGAGCCACCGGTTGACGGCTTCGGCTTCGACCCGATCGGGAACGTTGCCCTCGTCGTCCCACTCCAGCGCGTCCCACTGATCCTTGTCTTCCTCGGACAAATCGTCGTACTTAATCCCTTCTCGCTGGAACCTGAGCGGCACTGAGACGGCCTGCGGAGGCACCAAGAAGCCGTCGCGCACGGCCTCTTCGAGCCCGTAGGCGTCGGTCGGCACGCCGTCCTCTAGATCGAACAGACCGTAGGTATTGCGGTCCACCTCATCCTTGGGCGTTGCGGTGAGACCTACGAGGAGGGAGTCGAAGTAGTCGAAGATGGCGCGGTACTTCTGGAATACTGAACGGTGCGCCTCGTCTATTATCACGAGATCGAAGTGCCCGGCGCCGAAGCGCCGCTGCCCGTCTGCCGACTCGTCGATGAGGCCCATCATCGTCGGATACGTGGAGACGAAGACGCGACCATCGGTCCCTTTGTCGGTGATCAGGTTCACCGGAGGAGCATCGGGCAGGTGGCGCTTGAAGGCGTTCACCGCCTGGTTGACGAGCGCCACGCGATCGGCGAGGAATAGCACGCGCTTGGCCCAGTTGCAGCGCATGAGCAGATCGCAGAGCGCGATCACTGTGCGCGTCTTACCGGCGCCGGTGGCCATCACGAGCAGCGCCTTGCGATCGTGGTCGCGCTCGAACGCCTCGGCTATGCGGCGAATGGCGCGCGTCTGGTAGTGACGCTCGACGATGGTCGGACTGATCGTCTCCTGCGCGAGCGAGCGGCGCGTCTCGCGTCGCTGGAGTAGGAGCTCCAGCTCCGCCTTCTTGTAGAAGCCTTGCACCCGGCGCGGCGGGTAGCGGTCGTCGTCCCAGAGCCAGTGTTCGTAGCCGTTGGAGTAGAAGATCGCCGGGCGCCGGCCGAACTGCCGTTCCAGGCAGTCCGCGTAGAGCTTCGCTTGCTGCTGTCCGGCGCGCGGATCGCGTCGCGTGCGCTTGGCTTCCACCAGGCCGAGCGGCCTGGCGTCGTCGCCCCAGAGCACGTAGTCGACGAAGCCTGTCTCCCTCTGGTTAGGCATACGCGCGACTTCGAACTCACGGTCGTTCGTCTGGTCGAGTGCCCAACCGGCCTCCTTGAGCAGCAGGTCGATGAAGTAGTCGCGGGTCTCGGCTTCAGAGTAGTCGTGCGTGTCGGGTTGCGCAGCGGCTGCCCGCTTCGCCCTGGCGACCTCGGCGCGCAGGCGCTTCAGCTCTTCGTCAAGGGCGGTCTTGTCGGCGAGCAGCGCCGCGAGGTTCTCGTCCTTCTCGCGCAGTCGTGCTTCCAGCGCCTGCAACTGCTCCGCGGTCTTCGCCGTCGCTCGCGTTGGTCGCGGCAGTGCGGCGGGGTCGAAGGCGAGGTTTGGATGTGGGCGCTCTGAACGCGCGTAGGTACGCGCGAACCAGTAGGCGACGTGGAACAGCTCGCGCACCGCCGCCAGCGCATCCGACTCCGGCACGGGAGGGTGGCTGTGCACCGCCCGGTTGCCGAGGGTGTTGATCACCCGCGTCTTGCTGAACACCGCTTCACCGGCGGCCTGCTTGAAGCTCGGCTCGTGAATTAGCGCAGACAAGTTGTCCTGATACGGGAGCCTGAGTGCGGCGTCGTGCTTGAAAGCCCAACTCACCGCCAGCTCCAGTGCGCGCCGGGCGTAGAAGCAGGCCGTCCGCGGATCGGCGTGGACGGCTGCTTCGGCCTTCGATGCAGCCTCAAAGACTGCGGCCCACTCGCGCTCGAGAAAGGTGAACTGGCTCATCTCACAGTTCGCCGCGGAAGGCTCTGTCCTGAAGGACAGCAAAGAGGGCCTCCAACTTTCCAGCTGATTCTGTTTCCGTCACTTTCGTGTGGGCGACCGCTGACGCCTTTTTGGAGAACTCGCGCTGAAGGGACAACGGAGGGCACATGAACGTGACGCCCTCCAGCATGGTCTGGTTCACTTTGAAGGTGCCATTCGTAGTTCGCGCCAGTGATTCGATCTGCTGGCGAACAGCATTGCTATTCCAAACGAGTTGGAGAAACGATGGCTGGACCAGTTGATCAGACACCCGTGCGGCGATCATCGTGTCCGGAAAGGTCACGTCCGGCATCGTGCGATTCGGGAACTGGCCCCTTCCAACTAGGCGGATGTTGCCGTTGCCGCGGCAAATAAGAAAATCGCTCCCGTTTACGGACTGATCCGACGGTGGTGGTGAGTGGAAGGTGCTCATTTTGCAGGCGGCATCGTCAAATGAACGTCCGGTAATTGCCGACAGTGTGAGCACCTTTGCTGAAACTCTTCCTGACTTCGACGGAGAGAGGCCGTTGCGAAGTGGGATAGTCAACGCCTGCTTCATTGCTATGGTTGGCCACGCCTTGGGGTTCGACGCAGGGTCACCGAACATGTGGAGGAAGATCGATTGTGTGAGGGTGTCGAGCTGGGTGAGGGCGACGCGACGTTTCGCGCGCATTGCGTCGGCCTTGTCCAGGATCTCCGCAATCAAGCGCTGCGCGGGCAGAGGCGGAAGCATGATGCGCAGCTCGCCAATATCCTCGCGGTTCACTTGCTTGAAAGTCGCGCCCTTCGCCTTGGCCTCCAACGTCGGCGTTACGTGACTGAGCCAATGCCAGAGGTAGCGTTCGTTAA
This sequence comes from Gemmatimonadaceae bacterium, assembly GCA_052389995.1. Classification (GTDB taxonomy): domain Bacteria; phylum Gemmatimonadota; class Gemmatimonadetes; order Gemmatimonadales; family Gemmatimonadaceae; genus JAICNG01. The sequence continues at coordinate 153,060 of JBQTHJ010000010.1, read as the reverse complement.
GACCCGACTGGGCACGAAGGCCTGCGACACCTCGACCAAGGCAATAGGTTCCGTCGGCTAGCACCTTCTCGCCAATAGTCGCTCGGATTCCGAGAATGATGTCGCCCGGTTGGCATGTCTTCCCGGGTGCAGTGGTGAATTTCTTTGGGTCAGGATGTAGCTCGCCGAAGTCTCCTGCGCCCGCGATGAGTGGTAGCCCTTCGCCGTCGAGGTTGTAGGACTCACCCTCCGGCGCTTGGCCCATGGTGATGTCCACAACGGCGTCGAGACGATGGGTCTGCATCACCCTAGCATCCCTTCCAACTCCTTCATCCCGCGCTGGATCTCCTCCTCCAGCTTCGTGAGCTCGGCGAGGATCTCCTTCGGCGGTCGATGCTCGACGGCTTCGTGCACCACTTCCTTGTAGCGGTTGAGTGAGAGGTCGTAGCTCTGCGCGGCGATCTCGGCCTTGGGCACGCAAAAGCTCTGAGCGGTGCGCGGTCGCTCGCACTCGGCGCCGACGCGCGCTGCCCAGCGGGCGAGCACGTCAGGCAGGTTGTTCTTCTCGTGCTCATCCGTCGCAAGCGCCGTCTTCGGTACAGGGCCCAGCTTGTCTTCGGGCAGTAACGGCATGCGCTTGTCGTCCAAGCTCCAGCCATCGGCGTCGACGTCGTAGAACCACACGAAGTCGGTACCACCGGAATTGGTCTTGGTGAAGACGAGGATCGCCGTGGAGACGCCGGCGTAGGGTTTGAACGTGCCACCTGGCAGCGACACCACGGCGTCGAGCTTCTGGTCCTCTACAAGAATGCGGCGCAGCTGCCTGTGTGCGTTGCTCGAGCCGAAGAGCACCCCGTCGGGCACGATCACCGCCGCACGCCCGCCCGGCTTGAGAAGGCGCAGGAAGAGCGCGAGGAAGAGCAGCTCGGTCTTCTTGGTTTTGACGATCTGCAGTAGGTCCTTGGCGGTGTTCTCGTAATCGAGGCTGCCGGCGAAGGGTGGGTTCGCCAGCACCAGCGTGTATTTCTCTTCCTCGCCTGCGTGGTCCTGCGCCAGCGAGTCGCGGTAGCGGATGTCTGGCCTCTCCACGCCGTGCAGCAGCATGTTCATGCTACCGATGCGCAGCATGGTGTTGTCGAAGTCGAAGCCGTGGAACATCCGGTGATGGAAGTGCTCTCGAAGCGTCGCATCATGCAGCAGGGTGGGGTGGCGCTTCCGCAGGTACTCACCCGCCCCCACCAGGAAGCCTGCCGTGCCGCAAGCCGGATCGCAGATCAGGTCGTTAGGCTGCGGCGCGGTAAGCTCGACCATGAGCCGGATGATATGCCGCGGCGTGCGGAACTGACCGTTCTGCCCAGCGGTGGCGATCTTGCCGAGCATGTACTCGTAGACGTCGCCCTTGGTATCGCGGTCCTCCATGGGGACCCGGTCGAGCATGTCCACCACCTTGGCCAGCAGCGCTGGCGTGGGGATGGTGAAGCGCGCGTCCTTCATGTGGTGCGCGTAGGTTGAATCGCCGTTCCCGAGCTGGCGCGCGAGGTCGGCGCGCAGGTATGGAAAGACGTGCTCGCCGACGACGGCGAACATCTCGGCCGCCGCGAAGTGCTTGAAGCGTGACCAGCGGAAGTCCTCGTAAGGACGCCCCTTGGCATCGCGACCGTCTGGGAAGATCCGACGCTCCAGCGGCTTCTTGAGCCGAGCGGACTTGTTCTCCTCGAGGGTGTGCAGATCGTCGAGCCGGCGGATGAAAAGCAGGTAGGTGATCTGTTCGATCACCTCTAGTGGGTTCGCGATGCCGCCGGCCCAGAAGGAGTCCCAGATGCGGTCGATCTGATTTCTGATGTCACCGGTGATCATCGACTCCTACTCCACTTCATCTTCATCTACCACCTCTTCGGGAGAGACTACTGTCAGGTACTCGGCCCGCACCTCCTTCAACGGCCGCCGTCCGTGCGCTTCGAGACGCCAAAAGTTCCAGCCATCTGTGTTAGTCTTGCGAATGAAGATTCCGGCCCGGGAAGGGCTGTCGAAGATCTGACCATCCACCTCGATGCGTCCGTCGGAGAGTATCCGCGCGGTGCGACCGCCGTACTTTCCAGGACGGGAGTACAGCGTCTGGCCGGCCGCCAGGTAGCCGGCGCCGATCAGGTCACTGATCTCGACGGTGACGGAACTGCTGGCCTGTTCGCGATTGATGCTCACCTTGTGGCCGGGAGGAACGGGCCAGACTGCCAGGATGGTGTTAATTGCCTGCGTTGTCCGATTGTCGACGCCGAGCTCGTCCCACTGCTTCGAGGCGTAGGTCTTCAGCAGCCTGCTGTTGAGAAGGACGACGTCTTTTTCCTGAAGGTGCGCTGCCTTTCCGCCTTCTCCCAGCCACGGTCCGTTGGATACGGTGCTGTTCAGCTTCTTCGTGAGGAGCGTCAGATTCCCGAGCTTGTGGATCCTCCCGTCACGCTCTGTCTCTGAAGCGCCAGCAGGCAAAGGCCAGTGCTTGATCCACGACTGGGGCATGAGGTGTTCGATGGCGTAACTCGCACGACGGATTCGCATCCCCGCGGCGGACATCTGTCCAGAAATCCACCCCCGCCAGTGGTCCTCGATCGATTCAAGCACCATGCGGAGGCGAGCCCTGCTCAGCTTCCGGTACACGGGCATCGACTCGAGCTCTCTGCGCACCTCATCGTCGTCGGGCCAGTAGGCCGTTTCCGCTCGTTGGGAGGCGAAGTATTCCCTGACGCTGTGTCCAACCGCGCCGGCGGGAGCATTACGGATCACGGACACGACTTCGGCCATGATCTTGTTGTACGCCTTGGCCGTTGCACGGACCAGCAGGCGGCGGGTGAGCCAGCTCTCCAGCACGTCCAAGGCGATGTCGATCTCCTTCCGCGGCAACGGACCGGACTTGTGATCGAGGAGAGCCAGAAGCACCGGTTTGATGACCTCGCTCTCCATGGTCTTCACGCGGTACGCGAAGAGACCCACGCGGTCGAGCGGCCCGTCGAGCTGTTCGGCTTTCTCCGTAAACTCCCGATAGATGGCCGCGGCGCGATGGATCTCCTGGAGGAGATCGAGCATGGGGCGCCCCGACCGAAAGTCAGCGTAGATCTTGAAGCGAGAGAAGACCTCCCGTGCGACGACTTCTTCGCCGGTGCGCGCGACCAGCCAGTGGTTGAGGAAGACCGATGAGCGCGGGTGCCGTACTCGCCCAACGTTGACTTCCTCCTCCCCAAACGCCGTCTCGAACTGCGCCCAGTACTTGCCGTAGGCTTCCTCCACATCTGCGTCCTGTTCCAGCAGCCGCTGAAAGACGAAGTTCTTGATCAGGTCCGCAGCCGTCAGAACCGCTCCACGCGCATTGAGAGTTTCGAAGATCTCCTGCGCGTTCTCGGCGGCCGTCAGATCTATGACTACGATCTGAAGGAGCTCGCGGGCGCTTCTTTCAATGGCTTCGGCCCGGACCTTGACCTTCTCTAGTCCCTCGGCGTGCAGCCAGTCCCTGCATTGTTGAGCAAAGAACTGGTGCGCCTTCGCCATGCGAGAGGCGCGGTGGTGGAGGTTCTGGTAGTCCACCGGGCCTGAAGCTTCCATCACCTCGTTGAATGCAGGCCTGTCTCGGTTGGTGGGCCAGACCTTGAAGCGATCCTCCTTGTGCCGACAGAAGGCCTGAGCGTTGGCGATCAGCGGCTCGAGGCGCGCGGCGGGCATCGCTCCACCGACCATCTCGATTTCGGAATGAAGGGCATCCAGCAGGAGCTGAAGAGTCGTCAGCCGCTGTTGTCCGTCGATGACGGTTCGCTGCTGCAGATCGCTGGTTGGTGTAGGCAGCTGCTGCAGCACGACCGCTCCGAGGAAATGAGGAGCTTGCGTCGTCGTCGGCGATTGCAGCAGCCGTGTCGCAACACGCTCAAGGTCCTCCCAGAGAGGCTCCCACTGCAGCTCTTCGTTCCAGACGTACGGGCGTTGAAAGAGCGGGACCAGCAGCCGCTGGGGCTGCATGAAGATGGCTTGCGGGGTGCGGACTTGGGTATCCATAGGAGCCGAATCCGAGCCTGACGCGGCGGTAGTTGTACGTGGTTTGCAGGCGCCTAACGCCCATTCTGGAGTGTTGTTGCGACAAACACTGCGAGCAAACATAACATACGGAAAGTGCCCTCACGACAAGAAAAGAGCGCCGAGGCAACACCCGGAGCCCTATTCGCCATGGACGAGGCGCCCGTGTCAAGGAAGATGCCTACGTCACCGCCCGCTCCCCTTCTCTAAATCGCTTCGCCTCCTCCTCCTCCTCTTCCATGATCTGCTTGGGCGTATTCACCGGCGGCCGACGGCAACATCGGGGTTCTTCACGGACGTCGCCTCACTTGCGCCGTGACGCCGATCCGGCGAAAGCGTGCTCGCGAGCCGGGGCGAAGAGATCGCTCGGCAGTATCTCTGTGCGCGGCGGCTTTCTCTTTGAGAACCGCCGACCTCACCCCTCCCTCGTTAGACTGCTCAGTCGGGATGGCGGCTGTACCACGTATGCGCTTTCGCCACGTGATCCGCCCACAGATACATCGCTTTGTCGGTCTTGCTACTCGCGATGAGGCCGAGGTCTCTTAGAAGGTTGTAGAAACCCTCGCCCGGAGAGCCGTCCATCTTCGAGACAACCAAGGCGCTCAAGAAGAAGCGAGCGGCTTCGTAGCTCCGGAGACTCATGTAGCCCAGGAAGCTTCCGACGATCTTCCGATCAAGGTCGGACCAGTCACCGATGTCGATCACGCGCTCTCCACCACGAATGTTCGGCAGGTTGAACCGGACGCCGGTAACGAGCTCGGAATACGTGATCAACTTGCGCCTCCGCCCGGCGTCCGCGACGCGTTGCTCGAGCGTCTGGAGGGCAACCGGGTCCCTGTCGCCGTATTCCCAGGTGAGTTGGCGGAACCTCTCGAGTATCGGATCCGTCACGTTCCGAGATACCTAACGTCGTCCCTTAACCGCGAAGAGGGAGTGCTGTTTCCCAAACGGCCTTCGCGTAGCGGCGCAAGTCGGAATCGTTGACCGCTCTCCGCTCGCCTGCGCTGCTGCAAACGTGAGCCGAAACTCCGCCAAGCGCAGCTCGTCCGCAGTCCCGCCATCTAATGGAAAGTCGTGTCATCAGCCTTCCCGATTTGATCGCTCCCGCGTCTACTCCCACCCTCCGTAATAGACGCCGCGCCCCCGGGGAGTGTCGCATGCGACCGAGAAGGAGGTGGGCTTGAACTCAAAGGGATTGAAGCGCTTGCCCTCGCCGTTCGCAAACTGGAGTGCACCTACGGTGTATCTCTCGCCAGCGGCCAAGACGCTTGCACGGTACTTGAAGCCCGACGAAAACGTCTTTGGGTTGACTTCCAGCTCGCAGTTGCTCCAGTCAAACGAGTCGTTGTTGGTGACTACGAACTGTGCGCCGGTGAAGCGGACGCCTGCATTTAGGTCTACCATACTCGGCGTCGATGTGGTCGTATCCGTCGTGGTGCTCGACTCACTGAGCACGGCCACCACGGCGCCAAGCGCGAGAAGCGCCAAACAGCCCATAGCAGCGGGCGAACGTTTCTTCTTCTGAAGTGGTTCGGCGGGCGAAACTGTGGGGAGAACTTGAGCGGCTTTCGCGGCGGGTCTACCGCAGTGAGGACATGCCGGCGCTTGGTCGGAGATGTCATGCCCGCAGTCGGGGCATTTCACGAGAGCCATGAGCGCTCCATGTAATACAAGCTTGGGTCGCAGGTTTTACTCGGGACCGCTCCGCCCGCTCGCTACATGAACTTGATTCCACTCTCTTGGATCTGAACAATCATTCGGAAGTCAGGCTCTTCCAGAGCGCGCTCGTAGTGGTAATCGATCATCGCGATCCAGCGGAGCAACAATTCGCGGCCCTTCACCTCGTTGCACCGGAAACTGATTCGACCCAGCCTTCGAAAGCGGGCCCGATTTCCCTCAGGTACTCTTCGTACCAGGGTCTCGAAGTCACGATCCCACGTCACGACGATCGCTGACAGCCGGTCGCCGATAGCGGCGACTACGGGGTCAGGAGTTCCTGCCGGGAAGAGGTCGCGCACAAAACGAACGTCGTGCCCGCGGTCGATGAAGACCTGGGCAACCGAATTCGGAACGTTTTCGTCGATAAGCAGCAGCATGGGCATGTGGATGCCGCTGCAGTCAAAGAGCTAGGCAGCCGACTGCCGACGCTTTTCGAATGCGATCGCAGCACGCACGTCTGCTCTCGTCAGTGTTGGATACTCCTTTATGATGTCTGCGGCGGAGTAGCCAGCGTGGTGGTAGTTCCAGATGGCCGTCGTCGGAATTCGCGTTCCCGCCAACACCCATGCGTTGTGAACAACGTATCGGTTGCGTGAAACCTGTCCAATCTGGTCCTTCCGGCGCTCGCGAAGCCGATCTGCGGCATCTCGCATTTCATTCGCAATCGGTTCCAGCGCAATCGGAAGAACTTCCTGGCCCGCGCCACGCGGCTCCACCGCCACGTCGGCGAATGGGTCAAAGAACACCACCCTCCGACCTCTGAGGGCAAACCGGAGAGTCGACCAGGGCGCATCATGGCGCTCGTTGAGCCACGCGCCTACCCGCCGCAGCTCCTGCAACGGAATCTCATGCCTATTTCTGAGTAAGGCGATGGTGCGCAGCCCTACAACATCGCGGAATGAATAGATCCGTCCAAATGCGCGACGCTTGTGATCGTCAATGAGAGTCGGTGAGAAGAAATCAGTCTGATTCCAATATCCTAGTTGGCGAGCCGATAGCCCCGTTAGACGGCAAACGTGCTCTGCGGTAAATGCAGCTAGTTCGGCCATAGCTAGAGGACTAGGAGTCAGACTGTCTTATCAAGTATGGTTGAATCTGTGACCGCTCGGCAAGATTCAGGGGCGTGCCTTCCGGCCGGCGATTGCCGACCAGTCGCTGCGCCCTTTGAACAGCCGGAGGCCATTACTCGGGCCGCTATCACAAACTTAGTTTTCCGGACTCGGAACCTACGCCACCGCCCGCTTCCCCTTCTCCTTCCGCTCCGCCTTCTCCTCCTCCTCTTCCATTATCTGCTTCGGCGTATTCACCGGCTGCAACGCCGGCAACAACGCCACCTCGAAGACCTCGTCCAAAGTCGAAACGGGATGGAACCGCAAAGACTTCTGCACATCCTCCGGAATGTCCTCGATGTCCGCCTCGTTATCCTTCGGCAGCACGATATCCGTAATCCCCGCCCGATGAGCGCCTAACACCTTCTCCTTCAGCCCACCAATCGGCAGCACCCGCCCGCGCAAAGTAATCTCCCCAGTCATCGCGACGTCCTTCCGAACCGGCCGCCCCGACATCGCCGACACGAGAGCAGTCGACATCGTCACCCCCGCACTCGGCCCATCCTTAGGAATGGCTCCGGCCGGCACGTGAATGTGCACCTCGATCGACCCGAGCCGGTCCTCCGGAATCTCCAATCGCGAAGCATGCGTCGTCGCATACGTCAACGCCGCCCGCGCCGACTCCTTCATGACATCGCCGAGCTGCCCGGTAAGAATCAAAGACACCGCGCCACCAGTACCGACCTGCACAGCGGTATCAGAGGGCGGCGGACCGTGCAAGCGCCTGATAGCAGCCTCGACGAACATGATGTCCCCACCCACCGGCGTGTAATACATCCCCGTCGCCACACCGACCTCGTTCTCCTCCGCCGCCCGCTCCGGATGCACCCGAGGCCTGCCTAACAGCGCCCGCACCTCCTCGGCCGTGATCTCCAGATCGATCTTCTCACCGGCGGCCAGCTTGCGCGCCACCTTCCGCGCCACGGCGCCCACCTGCCGCTCGAGCTGACGCACACCACTCTCACGGGTGTACTTCGACACGATCGACATCACCGCGTCGTCGGTGAACACCACGTTCTTGTCGGAAAGCCCCGCCTCTTCGAGCTGCCGTGGTAATAGATACTTTCTCGCAATTTCGGCTTTCTCGCGTTCTGTATATCCCGCGAACTCCACGACTTCCATACGGTCGAGCAGCGGACCGGGGATGTTCTGGACGAAGTTCCCCGTCGCGATGAACAGCACCTCGCTCAAATCGAACGGGATGTTCAGGTAGTGATCGGTGAACGAGTCGTTCTGCGCCGGATCGAGCACCTCGAGCAGCGCGCTCGCCGGATCGCCCTGGAACGACACGCCGAGCTTGTCCACCTCATCCAGTAGAAAGACGGGATTCCTCGTCCCCGCCTGCTTCATCCCCTGAATGATGCGGCCGGGCATCGCACCGACGTACGTCCGGCGATGCCCGCGGATGTCGGCTTCGTCACGCGCACCACCTAACGAAATACGCACGTCTTGACGTCCGAGCGACCGCGCGATCGACTTCGCGATCGACGTCTTGCCGACGCCCGGCGGACCGATGAAGAGCAGGATCGGCCCCTTCGCCATCGCGCGAGCCTTTGCCTCCTTCTCGTCGGTGATCACGCGATCCGCATCGCCGCCATCGGGCGACAACGTCGGCGTCGCGTTCTCTCGCTCCGTCCTGAGCCTCGCCGCCGGGAACTCTCCCGTCTTCTTCACCTCGTCGGCGAGCTGCTGCGCACGGAGCTGACGCACCGCCAGGAACTCGAGCACGCGATCCTTCACGTCCTTGAGCCCGTAGTGGTCCTCGTCGAGCACGGTCTGCGCACGCGGCAAATCGAGATTGTCATCCGACCGCTCGTTCCACGGCAGCTCGGCGATCCACTCGAGATACGTGCGAATGACCTGCGCTTCCATGGATTCACGGCCGGCGCGCTCGAGACGACCGAGCTCACGCTCCACCTCGGCACGCGCGACCTTGGGCAGCTCGAGCTTGCCGAGTTTCTCCCGAAGCTCCTCCATCTCACGCGACTGGTCGTCGTCGCCCAGTTCCTTCTGAATCGCCTTGAGCTGCTCGCGCAGGAACATCTCGCGCTGGCGCTGCCCAAGCTCCTCCTGCACCTGCGACTTGATCTCCTCCTGCGCCTCGATCATCCCGATCTGCCGCTGGACGTGCACCAGCACGCGACGCAGCCGCTCTTCGACGCTCAACGTCTCGAGCAGGCCCTGCTTCTCCGGCACCGTGAGATCGATGTAGCCGGCGACGAGATCGGCGAACTTGCCGGGCTCAGTGACCTGGTCGAGCACCTGATGCACGACCTCCTCGGGGAGGCCGCGCTTCTCGCCGAATTCGGCGGCGCGCTCGCGCGTCTCCTTGTGCAGCGCCTCGAAGGCGGGGTCGTGCTCGTCGATGGGCGACATCTCCTCGACCGGAACGATGACGGCGCTCAGATAGTTGTCGGTCTGCGTGTACTGGAGTGCGGTCGCGCGCTCCTCGCCCTGGAGCAAGAGCTGGACGCCGCCGAGTCCGCGCTGGACCTGGCCGATCTTGGCGATGACGCCCATCGAGTAGAGGATCTCCGGCGACGGCTCATCGGTGTTGTCGCGCTGAGCGACCGCGAAGACGAGACGATCGCCGCGCAGCGCCGCCTCGATCGCCCGGAGCGTGCCTGGACGACCGGCCGCGATCGGCGCGGTGATCCCCGGGAAAATGACGGTGCCGCGGAGCGGCAGAACCGGCAATGTCTGACGTTGAGCCATGATCGAATCCTGCGAGAGGGCTTTCCAGCGGATCGCGATTTGGCTGCGATTCCGCAGGGATCGTTCCGAGTGGACGCACGTCCACCCTCGGTCTCTCAAGCTCCAACGGCGTGCTGACTGTTCCCGCGCGCGCACGCTCGCCATGAGTTACGCCATGCGGGCAGGGCTCGCAACTTTTTTGGGTCGATTCGGCGTAGTCATCCTGCCATGCGGGCGCATCATTCAGGGCATATTTGGCTTTTCTTGGACCCCGCAAGGTGCTACACTAAGCCTCTCTCCCTATTGACGTTGACACCTTCCCGTGCCTGACTCCACGAATTCGACGCCGGACCTCGAGCTGCGCGCCCTCGTGGATCGCGCACTGTCGTCGAGCTACGAGCTCGGCGACGAGCTCGGCCGCGGCGGCATGGGAATCGTCTATCGCGCCAAGGATCGGCGTCTCAAGCGGACCATCGCCATCAAGGTGCTGCCGCCGGAGCTGTCGTATCGCAGCGAAATTCGTACGCGCTTCCTCCGCGAGGCGGAAACCGCCGCGCAGCTCTCGCACCCGAACATCGTTCCGATCTACAGCGTCGACGAGGCGGGCGGCATCGTCTACTTCGTCATGGCGTGCGTGGACGGCGTGAACCTCGCGCGGAAGCTGCACGACAACGGGCGCCTCCCCGTCTCGGACACGCGACGGATCCTCAAGGAAGTCGGCGAAGCACTCGCCTACGCCCATGCGCGCGGCGTCATCCACCGCGACATCAAGCCGGACAACATCCTGCTCGAAGCCGACACGGGACGCGCGATGGTGACGGACTTCGGAATCGCGCGCGCGGTGCAGGAGGGAGACGCACGCCTGACGGCGACGGGCGTCGCCATCGGCACGCCGGCGTTCATGTCCCCGGAACAGGCCGCGGGCGACAAGGAGATCGACGGCCGCAGCGACCTCTACTCGCTCGGCATCGTCGCCTACCAGATGCTGACGGGCGAGCTCCCGTTCTCCGCGGGGAGCACGGCGTCGATGTTGATGAAGCATCTCACCGAACGCGCCGTCCCCGTCGAGCAGGAACGGCCCGAAGTGCCGCCCGACTTCGCCGCGACGGTGATGACGCTGCTCGAGAAGGAGCCGGAGCGCCGCTTCCCGAGCGCGTCGTCGTTCGTGCTGATGCTCGACACCGCGTCGACGGCGCCGTACGTGCCGCCGGTGCGCGCCGCCACCACGAATCTCCCGGTTCAGGTGCCATCGCCCGTCGCGCCTCCGCCGGCAGTGCCGCATCAGCAGACGCGGAGCGGTCAGGCGGCAGCCGCCGCGTACACACCCTCCCCCGATGACATCGCCCGGTGGAGCGCGCCCCCCGTAGAAGAGTTCCGCAAGAAGTTCATCTTCTTCGCGGCGGTGAATTCCGTCGTTCTCCTGGCGTCGATCTTCACCGGGATCGGGCTCACGCCGATCACCGTGTTCTGGAGCATGTACATGGCGTACAAGTACGCCGGGCTCTGGACCACGGGCTACGACTGGCGCGACGTCTTCCGCCAGCCGCGCACGCGCACGCTCATCGACGTCGCCACCGACACCGTCGACGAAGCGCGCGGCATCTTCGACAAGGAGCACCGCCAGAAGCGGCGTTCCGGACGCACGCTGATTCCGCCGCCCACTCCCGGTGCTCCGAGCCGTGGGCTACCCGCGGGAGCCGCGTCGGCGAGAATTCCCGATCAGGCACTGGGACGCTACGCGGCCGCCGTTCGTCAGGCGGAGGAGGATCGCCAGGAGATTCGGCGCATCGTCGGCGAGCTCAGCCCTGGCGACCGCAAGCTCGTCGGCGACGTCATTCCGTCATCCGACACGCTCTTCCAGCGCGTGCAGTCGCTGGCGTTCTCCGGCGCCGACCTCGACCGCCAGGCGAACACCGGCGACGCGGTGAAGCAGGTCGACACGCAGATCAAGGAGCTCGAGGATCAGGCGAACCCGTTCGATCGCGCACGGAGCGAGGAGCGCGTGCGACGGTTGGCGAACCTCAAGCGGCAGCGGCGGACGCTGCTCTCCGTCGGCAACAAGCGTGACGAGACGCAGGCGAAGCTGGAGCGGGTGGCGCTCACGCTTCAGAACATGCGCTTCGATCTCGTGCGCCTCCAGCATGGCGGCATCTCCGCCGACCACCTGACGAGCGTGACGGAGAAGGCCCGCGCTGTCGCCGCGGAGGTCGACGCGGTCGTGTCCGCGGCGGACGAGGTGCGGTCCGCGGTGCGACCGGCCGCGCGTCGCGGCTAGCGGTCCATGAGCGACCCGCTCAAGGACCGCGTCATCGTCGCCATCGGAACGCAGTACGACGTCGGCGATGAGATCGGGCGCGGGTCGATGGGCGTCGTCTATCGCGCCACCGATCTGCGACTCCGCCGCACGGTCGCGATCAAGGTACTCCCGCCCGATCTCGCCTTTCGCCCCGAGACACGCGAGCGCTTCCTGCGCGAAGCCGAGATGGCCGCGCAGCTCTCGCATCCGAACATCGTCCCGATCTTCAGCGTCGACGAGAAGGACGGCATCGTCCACTTCGTGATGGCCTACGTCGAGGGCGAATCCCTGGGCGAGCGCATCGAGCGCGAGCCGCGGCCGCCGCTCGACGTGGTGCGACGCGTGCTGCGCGACGTCGCCGACGCGCTCGACTACGCGAGCCGGCGCGGCGTCATCCATCGCGACATCAAGCCGGACAACATCCTCCTCGACGGTCACGGCGAGCGCCCCGTGGTCACCGACTTCGGCATCGCGCGAGTGGCCGAGACGCAGTCGCGGCTCACCGTCACGGGTGTGGCGGTGGGGACGCCGTCGTACATGTCGCCCGAGCAGGCGATGGGCGAGCGCGACCTCGACGGGCGGAGCGACATCTATTCGTTAGGTGTCGTCGGCTACCGCATGCTCGCCGGCGAGCTTCCGTTCCGCGCCAACAGCTCGGCCGCGATGATGATGAAGCATCTGAGCGAGCAGCCTATACCGCTCGCCGTCCAGCGCCCGGATGCGCCCGGCGCGCTGCTCGAAGCGGTGGAGCGGGCGATGGCGAAGCACCCGGTGGATCGGTGGCAGACCGCGGGGGGGCTGCGCGATGCACTCGATGGGCTCCCGACGGCGTCGTTCCCCGTTTCCTCCGCGGCTGCGCCGGTCCCGGTACGCACCGGCAATCCCCAGCCGGCGCCACGGGAGAAAAAGAAACGAAAGAAGAAGGAAGACTCGCTGGAGGTGTTCACCGGGAAGCCGCTCGAGGAGCGGCTCCGCATTGCGCGACGCGACGTGTTCATCGCCGGTGCCGGCCTCACCGCGTTGGTGGGCTTCAATGCATTCACCTGGCCGATGTTCTTCTGGACGATGTTTCCGGCGTTCTTCATGGGGTGGTCGGTGGTGGCGAAGGTCGGCACGCTCTGGAGTGAGGGCGTGCCGCTGCGCGATGTGTTCCGCCCGAACCGCGATCCGCGCCTGTCGCGCCAGCCATCGACCGACGCGTCGCCTCTGGCGCCCTCGGATGTGCTCGCCGGTCCACATGGCCCGTCGGTGCGTCGTGCGGCCGAGGACCGCGCGCACATCCAGATGATCGTGAGCAACTTGTCGAAGGCTGACCGCGAGCTCGTCCCCGACGTGCTCCCGACGGTGGATGCGTTGGCCGAGCGCATCGCGCTGCTCGCGGGGATGCTGCACCGTCTCGATCACGACGTGACGCCGGGAACGCTCGAGCGCCTGGAGTCGCGCATCACCGAGGTGGAGCGCGAGGGTCCCGCGGCGATCGACCACGAGCGGCGGCTGTCGTTGCTGCGACGCCAGCAGAAGACGCTGGCCGACCTCGCCGAGCGTCGCGCGCGCGTGGCCCGTCAGCTCGAGAGTGCGGGTCTGGCGCTCGAGAACCTGCGTCTCGATCTCTTGAAGCTGCGCTCGTCAGGCGTGCAGGCGGCGATCCACGACGTGCAGAACGCGACGCAGGAGGCGCGTGCGCTGTCGCGCGAGATCGGCCACGTGCTGGAGGCGGCGGAGGAGGTTCGGAAGCTTTAGGCTTCCTTGACCGCGGACTGCGACTGCGAACTGCGAACTGCAAACGCAGGGGTGATACGATCAAAGCCGATAACAGCCCGGACACATCCGAATCTGCTCCTTGCGCCAATCACTCTCCTCGCGGGAAGCAAAACCACTTTGTCTTTGTCTGCTCAGAGGAGGGTCCTCTGCGCCGGGAGCAGATTCGGATGTGTCCGGGCTGTTATCGGCTTTGATCGTTTCACCCAACGCTGTTGACGTTGCCGTTGTCGCCAGAGCTCGCGTTTGCGTTGCGGTTCGCCGCGTGCCGGGATCTCTGCCCTACGTCTCCGTGATCTCGTGTACCGGCTTCGTCTCGCCCCTCGTCGTCCAACGTCGCGTCGCGCGTGCGAGCAGCGCGGCGCCGGCGAGCAGCACGACGAAGGGCAGCGCGTACACGAGGACGTTCCACCCTCGTGCCCTGGGCCGCAGGAGAATCCACTCACCGTACTTGTCGACGAAATACGCCTTCACCTCGTCGGGCGTGCGACCAGCGGCGAGCTGCTCGCGCACCATCGCGCGCATCTCCTGCGCGAGCGCGGCGGGCGAATCCTGGATGGACTCGCCCTGACAGACGGGGCACCGCAGCTCGGCGGCCACGTCGCGCACTCGCGCCTCGAGCAACGAGTCGCTCGGCTGCGTTCCTTGCTCGGCGAAGGCGACGCCGCTCGCGATGAGCAAGGCGGCACACGCCCACAGCGCGGATCTCACTGCGTCGTCAGAGTCGGCGGACGCAGCCGCTCGATCTGCTCGATCAAGACGCGCTCGCTCACCGGGCCGATGTGCTTGTACGCCACGACTCCATCCGGGCCGATGAAGAACGTCTCGGGTACGCCGTACACCCCGAAGTCGATCGCGGTGCGCGCGCCGTTGTCCTTCACCGAGGCGTAGCTCTGCCCGCCCATGCCCTTGATCCACTCGATGCCCGCTGACGGCCGGTCGTTGTAGAGAATTCCCACGAAACGCACTCCGCGGCCGGCGTAGAGCTGCGCCACCGAGGACAGTGGCTCGTGCTCATCGCGACAGGCGAGACACCACGACGCCCAGAAGTTGACGACGACGACTTCGCCGCGAAGGTCGGCGAACCGAAGCGTGTCGCCCGGCTGAAGCCCGCCGCCCGCCGATCCATCGCCGGCGCGAATGACCTCGAGCGCGAACTCGGGCGCGGGTCTCCCGGGCAACGGCGACGGGATGTCGCGCGGATTGCGCGTCATCCCGTATCCGAAGAGCGCGACGATGGGGACCGCGCAGACCGTCGCGATTGCGGCGCGGCGCCAGTTCACGGTGCAGCTCCTCGCGTGTCGGCGTCGGCGATGACGAGCGGGCGCGCCGGCGCTGCACCCGGTACGAGCGGCGGGCGCGCGCCGACCGGCACCGCGACGGGGCTGCGCTCGCGGCGGCGCGACGGCGCGACCGTGATCATCCCGCCGAGCACGATGATGAATCCGCCGGCCCAGATCCACGGCACCAGCGGCTCGACGATCATGCGAATCGTCGCCGTCGATCCGTCGGGCTCGACCGCCATCAGGTTGAGATACAAATCGCCCGACCACCGGCTGCGCACCGCGGGCGTCGCGATGGGCTGATCCGAGGTCTGGTAGAAGTTGAGGCGCGGGTCCATGCGTCCCGCTGCCTCGCCGTCACGCAGCACGCTGACGTCGGCGCCGAGCACGAAGCGCTGGGGCTCTTGCCGGCCCCAGAGCTCGTCGAGGCGAATCGTCTGACCGCGGAGCGACATCGTCTCACCTTTCCGCAGGGTCGCTTCCGTCTCCGACTTGTACGCGGACGACGCCCCAACGGCGACGGCGACGGTGATCGCACCCACGTGCGCGAGGTATCCGCCGTACCGTCGCCTATTGGCGCCCACCAGTCTCGCGAGCGCCACCGGAGCACCTTCGCCGTGCGCTCGCATCCTCGCCCGTGCGCCGATCACGAACTGCCTGAGGTTGACTGCGAGCGCGAACGTCCCGAAGGCGAAGGTGACGATCGCGTAGCCGTTCCACCCGACGAAGATCGCGACGACCGCCGCGACGATGACCGCCAACACCGCTGGAATCGCGAGCTCGCGCCGCACGACGTCGCGCGACGCCACACGCCACGGCAGCGCCGGTCCCACGCCCATGAGAAAGAGCAGCGCCATGCACAGCGGCAGGGTCATGCTGTTGAAGAACGGCTCGCCGACGCTCACCTTCACCCCGCGCACCGCCTCCGCCATCAATGGGAAGAGCGTGCCTAACAAGACGGTGAACGTGAACACCGAGAAGAGCAGGTTGTTCACCAGAAAGGCCGTCTCCCGGGATGCGACCGCATCGAGCTTTCCCTCGGTGCGCAGCTGATCGCTCCTTCCCGCCACGAGCGCGAGCGAGAACACGAGCACCAGCGCGATGAACGCGAGAAACCAGTAGCCGATGTCTCCCTCGGCGAACGCATGCACCGACGAGAGAATGCCGCTGCGCGTGAGGAACGTTCCGAGAATCGTGAGCGCGAACGTCGCCGTGATGAGGCTCAGGTTCCAGACGCGGAGCATCCCTCGCCGCTCCTCGACCATCGCCGAATGGAGAAACGCCGTCGCGGTGAGCCACGGAAGGAAGGATGCATTCTCCACCGGGTCCCACGCCCAGTAGCCGCCACAGCCCAGCACTTCGTACGACCACCACAGGCCGGCGATGATCGCCGCGGTGAGGAACATCCACGCGGCGGTGGTCCACCGGCGCGTGAGCTGAATCCACGCGCCACCGGAGACGCCCGCGAGCAGCGCACCCATCGCGAACGCGAACGGCACCGACATGCCCACGTAGCCGAGGTAGAGCAACGGCGGGTGGATCCCCATCAGGATGTGGTTCTGAAGCAGCGGATTCGGTCCCGGACCGTCGGCAGGAACCGGCGACACCGGCAGGAACGGATTCGCCGGCATCACGAGCAGCAGATAGAAGAACGCGCCGATACCGAGCAGAATCGCTGTCGCGTACGGCATGAGTCGCTCGACGTCCGGTGCAGTCGGGCTGCGGCCGGCCGGCACACGCGTTCCGCGCCAGACCGCGACCGCGCTGAACCCGGCGAGCACGAGACCCCAGAAGAGGATCGATCCCTCGAGCGCGCCCCAGAGCGAGATGACCGTGTAGAAAACCGGCGTCGAGCGGCTGCCGACCTGCGCGACGTACGACACGCTGAAGTCGTGCGTCACCAGCGCATATACCATCGCCAGCGTCGCAATGGCGAGCAGCCCGAAGTTCACGTACGTCGCCGCGTACGCACCGCGCACGAGATCCGCGCGTCGCGTGCGAGCACCGACGACGGCCATCACCATCCCGACGATCGCGATGCCGAACGCCACCATCACGGCGCTGGCGCCCAGAATTCGCGTCACTCGTCGCTCCCGGGCGTGAGGCTGCGGTACATCTCGGCCGGCTTCTCGCCGTGCTTCGGCGCGCGATACTCGTTCGAGTGCTTCACCATCACGCTCGTCGACTCGAAGACGCCCTCGCGGTGGTAGCGTCCCTCGACGACGACGCCGATGCCATCGCGGAACATCTGCGGTGGCGCGCCGCTGGAGTGTACGGCAACCGTCTTCGCGCCGTCGGTGAGATTGAATCGCAGGTCGACGGCCTCCGCGTTCCACATCACCGACCCCGGCACGACCTGCCCGCCGAGTCGGACAGGCACGTCGTACGCGCGGTCGCCGCGCGCCACGAGCTCCTCGGGCGTGAGGAAGTACACGAGGTTCTCGCCGATCCCGCCGTAGGCGAGATACGCGAACGTGCCAAGGATGGCCGCGATCGCGACCGCCATTCCCATGCGACGGCCACGCTTGCTCACAGTCTCGCTCCTGCTGCACGCGCCGCGCGCTCGGCGCGCCGAACGCGACGCAGCGTCGTCAGCGTGAAGGCGATCAGCACCACCCAGGTGAGACCGTACGCGGCGTAGATGTATTGCTCGCCCATGCTATGCTCCCGCGCCGAGCGCCTCACGCTCGGCGGCCAACTCGGAGGTGCGCTCGAGGCGCGCTGCGCGATAGCGCGCGCTCACGAGCCAGATCATGACCAAGAGAAACGCGATCGCATTGAGTCGCAATCCCCATGCATAGGCGGGATCGACCGTGCTGGGAGACGACTGCGGCTGGTGCAGCGTTCGCCACCAGCGAACCGACATGTAGACGATCGGGACGTTGAGCGCGCCGAGGATCCCGACCACGGCGCTCCACCGGGCGCGGCGGTCCGGCTCGTCGACGAAGCTCCGTAACGCGAGATAGCCGACGATGATGACGAGCAGAATGGCAGTCGACGTCAGCCGCGGATCCCACGTCCACCACACGCCCCAGGTCGGCCGTCCCCAGATCGAGCCGAGCGCGATCGTGAGCGCGGTGAGGACCGCGGCGACCTCGGCGGCGGAAGAAGCAAGCAGGTCCCACTTCTCCTCGCGCTTCCAGAGGTACATCACGCTTCCGAAGAGCACGACCGCGAATGCGAGAAACGCGTTCCAGGCCGCGGGCACGTGCACGTACATGATTTTCTGGAGGTGCCCCATGTCCCGGTCGGGCGGCGACGTCAGCACACCGAACGCCTGCGCCGCGGCGACGGCGACGAGTGCGGCGACTCCCCATAGCAGCGCCCGCGAGCTCGCGGCGGGTGCGTCCGTTCGCGTCGTCGCGACGTCTCGCGCCATGGTATCCGTCATTCGCCGATCACGTAATCGAAGGTCATGAACGTTGCCACCAGAAAAACGAGGTCGAACGCCGCGAGTAGCCGGATCCACGCCCCGCCGTATCCCATCGGGTCACCCGCCAGAACCGCCTTCGTCGCGCCGACGGCGGCTACGAGGAGGGGGACGAGCATGGGGAACAGCAGCAATGGTAAAAGTACTTCGCGGGCGCGCACCCGGCTCGCCATCGCCGCATAGTAGGTCCCGAGCGTGACGAATCCGACCGTCCCCAGGAACAATACCCCGGCGAGGCCGGGGAGTGGCGTCAGAATGGGGAGATCGTAGAGGACGGCGGCGATCGGAACAGTGATCGCCTCGACCAGCAGAACAAAGGTAAGGTTGGCGAGGAGCTTCCCGGCGAAGATGGGCCAACGGCCCCCGGGGTAAAGGAGGAGCGCGTCCATGGCTCCGGCCTCGATCTCGAGCTCGTACGAGCGGTTGAAGGCCAGGACGCCGCTGAGCAGCACGGTGAGCCAGAGCAAGCCGGCCGCGGCGGCACGGAGCGGGGCGGGGTCGGGACCGAGCGCGAAGCCGAACATCAGCAGGGTGATGGCGGCCATGAAGACGACGCCGTTGAACCCCGCCTTGCTGCGGCGCTCGGCCGTCAGGTCCTTCCAGGCGATGGCCATCACGCGGCCGAGAGCGAGACGTGCCGTCATTCAACGCTCGCTTTCCGTCGGTAGCGGCTCGTCGAGTACCTCGCCGTCTCTCAGGCGGTTCGGCGACCAGGGTCCGATGCGCCCATCGTCGAGGGTGAGGAGCCGGTCGGCATCCCGCGTCGCTCGCGCGATGTCGTGCGTGACGAGGATCGTCGCGCCGCCCTTGCGACGCGTGTCGGCGACGAGCGACGTCACGAGCTCCGTGCCCTCGGGGTCGAGGCTCGAGTACGGCTCGTCGAGCAGGAGAAGATCGGGAGCGATGAGACGCAGCCGCGCCAGCGCGAGACGACGTTGCATTCCCGCCGAGAAGCCGCGGGCGCGCGTGTTCGCGTGCGAGCCGAGTGCGACCGCGTCGAGCGACGCCTCCACCGCTCGCGTGTCGACGGCTCGGCCGAGCATGCGGAGCGTGAATCCCAGATTCTCGGTCGCGGTGAGGTCGGGGTAGATCGCGTTCGCGTGACCGAGGAGACCGATGCGATTGCGCACCGCGTCCGCATCGCTCGCGAGATCATGTCCGAAGACGGTGCCGGACCCACGGGTTGGACGCAGCAGCGTTGCGACGATTCGAAGGAGTGTCGTCTTGCCGGTCCCATTGCGCCCGAGGATGGCGACGGTCTCGCCGATGCGGAGCGTGACGGTTACGCCCGTGAGCACCCAGCGGCTTCCGAAGCGTCGGGCGATGTTCGTCAGCTCGACGGCGGACGACTCGGAGGAGAATGCGGAATCCAGATCGTGTGCGGGCGGGGCGCCTACAATGTAAGGCCGCGGGCGCGCCGGGCGAAAGCCAGCGGCGATGCGCTGAGTAATGTGACGCGTCTCGAGGCCGCGTCGGCGTCGCCCGAGTAGATTGGCCTGATGCATCGAGCCTTCCTCTTCGCCCTGCTCGCGACGGGCGCGCTTCCGTGCGTCGCGAGGCCGCAGGCTCCCGCCCCCGCCGATACGAGCGCCGCAGTGGCGGCAGCCGAGCCCGTGTACGAGCCCGCGGCGTGCGCCGCGCAGCCGGATCTGACGGCGCCGCCGGACTCGATCCTCATCCCGCGCGCGCCGCTCGTGCCCACACCATCGCCGCTTCGCGGACTGTACGTGAACCGGTGGGCAGCGGTGGGAAGCAAGATGTGGCAGCTCATCGACGTCGCGAAGCGTACCGAGATCAATGCGCTCGTCATCGACGTCAAGGATGACCGCGGCTACGTGCTGTACCGGTCCCGCGTCCCGTTGGCTCGGGAGATCGGCGCCGATACCGTCGCGCCCATGCGCGCCTCACGCATGCGCGCCGTCCTCGACACGATGCGTGCGTACGGGATCTACCCGATCGCGCGCATCGTGGTGATGAAGGACCCGCTGCTCGCCGCGGAGCGTCCGGCGTGGGCGATCAAGCGCGCGTCCGATGGAAAATCCTGGCTCGACAAGTCCGGAAAGCCGTGGCTCGATCCGCACTTCCGCGAGCCGTGGCACTACGCGGTCGACCTCGCCTGCGAGGCCATCGACCTCGGCTTCAGCGAGGTGCAGCTCGATTACGTTCGGTTTCCCGACGAGCGGCGCTTGCTGACGGAGGCGACGTATCCGCTGGCGCGAGGTCGCGACCGCGCGAGCGTGATCCGCGACCGGCTGCGATTCATCCACGGCTCGCTCAGTCCGTACGGTGTGCCGATCACCGCCGATGTGTTCGGGCTCACGACGTCCGACTCCACCGACATGGGCATCGGACAGCTGTGGGAGAAGTTCGTCGACGCCGTCGACGTGGTGCTGCCCATGACGTACCCATCGCACTACTCGTCCGGCAACTACGGGTTGCGCAATCCGAACGCGTCACCCTACCAGGTCATCGATCGCGCCCTCAGGGATGCGAAGCGGCGAAGCGCCAACATTCCCAACGCGGCGAAGATCATCCCCTGGTATCAGGATTTCTCGCTCGGGCGGCCGTCGTACGGCGTGAAGGAGATCCGCGCACAGATTCAAGCGGGGTACGACAACGGCGTGCCCGATTGGATTCTCTGGAATTCCGCGAGCCGCTACACCGTCGCCGCGCTTCGCTCGGAAGAAGCGCGGTCGTCGCCCGCCGCCGAAGGCTCGGCAGACGCGGGCGACCCGCCTAACGTTCCGCCAGCGCGTGCCGTTGAGACGCGTCGGCGATCCACCCCGCGATCGCCGTGAGCTCGTTGAACAACCGCTGGTCCGCGTCGGTGACCGGAACCATCGTGGGCTGCGAGCCAGGCGTTGTCGGGCGCCCCTCCGGGAGACGAAAACCGCGCACCCTCACCTGGTTGCCGCCGAGGACTTTGGACTCCAGGTCCACGCGCACGACCCAGTATTGGGCTTCCTGACGGTTGGCGGCGTCACGCACCTCCCCCGGGACGGCCCGAGGCTCGGTGATGAGCGAATTGCCGCTCGATGCCCCCACCCTGTAGTTGTGGAGCTGTAGCTGCGTTCTGGCGATGCGCAGCGCCGTGTCCAGGGGGACGTCGATGTCCCGGGATACGGTTTCGCGCCCTGTTCCGCCCCCCAACGACGCACAAGCTGCCAACGCCATCGCGCACAGCACGGTGGTCAGTCGCATGGTAATCCTCCGAATGTTGCCACCTGAGGTGGTCTGACAGCGAGTATGCATCCCGCGGGCCAAGGTTGTTTCCCTCTCGGCGCGGTCGGATATTCGCGGGGGACCTATGTCACATCGGATGGGGACATGAGCGCTATTCGATCGCTTGGCATGCCGGAGCTGGCCGGCGTCACGACTTACCAGGGCGCCGCGCGCGTGGGCTTTTCGGTGGATGAGAACGTCCGGCGGCTGCTCCGCTTCCATTGGGTCGAACGGCGGCTGATGCTGCTGGGGGTTGCGCACCTCCCGTCCACCCCCGAGTGGGAAGTAAAGTGTGCGCTCGCCCTCCAACAGTGGCTGGACGTCGGGCACGCCGACGCCCTCCGAACGCGCATCAGCGAGATGCGGAACCCCGTTCCGCGCATGGATGTCCCTCCCGATCCGGCCCTCGATGTCTTCCTCGAGGAGCTGGCACGGTCCGCAGACACGGTCGAGCTGCTCTCTGGGCTGTATCGAGTGGTGCATCCGGCACTGGCCGGCGCCTACCGCGCCCACATCGACCGAACCAATCCGCTCGTCGACCACCCGACGACGCGTGTCCTTCGGCAGGCGCTGCTCGATGAGGAAGAGACGATCGCCTGGGGGGAGCAGGCTATCGCGGCGTGCATACGGGATGACGATGACCGTGCACGGGCCGAGGGATGGGTCACGCACCTGCGCGCGTATCTCGCTGTCGCGCGAGGAATCGCTGGCGATGCCCCGGCGAGCGAAGGCTCCGCGCTGCCCGCGCGGCGGGCGCGTGGTCCGTTCGAGCCCGACATGCATCCGCGTCGCGATGCGCGCTTCCACGGGCAGTACAACTTCCACTTCCCGCCGCATCTCGTGTACGCGGCGCCCGGCGTCCCAGCTGACGAGCGCAATCTCGCGCTGCTCTGCAAGCGAACGCTGGAAATGGATGTCCCGGAGATGATGGCGTCGTTCATCGTCGAGCGCGCCGATCAGCCGTGGGAGTTCTACGTCGACTACTCGCGCCAGCTCTGGGACGAGGCACGCCACGCGATGATGGGAAGCGCCGCGTTCGAGTCGCGCGGTGTAGACTGGTCGCGTATTCCGCTCAACGTGAGCTTCGCGCTGCGTCTCAACCTGCACGCGACGCCACTCGAGCGTCAGACGATGCTCTACGGTATCGAGCAGAGCCTCATGCCCGCCGACACGGGCAAACGCTACGAGAAGGAGATGGCGGAGGCGTCAGGCGATGCGCTGTCCGCGCACTTCCACGATTACGACTGGGCGGACGAGGTGCTTCACGCGCAGATTGGGCGACGCTGGGTTCGACGCGAAGGCATCGATCCGGCCGACGCGATCGAGCGGACGAAGGCGATTCACGAGCGCACGTGGGCAGCGCTCGATCAGTACCGCGATCGCGACCCGCAGGGCTCCTGGTGGTCCGGGTTCGTGCGCGACGTCCTCGGCCATGAAAGCGCCGTCGACGAGCATGACCTTGGCGACGTGAAGGTGATCAGCGAGTGAACCTCATACTGCCCGATCCGGGCACGCTCGTGCTTTTCATGACGGCGGCGCTCGCGCTCAACGTGACGCCGGGTCCCGACATGCTCTACGTCGTCGCGCGCAGTGTCGGGGAAGGGCGTACCGCGGGAATCATCTCGTCGCTGGGGATCGCCGCGGGGTCGCTGGTGCACACGTTTGCGGTTGCAGTCGGTCTCGCGGGACTGCTTCGCGCCGTGCCGGTGGCGTTCGAGATCGTGAAGTGGATGGGCGCTCTGTATCTCGTGTGGCTGGGCCTACGGGCGTTGCGCCGGCAGGGGAGTACGACGGGGCTGGCGCAGCTCGCCCCGGCGTCGCGTTGGGCCATCTTCCGGCAGGGGATGGTGACGAACGTCCTCAACCCCAAGGTGGCGCTCTTCTTCCTCGCGTTTCTCCCGCAGTTCGTCGACCCTGCGCGCGGCCCCGCGGCACTTCAGGTCGTCGCGTTAGGCCTGCTCTTCAACACGTCGGGCACGCTCGTAAACATCCTCGTGGCCACGCTCGCCGGGGGCGCGAGCTCCTGGTCGCGGCGCCGCTTCGGCGAGTCTCCAGTCATGCGTCGCCTGACGGGCCTCATGTTCATCGGGCTCGGCGTCCGGCTGGCGCTTCTCGAGCGGAAGTGAGCCTAACGGCGGCTCTCACGCCTCACGCCAATTCGTCCAGCCGCAGCTCGAGTTCCTGCGCCATTCCCGGGTGCCCGAAGCGATTGGCGGCGGCGATCCCGCGCTCGAGCGCTGCGCGCGCGTCGTCGTTGCGCCCCACCCGCTCGTACGCCTCGGCCAGCCGCCCATACGCGTTCCCTTCGTCGTCATGCATGCCGAGGTAGGTCTCGTAATGCTGACGGGCCTCCTCCCACTGCCCTTCCTTCATGGCCTCGTTCGCGAGCCCGAAGTGCGCCAGCGCATTCGTCGGGTTCTTGGCAACCATGCCTCGAAAGGCTTCGAGTCGTGATGTCATAGGTCTCCAGGGTACTGCAACTGCAACGTCAACAGGGTTGGGTGAAACGATTGGGCGGATAAAAGCCCGGACACATCCGATCTGGGTTCCGGTGCGGTGAGCTCTTCTCTACAGGCAAGACGCTGAGGCAGCAAACGGAAGTCGTCCGCCTGATCGTTCTTCCAACGCCGTTGCCGTTGCTGTTGCCGTTGCCGTAACGTTGCTGTTGACCGTTGCTGTTGCTGGTGAGGTTGCAGCCGCCGTCGTACCCGCCTCCTTAACGCTGCAGCCACGCCTCGAGGATCCGCCCCAGCGTCTCCGGCGCTTCCTCGGGCGCGAAGTGGCGGACATCGGGCAGCACATCGAGCGTCGCGCCCGGAATGGCCGACTGGAGCCGGCGTCCCAGTGCCGTGGGCAGGAACGGGTCGTGCGCGCCCCACACGACCGCCGTTGGCGCGACGATGTCGCGGAGCCTCGGCGCCAACGCCGCCGTCTCCCGCGAATCGAGCGCGAGCAGGTGCTCGACGAACGCGTCGCGGCCGTCCGGAGTGGCGAACGGCCGCAGATACTTCTCGATCGACAGGTGGCCCCGTTCATACTCCGTGTAGCCGCGTTGCAGGTCGCGCTGCACCACCGACACGATCCACGTCGCCGGCAGATGGCGCGTCAGCGGAAGCGACGCCTTTGCGAGCTTCACGTCGCGCGTCGGCCATTCGTCGAACCCCACGGAGTCGACGAGCGCGAGACGCGCGACCCGTGTCGGATGTCGAACCGCGAGATATTGCGCGATCCCGCCACCGATGTCGTGCCCCACGAGCGCCGCGCGCTGAATGCGAAGCGCATCGAGCAGCGCCAGCACCCGCTCGGCGTGCCCCCGGATGCTGACGTCCCTTCCCTTGGGGAAATCGCTGCGCCCGAACCCGAGCAGGTCGACGACGACCACGCGATGCCCCGGCGGCACGTGCGGGACGACGTCCTGCCAGAGGTGCGAGGACGTCGGGAATCCATGCAGGAAGACGACGGGATCTCCGTCCCCGCGCGTTCCGGCCGCGTAGTAGTAGACGCGAGCGCCGGAGAGATCGAGAAACTCTCCTCTCACGCCGAAGGCTCCGAGATCGGACCGAGGAACGAGGACCGAGGAAAAGGCGTCTCCGCATCGGGCTGTGCTATGCCGCTCCTCATTTCCTCGTTCCTCGGTCCTCGGTCATCTTTCAGCCATCACCGCGGGCCGCCACTCCACGATCTTTCCCGCCACCGCCGACGCCGCCACCGTGAACGGGGACGCGAGGTACAGTTGCCCAGGACCGGAGCGGCCGGGGAAGTTGCGGTTGATCGCCGAAATGGTGACTTCGTCCTTGGTGCGCGAGACGCCGGGGCCGGCGTTGATGCACGCGCCGCACGAGGGCTCCACGAAGATGGCGCCGACATCGGCGAAGACCTTGTCGTAGCCGCGGTCCTGGCAGTACTCGAAGACCTCGCGCGAGCCGCACTGGATGTACGTCCGCACCTTCACCGTGTCGCCGCGTTCGAGCGCCTCCTGGAAGACACGCGCGTACATGTCCATGTCCTCCTTCTTCCCCGCCGTGCACGATCCCGCGTACGCGATGTCGACGGAGACCTCGCGTCCCAGCTCCTCGATGTAAAGCCCATTCCCCGGATCGCCCGGAAGCGCGATCATCGGCTTCAGCGACGACGCATCGATCTCGATGATCTTCACGTACTGGGCGCCATCGTCGGAATGGAGTCCCGCGATCAGGGCGCCAGCGTCCTTGGTCTTCATCCCGCGTTGTGCGACGAGATACTCGACCGTCTTCTCGTCAGGCGCAATGATACCGGTGAACGCGCCGACTTCGGCCGCCATGTTCGTCATCGTCGCGCGCTCGTCCACCGAGAGCGCTTCGACCGCCTCGCCCGCGTACTCGACGATCTGCCCGATCGCATGCCCGTCCTTGATGTAGGGATTGCGAAGGATCTCGAGCATGAAGTCCTTGGCGGTCACGTTCTCCGGCTTGTCTCCGCGAACGATGACCTTGAACGACGGCGGAACCTCGACGCGCACGTCCTTCGTGATCCAGGAGTTGAAGATCGCCGTCGTGCCGACCCCGAACGCGATGCACCCGACGGCCCCGGCGTGCGGCGTGTGCGAATCGCTTCCGATAATGACCTGCCCGGGGAGTGCGTGTGCCTCGAGGATCTTCGAGTGACAGATCGCCTCCGATCCTGCGGCCGAGAGAGCGCCGTGCAGATTGAGCCGCTGCTCCAGCTGGCCGTAGAGCTTGATCCCTTTCGCCGCGGCGAACTCGCGCTGCGTCTTCTCGAGCTGGTTGGCGACGTCGAGCAGTCCCATCTGAACGTGCTCGGGGCGCATCACCTGATCGAGGAACGTGAGGTGATCGCGGAAGAAGAAGACCGACGACGGGTCGTTCACCGGCTCGTCGCGCCCCACGAGCTCCTCGAAGAAGATCGCCGCCATTGGCGTGACGTATTCGTGCGAGAAGCGAATGTCCGTGCGCACGAATCCCTGATCGCCGGGCTTCACCGCAGGAACGCCGGTCGCGCCTTTCGCCGCGTCGACCACCCAGTGGCTGGCGAAGATCTTCTCCGCGATCGTCATCGGCCGCGGCTTCGTCGTGACGCGCGGGACCGTCGCCTTTCCCTGTAGCCGCGCGACGTTGTAGTTGAAGAGCCCGCCGTACTCGATGATGCCGCGCGAGATCCCACCTTCGTCGCGCGTGAATTCCTCGAGCGCGATCTCCTCTCCGCGCCGCACCCGCTCGATGAGCGAGAGATCCGTCGACGTAAAGACGCCGAGGTTCTGGCAATTCTCGCGGTAGATGCGCTCGATGTTCTCCGCGATCACGAGTCGTATCCCCGCCATCATCTCCGCGTACGGCGACTGCTCCCGCGACGATCCCTTTCCGCGACGCTTCCCGGAGACCGAGCAGACGAACCCGCCGGCCTTTACCGTGCCGCGCGCGATCGGGAATTCGTCCCCCGCCTTGAGACCGAGATACGGGAACTCGCCGAGCGTCTCATCGAAGTAGTAGCAGATGTACGCTGGCGTGATCTCGTCGGTGGAGATGTTATCCCGAAGCTTCGGATTGAGCGGCGATCCAACGGGCGCAGCAGGATCGAACCGAAGGTCCTCGCCGGACAGCTGACGCCGGAGAAGATCGGGATCCTCCGTGAGAAAGAGCACGCGTCCTTCGAAGCGGACGCGGTCAGAGACTTTCGAGACCGGGCGGCTGAGGAGAGTTGGCATCATCGTGCATCGGAAGATGACGCGTGCGGTGGCATCGCGGCAATGGGAGCCGGTCGTGCAACGGCAGAGATGACAGTCGTCAGAATACAGATGACAGACTTCAGATAAACCGACGGGGAGCCATTGAGTGGCTCCCCGTGGTCGTTGCTGACGACTGTCATCTCTGCCGTTTACCGACGACTTTGCCGCCCACCTCTGCGTCCCTCACCGCGCTTCTCCATCCGCTCCTTCATCCTCTGAGCGTTGGCGTCGAACGTCGTGCGCTGCTCGGGCGTGAGCAACGCGCGGATCTCGTTGCGCTGCTGCTCGTGAAGCGCCTTCGCGCGCTCGCGCGTTGCGGCCGTGCGCTCGAACGCCGCGCGCGCCGCGACTGTATCGCCACGCTGCCGCGCCTCACGCGCCGCCGTGAGATCGGGCTTCATCGATTCGCGAATCGTCTCGAGCTGCGGACGATACTTCGCGTGAATGGCCTGCATCTGATCGCGCTGCGCCTGCGTCAGCTCGATTCCGCGGAACATGCCGCGCATTCCGGCGCGGCGCATCTTCCGCGCGCGCTCGCCCCCACGTGCACGGTCGCCACGGCGCACCTCACTCTGGCGCTGCGAATCCGCCGGCGCCTGCGCCGTCGCCTCGCTGGCGGCAAAGAGGGCCAGTGCGACCCCAAGAACGAAGATCTGCTTCCGAACCATGACTTTACGCCTCCATCAGTAGATGGGCCGGAACCCCTCCGAGGCCCTCGCAGTGGTAGACGTGTGCCGGGTCGCTACGTTAAGGCGCCCTTCGGGGGCCCAACGGGGCACTCAGCGGCCTCACGGACCACGAGGCGCTCCTCGCCGCCGCTGACGTCGGCCAGGACCTGAAGGAGCTGACGAACCCCGGCAGGCGGACGAAAAACCCCAACATCGCCCAGCCAAAGTTGATGTGCTCGACCGCGCGGGCGAGTGCGACTGCACGGCGCATCTCGATAGTCAAGTAAGATTCTGAACGTGTTCACTAAGCAGTCGCTGGGCGGGGTCCGGGCGAGTCTTCGGTGGCGGCAGGCTAGCGCTCGGCCGGAAAAATGCTATCCTTACGGCCCGAATCCGGCAGGCTCTTTCGGCCGGTCCGACCGCGTTGTCTGACAACGACTTGATTCGCGAGCGCCGCCCGTGACCGATCCGATCACGCCTGGCCTGCCTGTACCGGCCGTCGCTCCGCCGTCCCCACCCACAACACCACAGCCGCCAGCGTTGCTCCCTCTTGGGGGGCCTATCGACTTTCCGCTGAGCTGGCTCCTCGATCATAGCGCAGCACCGATTCAGTATCGCGCCACTATCGAGGTTGCGAAGCTCGGCGCGAGCGAAATCCCCAACATCGGGATCCTCCCGTACACCTACGCGCCCCCTCTCGCGCTCGCCGTCTCGCAACAGCCAGACGGCACCTGGGGCGGATCGATGCTCGACATCCCATCCGGCCGCACGCAGATCTTCGAGGGCGTCGGGACCATCAATGCGGCCCGGCGCCTCCTCGAGTACGGGTTTGACAAGGAGGCGCCACCCCTCATGCGGGTGCGGCGCATCCTCTTTCGCCTGCTCGCCGAGGATGAGGATCCAGCCTTTCTGTTCGAGCTGGCGCCCGGGAAGGGGAAGGCCGACCCACACGCGACGCACATTGGTCGCACCACCCTTCGCGAGGCCGCCGCTGCCGCGCTCGCCCAGGCCGGCTACGAGTCAGACCCGCGACTTCGCGGTGCGGCCCGCCGCATCGTCGAGCGGCTCTGGGCCTACCTGCGCTCCCCGCTCGCCCAGAAGCCCTTCATTCGGGCAGGCAACCAGCAGGTTCTCGCCCCCGAAGCGGTACCCCCATCCTTCCATACGCTCGTGATGCTGTCGTTCATGCCGCTCTTCCGCAGCGAGCACTACGATGTCATGGAGCGGCTCTTCCTCTTCCTCTCGCAGCCCGTTCCACGCCAGATCCCCGCGCGACTCCTCGGCGACAAGGTGGTCCCGCAGCCCCACCTCATGCTCGGCGACCCCCTTCCGCATCGAAACGCCGCCGACGCGGACGTCCCGTTCGCTCTCTCCTGGCTCGAGATGGCCGCCCGACTGGGCTACATGAGACGACATGAGGGGTGGGCGAAGCTGTACGATCGGTTCCTCGACGACCGCGACTCACAGGGCGTGTGGCACCCGCACAAGGGAATGGCGATGCCGCGCTCGACGAATCCCCTCGTGTGGCCATCGTATCCCCTCGAGTCGCACCACGCGGGCGAGGAGCGGTGGAGCGACGTGACTTTCCGGCTTGGTCTCATCGGGCGTCTTTCCGGGAGACAGATCAACGTCGTCTAGCGACCGCGCTGCCGAGCCTTGCGAGCGCAGTCGAAGCGCACAGCCGTGGTGGCGCGCCGCGCTCGGGCGGAGGCGGGAACCTGCGTGGCCCGGTGACGATGCGCGCGTCACCGCGCGGATCGTCCAGGCGGCTGGAATGCGTTGGCGCGTTTGTACCGCGGGATCACTCGACGCTCCGCCGGTCCTGCTCCTCCACGGCTGGGGCGCCAACGCCTACATGTGGCGCGCGATGATCCCGCTGCTGGTCGAGGCAGGGTATTACGTCGTGGTGCCGGATCTGCCCGGGCACGGATGGGGCGATGTGAAACTCGATCCCGCCCGCGCGCACATCGCCGCGTACGCGAGCGCGCTGCGCGCTCTGCGCGAGACGTTAGGCATGCGGCGTGCGGCGATCATCGGACAGTCGATGGGTGGAGCGCTCGCGCTCCAGCTCGCGCTCGATGATCCGAACGGGTGCGCCGCGCTCGCCCTCGTCTCCCCGGTCGGATACACCGTGCCCGCGCCGGCGCGCGTCGGCCGGCGGCTCGTACCTCGCGCGCTCCGTCCGATCTTCCCGCTCATGGCACGACGATTCGCCTTCGCGATCGCGCTGCGGCTCTCCTACGGCCGGTTGGGCGTTCCCAGCGCTGCCGACGTCGATGAGTATTTCGCCGTGACGCGAGACCCCGAGTTCGCGCGCGCGCTGCACACGCTGCTACACGAGTTCGAGTGGAACGTCTGCGACGATGGGCGCGCGCGTGCCTTACGCGTGCCGACGGTCGTGATCTCGGGCGATGCCGACCGACTCGTGAATCGCCGCACGCCCGACTGCTTCGAGCGTGACGTGCCGCACGCGCGCATGGTGCGCGTGCGCGGCGGCGGACACACGCTCGCCGAAGAGGTGCCGACGCTCGTGACGGACGCGATCGTCAGCGTTCTGCGTGAAGTGTATTGATTTGGTGAACTCGGGTTGCCGCAACAAACCACGCACGTCTCTCGTAGTGTCGAACGGACGGAAGCAGATGATCGCTGTCGTTCGCAAATCCGTTCTCATCTACAGAGAGGTGCTCCGTGAAAGCGCTGTTCCAGGCAGGGGACGTGTCGTCCAGCTCGTGCCGCGCGTGCCGCAAAATCGTGCGCACCCGCTATGAAGTCCGCACCGTGCAGCTCCCCGGAACGCGGCTTCGCGTGCCCAACGTCCTGGTCGACGTGTGCATGGAGTGTGACGGCATGGTGTCGATTCCACGGCAGTCGATTCCGCAGCTCAGGGAAGTTGGAGCGTGGAAGTAGAACGCGGGCGTCGCGGATCACACGCGAGCTTTCTCCCGATCCGAAAGCAGCTTCGCCTGAAAGCGCTGCGCCTCCGAGATGCGCTCCACTTCCACCGACATCGAGTCCACGGCCTGTTCGATGCGATTGATCTGCGCGGCGAGATCGGCGTTCACCGGAGCCGGCGAGCCGCGACGATCGAGCCAGCGGCCGATGGCGCGTGCGACCGGCAGCCCAACGACGATGACGACCACCGCGATCATGAACATCGAGATCAGGTCGGCGACCTGCGGCGGAATGTCGTTGTGCCACGGCATCCGCGGCGGCACCTGAACGACGACGTGCTCGAGGCCCGGATTCTGGTTCGGGCCGCGGCCGTCGCGAATCTGCTGGCGGACCTCATCGCGA
Source organism: Gemmatimonadaceae bacterium (assembly GCA_052389995.1). Classification (GTDB taxonomy): domain Bacteria; phylum Gemmatimonadota; class Gemmatimonadetes; order Gemmatimonadales; family Gemmatimonadaceae; genus JAICNG01. The sequence continues at coordinate 121,833 of JBQTHJ010000010.1, read as the reverse complement.
ATCCGCTGCACCTCTTCGCGAATGCGCTGCTCCTGCACCCGCACTTCCCGGGCGGCTGTCCGCGCCTCGGCGGCAGGGTCCTGTTCCAGTGTTATGACGTATTCGGTCCGCACGTCGTCCTCCGGATGACACGCTCGGTGGTACACTACCGAGACATGTTCTCGCAGGTTTCAGTCACACCACGTTCGCCCGCCGATCGTGGTAGCGCCGGACCAGCGAGTGGCTTACATTAGATGCACGGGACGCGACCAGCGTTGCCCGTGGAGCCGATTCCAGCCGCTCGGGACATTGGCTCGCCGAAGAGCCGCACGTCCGCGGAGCTACTCTTCCATCGAATTCCACCTCCAGCATGCGCCACGGATGGCGCGACTGGTGGAGCGCCGGTCCCGGGGAACGCACCCCGGAGTCGAGCGGACCCGGCGCAGCAGGTGACATGCAGACCAACACAATTGAAACGCTCCCCGCATTCGAGTCACTCGGCCTCGCGCCGGAGCTGCTCGACGCCATTCGCGACGCGGGGTACCGGGAGCCGACGCCAATTCAGGCACAGGCGATCCCGCTCGCGCTCAAGGGGCGCGACCTCATCGGCCTGGCCCAGACAGGCACCGGCAAAACCGCCGCCTTCACGCTCCCTATCGCACAACGCTTGCTCGGCGGACCGCGCCGGCTCAGAGCGCTGATCCTCACCCCCACCCGCGAGCTCGCCGCCCAGGTCCGCGAGAGCTTCGAGAAGTACGGACGCCACAGCGGCTTACGTGTGGCCGAGATCTTCGGTGGGGTCGCGATGGGCCCCCAGGAGACGGCGTTGCGGCGCGGTGTCGACGTCATCGTCGCTACCCCTGGGCGCCTCATCGACCACCTCGAGCGCCAGAACCTCGTGTTCGATGATCTCGAGGTGCTCGTGCTCGACGAAGCGGACCGAATGCTCGACATGGGCTTCGCGCCGCAAATCAACCAGATCGTCCGCGAGGTCCCGTCGTACCGTCAGACACTGCTCTTCAGCGCGACGATGCCGCCCGAGGTCGAGGCGCTCGCGCGGAAGTACCTTCGCAAACCGCTCGTGGTTCAGGTCGGACTGCGGACGCAGGCCGTCGACACCGTCGCCCACGCGGTGTACCCCGTTCCACGCGAGCGCAAAAGCGCCCTTCTGGCCGAGCTGCTGAAACAGCCGGAGATGGATTCGGTGCTGGTGTTCACGCGCACCAAGCACGGCGCCGACCGACTCGTCCGGCACCTGGACCGCGCGGGTATCAGCGTCTCCGCCATGCACGCGGACAAGACCCAGTCTCAGCGCACACAGGCACTCGAAGCCTTCAGGGCCGGCAAGATCCGAGTGCTCGTCGCGACCGACATCGCGCAGCGCGGCCTCGACATCGCCGGGATCTCACACGTCATCAACTACGACGTGCCCCAGCGCCCGGAGGATTACGTGCACCGCATCGGCCGCACCGGTCGCGCAGCCGCAACGGGCGACGCGTTCACCTTCATGTCGCCCGAGGAGATCGCCATGGTGCGAACCATCGAGCGTGTGCTGGGAACTCCGATCCCGCGCATCTCCGTCCCGGGATACGATTTCGGAACGGTGGCGGCGGACTGACAGGGCCGATTCTTACCGGCGCCTCACCCGCCCCTCCCTCGAGACAAAAATCGTCTCCGCCACTCGCCCTCGCTCGATCAGCATCCGCAGATTCGCGGCGCCGTGGCCGAGTCCGAGGGGGGAGTAGGCGGTGGAATCGCGTGTGGAGCTGAGGAGGACGCCGTACGTACCCTCGAGATCCCGACGCATGATCGGTGCTCCCGCGACCGACACGGTCACGTGCCCCGGCGGCTTGTCGACGCCGACGCGGGTGACTTCTCCGCGGACGATAGCTGACTGCCGGGCGATGGCGAACGCCGTCACGGCTTCGGCGGCCGCGTTGCGCACGGCGATTCCATCGCGGAATCGGAGAAAGCTCGGCACCACCATGCCCAGCATCAGCGCGATGATTGTCAGCGTGATCACCATCTCGATGGCCGTCGTCCCTTTGCGCATCATTCCCTTGGCCTGAGTCGCGCGGTATATACCACGGGCCCGCCCTGCGGGCCGCATCACTCGCGTGCACGTGCGCGCGTTTCTTCGCGACCCGCTCGAGCATGATCCGATCTCTTCCGTTCGTGGCCGGCATTCTCGCCGCGTGCGCGGGTGCGCCGCGGCCGGCACCGACCGTCCCCGTCACGCCCCCCGTGGCGGCGGACACGGCCCCGCGGCCGCCCGCGGAGCCCTCGCCGCCGACGTTCGCACCGCTTCCGCTCATTACGTGGGGGCAGGCGCCTCCCGGTGAGCTCCGCGAGCTCGCTGATCCGTCGATCGACCTTCGGCATCAGATCGTGCGGATCCGTTTCGATTGGGATCGACGGGCGGTCGTCGGCTCGACGACGTTGCGCGTTGCCGCCGCGCCGGATGCGGGTCCGCTGCGCGAGATCGCGCTCGACGCGGTCGCGATGCAGATCCAGCGCGTGACGCACCGCGATCGCCCGTTAGGCTTCCGGCACGATGGACCCATTCTCCGAGTCGAGGTCCCGCAGCCTGTGGCGCCGGACAGCCAGTTCGAGCTGACGGTCGATTACGAGGCGGTGCGTCCGGCTCGCGGCGTGTATTTCGTCGATCGCCGGCGCGTCGTGTGGGCGCAGGGGTTCGCCGAGGATACGAGGTACTGGATTCCGACGGTGGATCGCCTGTACGACAAGGCGACGTGGGAGTTTTTCATCCGAGTCCCATCGGGTGAGCGCGCGCTGTCGAATGGGCGGTTGATGGGAAGTCGCCGCGTGGCGGGCGGCGACGTCGAGTGGCACTGGCGTCTCGAGCACCCGGCGTCGACGTACCTCATGTCGGTAGTCACCGGCGACTACGTCGTGCTGCGCGATCGCTGGCGCGACGTGCCGATCGGCTACTGGACGTATCGCGACTCCATCGAGGCCACGTGGCGTGGCTTCGGCCGGACGCCCCGCGCCATCGATTTCTTCAGCGACTGGACGGGCGTGCGCTACCCCTGGACGAAGTACGACCAGGTCGTAGTGCCCGACTTCGTGTTCGGCGGCATGGAGAACGTCACGGCAGTGACGATGTCGGACGACGCGATTCTCCATCCGGCATGGGCGGAGCCGCGGACGAACTCCGACGGTCTCGTGGCGCACGAGCTCGCGCACATGTGGTTCGGCGACTACGTGACCATGCGCAACTGGGATGACGCGTGGCTCTCCGAAGGCTTCGCCGTGTTCCTCTCGGCCCTCTTCATCGAGCGCCTGCATGGGCGGCCAGCGGGAGCGATGCTCCGTCGCGGCGCGCACGAGCAAACGATCGGTGCCGACCGCCGGAATCGTCGGCCGCTGGTCTATGGGCGCTGGGTGAGCGATCCGGCCGAAGTGTACTTCAGCGGCCACATCTATCCGCGCGGCGCATCGGTGCTCCAGATGCTGCGACGCACCCTCGGCGACTCGGCGCTGCGTGCGGGTCTGACGCGGTATCTCGAGACGCACGCGTTCGGCAGCGCGACCAGCGCCGACCTGCGCAAGGCGCTCGAGGAGGCGTCGGGGCGCGACCTTTCTCGCTTCTTCTCGCAATGGGTCTACGGTGCCGGGGTGCCCGCGTTCCGCGTGAGCTGGGAGTTCGACACGGCGCGCGCCGAGCTCACTCTCACGGCGCTTCAGGTGCAGCCCCGCGATGATCTCACCGGACTCTTCGACGCCGACGTGGATGTCGAGGTGCACACCGACAGCGGGGTCGTTAGGCAGGTCGTGGCCGTGCGCGGGCAGCGAACGACGGCGGCCATCCCGCTGCCCGCGCCCCCACGGTCCATTCGGTGGGACGCCGGAGACTGGCTCCTCGATCTGGCCGACTTTCCGCGCCCAACGGAGATGCTCGCCTTCCAGCTCATGCACGATGCCGACGTGCTCGGCCGAGTGGAGGCGATCGACGCCCTCGCTCCGCGGGCGGAGCGGGAGAGCGATGCTCGGATGGCGATCGTCGCTGCCGCGCGCGACGACTCGCTCTGGATGGTGCGTGCGCGCGCGGTCACCGCGCTCGGTGAGATCATCGGTGACGACTCCGCCGCGAGGGTGGTCGTGGCCGCAACGCGAGATCGGGACGCGCGCGTTCGGGAGGCGGCCGCCGGTGCGCTCGCCCGTGCCGTGAGGCAGCCGCTCGCCGTGGATCGGCTGCGCGAGATGGTGCGCGGTGAGCGGTCGGGTTGGGTTCGCGCCGAGGCGATGCGTGCACTCGTGACGGCGGATTCGGCCGTGGCGCTCGAGGTCGCGCGCGACATGCTGCGGCGCACCGAGTGGCGCGACCTCGCGCGCGTCGCAGCGTTGGAGAGCCTGGGTCGTATTCGCTCCGCCGAAGCGCGCGCGCTCATCGTCGGGCATCTCGGTGAGGGCGCACGGCCGGGTCGCGTCGCTGCGATCAACGCACTCGCGGCGCACGCGACGCCCGCGGACACGAGTATCGCCCGTACGCTCGAGCCGCTGCTCGTCGATCAGGATCTATTCATTCGCTCCGCTGTAGCCGCCGCGCTCGGCCGAACGGGTGTGAAAGCCAGCATCGCGGCGCTCGAAGCGAGGCGTGGAGTGGAGGAAGAGCCGCGCGTCCGCGCGGCGATCGCTCAGGCCCTCCGCCGTCTCGGGAGCTGACTCAGGAGACCCGCATGCGGATTCGACGAATGCTCCCCGTCATCGCTGGCATCGTGGCGCTCTGGTCGTGCAGCGAGCTCCAGCCGACGAGCGACGTCTCCCTCGCGGAAACGCTGCTCGACATGAATGATGCGCTGGCGGCCATGCGGGAGGAGACGGCGCTGCTCCAGGCGCAAGTCGACTCGCTCCGCGAGCAGATGGCGCGTCAGGACACGGTGCTCCGGCGCCTCGCGTCGATGGCGGGGATGCCGCTCCCCGGACCGTGACTTGCGCTGGCTTCTCGCGCGCGACCGGCGCCGCTAGCTTGCGACCAGCGAATCCTCGCCGCCGCCACGATCCTCAACGCACGGCAATGCGCATATCGATCGAATACTGCACCATGTGAAACTACGAGCCGCGGGCCACCAGTTTGGCGGCCGCGATTCGTGAGCGGTATCCCGGCGCCGAGATCGAGATGACTCCCTCGGGCGGCGGTCGATTCGAAGTGGTGCGGGACGGAACGCCGATCTTCCAGAAGTCGAAGCTCGGACGTCACGCCCAGCCTGGGGAGATCCTCAAGCTGCTGTCATCGGAGCCCGAGTAGCCGATCGCGAAATGCGCATTGCCATCTCGACCGGAGGCGGTGACGCCCCGGGTCTCAACGCTGTCATTCGTGCCGCCGTTCTCTCCGCCATCAACCGCGGCTGGGACGTGCTCGGTATCAAACGGGGCTACGCGGGACTCCTCGGTGAAGACGAGGTAGTGCCGCTCACGCGCGAATCCGTTCGCGGCATCGCGCACATGGGCGGGACGATCCTGCGCACGACGAATCGCGGGAACCCGTTCGAGTATCCCATTCTTCAGCCCGACGGCACCTACAAGGAGGTCGATCGCTCGGGCGAGCTCATCGAGCGCGCGCGGCAGCTCGGCATCGATGCGATGATCTCGATCGGGGGCGATGGCTCGCTCGCCATCGCCCAGCGTCTCGTCGAGCGGGGCATGCGAATCGTGTGCGTCCCCAAGACGATCGACAACGACGTCAGCGGCACGATCACCACGTTCGGGTTCGACACCGCCGTCAACACGGCGATGGAGGCGATCGACAAGCTGCATACGACCGCGGAGAGCCACGATCGCGTCATCGTCATGGAGGTGATGGGGCGCCACGCGGGATTCATCGCGCTCCACGCCGGTGTCGCGGGAACGGCCGACGTCATTCTCATCCCGGAGATTCCCTACGACATCAACAAGGTCGTCGAGAAGATCCAGGCTCGCGACCGCGCCGGTCGGCACTTCTCGATCGTCGTCGTCGCGGAAGGTGCGGTCCCGTTAGGCGGGGAGGCGTCCCTGATCGGCGAGTCGTTGCCTGGTCAGGCGAAGCGCGTCGGTGGCCTGGCAGAAAAGATCGCCGCAAAGATTCAGGACCTCTCGGGGAAGGAGACGCGGTCGCTCATCCTCGGCCACCTTCAGCGGGGTGGCGCGCCTACGGGCTACGACCGGCTTCTCGCGACCCGGTTCGGCGGCGCGGCGGTGCGCGCCATTGCGGCCGAGGAGTGGGGACGGATGGTCGCGCTCCAGTCGCCGCACATCGTGACGATTCCGATCACGGAGGCACTCAAGGAGACGAAGCGCGTCGACGCGACGCACGATCTCGTGCAGACGGCCCGTGAAACGAGGATCTCGTTCGGGGATTGACGTGTTACCCAATCACCGTCCGGTTCCGCCCACTCTGTTTCGCCTGGTACAGCGCTTCGTCCGCTTTCCGCACCAGTGCCAGTGACGCCAGCGAGATCGGCGCATGCGCTCCCTCACGCAGGGAGCCGATGCCGATGCTCACGCTGATCGGCGCGGGCACGTCGGGCGGCTCGAGCGCTGACACGGCACAGCGGATTCGCTCGGCGGCGACGAACGCGCCGAGCGCGGCAGCGCCAGGGAGGAGCAGCGCGAGCTGCCCGCCGCCGTACCGAAACGCCGAATCGGAGAGGCGGATCGAGGAGCGGACCGCGACCGAGACGCCCCCGAGCGCTCGGTCGCCTGCATCGCGGCCATGGGTCGCATTGAATGCGGCGAAGCGGTCGATATCGACGAGAAGGAGCGAGATCGCCGCGTTGGCGCGATTCGCGCGCGCGATCTCCTCCTCGAGCCGCTCGTTGAACGCGCGGCGGTTGCCGAGTCCGGTGAGCTGATCCGTGAGTGCGGCGCGAGCGAACTGCGCGTCGAACTCCGCCGCGGCCAGGCGGGGCACGGCGATGTCGCACATGAGCGCGATGAGGTCGGCGTCGAGGCGGTCGTACGGAGTTCCGTCGAGCCGGCTGCCGCTCACCAGCCAGCCGAGGCGCGTCTCCACGTCTTCCAGGGCGACGGCGGTCGCGGCTCCGCCGAAGACGGTCAGCGCATCGCTCGACACGACCCGCTCGTCGAGAGGCGTCGTGGGCCGCCGAAGGGCGACAGCATCTCCGCCTGAAATCGTGACGGGAAGCCTAACGGTGGTGTCTCCGGCGATCGCGCGCCGCGAAAAGGAGCCGGCCGGATCAGCGCGATACAGCGCCACCCAGGCGGCGCCGAGCGTGCGTTGAAGCTCCTCGACGAGGACTCGAGCGAGCTCATCCGGCGCCCCCGAGTGAGCGAGCTGGGACGCGAGCCGCCGGATGGCGGTGAGGTGCGTCGCGTAGCGCTGGCCCGTCGTGTCGGGAGGGGCGAACGTCGTGGAATCGCTGGGCTTGGAGATCATTTCGTTAGAGGACGCGCCGCGAGACAGGGCGGCAACGGGCGCGGGCTTCAGTGAGGAATGAGGACCGCGGACTGAGGAAAAAAACCGGTTCTTCCTAGTCCTCGGTCCTCATTCCTTATCCAGGCCTACTGTCCCCGACCAACCGTCCCGCTAGTGGGACACCCATTCCCACCGGTTATTCCTCACAAACGTATGTCTTTCACACGCAACGGCTTATAATAGGGCGACGGAATCAGGAGCATGGCACCCCTCCTGCCTTTACAGGAGGCGGAAGTCGGAGGTCGCTGTAGCGATCCACTGAGGCAACGCAATGATTCGAGCAATCGCAATCCTGATTCTTTCCCTGGGGCTCACGCTCCCCGCCGGGGCGCAATCGCGCGATCGCGGGCCGGATGACGTGCCCAAGGGACATAGACCACCGCCGGGAATGTGTCGTATCTGGCTCAACGGAGTTCCGCCGGGGCAGCAGCCCGAGCCCACGGACTGCGCGACGGCCGTCCGCGAGCGCCCCGCGGGCGCGCGCGTGATCTTTGGCGACCGACGCTCGGAGGCTGATGACGACAAGAGCCGGCGAGGCCGCTCGAACAGCTTCCGCGGAGACGACAACCGACGTCGCGGCTCGGACGACGATGACCCTCGCCGGCAGCGCGGCGGCGATGATGACGATCGCTGTGCACGCGCGCAGGTCGGCGATGATTGCGACGACGCGACCGTGCGCCGTCCTGGCTCGTGGCCGGCGATGATCTCGGCCATCGAGCTCATGCAGGGCCGTCGCACCGACGACGTTCGCCGGTGGCTCGGCGCCAACGCCGCGACCGTGCGTTACGAGGACGCGGATCGCGACCGTCGCCCCGAGCGCGCGACGTGGTACGATCGCGCGGGGCAGGTGACGCAGGTGTGGATCGACGCGGACCGTGACGGCTTCGCGGACACGATCCGGCTCTATCGAGACGGCAAGCTCATCCGAGTGTACGAGAAGTAGCATCGTCGCCGGAATCGTCCTTGCACATCGGGGGCGGCATGCGACGAGTTCGGGACCACTACCTCCCGCCTGATCGAGACGCGTTCGTCGCGGCTGAGCCGCCGACCGGACGCGTCATCGTCATCGCGCCCACGCGTGCCGCGTGCGAGACGATCGAGCTCGCCGTCGGGCTGCACCTCGAGACGGTCCTGGAGCGCGAGCATGGTGACGAAGTGCGAGCGCTCGCGCGAAGCGGGAAGGGATTCGGCATCGTCGCTGGAACGGGAACGGGCAAGACGCTCGCGATCCGCCCCATCGCCGAATCGATCCTTCAGACGACCGAGCTCAAGGTCGGCGTCGTCAATCGCGAGCGCGAGGCGACGCCCGACACGCCGTCCTGGAACGTCGTCATCGTGACCACGGGCATCGCCCGCCGCTGGTTCCAGGATGGCGACATCCTGGCGCAGGACACGCTGATCGTCGACGAGATTCACCAGACGTCGGCTGAGCTGGAGCTGTGCCTGGCGTTAGGCAAGCGCGTCGGCAACCGCTTCGTCTGGCTTTCTGCCACGGTCGACCCGACCTTCTACGCGCGCTACCTCACCTCGGCGGAGGTGATCGAGAGCTACGCCTTCGACCCCGGGCACGCCGCAAAGGTGACGGTCGTCAACAAGGATCCCATCCACTTTCTGGACGATCGCTTCCTTCAGCGCGTGCAGAAGGAAAAGCGAGGCGTGGGCGTCTTCCTGCCGACGCGAGCCGCCGTGGAAGAGGTCGCCGAGGATGCGGGGACGCGCTTTCCGCGTCTCGAGTGCGCGTTCTACCACGGGGGCGAGCCGATCCGGGTGATCCGGCCCTTCCTCGAAGGCGATGTCCGCAAGCCGTACCTCCTGTCCATGACGGCGGCTGGGCAGAGCGCGCTCAACGTGCGCGGGCTCGACACGGTGGTCATCGATGACACACGGTTCACGAACGTCATCGAGGGCGGGAAGAACGTGTTGACGCGAACGCATCTCGGCGCCAACGAAATCCTCCAGATGGCGGGGCGAGTGCACGGGCGCGTCGAAGGCGGTCGCGTCTTCATCCTCTCCGATCGCGACATCGTGTTCTCACAGCTTCGCCCCACCGAGCCCGAGTTCCAGCTCGCCGGCGATTCCGAGCGCGTCGCGATTACCTGCGCCGACCTCGGCGTCCGCGCGGACGAGCTGGATCTCCCGGTGCCGCTCGACCGCGTCGCGTACCGCGAGGCGCTCGCGCGGCTCTCATCGCGCGGTATCATCGACGAACGTGGTCGTCTCTCGCAGTACGGGAAGACGGTCGAGGCGCTACCGGTGGACCGCGCGTGGGGAGAGATGCTCGTGCATGCGGACGACTCGCTGGTCCCGTATCTCGCCGTCATGAGCTCGGTCGAGTCGTTGCACCGCATGACGCGCGAGGACCGCAACCTCGAAGGACTCGTCATCTCGGGCAGCGATCACCTCACCGCCTACAACGTGTACGCCGAGGCGTACAGGAAGTACGGGCGGGTGGGCGAAGTGTATGGTTTGCCGCGCCATCTCTTCGATGAGCGCATCGATGAATGGGCGGAGCGGCGCAGCGTCCTGGTGAAGGCGATCGAGGACATCGCGCTCGGGATGGCGAGCGTCTACCGGAATCTCGAGATGCGGCTCCCGACCGAGATGCCGCTCGCGGGCGACGCCGTGCTGCGGGAGCTCCAGGAGCTGCTCGCGCGCATCATGCCGTTCGATCTCGTGATCGACGAGATGACGCCGGACGGGCGTGAGGCGCGTGTCTCCAAGACGAGCGTCTGCGGAAACTGGGGCGCGATCGCGGGGGAGATCCGATATTTCGCCGATCGGTTCGGCGTTCCTCGCGCATCGATCGAGGGGACGCAGATTCCGCTCGGCCTCATCCGCACGTATGCGACACGCGGGAACGTCGAGATCGCCTTCGATGCGGATCGCAAGCGTGCCCCGCTCGTCGCCCGCCGGTCCGTCGAATACTACGGCTTCGTCCTCGAGCGCGACATCGAGCCGCTCGATGGTGCGTTTCCGGATGATGTGGCCGACGCTGCGCGCGAGACACTGGCGAATGCTGCGGCCCGATTCGAGGCGCGACACCGGTCGCTGAAAGATCTGCGGCCGCGCGTGGAGGAAGTGCGCGAAGCTTGGCGACGGAGTGGAGGACGCACCGCGAAGCTCGGCACGAAGGAGCTGGCGGCGATGTTCGGCGAGCAGCTCCGCGAGGTTCGCTCCTTCGAGGAGTTTCGCGCGACGCCGCTGACCGTGGACGTCGATGCGCTCGTGCCGCCGGCGGAGCGTGCGCGGTTGTTGGCGCTCCCCGACCACGTGACGATCCGGGACCGGGACGTGCCTATCGAGTACGGCGTCGAGGATGGTGTCGGCGGCATCGCGCGACTCCGCCTTCCGGAAAAGATGGCACGGACGCTGGTCGAGGCAGAGCTCCCGCAGCTGGACCGCCCCGTTCGCTTCGTGGTGACGCGTGGACAGCGTGGTGCGGTGCGCGCGCCGACGCTCGACGAGCTCCAGGATCTGCTCGATCGTCCGTGGTCGCCGGACGAAGAGGTGGAGGAGCGCCCTCACCGGCGCGGACATCAGTCGCGGCGCGGGCGGCCGCATGCGGAACCGGAGCCGCGCCGCCACGAGCGCGGCGGGCGATCACGGCGCCGGCGTCGCTGAGCGCAGGGTCGAGAGCTCGCGCTCGTCGATCTCCACGGTGTACTGCTCTTCCTTATATGGGGTGAATCCGCGCTTCAGGTAATTCGGGAGCGCGGCGGGATCGTCGAGCGTGCACGTGTGAAGCCAGACGCGTGACGCGCCCTGTTCCCACGCGCGCTCCACCGCGGCAGTGAGCATGAGCTTGCCCAGGCCGCGTCGCGTGAACCCGGGAAGAAGCCCGAAGTAGACAATCTCGATCGAGCCGTCGGCGTGCTGCTCCAGCTCGGCGTACCCCGCCGGCGCGCCGTCCGCGTACATCACCCAGAGCGACACGCGTGGATCAGCGAGCCGCGCCGCCACCTGCTCATCGCTCCACGTTAGGCGGTCAACCCAGTGGTGGGCGTGTCCCACCTCGCGATAGAGGTAGCGGAAGAAGGAGATCGGGCAGCCGCGCAGGTGCTCGAAGCGAACGAGCGCGTCGTCGGGGTAGTACGAGCGCAGCGCCTCGGGGGCGAGCATCTGGAGATACGTGCGTGTGACGGGGATCGAGGGCATGGGGTCTTTGATTGACAACCGAACTACCCGGTCCAAGGAATGTGGGTTACAGGCGGGTTATCAGGGGTCTGCCGATTCTTCTGAGGTTTGTAAAGTGTTTCTTGCATGACACTTACATAAACATCTGTGAATCCATTGACACTTGGACTGATCGGTCCTATTATAGCTCACCATGAGCAGCGCCCGTCGCAACCGAATCCTGGAGGCCGCCACCGGGCTGATCTATCGGCACGGCTTTCAGAAGACGTCCATCGACGAGGTCATCTCGGAGGCGGGGCTCTGTGGCAAGGGGCACTTCTACCACTACTTCAAGTCCAAGGAAGCGCTGGGGTACGCCGTTCTGCAACACGGGTTCGAGCAGTTCGCCGAGGGTGGTCTGGCGGTTCTGCGAGATCCCATGGTCGATCCGCTGGATCGCGTCAATCAGTTTATCGACGCGGAGCTCGCGGCGCAGGCGGAGCAGGAATGTCGAGGCGGGTGCCTCTTCGGCAATCTCGCGACCGAGCTCGCGGATACGCACGAGGGATTTCGCGAGCGGCTCGCGAAGGTGTTCGAGCGGTGGAGTGCGCAGTTGCAGTCGGTGTTGTGGGAAGCTCGTCCGCAGCTTCGGGATGATGCGGACATCGCGCGCATGGCGCGATTCATCATCGCGACGCTCGAAGGAGCGCTGATGGTTTCGCGTGTCACGCGCGATGTGACGCAACTGGAGTCGGTCGGGGTGGAGCTCAAGAGGTTCATTGCCGCGCAGCGGCGCGAAGCCGCAGCGGTGTCCGTGAGTCCCTGATGTATGTACGCCTCGCGCGTGCGAGGCAGCCGGGAGAAAGGACGATGACGACGATGGAGATGGAAATTCCCCGCGAGGTCCTGAATATGACGGCGTCGAGTCCCGAGACGCCCCTCCTCGCCGATGCGCCCGCACTGTCGCTCAGCCGCGCTGAGCGTCGCGAGCAGTTCGAGCGGGAAGCGCTCGTCCATCTCGATGCGATGTACAGCTTCGCCCTCAAGCTCACTCGCGCTCGCGATGAGGCCGAGGATCTCGTTTCCGATACGATCCTTCGCGCGTTCGACCGGTGGGAGCAGTACCAGCTCGGGACCAACGTTCGCGCATGGCTGTTCACGATCCTCTATCACACCTTCGTGAGCCGCAAGCGCCGTATCGACGCGCGTGAAGTGCAGTTTCCGGAAGATCCGGACGGCTGGTCGGGGTTCGAGGCGGTCGGCGAAACGGATCCTGAGGGTCGATTCTACGACTCGTTCATCGACGAGGAAGTGACGCGGGCGATCGATGCGTTACCGGAGGATTATCGCACGGCGGTCGTGCTGAGCGACGTCCAGGGGCTGCGCTATGCCGAGATCGCCGAGATCCTGGGAATCCCGGAAGGCACGGTGAAGTCGCGACTCTTCCGCGGCCGGCGGATTCTCCAGAAGAAGCTGGTCACCTACGCGGTGGAGATGGGATACGTGAAGGCGCGCTGAACGGCGATTGCGGATTGCGGCTTGTGGATAAACAGCCGTAAGACCCAGAGATGCAGAGGGCTCCGAACCGATTCGGAGCCCTTTTCACATACGGTCTTCCGCCGTGTATCCGCAATCCGCGATCGCCGTTCAGATGTGCGCCAGCACCTTCTGCCTATGCCGCGCCGCTTTAGCCCGGTTCCCGCACGTGGCCATGTCGCACCACCGGCGCCGGCCGTTTTTTGTTCCGTCGAAGAACACGCGAGGGCAGCGCGAGTCGGCGCAGCGCCGAACGCGGACGAGCTCGCCGAGTACCAGCGCGTCGGCCGCTGATTCCACGACCGGAATCATCAGCCCGGCGAAGGCATCCCCGACGGGAACGAAGGAGCGCTGAAACGTTCCGTCGGCGCGAGCCTCGAGGCGGCGAGTTCCCGCGCTTCGGCCGAGCACACGGTTGATCTCGTTGACCGCGTTGAGCCGAACCTCCGAGACGTGCACGCCACGTTCGGCCAACGCACGCATTGAGGCGCGGATGCGCCGGGCATCGGCGAGGGCAGCGGTCGCACCCGCCGGCTGCTGAAGCGCCCGGCGCCGGATTCCTCCGCCGCGTTCGCCGTCGAGAACCGATGCACCTTCCAGCCAGCGCACCAGCGCATCGAAATCTCTCAGCAGGTCCACTCGGCTCCCACGACGCGCATCATCGGTATTCACGAAATCCAACCATAACCGCTCGCCGAGGAAGGCGAAGGGGATGACGTCGTACGGGGTTGTGAGTGGGAGAGACATGACGTGGTTTCGCGCGGGGGAGAAAGAATATCGCGCCCGGTCGGACGAATCAAGCGGCCAAAATCCGGGCTCGACCGCGAGGCCGCGGCCTCGTGACCCCGGTCACCCTGTCGTGCCCGTTAGGCAGGTCGAGGGCCTCGCCCTTCGCGGTCCTCTCGGTTCGCGCTGGACGACGGACGATCGATCGGCGAAGTTTCCTGACACCAATGCGACACGACCACCTTCCCGACATCGAGCTCGTCGCCGTCGGCTCGACCAACCCGGTGAAGATCGCGGCGGCGCGCGCGGTCATCGCCCGCGTCGCGCCCCACGCGCGGGTCGAGGGACTTCAGGTCCCGTCGACCGTTAGCGATCAACCGTGGGGCGACGACGAGACGATTCGCGGAGCGCGCGCCAGGGCTCTCGCCGCTCGCGACGCCCTCGGAGCCGATCTCGGGATCGGCCTCGAGGGAGGCGTCGTCGATGAACAGCCTGGGCTCAGAACGTGCGCGTGGGCCGTCGTCGTCGGACCCGAGGCCCAGGTGGGAACGGGCGGCTCGCTCGCCATGCCGCTGCCACCGGCCGTCGCGGAGCTCGTGCGAGGTGGCCTCGAGCTTGGCGACGCGATGGATCGCGTCGCCGGCACTCACGACGTCAAGCGTGGGCCGGGAGCGGTCGGCCTGCTCACCGCCGGTCTCATCGATCGGCAGCGCGCCTACGAGACGCTCATCATCTACGCGCTCGCGCCCTTTCTCGTCCCGGAGTACTGGACCGATCCGGTGGCTCGCGAGCAGGAGAGGATCTAGATGGCGCCGCCCGAAGCGAAAAGACCTTTCGTCATCTCCGAGTACGTTCGCTGGGGGGACATCGACCTCGCGGGCATCATCTGCTACGGAGCCTACATCCGGTTCTTCGAGCTGGCCGAGACCGAGGTGTTTCGCGCGGCTGGGCTGCCGTTCAAGGAGATGTTCGACCGCTACGACATGTGGCTGCCGCGGAAGGTCATGCACACCGAGTTCCATTCCCCGGCGATTCTCGACGAGCGACTGAAGGTGGTGACCTACTTCAGCCGCATCGGGCGCTCCTCGCTCACGATCAACTTCGACGTCATGAGCCCCGAGGGCGTCCTGCACGCGACGGCGTACCAGGTGCTCGTGTGCGTTTCCCGGTCGACGTTCCAGAAGCAGCCGCTGCCTCCCGAGGTGGTGCGCGCCGTCCAGCCATTCGTGATGGAGCCGGAGGAGGCGCGACGGGCGGCGTAGTCGCGGGAAAAGACGACCGAGGACCGAGGA
Organism: Gemmatimonadaceae bacterium; assembly: GCA_052389995.1. Taxonomy (GTDB): domain Bacteria; phylum Gemmatimonadota; class Gemmatimonadetes; order Gemmatimonadales; family Gemmatimonadaceae; genus JAICNG01. Next base: position 106,752 of record JBQTHJ010000010.1, on the reverse strand, counting down.
CTGAGGAAGAAAGGACCGAGGGTCATTGCGCTGAGAATTATCTGAGCACGTTCGTCACGGTGAGGACTTCTTGACGCTCTTTCCTCGGTCCTCGGTCCTCGGTCGTCCTCATTGCTTTCCGCTGGCACAGTTCTCCATGTTGTGAGCAGCAACCATAGGAGGACGTATGCGCACTCGTATGCAGTCCGCGCTCGTCGCAGCGCTGATGCTCGCGCCCTGCTCGCTGTTCGCGCAGGCGTCCGAGGTCAGGCTCGACGAGGTCATGTCCGCGCAGGACCAGATGGCCACGGGCGTTGCGAATCTCAGCGCCGCGCAGCGACAGAGTCTCGAGCGGTGGCTGTCGCGTTACACCGGCACCGTTGCGGCAGTCTCGCGACGACTCACCGAGATGCCGGCACGTGGTGGCGACGTCGACACGCCATCCCGGGACGCTGCACCGCGGGCCGAGCCCTCTCGTCAGGCGCAGACTCGGCAGGCAGAGCAGGAGCCCGTGACGGGGCGGCCGTGGCTGCCGCACAAGCTGCCGAACGGCGCGCAGATGCTGCGCTCCATCGACGGCTCCACGTTCGTGATGCTGGCTGACGGCACGATGTGGGAGATCTATCTTCCGCACCGGCCGAATGCCGAGATGTGGCGCTCGGGCGACCTCATCCAGGTCCGTCAGGCCGCGGCGTCAACCGGCGAGTACGACTATCAGCTCGTGAACGGCGCGGCGCGGAACACCGTGTCGGCACGCTTCGCGGGCTGGGTCAGGATGGAGAACGGCGAAGGTCGTTAGGGACGCGAAGGAAACGGAAGGACGCAAAGGACACCTACCCGCGTAGGTGTCCTTTGCGTCCTTTGCGGTAAGAAGCAGTTCCCCTAACGGCGCACGAGACTCGAAGCGGTCGATTGTGCGATCCCTCGACCCCCTTCGCCCTCCGATCCCGCCCTAGGGTCTCAGCGCTCGGCCCGTCCGCCGCTCCGCACGCTCCCCATCGCGGAGCGCAATACCTCCGTTGACGATCACGGCGCGTATTCCCTCCGCATAACGAAACGGATTCTCGAACGTCGCGCGATCCGCGACCGTCGCCGGATCAAATATGACCACGTCCGCCGCAAAGCCATCGCGCAGCATTCCGCGATCGCTGAGACGCACACGCGAGGCTGGAACGGCGCTCATCTTCCGCACCGCATCCTCCAGGGCGAGGGCGCGCCGCTCGCGCACGTATCGCCCGAGCACGCGCGGAAAGGAGCCGACTGATCGCGGATGCGGGTGACCACGCCGCGCCGGTCCCTCGATAGCGACCGCGCCGCCGTCGCTGCACACCATGCCGAGCGGGTGAGCGAGAAATCGCTCGACGTTCTCCTCGCTCATCGCGAAGCCCACCATCCCCACGCCGCCACGGCTGCGCTCGAGAAGCCCCAGCGCTGCCTCGTACGGATCGACGCGCTGCGACTGCGCCCAGGCGCCGTGGCGCTGACCTTCGGCGCTTCGGTCGGCGTCGCTCGAGACCGAAGTGATCTGAACGTTATTCCATCCGCCGATGAGCTCCACCTTCGCCAGCGTCTCGTCGCGAACACGCCCCGCGGTGGCCGCATCGCGCGCCCGCGCGAGAAAACGCTCGATTCCTCCCTCGCGGCTCCACGTCGGGAAGAGGTTGGTAAGGCTGGTCTGATACGCGACGTAAGGGTACCGGTCAAAGGCGACGTCCATTCCAGCCGCGCGCGCGCTCTCGAGACGCTCGAGCGCGTCACCGATCTTCGGCCAGTTGCGAGGACCTTGCGTCTTCAAGTGCGAGACCTGTAGCGGACAGCCGGCGCCGCGCGCGACCGCGATCGCTTCGTCGATCGACTCGAGCAGACGGTCGTCCTCGTTGCGCATGTGCGTGGCGTAGGGAAGCCGCACTGCCGCGAGTGGCTCACAGACGGCGGCGATCTCCTCGCGTGTCGCGAAGGCGCCGGGGAGGTACTCCAGTCCCGACGATGCGCCACACGCTCCATGCTCGACCGCGGCCGCGACCAGCGACCGCATCTGCGCCACCTCGGCGGCCGTCGCCGGCCGGTCGCCGCTGCCGATGACGATGCCGCGCACCGTTCCCAATCCGACCATCGACGCGAGGTTCACGGCGGGCGGCAGCGCATCGACCGCCGAGAGAAAGTGACGCAGCGTCGGGTAGGCGTCACGAGCGCGAAGCGAACGACGCACCTGTTCGCGCGCGCTCGTGCTCTCGGGAGATGGCCCGCGTGAGCCGCCGTCCTGGCCGACGATGACGGTCGTGATGCCCTGACGGACCACCGACTCAGCGCGCGGGTCGTCGAAGAGCGTCCCGTCGGCGTGGGAGTGAACGTCGACGAAGCCCGGCGCGACCACGAGACCGCGCGCATCGATCTCGTCTCCTCCCGAACCCGCCAACGCTCGCCCGATCGCAGCGATGCGTCCTTCGTGTATTGCGATGTCGCTCTCGAATGCCGGCGATCCCGATCCGTCGACGATCGAGCCGCCGCGAATGACGAGGTCCCACCGCGCGCGGCCGGGAAGGGAAACGCGGCCACCGCAACCGAGCGACGCCAGCGCTGCGCCGGCGGTCGCGATGAAGTCGCGGCGGCGCAGCGCGCGGACATCGCTCACGGTGCGGCGCCGACCAGCTCCGGGAATGCGGTCTCCGTCGTCTCGAGGGCGTCCTCACGGTAGGAGATCCAGCCGGTGGTCTCCTCGACGACGAGCTCGACGTCGGTGCCGAGCGGAAGCGTGAGGTTCGGCACTTCGTGACCGGCGGGGAAATCCATCAGCACCGGAACCTCGAGATCGGCCACGAGATCGAGAAGGAAGTCCTCGAATTCATCTTCTTCTGATCGGTCGATGGAGAGCTGCCCGAACACGATGCCGCGCACGTTCCGGAGCAGGCCGGCTGCACGCAGGTGGACGAGTCGCTCATCGGTCACCGACATCGGATCGCGCGTTTCCTCGAGAAAGAGGATGGCGTCACGCGTGTCGACCTCGTAGGGCGTCCCGATCGTCTGCTGCACGAGTGAGAGGTTGCCGCCGATGAGTCTCCCGGCGGCGCGTCCCGGACGCGACGCGCGAGCCATTCCCCGACCGATGCGGGACGCAGGGCGCGGGGTGGTGAGTGCCTGAAGGAGCCCCGACATCGTGGGATCGCGGTGGCTCGGAATGAGATCGTCGACAGTGGGGCCGTGGAAGACGCGAAGCCCAGCGCGGCGCATGAGCCACAGGTGCAGCGCGGTAATGTCCGAGTATCCGACGAATGCCTTCGGATTCCGGCGAAAGACTTCCGCGTCGAGGTGCGGAAGCATTCGCACGGCGCCGTACCCACCCGTGCCGCCGATGAGCGCTTTCACGTGCGGATCGAGCCACATCGCCATGAAGTTCTCCGCGCGTCGCTCGTCCTCGCGTCGCGTGAATCGCCGGACGTCGGAGAGCTCCGGATCCAGCAGCACGGTGTAGCCCGCGCGTTCGAGTGCCTTCACGCCGCGCATGAGCCAGCCTTCGCGCGGCGCGTATGATGGTGCAACAACGCCGATCGTATCGCCCTTGTTCAGCGCGGGGGGACGAACGAGCGGCGGAAGTTCTTCTGTTACTTCGGGGATCATTGAGGGGTGGGTGTCGGCTCCTGAATTTACCCGCCCGGGGAAGCGGCCGGGAGCACGCGAAGACTCCCTTACAAGTCGTGTTAAGTGCGCCTGGAGAGGGTTAAGTGGTCGGAGGCGTCCTCGGAACGGCCGAGACCTCAGACGTCAGACGTCAGATATCAGATTTCAGATGACCCGTTGGAGATCGCGTATTCTGCCGCCGATGGTGTTTCTGAATTCTGACGTCTGACGTCTGATTGGGTGTTCCTCACTGCACTCGACCCCGGCAGACGGACTAAATTCAGCGCATGTCCCCCGACACCTACTACCGCAAAGGCTTCGGACTCAAATCCGCCGTCCAGGGCACGCTCGACGCCGACTACTCCGGTGGTCTCGTCGATCTCCTCCGCGAGCGCGAGTTCAGCCTCACGGTCAGCGACGTCACCATCCGGCTCGCGCGCGAGTTCGGGTTCTGCTACGGCGTCGAGCGCGCGGTGGAATACGCCTACCAGGCCCGCAGCAAATTTCCCGATCGGCGCATCTTCCTCGTCGGGGAGATCATCCACAATCCGCACGTGAACGCCAAGCTCGGCTCGATGGGGATCACCATCCTGCGGCCGGAGCACGGGTCCTTCGACTACTCTCAGGTTTCGCCGCAGGATGTCGTCATCCTTCCGGCGTTCGGCGTGACGATTCGCGACTTCGAGACGTTGCGCGAGATCGGGTGCGTCATGGTGGACACGACCTGCGGCTCGGTGCTCAACGTGTGGAAGCGCGTGGAGAGCTACGCGAAGGACGGTTTCACCGCGCTCATTCACGGGAAGTACTACCACGAGGAGACGCGGGCCACGGCATCGCAGGTGACGAAGTTCCCGGGCGGCCAATACCTGATCGTGCGGGACATGGCCGAGGCCGAGCTCGTCTGTCAGTACATCGAAGGGACGCTCACTGGGAGGGGACTCATGGCGCAGCTCGGAAAGGGCGCCGGTCCCGGCTTCGATCCGGATCGCCACCTCGCCCGCATCGGTGTGGCGAATCAGACGACGATGCTCGCGCGCGAATCGCTGGCGATCGCCGACGAGGTCGGGAAGGCCATGGGGCGCGCACGCGGGGAGAGCCATCGCGCCGAGAATTTCCGGTCGTTCGACACGATCTGCTCGGCGACGCAGGAGCGGCAGGACGCGGTGGAAGAGCTGCTTCGCGAGCCGCTCGACGCGATGCTCGTCATCGGAGGCTACAACTCCAGCAATACGATCTCGCTCGCGGCGATCTGCTCCGCGAAGGTACCGACTTATCACGTGGAGGACGCGACGTGCATCGACCCGGATCGCGGGACGGTTCGACACTGGGATGCCGCCCGGAAGGGAGAGACGGAAACCTCGGGGTGGCTGGCGCCGTCGGGGCCGATTCGCGTAGGCATCACCGCGGGTGCGAGCACGCCCAACAACAAGATCGGCGACGCGGTTGCGCGGGTACTCGCGACGCGGAAGATCGGCCGAGAGGACATCGTATGAGGGATGGCGCATGAGCCGGTCGACCGTCGCAACGCCGCCGGGCATCGTCGAGCTCAGCTCGGAGAACGCGCGCGTCGCGTTCGTCCCGTCCCAGCGCGGCCGCATCATCGGGCTCGAGCTCGGCGGGCGGCAGTGGCTGGCCGAGGGGGAGCGCGGCGGAATAAGCGAGTGCTTCCCGACGGTCGCCGCCTGCACGATCTCGTCCGGAATCCCATCGCTCGGCGGCCAGTCGCTGCCGGCCGGCGGTGAGATCGCGGAGCGGTCGCCGTCGTTCACCATGGAGACGCACGAAGGGCGAAAGGGTGCGGCGGCGCTGCGCGCGGTGATGGAATGGAACGGGGAGCGCGCGCTGTGGCGGTATGCGCGCGAGATTCGCGTCGCGTCTGACGCCGTCGTCGTGCGCTACACCGTGGAGAACGAAGGGACAGAGAAGCTCCCATTCATCTGGGCCGCGCGTGCCACGCTTCCGCTTGGCGACACGACTACCCTCGAGCTTCCCGACAGCTCGCGCACGCGCGTCGGCGCGCAGCACGGGATCGATCTCCTTGGCGTGAGCGCGGAGCATCGGTGGCCCAAGCTTCGGAGCGCGAAGGCGATCGTCGACTTCTCCAAGCCCGATGCGGTGGCGCGGAAGTTCTCCTGCGCCCTCTTCGTCGACCTGGCGACTGGCCGCGCGACGGTGACCGAGGGACCGCACCGCCTGATCGTGGAATTCGACGCGGCCCGTGTCCCCCACTTCGAGGTGAGCGTCGACCGTCGCGGCTGGGCACCGTTCGGCGCCGGCTCCAATGGCTCTTCGGTGACGTTGGCGCCGCGCGTCGGTGTTCCCGATTCTCTCAGCGAGGCGTTAGGCGGCTGGAATGGAGCGTACTGGGTAGCGCCTGGGGAGCGTCGGGAGTGGGAAGTCGTGTGGCGCGGGGAGAGACTGAAGTAGGGATATGCAGAACGAGGACCGAGGAAGCTCATTCGAGCGGCTGCTCCAACGGGCTTCCTCGGTCCTCGGTCCTCGTTCTCCATCAGTCGTCTACTATCTCTCCGTACGCCTTGATCTGCTCCTCGATCGCGCGACGATCGCCGGCGATCACGATCGTCATCGTGTCGTCCTTCAGGTAGTCGCGCGCGATGCGCTGCACGTCGGCGGGCGTGACCGCGTAGATCTTGCGCACGAGGTCGCGGAGGTAGGTGTCACCGAGGCCGTGCAGCTCCGTGAACTGGAGCTGGTTGATGATTCCGTTACGCGAGGAATTCTGAAGCACGAAGATCCCGGCCAGGTAGCTCTGAATAGCCTCGACCTCCTGCGCCGTGGGCGCCTCCGACTGCAACCGGTCGATCTCGAAGAAGATTTCCTTGAGCGACGGTCCGGTTACGTTCGTCGTGACGTCCGCGATCTCCGCCCAGTATGCGCTGCTGAGAAACGTACTGATCGTGCTGAACGGCGAGTACGTGTAGCCCTTCTGCTCGCGGATGTTGCTGGTGATGCGCGAGCCGAACGAGCCGCCGAGCAACGCGTCGGTGACGCGAAGCGCGACGTAGTCGGAGTGTGACGGATCGACGACGGGCAGCCCCAGGTAGATCGTGCTCTGCACAGCGCCCGGGCGATCGACGAGGTGGATCACGCGAGCAGTCTTCGGGGTCGGGGGGCTGAAGGTCGGCGCCGATCCTGGCTGCCAGTCACCGAACGCCTGGCGGATCGCCCCTTCCATCGCGGTGGCATCGAAGCGGCCGACGACATAGAAATGCGAGCGGCGCGCGCCGTAGTTGGAGGAGTGGAACGCGCGCACCTGGTCCACGGTGTAACCCTGCACCTGTGTCTCGGCTGGGAAGAGTCGGCCGTACGGGTGATCGGGGAAGAGCGCCGCGAGGAAACGCTCGTTGGCGAGCTGCTGCTGCTGTGTTTTTGCGACCGTGATCTGACGAACGCGGTTCGCCTTGAGCCGCGGCAGCTCCGATTCGGGGAACTTCGGATTGCGCGCGATGTCGGCCACGAGTCGTACCATCTCGTCGCCGAACTCGGAGAGCACGTCGGCGCCGATGGAGGTCTCGTTCATCCCCACGTTGAACGCAATGGCGCCGCCGTACTTCGCGGCCTCTTCCGCCAGCTGCTGCGCCGTGCGCGTCGTCGTGCCCTCGAGCATGAGATCGCGCGTGAGATCGGAGAGCCACACGGTCTCGGCACTCTCATCGACGTTGCCGCTGCGGACCACCAGTCGGACGGCGACCTTCGGCGTGATGCCGTAGGGCGCCATCGTGACTTCGAGGCCGTTAGGCAGCGTGAACGAGCGGACGGCCGCGAGGGTGAAATCCTTCGGGGTGCCCGGAGCGGGCGGAGTCTCGCGTTGCTGTGCGACCGCGGGGAGCGCGGCGAGCGTGAGCGTCGCGAACGTGAAGATCGGGAGAAGACGCTTCATGGCGTCGGCTTCCTTGGCTCGATGGTGAGAATGGTGCGATTGGTGGGACGCAGATATTCCTGCGCGGTCCGCATGATCAGCTCGGGTGTGACCTTCGCAAATTCCTCCTCGATGCGGTTGATGCGTGCTGGATCGGAGTCGAACAGCGCGAACACCGCCAGGAGGTCTGCGCGGCCGAAGCCGCCGAGCGCCTCGAGGTAGGAGTAGAAGTTGGAGCGTGCCTTCGTTCGCGCGCGCTCGATCGTCGCCGCGTCCACGGGCCGCGTACGCAGCTCCTCGATCACCGCGTCGACGGCCGTCATGATCGAATCGGCGGGCTTGTCCTGATCGTGAATCAGCGACGCCATCATGAGCATCGGGCCGTCGTAGTTGAACATGTTGCCGAGCCCGAAGTTGATGCCCCCGCTCACGGAGCCGGCGAAGCCGCGCTTCTGTACGAGCTCTTGCCAGAGCCGGCTGTCACGTCCCTGGAGGAGAATCTGCTCGATGAGTCCCATCGCCCAGTATTCCGGGCTGTTCCGCGGCGGCATGTGGTAGGCGAACGCGAGCGCCGGCCGCTGCGCGAGCCGGTCTTCCTTGTTCTGCCGCTTTTCCGCCGTCTGCCGCGGCTCCGCGATGTCGGGCTTGGTCGCGAGCTCGACGCGCGGAATGCTGGCGAAGTACTTGTTGATCCAGGCCTTCGTCTGGCCGGGATCGAAGTGGCCGACGACGACGAGCACCGCGTTGTTGGGCGCGTAGTACTGCTTGAAGAAGCTCTGCACGTCGGCGAGCGTCGCGGCATCGAGGTCCTCGAGATCGCCGTAGAAGTTGTGCGCGTTGTACCAGTTCGTGTTGGCGATCTGCGGCATGTCGAGCCACGGGAACCCGCCGTAGGGCTGGTTCAGGACGTTCACGCGAACCTCGTTCTTCACCACGCCCTGCTGGTTGGTGAGATTCTCCTGCGTGATCGCCAGCCCGCGCATGCGATCCCCCTCGGCCCAGAGCATCGTCTCGAGCGTGTGCGAGGGCACGACCTCGAAGTAGTTCGTGAAGTCGAAGCGCGTGGAGCCGTTGAGGATTCCGCCGTTCGACTGCACGAGCTTGATGAACTCCATCTTCCCGAGGTTGCTCGACCCCTGGAACATCATGTGCTCGAACAGATGCGCGAAGCCGGTGCGCTCACGCGGCTCGATCCGGAAGCCGATGTTGTAGTACACGGCGACAGCGGCCACGGGCGCGGTCGTGTCGCGCGACATCACGACCTTGAGCCCGTTGGGAAGCGTGTCGTAGTCGACCGGGATGGAGAAGCGCGCGGGAGCATTCGGTGCCGCTGGCGCGGTCGCCGGTGCCGGCGTGCTCGCCGGGGGGCTCACGCTGCCACTGGCGCAGGCGCCGGCGACTGCCACCGCGGCGGCAAGCGTCGCGAGACGAGGAAGTTGCATGTTGGCTCCGATCAAGAAAGGAGGAAGGCCGAGGACCGAGGACCGAGGGAAGGGCAGGACACCTTGCGTCGAGGACGCGCGGATGGAGTCCCTTCCTCCGGGCGCCGCCTGGCGGCCTCGTTCCTCGGTCGGCCCATAGAGGATTACGATCATGCACTACATAGCCAAGACCTCTTACATCACCCTTACATCCCTCGCGCTCGTCACGGCGGTTACGGACGCGCAGCAGATGAAGCGTCCGCTCACCTTCGACGACTTCGCAGCGATGCGCGGCGTGTCCGACCCACAGCTATCGGCCGACGGACGCTCGCTGTTCTATGCCGTGCGCACGACCGATGTCGATGCGAACCGTCGCATAACGCGGACGATGGGATCGTGCCGGTCGATGGCGCCAGGGCCCCGCAACCCTTCCCGCAAGATACAACGGTGCGCGCCACGGAGGCACGGTGATCCCCCGACGGCTCGCGGGCCGCCGGGACGGAGCACCGGGGGAAGCGGCGTGAAGGTCGGCGCCACTTCCTCGGTCCTCGGTCTGAAGTCGATTCTACGAGCGCGCAGTGTCGCGAACTCGCGTGACTTGCATCACGACACGCAACTTCCTCCAGGGCATGCTTTCTGCGCGCTCGTAAGGCATCCTGGAGGAACTGATGAGGTTGCAGGCGATTCGACGAGGGGCTGTGATGGGTGTGGCGCTTTCAGCGGGGCTAACGGTGCTGGGGTGCCGCGCTGAAGGGCGAGAGCAGGCGGCAGCGACCGGCGACGTCGTCATTGAGCGTGTGAGCGATCCGCTGCGCGTCGTCGACATCGAGACTGGGCGCGCGATCGGCCCCGACAACCGCGTCGTCGAGTCGACCGACGAGTTCCGCTCCAACGACACCATCTACGTCTCAGTCATCCTGCTCGGCAGCGCCGATGCCGCGACCCTCATCGCGCGCTGGACCGAGGAGTCGGGCAAGCTCCTCGACGAGACGGTTCGCACCGTCTCCCCGAGCGGTGAGACGATCACGGAGTTTCACCTTGTCCAACCGACGGGGTGGGTGAAAGGACGGTACTGGGTCGAGATCCTCCTCGATGGCGCGCCCGTCGGGCGGAAGGAGTTCGAGGTCAGCTGACCCGGTCCCAACGGGAATAGCCGCGGCCCCACGGCCCGCGGCGTTCGTGTATTGAATCCCCGCGCCCGCGGCCGCATCATGCGGCAGCACTTCTCGCCGAGGTTTTCGTGCTTCCAGCTCGTCTTGCGGTCTCGCTGCTCGCATTCACGATGGGTGCGACTCTCTCCGCACAAGCGCCATCGCCCTCCACCGGCCAGCGCCACGGCCGTCTGCTCATCCAGAACGCCATGGTGGTCGACGGAACCGGAAATCCGGCCCGCGGTCCGATGGACATCCTGATCGAGGGGTCGACGATCGCCCGCGTCAGCCCGGCGAGAGCGCCTGACGAGTTCGGCACCGGGCGGCGCGACAGCGCGCGCACGCCGCCCGCCGATCGCGTGATCGACGCCACCGGCATGTACGTCATGCCCGGCATCGTCGACATGCACGGGCACATTCACTTTTCGCGTAACCGTCAGGCGATGCCGAAGGACTACGTCTACAAGCTCTGGCTGGGACACGGCATCACCACGATTCGCGACCCGGGCTCGGGCGAAGGCACCGACACCACGGTGGCGCACGCGCGTCTCTCGGCCGAGAACCGCATTGCGGCGCCGACGATCATCCCGTACGTGACGGTCGCCGCGGAGACCCCGGCGGCGGCACGCGAGGCGGTGCGACGCGCGAAGGCGAAGGGCGGCGCCGGTCTCAAGGTGTTCATCAACCGCCTGGACGTCTGGGAAGCAATCGCCGAGGAGGCGCGCTCGCTCGGGTTGCCGATCGCGACCGACCTGAAGATTCAGGAGCTCGATGCCGTCGGTGCGGCGCGACTCGGCATTCGATCCCTCGAGCACTGGTACGGGGTGCCCGACGCGGCGATTCCGGGACCACAGAACTTCCCCGAGGACTACAGCTACGACGACGAGCTCGATCGCTTCCGCTGGGCGGGCGATCTCTGGCGTCAGGCCGATTCGGCCCGGCTGTCGGCCGTGCTTGACTCGATGCTCGCGCACAACGTGACGTGGGATCCCACATTCGCTGTCTACGAGGCGAATCGGGATCTCGCACGCGCGCGCACGCTGCCGTGGTTCACCGAGTACGCGCTGCCTAACCTGCTGGCGTTTTTCGAGCCGGATCCGCACCGGCACGGGTCATACCACTTCGACTGGACGACCGCGGACGAGGTCATGTGGCGCAACAACTACCGCATCTGGATGCGGTGGGTCCGTGAATATGCCGCGCGCGGCGGGAACGTGACGGTTGGGTCCGACGCAGGTTTCATCTATCACCTGTACGGGTTTGCGACGATTCGCGAGATGGAACTGCACCAGGAGGCGGGCTTCCATCCGCTCGAGGTCATCCAGCACGCGACATCGAATGGAGCGAAGGCCCTGGGTCTTCCTGCCACTGGCGTGATCCGGCAGGGGTTCGAGGCGGACCTCGCCATCGTCGATGGGAACCCATTGCACAATCTCAAGGTTCTCTACGGCACCGGCATCGAGACAGTCGAGGACGGACGTGCCGTGCGACGCGGGGGAGTGCGGTGGACGATCAAGGACGGAATCGTGTTCGATGCCCCGCAGCTGCTGGCGGAGGTTCGCGAGATGGTGCGGCGCGCAAAGGAGACGACGACCGCGCCCTGAGCGAGGCGCGCTCATCATGAGACGGGGACTATGACGAACAACGTGAAAAAGTCGGACGCCGAATGGCGGAAGGAGCTGACGCCCGAGCAGTATCACGTTCTGCGCGAGAAGGGGACCGAGCGGGCGTTCACGGGCGCGTACGTCAACATGAAGGAGCGGGGGAAGTATCTGTGCGCGGGGTGCGGCACCGAGCTCTTCTCGTCGGAGACCAAGTACGATTCGGGGAGCGGGTGGCCGAGCTTCTGGGCGCCCGTGTCGGAGAGGAACGTAGCAACCGAGGAAGATCGGGGCTTCGGGATGCGCCGCGTCGAGGTGCACTGCGCGAACTGCGGTGGGCATCTGGGACACATCTTCGATGACGGCCCAAACCCGACCGGGCTGCGCTATTGCGTCAACTCGGCCTCGCTGCGCCACGAGAAGGAGAGTCCCTGATCGTTCTTCGCACGGCGTTGGTGGTGACGTCGGTCGCTCTCGCGCGGCCGCTGGCTCCCGACGCTCTTCCGATCATCGCACCGGAAAGCGTCGGGATGTCGACGTCGCGCCTGCGCGACATCGATGGTGCGCTCCTGGCCGGGCTCGAGGCGGGGGGATATCCGGGTGTGGTCGCAATCGTCGGACGGCGCGAGGGCATCGTCTGGCGTCGTGGCTTCGGCCGGATGACGTGGGAGATGTTGAGCGCGCCGGTGACGCCGATGGAGACGATCTACGACGTCGCCTCGCTCACGAAGGTCGCCGCGACCACCATGGGCGCGATGATCCTGTGGGACGAGGGACGTCTGGAGCTCGACGCGCCGGTGTCGCGCTACCTGCCCGCGTTTCGGGGCGAGTGGCGCGACCAGGTGACGGTGGAGCATCTGCTCACGCATCGCTCGGGGCTGCCGGCGGGGCCTTCGCTGGCCGGATCGAGGAGTGCCGACGCCGCTCGTGAGGCGCTGCTCGCGACGCCGCTGCGTACCATGCCGGGTGTACGCGGTACCTACTCCGATGTCGGCCCGATGATCCTCGCGCTCGTCATCGAGGCGATCGCGCGCGAGCCGCTCGACCGTTTCCTCCAGCGCCGCCTCTTCGCACCCCTTGGCATGCGGCACACCGGGTTCCGGCCTCCGGAGCGATTCGATGCGCACATCGCGCCGACGTCGGACGTGCTCGAGCCGGGCATCGTGCACGATGGCAACGCGCAAAGACTGGGTGGCGTCGCGGGGCATGCCGGACTGTTCACCACAGCCGACGATCTCGCGCGACTCGCACTGGCGCTGCTCAACGACGGCGAGCTCGGCGGCGTGCGCATCGCGAGCGACAGTGCGATCGAGCTCTTCACCAGAAGGCACGCCGGCTGGCGCGCACTGGGATGGGACACGTGCGCCGGTGGAGCGAGCTGCGGTCAACGGTTGGGCGAGCGCGCGTTCGGCCACACCGGCTTCACCGGCACCTCGATGTGGATCGATCCGGAACGCGAGCTGTTCGTGATCGTGCTGACGAATCACGTGCTCCCGCGACGGCCGCCTCCGCCGATGGCCATCCTCGCCGATGTCCGTGCCGACGTCGCCGACATCGCGGCGCTCGCGATCGACGTGCCCAGAGATACCGTGCTGACACTGCGCGCGGACAGGAGGATTGGGTGGGGCAGTGAGAAATGAGGAGTGAGGAAGCTCGCGAACCGCCTTCCTCACTCCGCATTTCTTTCTCTCCATACCAATCCAGCTACGGATCGATCGGCCGCCACGAAATGCCCGAGCTCCCTGACATCCTCGCGTATCTCGAAGCGCTGAAGCCGCGAGTCGTTGGACAGCCCATCGAACGGGCAAAGGCGATCAGTCCGTTCGTGGTGCGAACGGTCCATCCACCGTTCAGCGAGACCGTCGGCAAGCACGTCAAGAAAGTCGGCCGGCTGGGGAAGCGCATCGTGTTCGAGCTGGACGACGAATTGTACCTCGTCATTCACCTGATGATCGCCGGGCGTTTCCGCTGGCGGCCGCCGGGAGGAAAGCTGTTCGGGCGGATCACCCTCGCGTCGTTCGAGTTTCCCACTGGGATCCTCGCGCTCACCGAGGCCGGGTCGAAGCGTCGTGCCTCCATTCATGTCGTTCGGGGTGAAGAACAGCTGGACCAGTTTCGCCGCGGCGGCATCAACGTGCTCGACATTTCGGACGCCGAGTTCGCCGAGCGGCTGCGATCGGAGAGCCACACGCTCAAGCGCGCGCTGACTGACCCTCGACTGTTCGACGGTATCGGCAACGCGTACTCCGATGAGATTCTCCATCGGGCGCGGCTGTCCCCGCTCCAGCTCACGCGTCGCCTCGACGACGAAGGTGTTCGCCGCCTCTACGACAGCACTCGGCAAACTCTTCACGACTGGATCGACAGGCTGGGCGCGGAGGCGCGGGACGCGTTCCCCGAAAAGGTGACGGCGTTTCGCGAGGACATGGCCGTGCACGGGCGGTTCGGCAAGTCGTGCCCGGAGTGCGGCGCGCCCGTGCAGCGCATTCGTTATGCGGACAACGAGACGAACTATTGTGCGCGCTGTCAGACCGACGGCCGCCTCCTCGCGGACCGCGCGCTCTCGCGACTCCTGAAGGAGGATTGGCCGCGCACGCTCGAGGAGCTAGAGTAGGTCCCATGATCGAGGCTTCACGCGTCGGCGGTGCCCTTCGCGGCTCCGGATCCGAGCCGAGCCTGCTCGAGCAGGCTTTCACGCGTGCGGCTGGCACTCCGCTCATCACGGGCAACGCTGTCCGTCTCCTTCGCAACGCCGAGGAGAATTATCCGGCGTGGCTCGATGCGATCGCCGCTGCGCGGGAAACGATCCATTTCGAGACCTACATCATCTGGGACGATGACCAGGGCGCGCTCTTCGCCGAAGCGCTCGCCGCCAAGGCTCGCGAAGGAGTTCGGGTCAGGCTGATCTACGATTGGCTCGGCGCAATGGGAAAGACGCCGCGGGGATTCTGGGACTCGATGGTTCGCGCCGGGGCCGAGGTGCGGTGCTTCAATCCGCCACGATTCTCCAGCCCGTTAGGCTGGCTGCACCGCGATCATCGCAAGGGCCTGGTCGCCGACAGCCACGTCGCGTTCGTGTCGGGACTGTGTGTCGGGCAGCAGTGGATCGGCGATCCCGAGCACGAGACGGAGCCGTGGCGGGACACGGGCGTGGAGCTCCGCGGGCCGGCGGTCGACACCGTGGAGCGCGCGTTCGCGCGGGCGTGGGCGGTCGCGGGCGCTCGCGAGGGAGTGGACGAAGAGGCGCTCGTGCTCCCTGCCGCATCGCCGGCGGGTGATATCGCCGTGCGAGTCGTGGCGAGCGAGCCGTGGAGCGCGCGCATGATGCGGCTCGAGCAGCTCATGGCTGGCGCGGCGCAGGAGCGCCTGTGGCTTACCGACGCCTACTTCACAGGCACTCCGGACTACGTGCAGGCGCTGCGCGCAGCCGCGCGCGACGGGGTCGACGTTCGTCTCCTCGTGCCGGGCACGACGGACATCCCGTTGCTCCAGGCCTTCTCACGGTCAGGGTACCGCTCGCTGCTCGAAGCCGGCGTGCGCGTCTACGAATGGCGAGGAGCGATGCTCCACGCCAAAACGGCGCTCGTCGACGCGCAGTGGTCACGCGTAGGATCGAGCAACCTGAACATGGCGAGCTGGATCGGGAACTGGGAGCTCGACGTCGCGGTCGATGACAACGGCTTTACCGAGTCGATGGCCGCGATGTACCTGGACGATCTGGGGAACTCGACGGAAATCATTCTCGCCAATCGCCGTATCGTCGACCGACGCTCGACGGTGCAACCGCAGCCGCTCGCGCGCCGGGCGGTGGGGAGCACCGGTCGCATCGCCGCCGGAGCAGTTCGCCTCGGCAACACCGCCAGCGCGATCATCACCGAGCATCGCGTGCTCGGCCCCGCGGAAGCGCGCGTGGCGGCAATGCTCGGTGGCGCGTGCGTGCTCCTGGCGATCGTCGCCCTGCTCTGGCCTGCGGTAGTCGCTATCCCTCTCGGTCTGCTCGTCGCGTGGATCGGCGGAGCGATGATCACGAAGGCTCACGCGCTCCGGAAGAAGCGCGCGGAAGCGGGGACCAGTCCGCTCCATGTCGTGGAGGCAGGCTCCGATGGAGCCTAACGCGGAGTGCTTGCCTCCCGACGAGCCAGCGCCTTGTAGTACTCCTCGACCATCTTGCGATACTCCGGCGGCACGTCCGACGTCCCGCCGAGCAGCGGCCGATCGCGCACGTCTCCCTCGATGGCGCGGCGCAGCGCGAACTCGAAGTTCTTGAACCCTTCGACCACCGACGCCTGGAGCCGCTGGAGCTCCTCGGTGTCGTCGTACGTGCGCTGCGACTCGAGCCGGCGCATCTCGGCGATCATGCGATCGAGCGCCGCCACGTCCACACCTTCACGCGAGAGCTCCCGCCGTAGCGCCTCGGCGTCGCCTCGGCGCTCGCGGTACTCGCGCGAGAGCTGACGGACCTGCTCCGGCGTGAAGGTGCGACCGCCGCCGACCGCCGCGCCCTGTCCACCGCCACCCGCCTCAACCTGGCTCTGCTCGCCGCCGCGCTCCGCCTGCCCCCCTTGAGCACCCTGAGCACCCTGAGCACCCTGAGCACCCTGAGCACCCTGAGCACCCTGAGCACCCTGAGCACCCTGACTCCGCGTTCTCTCCTCCAGCGACTCCAGCCCCCGCGCGATGTCGCGCGCCTGGTCCAATGCTCTGCCAACCCGGCGGTCACTCGGCTCGCGCACCGCCCCGGCCGCTTCCTCGATCCGACGCTTGAGGTCCTCTATGGAGCTGCCGATCTGCTCCTCGAGATTGCGCGCGTACTCCGGCGAGCCGCCCTGCATCACGCCCTTGGAG
Source organism: Gemmatimonadaceae bacterium (assembly GCA_052389995.1). Taxonomy (GTDB): domain Bacteria; phylum Gemmatimonadota; class Gemmatimonadetes; order Gemmatimonadales; family Gemmatimonadaceae; genus JAICNG01. Next base: position 90,260 of record JBQTHJ010000010.1, on the reverse strand, counting down.
AACTGGATGCGCTCCCGCAGGCGGCTGTCGCGAATCGAGTTCGCCGCTTCGGCCAGCTTGCGCGACGCTTCGCGCTGCTCACGACGCGCCTCCGCCGACATGCGATCGAGACGTCCCTCGATGTCGGCGACCTCGTTCGCCATTGCGTCCTTCCGCTGCATCAGGCGCGTCGTCTCGCCGAGATCTCGGCTGCCGCCCGAGCGCAGCTCTTCGACATCCCGCGCGACGTCCTGCTGCTCCTCGGCGAGCCGCTGGGCGCGCTGAACGAGATCCTGAGCGTCACGCTCGAGTCGCGACGTGCGTCCTTCGTCGAGACGCCGCCGCGCCTCCTCGAGACGCCGTAGTGCCGCCGCTGCCTCGGCGACCGATTGGCCACTCTGCCCGGTGGCCGAGCGCCGCATCGAATTCGCGGCCTCGCGAAGCCGTCGTGCGGCCTCATTCAGCTCCTGCGATGACTGCTCGCGCGCGAGGCGCTCGAGCTGGCGCGCGAGCTCTTCCGTCTCCTGCGCCAGTTGCCGCTGCGATCCGCCCCCACTTCCAGAGCGCGACATCTGCTCGGCGCGCGCACGCATGCGCTCGGCTTCCTGCTGCGCTCGCGCGGCGAGCTGACGGAGCCGTTCCAGCGCCTCGTCCACGCTCTGATCCTGGCGCTCGCGCTCACCGCGCTCCACCTGCTCGTACTGGTTGCGAAGCTTGTCGTTCTCCAGCTCGAAGAGGTCGGCAAGATCATCCGCGTTAGGCGCGTCGCCTCCCCCGCCGCCGCCGGGCTGGCCCTCGAAGCTCACCTGTACTTCGCGGTACGCGGCTTCCGCGCGCTGGAGGTGCTGAAGCGCCTTCTGCTCGTGCGGAAGCGAGCCCTCGGGCTCGCGACGCGCGAGCTGCTCCTCGGCCTGCTGCATCGCCGCGATCGCCTGGGGCAGCTCGGTCGCGATCTTCTCCATGATCGAGTCGGCGCCGAGCACGCCGCGCTGCTGAAGACGCTGAGCGAGCGTCTCTACCTGCTCCCGCAAGCGGCCCTGCGACAGGAGAATCGTCGAGAGGTTCTCCCGCGTCTCCTGTTGCGACGTCGCGTCCTTGTCGCGCACCACCTTGAACGTCGCCGCGACGATCTCGCGCTGACGCTGCGACAGCGCGCCCGGTGACGCGTCGCCGCGGGCGCCCCCGGCGCCTCCCGCCTGCTCGGCTTGACGGTACTCGCGATTGAACGGCCTGACCTCGAGGAAGTAGATGTCGGTCGACGCGGTCTTCCCTCCGGCTCGGTCGGCGTCAGTGGCGCGCGCGAAATACGAGATCACGTCGCCCGGCTCGAGCGTCATCTCCTCGAGGTAGAGCGTGTGGCCGGCAGAGAGCTCCTTGAGACGGCCGGCGCGATGCAATGGGACGGTCTGCTGCGTGCCGCCGTTCACCGAGTACACGAGCTCGAGCTTCTGCACACCGAAGTCGTCCTCGGCGCGCGCCTCGATGAAGACTTCCTCGAGCGACGAGACCTTTGCGTCGCGACCGGGCTTCGTAATCGAAACCGATGGCGCGCCGTCTTCGAGCATATCGATGGCGTAGTCGAGCGAGGCGGGCACGTACCGCCCCGCGGCGTCCGCCAGCTCCACCTTGTAGAAGCCGCTGCGCGAGACGGTGATCGTTCCCTGGAGACGACCGCTGTCCGCCGCCGCGAGCGCGATCGTGTCGCGTCCATCGAGGATCAGCCGTCCGGCGTTCGTCGCGATCGTTGGTGTGATGTCGACGACCACGCGCGTCGCACGCACGGCGGCGATGTCGCCCCCGTCTTCGGTGCGCTGAGGCGGCAGTCGGGTGTATTCGGGATATCGGTAGTCGAGATCGATCTGCTTCACGTAGGGAAGATCGGCGACCGCGATGCGAAACATCGGCGAGCGCACGGGCCCTGCTTCGACGTAGTACTCGGTCTGCTGATCGAGATCGAAGAGGCGAAGCGCGAACGCCGCCGAGCCGCTGCCGCGCGGCATGGAGATCCGCTCCGGATCCGCTGCGCCGCGCGTCGCGACGAGAGTCACCTCCTCGGCGTCGAAGCCTCCGAGCCGGGCATGAATCTCGAGGTCACCGCCGCGGGGAATCGTCGTGTCGCCCGGCGCGACGTTCACCGAGTACGGCATCGCCGCTTCGGCCGATCTCCACGGCGCGAACAGCGCCCGCGCGCCATGGCGCACGAATGCGGGTCCGGTCGCGAGGATGATGACCACCGCGATCGCTACCGCCCCCAGAATCGCTGCACCGTTACGAAGCTCGCCGCGCTCGATGCGGCGGCCGCGCTCGACGACACGCAACCGCGCCAGCGCCGACGCGACGACGCCCTTCGCCAGCGATGGAGACTGCACCGGCCGGCCCTGCGCCTTGGCCTGCTCGATCGCGCTCACCACGGCCGCGTCGAGCGACGGCTCGTGCTCTTCCAGATAGAGCGCAACACGCTCGTCGGGCACTCGTCGAGCGAGCGGGCGAACGAGGAACAGGACGGCGACGACGAAAATAGCCACGTACGCCGCCACGCGTGCAACGAGGATCGACTGCGGCGTGAAGCCGAGCCTTTCCATGCCGAGGGAGGCAATGAAGACGCTGACCGCGGCCACGGCGACGACCCAGGTGAGGCCGCGCAGCGCGAGCTTGAGCCGCCATCGCCTGCGCACGTCGCGCAGGATCTCAGCGAGTTCGTCATGCATGGTCGATTTTCCCTCCGGCGAGCGCGGCATCCGTGCGCGCCGTGCGTGACAAGCGATTGGACAGCACTGACTCTACGGCAAGAAGTACGACGGCGGCAATGAGCACGTACCACCACAGCCGCTGACGGCGCTCGCGCTCGGTGACGCTCAGCGTCGATGCGGTAAGTGCGGTGGCCGTCGACGCGTTCGCGGGCGAGACCGCACGCACGAGCTCCTCGGGCGGGAACGATCCGAGCTCCGACTCGGCGGGATCCCGGTTGACGGCGATGATACGACTAGGCGCGACGGCGTTGCCCTCGCGCACTTCGTAGAATCCCTGCTCGCGAGCGGGCATCGAGCGGGCCGAGTCGTGATCGGTCCAGCGAGTGCGCTCGCCGGAGGGAGTCATGACCGCGAGCGCTGCGCGCCCCTCCGGCCGCGTGTCGTTGAATGCGAGCATCTGGCCCACCGTTTCCCATGGGCGCTCCGCCGCCCAACCCGCCGCGTGCTTGACGAGCGACTGCACGAGCGGGAGGAACACCGGGTGGACGGGAAGATCGTTCCAGTAGCCGTCGAGCGTCGATGCCAATACGAGCACGCGGCCGCGGCCAACGCGTCGTTCTGCCAGCGCGGCGGCGCCGTCGTCGAAGCGAGCGAGGACGGCGTCTGTCGACGCCGGCGTCAGCGTCCGATACCTGAGATAGCGCGCCGACGTGAAATCGCCGCTGCGCGCGCCGCGGAAGCTCTCGAGCGCCGGATGAGAACGATCGAGGGAGCCGAGCACCGCGCCACGCTCCGCCGACCGATCGATGATCTCACCCACCGTTCCGGGGAGCAGCTCGGACGACCCAGTCCATGCGCGCGTACCGCTGTCCTCTCCGAGCGCGACGATCAGTCCGCCGCCGTCATGCACCAGGGTACGAATACGCTCGCCCACGACGCCGCCTGGCATTCCCACGCCGTGAAGAACGACCACTCGTGCACCGGCAACGTCGGCCGGCGTAACCTCGTCCGCCCGCCGCTGCACCACGCGGAAGGCTGGCTGGTCGCCGATACCGAGCGCGCGCGGCAGAAACATCGTTCGCGACGAAGGCGCACCGGGCCGCTCGATGAGCAGCACGCTCACGACCTGCGCGCGCGCCAGAACGAAGTGAAACACATCGTCCGTGGGGAGACGATCCTCCGACGATGGAACGGTCACGCGCACCATTCCGCGCGTCGTCGCGTCGGGCACTGCGACGGCCGCGAAGGTGACGGACGCGGCTCCGCTTGCCGGAAGCGAGACGCGCTTCGCCTCGACCTCGCGACCATTCAGCGTGAGCGTGACGCGTGCGTCGGCGACCGGATTCGCGCCCTTTCGCGCGAGACGGGCGGCGACGATGGCGCGGTCCGCATTGGTGGTCACTGCATCCCGCGTGACGTCCACCGACGTCACCAGAACGTTGGCGGTCGTCGAATCTCCGACGTCCACCGTCGAGACCGACGTCGACGCTGGAAGCCGCGGCAACTCCTGTCCGTCCCAGCCCGCGCGCTGAAAGTCGCTGATCACGATCACCTCGCGCCGGGGGCGCTCGGTGGTCTCGAGGATCTGCTGGGCGACGGCCAGCGCTGGTGTATAACGGGTGCTGCCGGCACCGGGCGTCGCGTCGCGAAGAGCGGCCCGAATGACGACTGCATCGCTCGTCGGTCCCGCCGCGGCGGAGGGTTCGTGATCGAAGAGCACCAGCGTTGCGCGGTCCGCAGGCCCGAGCCCGCCGATGGCGCGTTCGGCGCCGGACGTCGCGCGCGCCCAGCGGTCGCCGTAGGCCATGCTGTACGACTGGTCGAGCAGCACGACGACCTCGCGGGGGCCAGCGCCCGCCGCGGCCGCACGCTCGGAGCGACGATCGAGAAAGGGACGCGCGAACGCCGCCGCGAGCAGAATCAGCGCGAGGCACCGCAGCGCGAAGAGCAGCCAGTGACGGATGCGCTGCCGCCGCACCGATCGATACGGCACCCGCCGGAGGAACATGAGCGACGGAAACGCGATCGCGTTGCGGCGTTCCCGATTCACGAGATGCACGATGACCGGCACCGCCACGGCCAGGAGGCCAATCAGGAAGAGCGGGGCGAGGAAGGTGAGACTCATCGTGTCCTGCTCAGCCGCTGACGATCGGCGAGATACGTGAACAGCGCATTATCGAGCGGCTGCGACGTGTCGAAGAGCGAGTAGTCGATGCGCTCCTCGCGCATGAGACGCGCCAGCGTCGCCGTATGCTCGCGCATGAGGGCGCGGTACTGGTCGCGCAGCAGCTCGGGGACGACCGGGATCGTCTCGCCCGTCTCCATGTCCTCGAAGTTGGCCGCGTCATCGAACGACAGCTCGAGCTCCGCGGGATCGAGGACGTGAAGCACGATGAGGTCGTTACCCCGATTGCGCAGGCGTGCGACGGCGCGAACCACGCGCTCCGGCTCGTCATACAGATCGGAGATGATCACCACGAGCTGGCGCCTCCGCGCGTGCTCGGCGATCTGCTGGAGCGCGGCGCCGAGGGTGCCCTGTCCGTTCGGCGTCGCGCGCGCGATCGTCTGGAGAACCACCGGTAAATGCTTCGCCGCGGGTGGAACGTAGTCGACGATGGCGCCCGCGAAGGTGACGAGACCAACGCGGTCGCGCTGCCGGCTCGAGAAGTATCCGAGGCAGGACGCCAGATACTTCGCGTACTGAAGCTTCGAAATGCCCGCGCTCGCGAACCCCATGGAGCCGGAGACATCGAGCAGCAGGAGCAGGTTCGTGTTGGTGTCGGCCTCGAACTCTTTCACGAAGTAGCGGTCGCTCCGGCCGAACAGCCGCCAGTCGATGCGACGCAGGTCATCTCCGGGCATGTACGCGCGATGCTCGGCGAAGTCCATCGACGCGCCGAGGTTGGGCGAGCGGTGCAGACCGTTGATGAAGCCTTCCACGACGGTTCGCGCCAGGAGCTCGAGATTGTCGATCTTCGCGAGCGCCCTGGGATCGATGAACGTCGTGCTGACGGTCTCGTCGCGCGTGCGGCCAAGATGCATGGACTCTCCTACATCCCCGAGCGCGGCGTCGGCACGGCGCGCACGAGCTGCTCGATGAGCTGGTCGGTGGTGACCCGCTCCGACTGCGCGTTGAAGTTCGTGATGATGCGATGCCGCATGACCGGTCCGGCGAGGGCGCGGATGTCCTCGAACCCGACGTGGTAGCGCCCGTTCATGAGCGCGCGAGCCTTGCCGCCCAGGACGAGGTACTGTGCGGCGCGCACCGACGTGCCGTACGCGACCCACTTCTTGATGAAGTCGGGCGCCGCCGGCGACGATGGGCGACTCATGCGCGCCAGGGTCACGGCGTAGCGGGCGACAGCATCGGATACGGGAACCTTCCGAACGACCTGCTGAAAGGCGAGGAGATCGGCGGCGGAGACAGCGCGGCGCGGTCCCTCGCCGGCGATCGAGGTCGTCGTCTGCACGACCTCGACTTCCTGATCCTCGTCGAGGTAGTCGATGACGATCTCGAACATGAACCGGTCGAGCTGCGCTTCCGGGAGCGGATACGTCCCCTCGAGCTCGATCGGATTCTGCGTCGCGAAGACGAAGAACGGCTCGTCGAGCGTATACGTGCGCCCCTGAATCGTGACGCGATGCTCCTGCATGGCCTCGAGCAGCGCTGATTGTGTCTTCGGCGGCGTGCGGTTGATCTCGTCGGCGAGCACGACGTTCGCGAAGATCGGTCCCGGCATGAACACGAGCTGCCGGCGTCCGGTCGTCGAGTCTTCCTGAATGAGGTCGGTCCCCGTGATGTCGGACGGCATGAGGTCCGGCGTGAACTGGATGCGCGAGAACTTCAGATCGAGCGCCTGCGCGATCGTATGAATGAGCAGCGTCTTCGCGAGCCCCGGGACGCCGACGATGAGGCAGTTGCCTCCCGCGAACAGTGCCGTGAGGACCTGCTCGATCACCGGTTCCTGGCCGATAATGCGTTTGCGCAGCTCGGTGATGATGTGATCGCGGCCCTGCTTGAGGCGGGAGGCGAGGTCGATATCGGGCGTCGTGGCCAGCTCGGGCGCTTGGAGCGAGGTCATGGAGGCCAAGGTTGAGTTTGTGGCACGGTGGAATCGAACGAGGACCGAGGAACGAGGGAACTGCCGACGGATCGTCCCCCTTCGTCGACTTCCTCCATCCTCGTTCCTCGTTCAGTCACCGCGTCATCCCATAGATGATGTAATTGACCGCCAGCTTGTACGCGTCGTTCGTGATGTTCACGGGCCACCAGCCGTGCCCGGACCACTCCATGTAGTCGCCGATGTCGTTGTTGTAGTTGATGATCACCAGCAGCGGCCTGGACGTGTCGTTGTCCTCGTGGATTCCGTAGAATTCCGCCGTCAAGTTCCGGTTGTGCGGGTACTTCATGTCGAGCGACGAGATGCGAAAGAACACGTCGAAGACCGGGTGCGAGACGTCGAGCCGGTCGATGCGCGCATCCGGAAGCACGCGCCGCATCTGCGCCTCGAAGTTCATCCACTCGCCGCGCATGAAGTCGTCCACGATCAGGAAGCCGCCTTTCATTAGATACTGTCGAAGCCCGTCGACCTCCGCTTCCGACGGATGCCAGTAGCCCGGCTCCGAGAGATACGCGACGGGATACCGCAGCAGCTCCGGGTCGTCGAGCGTGTGTACGTTGCTCCCCTCGACGTGCGCGCGCAGCGTCGTCAGCTCGCGCATCATCGTGAGCAGGTTGCGCTCCATCTGCGGGTAGTCGAACTCCCATCCACTCCTCCCGTACACCGTGTAGCGAATGCGAGCGAACGTGAACCGCCCGTCGTACGGCACGTTCGGCTCGACGGCGACCCCGAACCCGCCGTCGCGCCACCGGCCCCGCTGCGCCTGCGCGTCAGCGACCTGGAGGACACCGATCACCAGCAGGGCGATGCGAGCGATCCGCATCCTCAGGAAGCCAAAGATTGCAGATGTGAGAATACAGAATTCAGATCACAGACAGTGCTATCCGAATTCTGACATCTGTACTCTGACGCCTGACGTCTCTGCCTATCGGTCATCATCAGTGCGTAAGAGCATACATGAGATAGTTCACTCCCAGCTTGTACGCCTCGTTCGACAGCTCGATCGGCACGAAGCCCGCGTCCGACCACTCCCAGTAATCACCGATGTCGTTGTTGTAGTTCACGATCACCATTAGGCGCTTCGACGGGTCGTTCTCCTCGAAGATGCCGTAGAACTCCGAGGGATGGCCGAAGTACGGGTGCGTGTAGTTCAGGGACGTGATGTGGAAGAACGAGTCGAAGATCGGGTGCGACTCATCCAGGCGAACGATGCGCGCCTGGGGAAGCACCTTGAGCATCTGCGACTCGAAGTTGAACCAGTGCTCCCCGAAGAAATCGTCGAAGATCAGGAACCCCCCCTTTTGCAGGTAGCTCCGAAGTCCCTCCGCCTCGGCATCCGTCAGCGTCCAGAAGCCGGGCTCGGAGAGATACGCGACTGGGAAACGGTGCAGCTCAGGGTCATCCAGCGAAAAGACATTCCCGCCGTTCATGAAGGGCTCGAGCGAGCTGAGCTCCTTCACGATCTTCATCAGGTTGCGCTCGGCGCGCGGAAAGTCGTGATCCCACTTGAGATCCCGCCGCCACCCGCCGCTTCCACCTAACGGCTCGAACCGAATGCGGGCGAACGTGAATCGCCCATCGTACGGCGTGTTGCCGGTGAACGCTTCCTGGTCGCGGTCGCGGCGACCGCCGCGCCGGTCGCCGAATTCCTGGGCAGCGACGGTGGCCACGGTCACCGCGATCATGGCGAGGATCGCGAAGCGGCGAAGGACTCTCATGGGCGCGATCCCGCGGCGCCCTGTAGCTCGAGCAGCAACGATTGCGCACGCTCGAAGCTCGGCGCTTCCTCGAGCGCCTGAAGCACCTCACGCCGGGCGCCGGCACGATCGCCGACATCGGCGAGCGCACGCGCGAGCTGGTACCGCGCCTCGGCGCGATCGACGGGAGCGAGCGCGACGACCGCCTTCCGCTCGCGGACGACTTTCTGGCGCTGGCCGGTCGCGGCGAGATGCTCGGCCAACCGCACGTGGATCGCCGGGTCGTACGGCGAGATCCAGATGGAGCGCTCGAGTGCCGCCGCAGCTCCGGCGAGATCACCGAGCTGCTCCAGCATTCCCGCCAGCTCCAGGTTCGCCGTGTAGTCCGCTTCGTTCAGCAGCGTGTGCGCCTGGAGCTCGGCCGCCGCCCGGCGCACGTCACCCGTTGCCTCGTACGCCGCCGCGAGATGCCGGTAAGGACTCTCCTCCTCCGCATACTCGGGGAACAATGCCTTCGCGCGCTCGAGCGCCGTGATCGCTTCCGCGTGCTGCCCGCGCTCGAGCAGGCTGCGCCCTTCCGCGATCAACGCGATGAACTGGCCGCGCGGCGGTTGATCCTCACCGTCGCGCGGTCCCGCACCAAGTGCCGCGAGCTGTCGTGCGAAGCGCTCACGGACGTACGTGTCGAACCGGGCGTCGAGCGCGTCGGGGGAAAGCTTGAGGGCCTTCTGCACGACGCGCTCTGCTCCGTCTCCCGAGCGATAGGCGTTGAGCATCGCCACGAGCGCGCGCGTCCCGAACTCTTTCTCGATCATCTCGCAGATGAGCGAGGCCTGGTAATACGCGAGCGCCAACTGCTCGGGGAACGCCGGGCGCGTGAAGGCGTCATTCATGTGGCTCACCGGAGGCATGCGCCCGCGCGCGTAGGCGACGAGGAACCCGAGCGGCGTATCGGCGCCCCAACCCGGCCGCGCACGGCGCTCCTCGAGCACCGAGATGCCCTCGGAGAACCAGCGAGGAACGCGATGATCGGTCATGCCGAGTGTGAACGCGTGCGCCAGCTCATGCCACACGGTCGATCCCCAGTTGTACTCCCCCACCTGGCGCGCCGACGGCGAATGCATCGCGAGCACGCTGCCGAAGCTCACGCCGAGTGCGCCAAGCCCCGGAAGGCCGACGGTGCGCACCGAGAAATCGCCGTGGCTCCGATAGACCTCGAGGCGAATCGGCGTGGGCGGACGATATCCATACCGTGCCGCGAGCGTCTCGAAGCCTTCGTCGAGCAGCTCGAGCAAGTACGGGGCGAGCAGCGCGGCCTCGCGCTCGTGAATGATCAAGTGGAAGCGATCCGTCCGCGTCTCGCGATACTGGTCGAACGTGTCGAGGAGATCGAGCGTGTTCTTGATCCATACGTGGTAGGGATCGCCGGCAAAGGCGCGCTCGAGGTGGACGCGGGCGGTATCGAACTGCCCGACGCGCAGCGCATTCATCCCGAGCGAGCCCTGCGCGACCGCTGATGACGTATCCTGCATCACCGCGCGGCGAGCGAACGTGAGCGCGTTCTGGTATCTCCGGTTGCGGCTCGCGACCTCGGCGAGTGTGGTGTGCAGGACGACTGAGCGAGGATCGCGTTCGAGCGCGCGCCGGCTCGCCTCTTCGAATCCCTTGCGATCGTCGCGCATGTAGCGCCCTGCGGCGATGAGCGCATGCGCGACCGGGTTGCCCGGGTCGGTCTGAAGCGCGCGCGACGCCTCGCGTTCCGCCTCGTCGTAGTCCTCACTGTCCAGACGGAGCCGTGCGAGCATGAGCCGGGCGTCGACGAGTCGCTCGTTGACGGCCAGGCTAAGCTTTACGAGAGAGTCCGCGCCTGGCGTACCGTCGAACACGAGCACCTTGGCCACGCCGAGCAGCGCCCGCGGCTCCGACGGATTCTCGCGCAACACTCCGGCGAACATCTGCCGGGCATCGGGGCCGTTGTATTTCTCGAGGAACATCTCGGCGAGCTCAATCCGCGCGTCGATGTTCGAAGAGTCGGCGGCGATCGCCGCGTCGTACGCCCGGAGGGCGTCCTTGAACAGCTGGGGATCGCTCGCGCCGAGATGCCGGCATGCGCGAGCAATGGCGAGCAGCTCCGCCGACGTCAACCGATCGCGGCGTGCGTTGTAGACGTCGATGAACTGATCGAAGACGCGTGCGGCCCCCGCGCGGTCGCCGCGCTCGAGACGGATTTCGCCGAGGCGAAGCTTCGCCGTCAGGCTGTCGGATGCGCGCTGCGCAGCGGAGAGGGTGTAGAGACTCTCCGCAGCCGCCAGCCCTCCGCGTGCGCGAAGGAGATCGCCGAGCGGGACGAGCATGAGCGTCCCGCCCGGCTCCTCGCGGTATCGACGGGCGGCGTGCTCGGCGTCGTCGTAGCGTCCGCGTACGGCAAGCGCCCGGACGTGATGCTGGCGTGCCGCCAACGCGATCGAGCTGTCGCGCGACGATGCGAGGTCCGCGAAGGTCGTGGCGGCACTGTCATACGCGCCACGACGCATCTGCGCGCGTGCCGCGGCGAGCCGCGCCGCATCGTCGACGGGCGCCGCCGCCGCACAGGCGACGACCACGACGAGAAGCCCCCGGCTCAGCGCGAGACGGGTCATCACGGTGTGCTCCCTTCGCGAATCACCTGGCTGACCCGCGCCAGATCGACGAGAAGTCGCTCGAGCTCGCGCTCGTACGCGTCGGCAGCCATGGTCTCCTTACGCCGGCGGAGGGAATCGATCTGCGCCTCGAGCGCCGTCTTCTTCGCGACGAGCTCGGGCGCAGCGTTCGGTGCGGTGGTCGCTACCGCCGTGCGCGTGCCGCCCACGATGAAGCGCCGGGCGAGCGAGCCATCGCCGGCGCGAGGATCCGGATCGGCGGAGCCGCGACGATCGCCGTCGTCGTCGAGCATCGCGTGCTCCGTCGGAAGCCGCGTGTCCGTCTCGTACGCGCGGGTGACTTCGCGCTTCGCATACACGAATGCCTCGAGCAGCGAGACGCGCTCGTCCTTGTCGGTGTCGGCGCCGGCACTGGTGAACGCGTCGACGAAGTAGCGCGGAAAGAGCGTCTCGTTGCGCTCGTACGAGGACTTCGTCGCCGTGATGACGACGCGGTTCTTCCCTGAGAGCACGGGAAGGAAATCGCCGCTCGCGCTGGCGGCGTTGACGACGGCCACCTGCATCGCGCGGAGCGGCTCGAGCATCGTCGCCAGCTCGGCCGCGGTGAGGTCCGGGCCCGGAAGGTTGAACCGCGAGTCGCTCCCCGAGTGACTTCCGTGACCGATGAGCACGAGCAGGACGCGGTCACCCGGGCGCGCACGTGACGCCACGCGCGAGAGTGCCTTGCCAACCTCGGCCTTGCTCGATTTCCCGTCGATGCGCTCGGCATCGCGAGCGGGATTCTCGGCCAGGTAGACGATGTCGTCAGCGGCGAGACCGTGTTTCGTCACGAGCGCGTCGGCGAACGCCGTCGCGGTGGCGTGAAACGCGGACGCATACGTGGCTTCGCCGCTCGCGCCGGTGACAATGACCACGTGCGTCGCCTGTGCGCCGACCGCCGACGCGCCGATAAACAACCCGCAACCCGCAATCAGCGATCTCACGCGAGCCCCCGGCGGCGCCGCAACAGCCACTCGACGGCGATCAGCCCGAGCAGCGCGATGAACAGCGCCGGGCTGTCCCACAGATCGAGCTGCTCCGTGACCGTCGTCCCGCTGTTCGTGTAGACGATGTCCTCGGCCAGCGTCTGCACCGTCTCGGGCGTGTAGTAGCGCCCGCCCGTCTCGCGCGCGATGCGCTCGAGAAGGGCCGGCCGCTGCGCGGCACCGAACATCTCTTGCTGAATGTCCTGCGCGACGACGTAGTCTTCGTTGCCGGTGATGACGGTGTCGCCCACGCGAGCGGTCACGCGTACGCGATAGAGGCCCGGCTCGGGAGCCGCAAACGTGCCGCGATACTCGCCGTCCTTGTCCACCATCCACTCCAGTGGGACCTCGAGCGGCACGCCGTTCGGGCCGAGCACGCTCGCCGTCACCGCGGCGCCGTTCACCGCCAGATACCCCTCGTTATGCACCTGCGCGCGGAGAGGCACGGTCTCACCCGGAGCGACGTGGTCGGGCGCGGTCGTGCCGACCCGATCCGGCACGTCGCTCACCAGCCACCGGAGCATTTGGCGCCAGAATGTCTCGTGCGTCGCATCCTCGACCGGGATCGAGGCGTGCATCTGCCACACCCAGGAGTCCTGGACGGGAAAGGCGATCGCCTTGCCGCGGCCAAAGCGCTGGTGCGCGAGCACGACCTGGCGGTCTCCGCCAGCGCCACTGACCGACTGACCCACGAGGAGCGCGGTCGCGCCAGGCTTCGCGCGTACGACGCGGTTGACGGTGCTCAGCGGCGGCATCGTCTTCCACCGCTCGAGAGACGCTTGCTCGCTCGCCCCGAGCTGCGTCGCCGGGTGCATCGCGCCTGACGGTGTCGGTGAGATCTGAAGCTCCGCGAAGAACTCCTCGCTCTCGTCACCGCCCCGCGTCACCTCGACGGGCATGACATCGGCGAGCGGCGTCTCCGCATACCCTCCCTCCGCGAACGCGCGCCGCCCGCCGAGGAAGAGCAGTCCGCCACCGCGCTCGCCCACGAAGTCCGCGAGCATGCGCATCTGCTCGACGGTGAAGAAGCTCGCCTCGACGCTGCCGAGGATGACCGCGCGGTAGGCGAAGAGCTCTTCGCGTGTCTTCGGGAAACCGGCGACGAGCTCGAGGCTGTCCTCGACTCCGAGGCGGAGGAACTTGTTCTCAGCCGTTCGCTGAAGCGCGACGAGGCGTACGTTCCTGTCGTCACGTACCGCGCGTCGCAGGAACTTGAGCTCGAAGCGTGGCTCGCCCTCGACGTAGAGCACCTTCTCGGTGCGATCGGCGACGGTGACGAGCGCGTCGCGGCCGTTGTTGTCCGCGATGAGCTCTCCCTCCTCGCGAGCGATGCGGAAGCGCAGCTGGCGCGGTCCGGTCTCGGAGGTGACGACGCGCATCCGAACCGGCGATTCCTCGCCGTCGCCGCGCAGCGTGACTTCCTGCGACGCGATGATTCGCCCGCCGTCCTCCGCCACGAGCTGCACCGTCCGTCCGGCGTACCCGCGCTGCGCAATCAGCACGTTCGCGACGAGCGCCGTGCCGCGCAGCGCCGAGTGCGGCACCTCCACGCGGGTGATCTCGATGTCCCGCTCGAAGCGCGGCTGACCGACGCCGATCGTATAGATGGGAACACCGCGCGCCTTCAAGGCGAGCAGCGGCTCGGCCAGCGCCGTAGCCGAATTGTCTGCGCCGTCGCTGATCACGACCAGCCCCGACAGTGGAACGGTCGAGAGATCCTGACGCGCCCGGTCGAGCGCGGCACCGAGGTGTGTTCGGCCGCCTTCGAAGGTCATCGCGTGACCGTCGGCGACCGCCTCCGCGCCTGACGAGAAGCGGAAGTAGCGCAGCTGGAAGCGATCGGCGAGCGCGCGGGCGAGCGCACTGTCGCGTGTGCCCAGCAGTCGCTGCGCGACCTCCGCACGCGACCGACCGTCGGCGTCCTCGATGCGCATGCTCCGCGAGTCATCGATGAGGATCGCCACCGCGTTCTTCTGCGGGACCGCGGTCGACAGAAGCAACGTCGGGCGCAGGAGCGCGATACCGGCGATCACGATGATCGCGCCCCTCACGCCGGTGAGGATCGCGCGGTCGCGTGGCGTGCTCTTCCCGCGAGCGCGGCCATAGACCCAGGCCAGCGCCAGCGCCAGCGCGACGAGGCCGAGCACGATGAGCACGGGGCGAGGCGTGGCCAGAACGAGCTCGCCGCGCTCGAACACGACCGGCCGGTACTTGAAGAAGAACTCGACGAATGAATCCATGCGGCGGCTCGACGGTTACGGCGGAAAGGCGGACGCGTCGAGCTCGGGAATGATCCGCAGCGCGTTGCGATAGTAAATCTTCTTCAGTACCTCGTCAGGCAGGTCGAGCCCATACATGCGCCAGAACGCGTGCCGCCGCCGATAGTACGGGAAATACTCGTCCGCCGTCTCCAGCGTGCGGAAATACGTGTGATACTCCGATGGCCGATAGCTGTCCTTTCCGAACAGCACGCGGTCCTGGTACTTGATGAGAAACTGCCGGGCAAAGCGCGGCTGCCGTCCGAGCTCGGCCAGAACGGCACCGATCTCGGTGTACATGTTCGGGAGCGAATCCATCAGCGCGCCGAGGTGCGCGAGATCGCCGCCGAGCCATCCGAGATGGGCGTTGATGAACGTGGTGCGCGGGTGCTTGCGAAAAACGCGGTGTTGCTCGGCGATGATTGTCTCCCACGACGGATACTCGTCCGGGGGTCGCGCGCGCTCCGGCCGCTCCGTGAGCTCGAGCCACCGCTCGTTGTTCTTGTCGTGCGGCTGGAAGAACTGGCGCGGCTCGGCGGTGTGGATGAGCACCGGAATACGCAGCTCGCCTGCCGTGCGCCACACGGGATCGAGTCGCGGATCGTCGACAGGGACGCGCTTCCCGGAGCCGTCCGTGAGGTCGAGTCCCAGGTTCTTGAAGATCTTGAGACCGCGAGCGCCGGCCTTCACGTCACGCTCCAGTTGGGCGGCGGCGGTTCGTCCCCACTCGGGATCGTCCAGCCCGGAGAAGGAGAGATTCGCGAAAAAGATGAAGCGATCCGGTGCCGCCTGCTGCGCGTTGCGCACCCCCGTTGCCAGGGCGTCGCCCGAGCGGCCGCTCAGGTTCACCATCGCGCGCATGTTCATGGCGTCCATCTCGCGCACAAGGCGAGCGTAGTCGGCCGCGAGCGACTGGTGACTGTGCACGTCGATGAATGGAAATCTCGCACGCGTGACGCGATGCTCCGGAACGACCAGCGACGAGGGCGGATCGTACTCCTCGAACGACATGGTCTGAGCGTCGGCACAGCCGGTGACAGTGGTCACGGCGATGGCAATGAGCGAGACGCGCACGCCTATCATCATCGTGCAGTTCTCCCAGGAGAGTTCTCTCGCAATCTTATGCCGAGGACCAACGAACCGCACCCGGCCCGGATGGTACTATTGTAAGAAACTGGTGGGACTTCCGCGCGCGCAGCGGAATGAGCAGCTCGTGCGTACAATGTTGATTGGACATCCCGGACACCCAGTTGGAGGCAGCCATGCGATCCATAGCTCTTCTGATTGCTGCACCGCTCCTCACGTCTGTGACGTTTGCCCAAGGCGATGGTGCACGCTCGACCGTGGAGATCCGTGAGTGGACCGTTCCGTGGGCGGACTCCAGGCCGCGCGATCCGTACGTCGACGCCCGCGGACGCGTGTGGTTCGTGGGGCAGACGGCCGATTATGTGGCCATGCTCGACCCCACGTCGGGTCAATTCACCAAGTACGATCTCGAGAAGGGTGCAGGACCTCACAATCTCATCGTCGACGCGAACGGGATCGTCTGGTACGCGGGGAACCGCGCCGCGCACATTGGCCGTCTCGATCCCGCGACGAAGGAAATCCGTAAGATCGCGATGCCGGACGCGGGCGCGCGCGATCCGCACACGCTCGTGTTCGACCCCACGGGCGATATCTGGTTCACCGTGCAGAGCGGCGGCTACGTCGGGAAGCTCACCGTCGCCACCGGCGACGTGCAGCTCGTGAAGATTCCCGGTGAGCGCACGCGCCCGTATGGCATCGTCGTCGATCCGCAGGGGCGTCCCTGGTTCAACGAGTTCGCCACCAACAAGATCGGGACCATCGATCCGGCGACGATGAAGCTCCGCGAGTACGACCTGTCGAATCCCGGCGCGCGCGGCCGTCGCATCGCGCGCACCTCTGACGGCGCGGTCTGGTACGTCGACTACGCGCGTGGCTACCTCGGCCGCCTCGATCCCGCCACCGGCAAGGTGGAGGAGTGGGCGAACCCCTCCGGCACGAGCGCGCGGCCCTACGCGATGACCGTCGACGAGCAGGACCGCATCTGGTTCGTGGAGACCGGCGTAGCGCCGAACCAGCTCGTCGGATTCGATACGAAGACGAAGCGGGTGGTGAGCACCACGCCGATCGCGAGCAACGGCGCAACCCGGAATACGGTGCGCCACATGATCTACCACCGGCCCACGCGTTCGATCTGGTTCGGCACCGACGCGGGGACGATCGGACAGGCAAAGCTGGGCTCGTGATGCAGCGTGCCGCCCAGGCGGCAACGGTGGTGCTGTCGGCAAGTCTGGTTGCGGCGGGGTGCTGATCAACCGGCTGCGACACGCTCCCACGCCGGCGGGTAGTCGACCACGACACCCATCTCATCGACCTCGATGTCGGCGGTGAACTCCCCGCCGCCGCTCCGGTAGCGGTATCGGCCGGCGTCGGTTCGGACGTACTCCTGCACGAGCGGCTCCACCGAGAGCTCCGGAAAGCGGACCCACGCGGCCGTGACGTCGCGGGACTGGCCGCGCTCGAGCGCGAGCCGGCGAATGGGAAGCGTATTCGTCGACGGCGAGATGCTGAGGTCGATGTCGATGCACCCGGCGACGGGGGTGAGCTCGCGTCCGTCCCGCCACCACCGGCGCTGGTCGTCGGTGACGAGCGTCAATTCGCGGGACTCGGCGCCACGCCGCAGCGCCACGCGCACGGTTCGCGTCGCCCACGCGCGGTCGCAGCGCACCTCGTACTCGGCGCGAAGTGGAGCATCGTCGTCGGCCATGATCACGGTACCGGACAGGAGAACCGCGTTCGCGTGCACCCTGAGCTCGAAGTGCTCGAGCGCGATCCGATCGCGGCGCCGCCAGAGGACCGAGCGAAAGAGTGAACCGCCTTCGGCTTCCGTGGACCTTGAGTCCTCTTTCCTCATTCCTCGTTCCTCGTTCTAGTGAAAGTCATGGGAGCGATGAATGAGCTCTCCCACCTCGAGCGTCGCGAACTTCTGTCCCACCACGTTCATCACCTGCCCATCGCGCTCGAATCGACCGAGCACGAGGATGAAGGTCGAGCTCTTGATGACGTCGGCGTTCGCCTCGACGAGCTGTCGCGGGACGATCACGTTGATGAAGCCGTGCTCGTCCTCCAGCAAGAGGAAGATCGTCCCGTTGGCGGTTTCCGGTCGCTGCCGCACCGTGACCAGTCCGCCGACGATGATGCGCGCTCCACTTCGCGCGTGCTCGAGGTCGCGGCTGTCGAGCGCCCCCCACCGCCGGAGCTTCTGCCGGACGGCCTCCATGGGGTGACCATGTATGCTGGCGCCCGTCGTCGTGTAGTCGAGGAAGACGAGCTGCATCGTATCCATCGGCGGCGGGTGGTGAAGCGTGACATGGGCCGGGGCGAGCGGGAGGACGTCGCCCACGGCGCGTAGCGCTTCCCACGCAGCGCGGCGGCGGTCGGGCTCCCATGCGGTGAACGCGCCGGCGCGGGCCAGTGCCAGCGCATCCGCTCGCGTGAGCCGGGTGCGCCTAACGACGCCCTCGATGGACGTCCATGGCGACTCGGCGCGGCTGGCGCGCAGCGCATCGAGCAGCTTCGTCCCCACGCCGCGGATGTGCCGCCACCCGATGCGCATCGCCGGCCGGTCGAAGCGGTCCGCCTCTTCCACCGCGCATTCCCAGTCGCCATGGCACAGGCACGCCGGGCGCACCTCCACGCCGTGGCGGCGCGCGTCGTGGATCAGTGTCGAGACAGGGTAGAATCCCATCGGCCAGGAGTTCAGCAACCCCGCATAGAACTCCGCCGGATAGTGCGCCTTGAGCCAGGCGGTCGCGTACGCGATGAGCGCGAAGCTCCATGCGTGCGACTCGGGGAATCCGTAGTTCGCGAAGCTCTGCAAGTCCTCGCAGATCCGCGAGGCAACGCGTTCCTCGACATTGTTCTCGACCAGGCGCGACGCGAGCCGCTGGAGCGCACGAAGAAGCCGGTCCTTCTTTCGCTGATTCCCCATCGTGCGTCGCAGCTCATCCGCTTCCGACCCGGTGTAATTGGCGAGCGCCATCGCGATCGCCATCGCCTGCTCCTGGAAGATCGGGATGCCTTGCGTGCGCTTGAGAATGGGCTCGAGCGCGGGGTGCGCGTATTCCACCGGCTCGAGTCCGAGCCGCCGCTGCGTGTACGGGTGAACGAAGCGCGCCTGAATCGGTCCGGGCCGGATGAGCGCGATCTGCACGACGATGTCGTACATGTACGCGGGGCGCGTGTGCAGGATCGACGCGATCTGCGCACGGCTCTCGATCTGGAACATCCCGATCGTCTCGCCGCGCGCGATCAGATCGTAGCTCTTGCGGTCATCCGGCGGGATCCGATAGAGCTGGGGACGCGTGCCGGTTCGCCGCTCGATCACATCGAACGCGCGTCGCACCTGCGAGAGTGCCCCGAGTCCGAGGAAGTCGAACTTCGGTGCGCCGATGGCGTCGAGATCATCCTTGTCGAACTGCACGATGGTCCGTCCCATCGTCGTCTGCTCGATCGGCAGATAGTCGCCGAGCGGGGCAGACGAGAGGACGAAGCCACCGACGTGCGTGGCGCGCAGCCGCGGCAATCCCTCGAAGCCGGCCATTGCGGCGAGCAGCGTTCGTCCCCGCGTATCGGTGATGTCGAGCCCCGCCCTCGCGGCGACGCTCTCCCGGATGTACTCCGCGCCCGCCGCCGGCTCATGATTGTGCACCCGCTTGGAGACGGCGAACATCATCTCCGGCGGATAGCCTAACGCGCGCATCGCATCCTGCGCGGCGTTGGGCGCGCGGTACGTCTGGACGATGCAGGCGATGGCGGCGTGCGAGCGGTCGTAGCGATCGTAGACGTAATCGAGGACCTCCTCGCGCCGGTCGTGCTCGATGTCGACGTCGATGTCCGGCGCCTCGGCCCCACCTTCGGCGCGGATCTCGGAGAGGAAGCGCTCGAAGAGGAGGCCGTGCCGCACGGGATCGACGGCGGTGATACCGAGGCAGTAGGCGACGGCCGAGTTGGCGGCGCTGCCGCGCCCCTGGGAGAGGATGCCGCGGCTGCGCGCGAACTGCATCGCGTCCCACATCACGAGGAAGAATCCGGCGAAGCCGAGCTGCTTGATCACTGCCAGCTCGTGCTCGATCTGGGAAATCTGCGCATCGGAGAGCACCTCTCCCCACCGCTCCCGCGCGCCCGCGTACGTCTGCTCGCGAAGGTACGAGTCGTCGGTGTGACGCTGGGGCACGGGATAGTAGGGAAGCGGAGGACGCATCCACGCGAGATCGAACTCGCACTCCTCGGCGATGCGATCGCTCTCGTGCAATCCTTCCTCGCGTCCGCGCCAACGACGCACCATCTGCGCGGGCGAAATCAGCCGCCATTCCCCGTTCGGTCGAAGGACGCCGCGCTCCGCCGCCGTGGCGAGATCCATCTCCTGCCGAAGCGCGGTGAGCATGTCGTGCACGAGACGGCCGGTGTCGTCGAGGTAGCGCGGATCGTGGGCGACCACCCAGGGAACACCGTGCAGGTCGGCCAGGTCGATCAGTGCGCCGGCGAGCGCCGATTCGGCGGTGCTCGCGTGGTGCAGCTGCACCTCGATGGCCAGGCGCTCGCCGAAAATATCGCGCCATCGGCGCAGCGCCCGATCGGCCGCGGCAGTATCGCCGGCGTGCAGCAGTGATGCGATCTGTCCCGATGCCGGACCGGTGAGCGCGTGCAATCCGTCACTGCGGTCGGCGATCTGCTGCCAGGTGAGCTGCGGTCGCCCGCGCCGCTTCCCCTGCACGGCCTTGTCCCAGTCACTCCACGTGCCGACGCGCGCGCAGGTGATGAGCGCGGCGAGGTTGCGGCAGCCTTGGCGCTCGCGCACGAGAAACGCCGCCGGGTATCCCTCGACGTTGAGCTCCGCTCCGACGATCGGCCGTACCGGCCGCTCGCAGATCCGACACGGCTCCTCGGTATGCTTCGCCGCGAGCCGGCACGCCGGATCCTTGGCGATCGTCCGCGCTTCGGTCACGAACCGCGGTACGGCGCCGAGGTCGGCGGTGTCGGTGATGCCGATGCTCGAGTAGCCGAGCTGGCGCGCGTGCATGACGAGGGACTCGGGGGTGGTCGCTCCATCGCCAAGAGAGAATCCGGTGTGCGCCCGGAGTTCGGTGTACATGCGTCAGGGTGCGGTCAGGGTGCGGTCAGGGTGCTCAGGGTGCTCAGGGTGCTCAGGGTGCTCCGGGTGCAAACCCCTGAGCACCGGAGCACCCTGAGCACGCCGTTACCCGGAGCACTCAATCCCACCACCCATGAAGAAACCACCGCTCACCCACAGCATCTCGATAAACCCACACCATCACTCCGTCCTCCCTGACTCCCCTGAAGTACTCCCGCGCGTATGTCTCCTCCCAGTGACCACCGGAGACGCGGTCGGGGCCCGCGACGTCGACGAGGTGGTGCCAGCGGGCGCCGTCCTGATAGCGAACGGGGACGCGGTGGTCGCGTCGACCGTTCGTGATCACCGTGATCGGCTCGGGGTGCGGAAGGAGCTGGAGCGTCAGATGGGGAAGTGCCAGCGCTCGTCCTGCACCCACCTCGCTCCCGCCGCGCTCGATGAGTGTTGACGGACTTTCCGCCACCCACCGCGTGCGTCGCTCGAGAAGCGCGTGCTGCGTGCGGCTCGGGGTGAGCAGGATCTCGCCGTGATCGTCGATGAGCTGGGCAAGTGTCTGCTCGGTCGCTCCCGCACTGGCGAAGCCGCGGTCGAACAGATCGCCCTGTGGGCTCCGCTTCGCGGCGATCGCATCGACACGGAGCAGGACGCCGGTCACCGCATCGCCTAACGTCACGCCGTCGAGCAGGGCGCGAAGCTGGCGCATCCACGTCTTCCGGCTCGAGGTGGGGCGCGTGAAGCGTACCCGATGCACGCTCGGCCCGCGGTTGGCGAGGGTGAAGACGAGCGCGATCTCGCGCGCACTCTCTCCGCACTCCTCGAGCGAGGTCGTGACACGCTCCGCCAGCGCATTGATGATGAAGACAAGCCGCTCGGGGTCGGTGAGCGTGTAGTCGGTCCAGTCGAGCGACGCGTGCGGCAGCTCGCGCGGCACTTCGGTGAAGATCGGCCGCCGGTCGTCCGCGCGCGCCAGCTGCCAGAGCCGGACGCCTTCGACGCCGAACCGTACCTCGACCGACTCGCAATCCAGCACCGCGAGATCCCCGCACGTTGCGATGCCTGTCCCGTCGAGCAACGGAAGAAGCTTCGGCGACGGCGAAAGCAGATCAATGGAATGGAGCGCGATGAATTCTGCGTCCGCGCCCGGATCTACAACCAGAAGATCCGCACTCCGCAATCCGCGGGCGCCCTCTGGGCGGGTGCCCTCCGGGCAGGGCGCAATCACAGCTATCTCAGCAGCGATCGCGGTTGAAGCCACGCTCACTCGAACGTCCTCGATCCCACGCGACCTGACGAGCTCCAGCAGCTCGCCGGCGACGGCGCGCGCGTCCAGCCCGCGCGCGTCCGCCCACACGAGCCCGCGCGCGTCGGTCACGACGCGCGGCACGCAGGCCAGGAGCGCCGGCGCCAGCTCAGCGGCGGACGCCGCGTCGGTCCGCCAGCGTGGCGTCGAGAGACAGACGAAGCTCATGGTTGGTAATGGGAATGGGGAGATCGGTTTTCGCGTTCCACCCCGGCGCCTGCGCGTGCACCTGGATGACGGCCTGCTGGGCCACGGCCGGCCCGCCGAAGGGGTCACGTCTCCACCGATAGCTGTGGGGAAGCACGCGCGACGTGAGACGCAGGCTCGCCATCGAGGTCTCCTGTGCGAGCGTCACGAGCGCCGCGCCCCCTTCGCGCACCGCTCGTGTCAGCCGCACTGTCTCCGTTCGGACCGGCTCGAACCCGCTCAGCACCACGAGACCGAACCCGCCCGAGCGCAGGAGCTCCTCGGCGCTCCGGAGCGCGTGCAGACGACTTTTCGGACGGAGCAGAATGGGCCCGTCGTCCCACACGACGCCGCCGATGGCGCCGCGCCCATCGATCCAGGCGGCACGCTCGCCCGTGTGCACAGCCGTTAGGCATGCGGCACGCAGGATGGCCGTCGCGCCGCCCTGCGAGACCCACGCCGAGAGGCGACCCCGCGGGAGGCCGCCGCTCGGCAGAATGCCATCGAGCTGGGCCAGCCCGGTGGCGACCGCCGTCGTCCGATGCGTAATGGGAAGCGCATCGGGGAAGCGCTGCTCGACGAGCGCACGGAGGGCGGCGACGGAAACGGACATGAAGAGGGTTACCGAACAAAGACCGAAGTATAGGAGCCGAATGCTACCAAATCGGCCATCGCCAGTCAAGCGACCGGCGATGCCTCTACCTGAACGTCCCCGGGCTTACGTCATAGACGAGCTGGTACGCCCCCGCTTCCTCTTCCGGCTGCCAGAATCCGAGCTGCTCGCTCCACCGCACGTCCTGAAGCCGGCGCCCGCCTAACGTGAGGAACCCGGCGGCGCGCGAGGTCAGCACGCCGAGCGCGCGAAGATCGGCGATGCCACGGAGCACGGCGGTGCCGCGCTCGCTCACGATGCGACGCGCCGTCGCCGGTCCGATGCCCGGAACGCGGACGAGCTCGTCGTACGATGCCGTGCGCACGTCCACCGGAAATCGCTCGACGTTGTGGAGCGCCCACGCCGCTTTCGGATCGACGCTCAACGGAAGATTCCCCCCGTCATCGTAGACCACTTCCTCACGGCCGAATCCGTAGCGCCTGAGCAGCCAGTCGGCCTGATACAGCCGGTGCTCGCGCAGCGCCGGCGTTCCGCGAACGTTCTCCATCGGCGTCTCGCGAATGGGGCGGAACGCGCTGAAGTGCGCGTGGTGAATTCCGCCGCCGGCGTAGAGGTCGGTGATCTTCGTGAGGATGCTCCGATCGGAATCCGGCGTCGCACCGACGACGAACTGCATCGTCATTCCCGCGATGCCGCCGGGGTGCATCGCATCGCGCGGCTTTCCGTCCAGCCGCGCCGCGCGCTCGAGCTGCACGAGCGAGCGCACCTGCTCCAGACCGGCGACGGTCGTGTCGAAGTTCTTCTCCGGCGCGATCTGCGCGAGGCTCGCGCCGCACGGTGCCTCGAGGTTGAGCGAGACCCGACTCGCCAGCGACGTGAGCCGCTCCACCTGCGCTGCTTCCGCGCCCGGCACCATCTTCACGTGGATGTAGCCGGCGAAGCTGTGGCGCTCGCGCAGGAGCTCGAGCACGGTGATGAGATCGTCCATCACCTTCACCGGCCGTCCGGGAATGCCGGTGGTGATGAACAGCCCTTCACACCACCCGCGGCGATGAGCGCCGAGGAAGATCCGGACGAGCTCTTCGGGCTTGAGGAGCGTGCGCGGGAGCGTCCGGTCCCGCCGCATCGGACAGTAATGGCAGTTGTAGCTGCACGCGTTCGTCATGAGGATGCGGAGCAGCGGCACCCGCGTCCCGTTTCCCGGCCGCACCGTTCGGATGTTGAGCGGCCGAAGCGCTCCGACCTCTTTCGTGTGCCGCAACCTCGGCGGCAGCGTCTGCGGCGGTCCTGACGGCGCTCCCGTCCCGTCGTGATCGTCGGTCGCGAGCGTCATCAGAATGTCGAGCTTCTGCTCGAGCGTCATCGTGTGCGACACGTCCCCACCTCCTCCTCCCCAAGAGTTTCACCCTTTGGGAGACCGAGGACCGAGGACCGAGGAAGTGGCTGTTGGAGTCCGTGGTGCGGATCCTAAAGAGCTTCCTCGTCCCTTGATCCTCGTTCTCCTCGCCCTGCCTCCATTCCCTCCCATAGACCCAGCTGTGCCGGAAGTCCTTCCCGCTCCGCTCCGCCCTGCTCCTCCTCATCGCTCCGCCCCATTCCACCCTCCACCCCGTACTTCCGGCACAGCCTGTCGAAGAACGTGCCTAACGACTCGCGATAGCGGTCGCTGAGATGCCAGGTCGTCGCGTACGCCTTGCGGTAGTGCGCCGCCAGATGCGGAAACTCGCGCTCGATGAACGGGAAGTACCGCTGCTGCGCGGTCTTCCGCAGCCGAAGCGACGAAACGCTCACGAACCTCGCGCCGAGCCCGGCCGCCGTCTTCACCAGCGCCTCGAGCGCGCGCGGATCGTCGGTGATGCCCGGCAACACCGGCATGCAGTTGATGCCGGCGTCGATCCCCGATTCGCGCAGCCGCGCCAGCGCACGCAGCCGTGCCTCGGGCGTCGGCGCGCGCGGCTCGATGCGGCGTGCGAGCGCACGGTCGAGCGTGATGAGCGAGAGGTGCACCGAGATCGACGAGTGCCGCGCGATGCGGCGCAGCACGTCGATGTCGCGCGTGACGAGCGGGCTCTTCGTGATGATGACGAGGTCCATCCCCGGATGCTCGGCGAGCACCTCCAGAATCCCCCGCGTCACGCGGAAGCGCCGCTCGGCGGGTTGATACGGGTCGGTCGCCGTCCCGATGAGAATCGTCTCGCCGCGGATGAGCTCGAGATGCTTGTCGCTGCCATGGCGCAGCGTGCGCGCAAGCACGTCGGGCGCGTTCTGCTTGACGAAGATGCGGCGTTCGAAGGCGAGCCACGGCGGCATCGCCGCCGCCGACTGCCGAACGTCGTCGCGCAGCACGTCGGCGGTGACCGAGCGCTCCATCACGTACCGGTGCGTGTAACGCGCGTAGCAGTAGGCGCACCCGAACGCGCAGCCGACGTAGGGATTGATCGACCAGAATCCCATCCCGGTCACTTCGGGCCCGTTGAGCACGCTCTTCGCCCGCGTGCCCATGTACGCGATGTCCCGCTGCTCGCCGATGACCGGAAGCTGGCGGGAGGATCGCTCGTAGGCGTCGGAGAAGAGCGGGGCTTGGGCGAAAGGCATGGGAAAGGAAAGCGGGCAACTTATGTACCGAATATATCCCGAAGACGCAAGTGGTACCTTTTGGTAACCGAGACGATGGGTACCGCCCTGTGACTGCGTAACTCCTTGAAGCAAAACGCCCTCGTCGAAATTTCGACGAGGGCGAGTAACGACTCGAATTTCGACGGGTTGACGTCAGGGACCTCCCAGGCCTGGCCGCGCTCGGCCGGCGCGTCCGAGAAGTCGCGTCAGCCTCTGATCACCCCGTAACGGTTGAAGCGCGGTCCCCGTCGGCCCCGTTGTCCAATCGCACCAGCAATGATCTCCGCACCAGCCGCAGCCACCTGGGGCAGCACCGGCTACTGGCAGGGGCCGGCCGGGAGCGAATTCGTGGTGTCGTAGCTGGAGTACAACGAGCGGCGCTGTGGTGTCCCCTGGAATGATGACGACGCGACCGGACCCCGCTGCGCTATCCGCCCAGACGTAGTTCGTTCCCGCCGCGATCCCGAGCCTCGTCTCTGCCCGCCGGGTGACGACCCTTGCGAGCATGCACCCGCCGGCCGTGGGGAGGCAGATGCCGAGTGTGTCGAGTCCTCCAACGAGATGCATCGCAGCTGTTGCGTCTTCAAAGCCGTTCAGGCGAGCACGGGTGGTATCGTACTCGCCATAGCGGAGCCCGCTGGCCCAGGCGATCACATCAGCCCGTGGCACCGTTTCGATTCTGCCAGTCCACGGCGGACTGCACGAGGGAGGTGGAGACGTCGCGGCAGCGGTCGAGGGGGCGCCCGTATCGACACTGGGTGTTTCGTCGGCCCGGTCACATCCAGCGATGGTGGCGGCGACGAGGAAGAGCGCGAGCGACAGCCGCGGGCCAATGGCGGCGGGCAGGGCGAAGTGCGGCACGGAAAACCTCCTCTCGCGAGCGGAACCGTTAGGCGGCGGCGGGCCGCCGGCCGACTATTGCCTCGACGTGCCTCCAAGTGCGCGCAACGGCTCGGCGAGCGGACGCAGCTCCGCGTCGGCTCGGCGCCACAACGTCAGTGCTGCCGCGGCCCATCGCCGTGCGGTTGCTGAATCCCCGCCGCGGGCGGCCAGGAGCGCTCGCAATCGCATCGACGGGACGATTGCCGCAGCGCGGTGCGCGTCGACCAGCAACGAACGCGGCGCCAGCGGAACGCTTTCGACGGCCGCCGTCACGCTGCGCTTCGCCCGGGCAGTGTCGCCGATCGTCAGGAGGACGAGACCCTCCTGATACAAGATGTCGGGGACGTGCCCTGCGATCGCTCCGTGTGCGACATCGTCGCGGTGCGCCGAATCGGCTATCGCGCGCACGGCAACAGTGTCGCCCCGCGCGAACGCTCGCTGCATCCGGGACAGGGGGGAGGGCACATTTACGTCGAGCGCGGCCGATGGCGCGATCCGCCAGAGCCCGAAGATCACTGGATTGGTCATCACCGCACTGCGCACGCGGTCGCGACGCTGCGGCTCGACCCACGCATTGATCAGACGGTCGACCTTCGTCGCCAACGCCACCATGCTGTCGCGTGGCTCCGGGAAGGACGCGTAGGCCAGGAGCGCGAGACCGGCACGTGCGACCGGCCGAGGTGCAGTGACCCACTCTCCCTGCGCAAAGAACGCAAACGTCGAGCTATCGGCGCGTGCCTCGAGCAAACGGCGGGTCAGGTGAACCCGTCCGGTCAGGGCCGCCAGCCCCACCAACCAGTACGTCTCGGCCGTCGATGGCGTGCCGTGCGCGGCAAGGACGGAGTCCGCGAGATCGGATGCACGTCCAAAGTCACCGTGCTTGACGAGCAGCCGGACCTCGTTATGCGCGAGTCTCGCCTTCGCGCCGGGGTCCGCGGCGGCAATGCGTGCCCGCCGTGCATCGGCGAGGGCGTTGCCGATTTCGCCCGCAGACTCGAACGCCGCTGACCGCGCTTCACGCGCGGTCGCACTTTCCGGAAAGGCCTGCACCCACACCTCGGCGATGCGGCGAAGCTGCTCGCGCGACCACGCGATGGCGGCGGCGTTGGAGGCTGGCCAGCGCCCCGGAAGGCCGGCGAACACCTCCGCCGCCGGATATGGCACGGTCGAAAGCGTGTCCGCGACGAGACCCGGTGCCGCGGCAAAGCGGACAGTGTCAGGCGTGAGCGCGTACCCAACGCGCAGCCTTCCTCGCTCGGTGGGATAATAGTCGAGCGGAAGACGTGCCGGCTCCGGCGCTTCGCGCGCCCGGTGAAACGACGGGAGTACGTCCATCGCGCGGGCGTACGCCCGCAAGCCGGAATGCAAGCTTCCGCGAAACCGCCAGCCACTAGGTGAGGAGGCGTCGCGCTCGACCAGCGGATCTCGCGCCTGACAGTCGCCGAGACCATAGAGGGCCGCGAAATCCATGGAGTCGCGCTGGAGGAGTGCGCCGTATTGCTTGCACGCGTCGCCGAATCGTGACTCCGACAGCGCGAACAGCGCCAGCGCGCGAGTCCGGTCGCGGAGGTCGAGCCGATGTTGCAACACGGTGGCCCGCGACGCTGGGGCGTGCCATGCCGTGGGTTCACGCCCGGCCCACGCCATGACCTGGGCGGTCCACAATGCAGCCTGCGCAAACTCGGGATCACGCTCATAGGCCGTGCGGAACTCGCGCTCCGCTGCGGCGAGATCCCATCGAGCGAGCGCGTGATGCCCCGCATCGTAACGACGCAGCGCTTCGCTCACGCTCGTGACGGTCATTCCGGGCGCCAGTGCGGCGGCACTCGCCGTACCGAGGAGGGAGTCGGCCAGCGCCGCGAACTTCATCTCGTTGGCACCCGGACGGTCCGCGACGGTGGCGCGCGCCGTTCGCAGATCCCGCCCGCGATCCACCTCGTAGAGCGCCGCTCGGATGTCGGCGCTATCGCGACGACCCCACACTTCGCCCCACACGAGCCGCCCCGCCCCAAGCTTGCGGGCGACAGCGAGCGCGTCACTCAGCGTACGTATACCGCCGTGGCGGTCGGTGGCGTCGCGCGCCCGCAGCGGATCCACCAGCCGCACGTCACTCCAGCGGGCGAGCGCGCGCCCCATGAACCGCTCTGCGCCGTCGCCGTCGATCAGCGACGTATCGCTCCGCTCGAGAAACGGAAGCACGACGTGAAGCGAGGGGTCCAGCGCATCCCCCCCGATCGAGCCTGGACGCCACAGCAGGAGCGCGACGGCCACAGCAACGGCAACGGCGCCTAACGCGACCGCAGAGTGGCGGCGGAACGGCGTGTCGGGGGCCTGAACCGCCTCAAGGGCATTCGCGAACGCGCGCACATCGGGAAAGCGATCCGCCGGCACGGGCGACAAGGCCCGCCGGATGGCGCGGTCGAGCGACTCCGGAACGTTGCGCTCTCCGCGTAGCGACGGCGGCGGCTCCGTGAAGCGGCGGGCAATCGTCGCCCGCAGCGTCGTGCCCGAGAACGGCGGAGCGCCGGCGAGCATCTCGTACAGCACGCATGCCAGGGAGTACTGATCGCTGCGACCGTCGAGCTCGGCATCGCCGCTCGCCTGCTCCGGCGACATGTACGCAGGCGTCCCCACCACCATCCCCCCTGTCGTACGCGACTCGTCGACGGACCGCGTGACCGCACGCGCGACGCCGAAGTCGGCCACGATCGCGTGGGTCTCCTCGAGCAGGATGTTCTCCGGCTTGATGTCGCGGTGGATCACACCGTGCCGGTGCGCGTGATCGAGCGCGTCGGCGACCTCGCGCGTGATCGCGACCGCTTCCTCGAGCGGGAGCTGCTTCTCGCGCTCGAGGCGAAGGCGCAGCGAGTCGCCGTCCACGCATGGGACGACGTAGAAGACGGCACCCTCGGACTCTCCGGAATCGAAAAGCGGGAGGATGTGCGGGTGGTGGAGCCCGGCGAGCAGCCGGATCTCCCGCGCGAACCGCTCGGCGCCCATCGACGCCGCCAGCTCGCGGTGAAGCACCTTGAGCGCGACTGCGCGATCGTGCCGCATGTCGCGCGCTCGGTAGACCGTGGCCATACCGCCGCGGCCGAGCTCGCGCTCGATCGTGTAGCGACCTGCGAACGGCGACGGCAAGTGCGTGACTGCGTCGTGCACGCGTTCCGCTCCGTGTCACGGAGGGAAAGACATATTACGACAGCCCGCCGCCAGCGCTAGAGTGCGCCCCTGTCGCCGTGGCGCGCTCCGCGGTAACCTGCCTCCATGCCCGACCTCGCGATCCTCGCCCAGTGTGCACGCGTCGCCGCCGCGGGCGGGATCGGTGCGCTCGCCACCGTCGCCCGCCGAAGCGGCTCGCTCCCCATGAGCGCGACGGCCAAAATGCTCGTCACGACCCGTGGCGAGCGCATCGGCACCGTGGGCGGGGGATGCCTCGAAGCGGAGATCACCGAGCGCGCGCTCGAAGTCGCGGAAATGCGTCACCCCGTCATCAGCGCACATACGCTCAACTCCGAGCTCGCGGGTGACTACGGCCTCACCTGCGGCGGCACCGCGGTCATGTTCATCGAGCCGGTGTTCGGCGATCCAGCGTTGACGGCGGTGTACCAGGCCGGGGTCACGGCGCTTGCCCGGGGAGAACGCGCCATCGTCGCGACCGACGCCGACTGGAGCGAGGGGATCCGCAAGGCGCTGTTCGCCGGCGGATCGGCGACCGGATCCGCCTCGGAGGCCATGCAGACGGCGGCGTCATCGCTCGATCCTCGAGCGGAACTCCCCCTTCTGACGGGCCGAGTCCTCGTCGAGCCGCTCGTCGGGAGGCCGCGCCTGGTCGTGTTCGGTGGCGGGCACGTCGGCGCACGCGTGGCGGACGCCGCCGCCTTTGCTGGGTGGCGGGTCACCGTCGTGGACGATCGGGCAGAATTCGCTGACCCGGCGCGACACCCCGCGGCAGAGTCGACCGTGGCCTGCGCATTCCACGATCTGCCCGCGAGCCTCGGCATCGGCGCTGACACCTACGTCGTCGTCGCAACTCGTGGTCATCAGCACGACGCCGTGGTCGTGGAGCAGATCGCCCGGACGCCGACCCGCTACCTCGGGATGCTGGGGAGTCGCCGCAAGGTCGCGCTCACGTGGAAGCTCTTGGAGGAGCAGGGGATACCCCGGGAGCGACTTGACGAAATTCATGCGCCGGTGGGTCTCTCGATCGGGGCTGATACCCCCGAGGAGATCGCCATCAGCATTGTCGCCGAGCTCGTCGCGATTCGCCGCCAAGGGTCGCGCCGGCGAGGCGGATTCGACCTTCGGGAAACCGCCCCTCCAAAATGAACGGGAATTGCGTATGATTGTGACGCACATCACGAAGAGAGGGACATGCATCGCAATGACATTGTGCGCGCGTTGGAGGAACGGCAGGTGGTGCTGCTGACCTACGTTTCCGGGGGACCACGCACGGTGCAGCCTCACGCGATCGTTCGAAAACCGGATGGAACGGAGATTCTCGAGGCGTTCCAGGTTCGGGGATACACGGACACGGACGCGGAGCATGGGTGGAGAAGCTTCGACATTGCGCGGATCGACACCTTCGAGCTACTGCCGGAGCGCTTCGAGCCGCGTCGTGATTTCCGTCCCGTGAGCAGTCAGTCAGGCCAGGTCGTCGCAACCGTGCGTAGCGGCGAGCCGCTCCAGATCTAGCTCCACCCGAGCCGCGAACAAACGGGCGAGCCCTCTCGGGCCGCCCTTTTGTCGTGCGCGTCCGCGCGTGTCAGCTGCGCTTCCGCAGCTCCACGTTTCCGTTCACGGTCGTGAAGGAGAGCCGCGTGCCACCGCGGCCGATCGTCGCGCGCAGGTTCTGTGGGCTGAAGCGGCCGCTCACAGTCAGCGGGTAGTCGGGGGACGAGAGCGTGCCGTTGACCGTCGTCATGCGCAGGTCGGCGTTGAGCTCGGCCGGCAGCTCGACGGTTATCGAGCCGTTCACGGTCGTGAACTCGAGGTCGCCGTTGCCGAGCGAGCGCATACTCGCGCGGATGCTGCCGTTCACGGTCGAGGCGGTGACCGGGCCGCCGTCAGTATGCGCATCGACGCCGCCGTTCACCGATGCGGCGTGCACTGCTGCGGTGGCGCCGCGCACGTCGATGCCCCCGTTCACCGTACCCGCGTCGATGTTAACGCCGCGTGGCAGCCGAACGGTAAAGTGCACCTCGGTGTCGTTATCGTCGTTCCGGTGGCGCCGCTTCGGCGACCGATAACCGCGCTCGGCGTCGCAGGTCGCGTCGTTCCAGATCGCGCAGATGAACACGTTCTCATCGTTCGCGCCGTACCGTGTCACCTCGATCCGGACCTCATCGTCGGAGTCGCGGCCGCGCTTGATCGCGGTGACTTCGACGCGATCGCCCGACGCTGCGACCACGTCCACGTCGCCGTTGATGTTCTGTAGCTTCACCCACCGGCCGGCGCGAACCTCGCCTTCCCAGCGAAAGTCCCGGTCCTGCTGCGCGACGACCGCGGGAGCCGCGACGGTCGTCAGGAGAAGAGAAGTGGCGAGAACACGAAGCATGGTCACTCCCGGTCGCGGTCAGTACCGCGTTGAATGTAAATGCCACCACTGAACGACCTCGCGTCGATGCGAGCGCCGCCATCGCCAACCCTGAACTCGAACTCCTTGCCGTGCCGCTGGCCCGGCTCGAGCGTGATCGGGAAATCGCTGTCGATCGTGCCGCTGAACGTCTCGACGGCGATCGTCGCGCCGATCGCGGCGGGAAGCGCGAGACGCACATCGCCGGAGTGCGACGAGAAGTCGTAACGCCCTCCCGACTCCATCTGGCCGTCGAACGACACCGCGCCGCTCATCGTCTCGGCGCGTACCGATCCCGACCGCACGCGGCGGAGCGTGAGATCGCCGCTCACCGTCTCGAGATCGACATCGCCGCTCACGTCCGTCAGGTCCACGTCGCCGCTCACGGTCTCGCCGCGCAGCTCTCCCTGCACGCGCGACACCTCGACGTCGCCCGATACGCTCTCGAACTCCACCCGGCTCGAGGCATCATCGATCACGAGATCACCGCTCATCGTCGTTGCATCCACCTCACCGCGAACACCGCGAACGGAAATGTCGGCGGAGTTGCCCGAGACCGAAACCCGCGTGCCTTCGGGGACGCTCACCTCCACATGCGTGTCGCCCAGGTGGCCGCGGAACGTCCGCGTGCCGATTTCGATGCGAGACGGCGAGGCGTCCACACGCAGCTGGCCGCGCTCACTCGTCCCGCGGATGCGCACTTCGTTGCGGGACGCGGCCGTCACGATGATCTCGCCGGAGTGCAGCTCGATCTGGACCGTGCCGTTCCGGTTGAACGGGATCACCGTATCGATGCGCGACGTGTACTCCTGATCGTCGTCCCGATCCCGGTCGCGAGCTTGCGCGCTCGCGTCGCGTGCGGCGGCGGCCACGAGCACCGCCGCCAGCAGATATCGCCTGATCATTCGACTTGTCTCTCTATATCAAGAGCGGCTCGGCAGCAGCGCCGCCGTCCGCAGAATGGCGACCTTCTTGGTCATCACGCGCGCGAGCTGGTCGGCGAGGAACTCGCTGGCCGGATCGCGCTCGAGGGCCGCCCGGCTTTCCGCGATCGCGCGGTCGATGAGCTCCAGATTTCTTTCCAGCACGGTGACCGTGGACGAGTCGAGCTCCATGCGACGCTTCTCGAGAATGGCGCGCAGCTGAGCGACATCACGGTCGTACTGCGATCCCGCCCTCACGGCGGGTACGGCGGTCTCGCGGGTGGAACGCTCGACCGGCTGGGGCTCCGGCGATTCGTTGTCCGACGCCAGCACAGCGACAGGCTGCGCCGGTGACGGCTCGAGCTCTGTGCTGTCCGGCCCACGAACGACCGCGGGATCTGCCGACGCCACCACGGGCGTCGAGGACTCGAAGCCATACCTGGTAGCGAGATGCGTAATCCCGGCCGTTATCGCGACCAGTCCTGCGGCCGCGGCGCCCAGCCACCAGGCACGGTGCACGCGGCGGCTTCTCTCTCTCGGAGCGGCTGCTGGCGCCAGCGTGATCACCGGCGCCTGGATGCGAGCTTCGATCGCCTGCCACAGATCGTGCGAGGGCACGAGCTCGGGGAGCGCCGCTGCGTCGCGTCGAATCGTGTCCAGGTCACCGACCAGCCCCGTGCAGCGAACGCAGGTGGCGATGTGGTGCTCCACCGCGATGCGCGTGTCCGCATCGAGATCGTTCTCGAGCCAGTCCGCAAGTCGCTCGTCGACCTGTGCGCACGTCATCAGTCGGTCTCTCATCTGCCTAACGCCTCCCTCAGGAGCATCCGCGCGCGGTGCAGCTGCGCCTTGCTTCCGCCAGCGGTGACGCCGAGCATTTCGGCGATCTCCTCGTGCTTGTAGCCTTCAATGTCGTGCAGAACGAACACTCTTTTTGCCCCCGGAGGCAACGTCGCGATCGCGGTCTCGAGGTCCATGCGGTCACCGTGGTGCGGCGCTGATCCCCGCTCCTCCAGCAACCCCTCCCCATCCGGATCGTGCCGCGAGCGGTCGCGTCCCTCAGCTTTTCGAGCGTTCAGGACGAGGTTCACGGCCAACCGGTGGACCCACGTCGAGAACGCGCTTTCGCCGCGGAACAGCGGCAGCTTCTCCCACACCCGGACGAAGACGTCTTGCGTCAACTCTTCCGCGCGCATGCGGTCATTCGACATGCGCACGCAGATGGCGAAGACCCGGTTGACGTTTTCGCGGTACAGCCGCTCGAACGCCCGGCGATCCCCCGACGCGGCGAGGGCCACATCATCGGCAGGGACGCTCTCGAGTTGTGTCACTGCGTCGGGCCCCGCAGCAAGCATCCGCCAGCCATCTCTCCGGGTCGCCGAATGAGATAACCGAAAGACCGCGAAGGTTTGAACCGGGGTCGTCCGGCCCTTCTGCGCGGGGTTGCGGTGCGAGGTGGGGCGGCGACCAGTGGGCCGAAGGTGGGCGACAGGATGACGGGCGCTGGCGAAGGGGTTGGGCCTCCTTACGTACCGAAGACTATCAGGGCTTCAAGCCGAAGAGCGCCAGGGGGATGAGAGGCGGTCCCTGCGCGGGTGTTCGCTTCGCCGAAGGCCCGGACCGCACGCAGCCACGCGACATCCGGCAGCGGCGCGTCCGCGAGCTCAGCAAGAATGCGCTCGGCGCCGACGCCGTAGGGGGCCGTGATGATCCGGCGCGCTTCGGCCGCGAGCGTCGCCACCACGGCACGGCGATGGTGCGGCGTGTGGGCGGCGATGTGCGCGATGCGTCGCATCGCGACGCGACGGGCCGGGCCGGTGATCGAAAGCGCAAGACCCGCCACTGCCGTGC
The DNA here is from genome assembly GCA_052389995.1 of Gemmatimonadaceae bacterium. GTDB lineage: Bacteria > Gemmatimonadota > Gemmatimonadetes > Gemmatimonadales > Gemmatimonadaceae > JAICNG01. The sequence goes on along the minus strand of JBQTHJ010000010.1, from coordinate 55,727 downwards.
CTTCCGTATGCGCAAGCCATGCCTCGATGCGCTCCACGGCGTTCGCGATGGGGTGCTCGCGGCACGGTGCGCCTGGTCCGTCGGCGAGCTGCGCGGCGGCGAGCACGTCGGATGGATGCTCGCTCGGGTTCGCTCCGAGCAGCGCGACGAGCTCGCAGAGCGCACCGCGGCGAACGAGGGCCAAGGCCCCAGCTCGCGACGCCTGCACGCATGCGACAGGAATCGCTCCGTCCAGCGAGACGGCGCTCTCGCTGCCCCAGCGTCGAAGGAGCGTACGGAGCCGCTGCGTGGCGCGCGCGGGTGCAGGCGATTCACCGCGATCGAACGGCGCTTGAGCGAGACACAGCCTGACAGGCAGAATCGCGCCGCAGGCCCCCGTGAGCCGTGCGGCCGTCTGCATCTTCGCGTGCAGGCGCTGCTCCTGCTTCAGCAGCGATTCCGCGGAGGCGGGCGGTTCGAAAGCGTACACGCGCGTTGTGGCGTGCAGCGCGTCCAGCCGGCGTGAGCGTCCAACCCGTTGCTCGAGGCGCGCTGGCGTCCACGGAAGGTCGAGGTGCACAACGACTGACGCATCCTGAAGGTTCACACCCTCGCTCAGTATGTCGGTAGTAATGAGGAGGTCGATGCGCTCGGATTCCGAAGCTTCGCGCGCGCCGCTCGCGCGCGGCGCGAAGCGCGCAAGCGCCTCTCGCCGCGAGAGCCGCCCTCCCGCGACCCGGGCTCCGCGCCCGTCGAGCTGGCACGCGTGTCCCGCATGCCGAAGGCACCGAAAGTACATGCGCGCGGTGTCCGAGAACTGCGTAAACGCTACGATCTTGTCGCCCGGGTGGCGGGCGCGGGTCTCGAGCAGCCGCGCGGCGCGCTCACGATCGAGCTCCGACTGATCGGGAACGCGGTTGAGGAGTCTTTGGAGCGCAGACGTGTGCTCCCGCACCGCGGCCTCGAGCTCGGTGACATCGTCGGCTGTGCTGACGCTGATCAGCTGCGGAAACGCGAGCTGCGCCGCGTCATCGCCGAGTGTCCATGCGCGTAGCTCGGCGGCGGTGGGGTGTCGCCCGCAGGCGAGCGCGTCCTGGAGCGCGCGGGCGCGCTGAAGACGACGCCACAGTCCGCCCCGGAGCGCGGCGTGGCTCGACGCCCAGAGCCTCGCGAGCGTAAACGACAGCAGCGCTCCACCGTCGCCACCGCCCGCCGGCCCGACGGGCGGGGGCAGCGCCACGATCGCCGCCCGGAGCGCCTCATCGACCCCAGCCGTGACCCATTCGGGGGGAGCGAGCGCCGGAAGGGCACCGACCGGCACGTCGTCGTGCTCGCGTCGGATGACGTGTGCGGCCAGCTCGCTCTCCTCCAGAGTCCACGCGCGCGCTCCCAGGTAGAGCGCGATGAGCGCGCGCATGTCACGTGTGGTGTTGTGCACCGGAGTCGCCGAGAGAAGGAGGACGCGCGCGCCCGCGACCGTCTGCGCGAGGTGCCGATAGCGCGCCGTGCGTGGGTTGCGCGCGTGGTGGGCCTCGTCCATCACCACCAGGTCGGTCGTGAGCGCAGGCAGCGAGCCGCGACTCAACGCCTCGTACGATCGAAACGCCAGCGGCACCTGAGCCTTCGCGCCCGCTTCTGTCCACATTGCTCGAAGCGACGCGGGCGCGACGACAAGTGCGTTCTGCGCCCCGGCGGCAATCGCGAGCGCGACGAAGGTCTTGCCGAGCCCGACGTCATCGGCGAGGAGCGCACCGCCGTGCCCGTCCAGTGCCGCGCGAACGCGAGCAGCCGCCTCGCACTGGTGTGGACGCAGCGTGATCGCGCCCAACGTCACCTCGGGCTCCGGCGTGAGCAGGGCGCGGGCGATCCTCGCGCGCACGTGTGACGGCTCGGCACACGTCAGCGTGCGATCCACGCGAGGAGGGGCTCGAGGTCGCAGAGTCGCAGGCGATACGCGCGCGCTACGGCACGGAGCAATTCCTGCTCGTCGGGCTCTTCACCCGCTACCGCGCGCGCGGCAAGTGGGGCGAGTGCGTCCCGCGCGCGCTCCCAGTCTCGCGGGATCGGGAGAAGCGCCACCGTCCAGCCGAGGTATCGGCGGTAGCCGCCGCGGGCTGGCTCGGCGAGCGCGTTGAGCCACGATGCCGCCAGGGAGGAATTCAGGAGTGCCGCTAGCGTCAGAGCGTCGTCCTCCCGATCGCACGCAATCACGTAACAGCTGTTGATCGGAACCGTCGGATTCCCCGCCGGGATCACGGCCGCGTGAGGATTGCGCCCAATGTCCGCCCACACGAGTCGCGCACGGCGGCTGTTGGCGGCAGCGGTTCGGAAGAGCGACCACCAGCACGAGCCGCGCGCGTCGGTGCGCGCAGCAAGACGAGGGCGCCACTGCTCGAGCCAGCGGCGCGCGCGCGGCGGAAGCGTGGGAAGCACGCGCCCATCCGACCCATGCGTCCAGATGATCGACTCGGCGCTTTCACCGATGCGCCATCGCTGGACGTGCTCGCCGCGCAGCGCGGGACGCAGCAACGACGGTTCGACCGACACGGCGCCCTCGCGCACGAGGAAGGCCTCATTGCAGCCGCATTTGACGCCGAGAAGCGGTCGGCCGTGAGCGGTGTCGTACAGCGGAGTGCCGGCGGAACGGAGCCGATCGAACGCGGCGCGCGCCGGCGGCGGAAGGAGAAGCCAGGGCGCGGCGTCGTCGGCGTCGAGCCCTAACGATGCGCGAGGGATCTGCCACTGGAGCGCGACGTCACGCCGACGCAGTGCGAGGGTGACCGGTGGCGACGCCGCCACACCGCGACGCGCCACCAGGAGGGAGGGGTAGGCCGACGCATCGAAGGTTCGCGGAAACTCCGACCAATCCTCGAGTGCGATGACGGTGCCGCGCTCCCCGATCAGGCGACGCACGCCTCCGCCGGCGAGCGAGCGCCAGAGCTTGGTCGGGAGCAGGAGACCGAGCGGCGCACCTTCACGGAGCAGGTCGAGTGACCGCTCGACGAAGAGCGCGGCGAGGTCGACCTGCGCGGCGAAGCCGCGACCGGCCCGAGCTGCCTCCGCTCCATGCTCCCAGCACGCGCGCGAGAATACGGTGTAGGTCGCGCGCAGCCGACGGCGCGATGACGGCGGGATGCGGTGGAGTCGCACCCAGGGCGGATTGCCCACGATCGCGTCGAAGCCTCCCCGAGCGGCCGCATCGGGGAAGTGCGTCGCGAAGGAGAATGGGAGCGCGCCGCCGTGCGCCAGCGCTGTACGCGACGCGCGCAGCTCCCGCGCGCGAAGACGGAGCGCCTGCGCGTCCGCGCGCTCGGCCGCAGTCGGTGCGTATCGCGCGCCGAAGAGGTCGCGCCCTCGCCACGTGCCGAGGAGGGCGCGACGGCTCGCCGCACATCGTTCGAGATCGGCGTCGAGGACCGCGCGCGCGTGTGCTCGCTCGGCGCGGTCGAGCTCGCGCTCGAGCGTCCGCTTGCGCGTGCCAGACGCGCGCGCATAACGGGCGCGGAGGCGTGCGATCCGTGGTCCGCCGGGAACGACGGCGCCTGTGAACGCGCTGCCGCTCAACGCATCGCCCACGCGGATGTGACGGTCGAGATTCGGCAGCGGTGGTACGCGGCGGGGATCGTCTTCCTCGTGGTCGATCACGACCGCAAGCCACAGCCGGAGCTCGCAGAGCCACACCGCGGTGGGATTCACGTCCACGCCGAAGATCGAGCGCGTCAGGAGCGCGCGACGAATCTCGACAGGCCGCCGCGAATCGCCGCAGCGCACCAGCAGACTCGTCAGCTCCTCGAGCGTGTGCACCAGGAACGCGCCGGAGCCGCACGCCGGATCGAGGATCGCGAGCTCCTCGATGCGCGCGCGCAGTGCGCCCGCTGCCGTGTTCTCCGGAGTGTCGCCGTCGAGCGCCGCTTCGATGAGGGATTCCGGAAGGCGCGAGCTCGCAAGTGCGTGCGTGAGCGTGCCGCGGGTGACGCGCGTGACCAGCGCGTGCGGAGTGTAATACGCTCCGCTCGACCGACGATCGCGCGAGGCCATCAGAGATTCGAATGCCTTTCCCAACATCTCGGGATCGACGGCGGCATCGGACCACGCTGCGTCATCCTCGCGCGCGGTGAAGCGAAACCGGCAGAGCAGCTCATCGAACACGCGCGCGAGGGCCTCGTCGGGAAATCGAAGCGCTCGATGCCGCCGCTCGACCGGCGCGCGCGCGAAGAGACCGCCGTTCAGAAAGGGGATCGCGCCGAGTGAGCGTGCTGCGACGGCGCGCTGAGGGAGGGGCGTGTTGAGCGTCCCGAAGAAGAGCGGAAGAAGAAATCGACGATGCGCTCCGCCAGACTGCCCTGCGCGCGCCTCGAAGTGACGAGTGAGGAACCTTCGATCGCCATTGAGCCAGCCCTTCGTCTCGAGAAAGGAGAGGAAGAGCAGACGCGACAACCAGAGCAGCGCGACGTCGCGGCGATCGCTCTCGCTTGCGCGCACCGTTGCGGCGCCGGCGAGATTCGTGACGATTCCCTCCAGCGCGCGGTAGAAGCGCCGAGTGAGGGCGTCGCGGCCGAGGATGTCGAGCCAGCGGGTGTGTGTCATCACGTCGTCGCCATCGGTGGCCGCCGCCAGCGCACTCAGCGTCTCGGCGTCGCTCGGCACGATCTGTCGGCGGTCGACGGTGAGGGCGGCAACGCGGGGCCGCGAGCGATCGGGCGACCACGTGGCGAGCGCGAGCGCGTTCCCGCCTCGCTCGACAGCAATCACGAGCCATAGGAGCTGAGGCGCGCGCGCGGTCAGCCGCTGCGCCACGGCCGCGATGCGCTCTCGAAGAGCAACGCCCTGGGGCCACTCGAGCAGGAGCGCGCGCAGTGCGCCGCGGCTGCGCGCGACGCGCGCCTTCACGCCGCCGATGCCGAGCGCTTCGCATGCGTCGTCAGGCAGCGGAAGCGGAGGGTCGAGGGATCCCACCGCGCGCGCCAGCGGAGTGAGATGCTCGAGTGTCGCGGCGGCGGTGAGTAGAGTGGCGGCAGCGTGCAGCGAGAGCACGTGCCACGATAGAACCTCGGTGGCGGCGCACTCGCATCGTGCGAACGCGACTGGTCGCGAAATGGAACTCCCCGGCCACCCATACAGGCGCGACCGGGGAGGTTCCACTCGGAGGTGGAAGCAGAAGTGCTTCCACTGGATTCGACACCGGAAGCGCGAAAAAGGTTCCCGGGAACTCCTCGTTCAGCCCAGCCGGTACGCGCGCCCTTTCCACTCCACCTGCCGTCCCCGCGCGATCGCCCGCACGAAGATGTACCCCAGGATCACGTTTCCGATCGGAGCGAGCAGCGCGTACCACGGCCGCCTCGCGATGAGGACGTAGACGATGATCCACCAGACCAGCAGCACGAAGCTGGTCGCGATTGCCCACGTCTTGACCCCGGCGGAAACGACGCCGAGCGCGGCAAGGGCAAGGACAAGCGGAGGGGCGAGCCACAGAATCACCGGAGTGAGCAGGAGGATTGGAAAAAGCGCGCGGAGCGTTCGTCCGGGTGGAAGCGCCTCGATCCCGCCCGCGTACACGTTCTTCATCCATCCGCGGACGAGCGTACCGAACGACTCGTACATCCGTGTGACGAGATGACCGGGACCGAGGACGAGATGCACGCGCAGTCCTTCGCGCTTGGCGCGGATCGCGAGTCCCAGGTCCTCCGCGACCTTGTCCCGCACGCTCGCGTGGCCGCCTAACGCCTCGTACGCTCCGCGCCGGAAGAGCAGATACTGTCCGTTCGCGATGACATCCTCGGGGCGCTTCGCGTGCGACACGACCTCGGTTCCCCCGTACCGCGCGAACAGAAGCGCGAAGACTTGCGGTTGGACGAGACGCTCCCAGAATGTCCCCAGCTCCTGTGTTCCGGCGACGGAGAGGAGGTCCGCCTTTCGCTCGACGAGCGCACGCACCGAGCGCGCGTGCAGCTCGGGCGCGTGCTCCGTATCGGCGTCGGTGAAGCACAGCAGGGCGCCGCGGGCGAGGGAGGCTCCCTGCGCGCACGCCCACTGCTTGCCAAGCCAGTCCGGAGGTAAGTCCGGCGGGGACGCGATGCGGAGGCGTGTGTCGCCCGCACCCGCCGCACGAGCGAGCGCACCGGTCGCGTCGACCGAATGGTCGTCGATGACGATGACTTCGAGCGCGGGATACGTCGACGCAAGGATCGACCGCACGCATCGCGCGATGTTCGACGCTTCATTTCGTGCCGGGACGATCACGCTGAGCAACGGGGCATCGCGAGGAGGGGCGGCGTCGTACGACCCAAGCGATCGCGACTGCCGCACACGCCACAGCACGAGAAGCATCCCCACGAGCCACGGGGCCGCCGCGAGCAGCGGCGGCCAGCTCACGGCGTCGTTGCCTCGGGAAGGGAGGACGCCGACGCCGGCGATTTCTCCAGTGCGGGCGCGTGGGACCTCGCGAGAATCGACGCGGCCGTCATGTGGCCCGTAACGTTCGTCGTCGTGCGGAACATGTCGGGGATGGTATCGATGCTCAGGAGAATCCCGATCCCTTCCACCGGGATGCCCGCGGCGACGAGTACGGGCACCATGGCGATGATCGATCCGTTCGGGATTCCCGGCACGCTGAAGCTGGTGAGCACGACCGTCACGATGACCGTCGCCAGCTGAGCGAAACCGAGGTCGACGCCATAGAGTCGCGCGACGAAGAGGACGCTGACCGTGAGGCCGACGCCGGAGCCGGCGCGAAACGTCGAGGCGGACAGCGGCAGCAGGAAGCGCGAGATCTCCGCCGGGAAGTGCAACCGCGTTTCCGCCGCCTCGATCATGGCGGGGAGCGCGGCGAGCGACGACCGGGAGGGGAACGCCACTGCCTGCGCCGGCGTGAGGGCGCGCGCGAAGGTGCCTAGCGTGGCACGCCCGAACATCGCCGCGGCCGGATAGAGCACGAGCACCATGTACGCGACGCAGATCGCCGACACGAGCACGATGAACCCACCCAGTGCACTGGCCGCCGACAGCCCCATGCGTGCCGAGAGCGGAACGGCGAGGGCGAAGACGCCGATCGGCGCGAGCTCGAGCACCCACCGGACGAGCACCAGCATGGCGTCGGCGACGCCCTCGAAGAAGCCGACGACCGCGCTGCGACGCCCGCGATCGAGTCGCAGCAGCGCGACTCCGAATACGAGTGAGAACACGATGAGCGGCAGCATCGCGCCATCGGCGGCGGCGCGGATCGGATTCGAGGGGACGAGGTCGACGAGCCACTGCGCGAACGTCGGCAAGCGGTTCGCACCCTCCTGCGCGACTCCTGCAAGCTCGCTCGCGCCGGAGCGCACCGCCGCCGTCGCTGCCGGATCGATCATCCACTGGAGAATCGGTTGCGCGACGATCGCTCCGAAGACGGCGCCGATGAAGACCAGCGCAATGAACACGAGAAGCGCGCGCCATCCGACGCGCCCGATCGCGCGCACGTCCGATGCGCCCGCCACGCCGACGATGAGGCTTGCGACTACGAGCGGGACGACCGTCATGCGGATCGCGTTGATGAAGAGCGATCCGAGCGGCTCGATCCACGGAACGATGCCGCGGAAAAACGGCATCGCGTTGACGACGAATCCAAGAACGAGCCCGGCCACGAGGCCGATGAGGACGCGTACGGTCAGCGACATGCGGCGAAGTTATGCCGGTGGGTGAGCGTGCGCGAGCAACGCAAAAAAAAAGGCGCCCCGCTCGGGGCGCCCTTGCGTGAGGGAGTAGTTAGCGATTGCCGCCCTGGCCGCCGCCACCGCCACCCTGCCCGCCGCCGCGCTGCCCGCCGCCGCCACCCTGTCCACCACCACCTTGCCCACCACCGCCCTGCCCGCCGCCGCGCTGACCACCGCCACCGCCTTGACCGCCGCCGCCCTGGCCGCCGCCACCCAGGCCGCCGCCACCCAGGCCGCCGCCGCGTTGACCACCACCGCCACCACCGCCCTGCCCGCCACCCTGGCCGCCACCCTGGCCGCCACCACCACGCTGGCCGCCGCCGCCCTGGCCGCCGCCCGCGGTCTTGCCGCCACCCAGCCCACTCTCGTCGCCTATCGTCTCGTCATCGCTCTCACCGCCAGCAGCGCCGTATCCGCCGCCGCTCGTGCTACCGGTGCGTCCGCTCTGTCCTTCCAAACCGCCGCCGCTCGAACCCGAGCTCCCCAGGCGGTCACTTCCCGAGCCGGAACCCTGTCCCGAACGAGAGCCTTCGCTGCCGGTGCCACCGCGAGAACCTCCGAGCGACCCGCCCTGCGAACCTCCTGAAGATCCGCTCATTCCACCCTGGCCGCCCTGGCTTCCCCGCGAGCCGAGATCCTCGTTCGGGTCCTTGTTGCGCTCCGCCATGGTCGTGTCCTCCCTGCTGAGTCAGGTGCGTGTTTCATGCGACGCACGCGTCGCTTTGGGTGCGCCTAGAGGGGCAACGCGTGTGCCACGCTCGTGACGCCACGCGTAAAGCGCGATGGCCATCGCCGTTGACCCATACCATCGGCACGTCTACGTTGCGCCGTTCGACTTATGACACTGGCATACTTTTGCATCGCGACATCGCGCGATGCGCGTGAACGCCGTACGTGATCGTCGCGCGCCGCGCACCGCCATCGCTCTCCGCCGAGGCACGCATTGCGCTCGTTGCTCCCGCCGGACCGCTGCGCGGTGAGGACGATATCGAGCGCGCAGCAGCGAACGTACGCGCGCTGGGATGGGAACCCGTCGTCGCCCCGCGTGCGCTCGAGCGCACCGGCTATTTCGCCGGCAACGACGAGGCACGCGCCGCGGACCTGAACGATGCACTGCGCGATGAGCGCATCGATGGCGTGTGGTGTCTGCGCGGCGGATACGGCGCGATGCGTCTCCTCGAGCGCATCGACTGGAGTGCGTTGCGCGGTCGCGCGAAGCCGCTCATCGGCTATTCGGATGTGACCGCACTACACGCGGCGATCGCTCGCCAGGCGGGACTCGTGTCATATCACGCGCCGACCGCGCGCACGCCGCTCTCGCCGTTCTCGCGCGAATCGCTGGAGCGCGCGCTCGTTCGACACCTCGACCCGTGCGGCGTCGCCGAGCGTGCGCGTGTCCTGCGATCGGGCGATGCGATCGGGCGACTCGAGGGGGGCAACCTCGCGGTGCTCGCGGCGCTCGTTGGCACGTCGTACCTCCCGTCGCTCGACGGTGCGCTGCTCGTGCTCGAGGATGTGAACGAGCCGGTGTATCGCATCGATCGCATGTTCGCGCAGCTCCGCTTGTCGGGGGCGCTGCGCGGGGTGCGCGGCATTCTCTTCGGCGACTGCACGAATTGTCCGGAGGAATCCGACGACGGCGCGCGCCGTCTCGATGATGTGCTCCTGGAGCTCGCGACCTGGCTGCGGGTGCCGTGTCTGGCGGGAATTCCCGTCGGCCACGTGCGCGATCAGTGGACGCTGCCGCTCGGCGCGATCGCGGAGATGGATGCGGATGCCAGGGTTGTGAGGGTCGTTTAGGGTGCTCAGGGTGCTCGGGGTGCTCGGGGTGCTCGGGGTGCTCAGGGTGCTCGGGGTGCTCGGGGTGCTCAGGGTGCTCAGGGTGCTCAGGGGGCGCGAAGGCTCTTCCGCAGCCGGTGAATCAGGAATCCTGTGCGGTCGGCCAGATCGACGGCTGATTTCAGCTTCTCCGTTGGGAGATATTCGAGTCGGATTGTGAGCTCGAGTAGCGTTTGAAGCTCGCGGAGTGAGCCCTCGGCGATGAACAGAAAGCGCGAGAGCTCACCCCGCGTTCCGCGACCGAATCCTTCCGCGATGTTCGTGGGCAGAGACACGGCGGAGCGCCGGAGCTGCGATGTGAGGCCGTAGCGCTCGATAGACGGCAGTCGGTGCGCTATTCGGTATGCCTCTACAACGAGGTCCATGCTCACCTGCCAAGCAATCAGATCGCGATACGTTCGCGCCGCGGCGCGCCTGGGCTTTCGAGGGTTCGAGTGCATGCGACAATCATCATTACCTTCGTCAGCGAACCGTCATTACCCCTGAGCACCCTGAGCACCCTGAGCACCCTGAGCACCCTGAGCACCCTGAGCACCCTGAGCACCCTGAGCACCCTGACCATGAAATCCGGCCACCAACTCATCGAAGACGCGAAGAAACGCATCACGGAAGTCTCCGCCCGCGACGTCATCCAGATGCGCGAGCGCGGCGAAGACTTCGCCATCGTCGACGTGCGCGAGGATCGCGAATGGAACCTCGGCCACCTGCCCGGCGCCGTGCACGTCGCGCGCGGCACGCTCGAGGGGCGAATCGAGGGCGCCATACCGCGCGAGCGCAAAGTCGTGCTCTACTGCGCGCGCGGAAACCGGTCGGCGCTCGCCGCTGACACGCTGCGCGAGATGGGCTATCGCGACGTCGCATCGCTCACCGGCGGCATCCAGTCATGGGTCGACGCCGGAGGGGACGTCGAGGGGTAGGGTGTCGCAGCACACCCACGATCCGCCGATGACCGAGCTCGACCGCATCGCGCGACATCCCGCCATCAAGCCGCTCGTGCGCGCGCTGGCCGTGCGCGCGCCCGCGCTCGTCGAGCCGGATGACGTCACGCGCCGCGCCGCCGTCGGGCTCCTCGTCAGGCTCGATGAGACGCGAGAAGCGCCGGCGCCCCAGCTCCTCCTCATCAAGCGCGCGACCTACGAAGGCGATCCGTGGAGTGGCCACGTCGCGCTTCCTGGCGGTCGCCGCGAGCCCGACGACCCGACGCTCGAGCGCACGGTCGCGCGCGAAACGTGGGAAGAGACCGCGATCGATCTCGCGCGCGATGGGCGCATCCTCGGCTGCCTCGACGAAGTCGCGCCGCGAACGCCGGTGCTTCCGCCGATCATCATCACGCCGTTCGTCGCTCTGGTGCGCTACGACGTCGACATCGTGGCGAGCCCCGAGGTCGCCGAATGGTTCTGGGTCGACGTCGCCGCGCTACGCGATCCCGCGGTATCCCGCGAGGTGGTGCTCGAGCTCGCAACCGGGCCGCGCACGGTGATGAGCTTTCAGCACGGGGCGCACACGATCTGGGGTCTCACGGAGCGCATCCTCCGTCAGTTCCTCGCGCTCGTTCCCGACGCGTGAGCATCCAGGGATGGCGACGAGCGCACGTCACCGTCAACTCGAGGAAGCATATCGGACGATTCCGGTCGCGTCGCGATCGCCGTTCCGCCGGCGGCTCGCGTTCCGTCATCCCACTGGTGCGCTTCACGTCCGACCGGTTTAAGATGGGGAATTCGTCAACCCGTGGTGGCTCACCGCCTTCGCCTGGATCGTCGCGGTGATCATCGCCTCCCTCAACGCAGGGCTTCTGGTACAGACCGGCCTGGGATGGATCGAGCGATGATGATGACGACGCGGCATCCAGACGATGTCACCGCCCCGGTCGAGGATTACCTCAAGGTGATCTATGAAATCGAGCGGCTGTCGGGCGCGGCGGCGACGACGGACATCGCCAACCGCCTCGCGATCGCCCCCGCATCCGTGAGCGGGATGGTGCGACGCCTCGCGGAGCAGGGGCTCCTCACGCACGAGCGCTATCGCGGCGTTCGCTTGACGGACGAAGGACGTCGCATCGCACTCCGCATGGTTCGCCGCCATCGCATCATCGAAGCGTACCTGACGCGCGCCCTCGGATACCCCTGGGACCGCGTGCATGACGAGGCGGAGCGTCTCGAGCACGCCGCTTCCGACGAGCTGATCGACCGCATGGCGTCGGCGATCGGCGAGCCGTCCGTGGATCCGCATGGAGCCCCAATTCCGACGCGTGAAGGCGAGATCGACGAGCGCTCGCTCACCTCGCTCGCCGAGCTTCCGGCGGGTGAGGAGGGACGTGTCGTGCAGGTGAGCGACGACGACGCGCCGCGTCTGCGCTACCTCGGCGAGCTGGGTCTGGTGCCGGGGGTCACGGTGCGCGTGCTCCACCAGGCGCCTTTCGGCGGCCCGATCACGCTGCGCGTCGGTGACGTGGAGCACCAGGTGGGTCCGGCGCTGGCGGCGGTGGTGCAGGTGGAGAGGGGCTGAGCCTTGGCACCCTGACAACCTCGCGCATCCCGGCACGCCTGTTGCCTCGCTAACCTCCCGAGCACATGAGTGCGTTTTCGCGGAGGAGAGACGTGGCAGCACACGCGGTCCACATCGACCCGGATACCAAGGTTACCGACCTCGTCGGTCAGCTCGCGCAAGACTCGAAGCGGCTCATCGGCGACGAGATTCTGCTCGCGAAGCTGGAGGTCAAGGAGGGCGTTCGAATTGGAGCGCGCGGTGTCCTGTGGCTGTCGATGGCGTTCGGTATCGGCGTGATTGCTCTGGTCGCCCTGACGATCGCACTTGTGTCGCTCATCGGCCGCCTGGCCGACGGGAACTACTGGGTGGGTGCCCTCGTTATAGGAGTGGTCGAGCTCGGTGTGGGCGCGCTGTTGATGCGTCGTGGGGTGCGCCGCTTCGGCGAGCCATCGTATACACTCGGCGAGTCGCGGGAGGAATTACGCGAGACAGCGGCCTGGGTCGCCAGAGAACGGGCCAGCTAGTCCCCACCCGCGGCGCGGGCGACGCGCGACAGTGTTTTGACCCACGTGCTCTCGCCAGCTGCGTGGGTCTTGCGCATCTCCCCTGACGAACGCCGCAATGTGTCCTCGAGGGCTCGTCGCGCGCCCGGATCGAGCGCGTCCCATGACGCGAGCGATTTCCAGAGCGGCGCGAGCGTCGGCTCGAGTGCGCTCGGAAGATCCTCGACCGCATCGACCCCCGCGCCGATCATCTCGGTCCCGAGCGCACCGCGCGCCGCCCATCCCAAGGCGATACCGCGCGCGATGACCCGATCGAGATCGCCAGCATCTACCACGCCGCGCGCGATGAGATCGAGCGCCTCGCGCAGCAGCGCGGCCGTCAGCCGGTTCGCGATGAGCCCGGCGACGTCGCTGCGCACGAGGATCGGGTCACGTCCGAGCGCTCGCAGCGTAGAGCGCACTCGCTCGACCTTCTCCTCCGGGGCCGCGCCGTCGATACCCACCTCGACGATCGGAACGGCGTACACAGGGTGAAGCGGGTGTACGATGATGAGACGGGACGCGTCGCGCATCCCCTTGGAGAGCTGGGCGCGCGTGAACGACGATGTGCTCGAGCCGATGACCGCCGCGGAGGACGCGAGGCTCTCCACCCGGGCAAACAGTGACTGCTTGAGCTCGAGCGCTTCCGGAGTCGCTTCCTGAATCCACTCCGCGTCCGGGAGAACGGGCTCGAGCTCCCGCACCGCGGTGACCTTTCCCGGCTTGCCGGCACCGACGCCGAGCGCGCGGACGTCCCGAAGCGCCGACTCGACGCGTTGCGCTGCGTCCGCATCGGGATCGACCACCGTCACGGCGAAGCCATGCGCGGCAAACAGCGCGGCCCACCCCGCGCCGATCTCGCCGGCTCCGATCACGACGATGCGCTTCACTGCGGGTGCTCCTCGAGCCAGCGTGCTCCGGCTTGAGCGCCCTGCCGCACCAGCTCGTCGGAAATCCACGGTGAGAAGACGTGATGGGTGATGAGCCCAAGCACGTCCTCAGCGCGGACCGCCATCGCGACCTGCGCGGTGGCTCCGCCCGGCGCATCGACGATGATCGCGCCGCGCCGATCGTCGTCGCTCACGGAGACTCCGATCCGCATCTCGCGCCACGCGGCGAGCGACGGCTCTGCCGCGAGCGCCACGGCGAGCGGATCGTTGACTACGCACCCGTCGAGGCCTTCGTACCCCTTGTGAAAATCCATGTAGAAGCCGAGCGCATCACCCCAGAACCTGGCGGCGTCATCTCCGTGGCCGAGCTGTCGCAGCGCGCGCACCGCGTCTCCCGGAACGACGATGCGGCGCGTGACATCGAGCGGCACGAGGCGAAGGTCCAGTCCGGCGCTCAGCACGACGTCCACCGCGTCGGGGTCGGCCCACCAGTTGAACTCGCTCCACCGCGTTTGCGTACCGCGAACAGCGACCGTCCCGCCCATGACGAACACGGGACCGAGTGACTGCGCGACGTGCTCGAAGTCGGCGATGGCGCGCGCGAGGTTGGTGAGGGGGCCGAGGCACACCATGCTCAGGCGATGGTGCGCGTGCACGGCCTCGGCGATCGCGTGCGGTGCGTGGTCGGGCTCGGGGGACGCTGCTTCTTCTGGAATCCAGTATCCCAGCCCTTCATCGCCGTGGGTTTCTCGCGCGGGATGCGCTGCGCGTCTCAGCGGCGCGGCGGCCCCGGCGATCACCGGCGTCTCGAGGCCCGCACGTCGACCGACTTCACGGGCGTTTCGCGTCGCCCGGGCGACATCGGTGTTCCCGTGCGAGGTCGTGATCCCGACGATCTCGATGGCGTCGAGTCGGGATGCCAGCGCGAGCGCCACGGCATCATCGATGCCTGGATCCGTGTCTAGCAGAACCGCTGACGGCATCCGATCCCCTCGGTCATATTTCGTCGATCCATGGCGCTCATTTCCTCAGTGCTGCTCGCGCTCGCGCTTCAGGGCACGACGCGCACCATCGCGATCGACGAGCGGTTGGCGGCGGACGCCGGGCTCCGGGTCGGCGACCGCGTCGTCGTCGCGGCGGCGCCAGGCGGGAGCGGCGACACCGTCATCGTCGGCGCTATCGTCGCCCGCCGCGCCGACCCGAGCGAGATCGCGCGCGACGAGTACCGCGTTCGCCTGCACCTCGATCACCTCCAGACACTGCTGGGGTATGGCGATCGCGTCGACCGTTTCGCCGTAGCGACACGAGGCGATGCAGCCACCGATCGGGCCGCGAGCGCCATTAATGATGCGGCATTCGGCTTCCGCGCGCACCGGTCGCGGGACGTTGCCGTCGAGACGTCACACACCTTTCGCGTCGTGAGCCGGTTTCACCGCGCGATCGGCGTCATTACCGTCGTCGCCAGCGCGATCTTTCTGCTCTGCATTCTGCTGCTCAAGGTCGACGAGCGCCGCCGCGACGTCGCGGCCCTCAGGCTGCTCGGCATTTCGAGACGCACCGTGCTCGGCGCCGTCGTGCTGGAGGCATCCTTCGTCGCGCTCGTGGGGAGCATCGTCGGCACCGGCATCGGCGCTCTCGCGTCTGCGATCGTCAACGGGTACTACCAGGCGCATTACCGAACACCGCTGCGCTTCTCGATCGTGACACCGGAGCTGGTGATGTTCGCGGCGCTGCTCTCGATTACGCTCGGTATCGCCGCGGGCGCGCTCGCCGCGCTTCGCCTGGTACGGGCGCACCCGCTCGCGCTGCTCGGTCGCTGACGCCGAATGCAGCGCCGGCTCGCGTTCGCCTCGCTCACCCGTCATCGCGCGCGCACGGCGCTCGCGGTCCTCGGCGTCGCCATCGCCGCCGCGATGCTCCTCGACATGGTGATGCTGTCGAGCGGGATGCGCCGATCGTTTGGGACGCTCCTCGAAAGCCGCGGCTTTTCGATCCGACTCGCTCCCCGTGGAACACTGCCGTTCGACACCGATGCCACCATCGCAGGTGTCGCCGAGATTGCGAGCACGCTGTCGCAGAATCCTGATATCGCCACAGTGAGTCCCGTTCTGGGGGGAACGGTGCACGTCGTGGCCGGCGCCAAGCCCGCGACGACGTTCGCGCTCGGCGTCGACCCGGCGGTGCAGGGGGACTACGAGCTCGAGCGCGGGGCCGATGCCGCGAGTGGGGACGCGTTCGTCGCGAACGCCGACTTTCTGCGCCTAACCGGCGCTCGCGTCGGTGATACGCTGACGCTCGCGACGGGGTACGAGCCTCAGCTCCGCGCCTATGAAGGAGAGCGTCGCCTCGTGTTGTCGGGGGAGGCGCGCTTCCTCTACATGGCGAGTGGTCAGCCTGCCGTCGCGCTCCGGATCGGGACCCTCCAGGGCATGAGCGGACCGGACAAGCGCGACCGAGCATCGCTATTCATGATCGCCGTGCGTCCCGGTGCCATCCCCGACAGCGTGCAGCAGTGGATCGAGCAGGTCATCCCGCGCCTCGATGCGATCTCGACCCACGAGGCGCTCGCGCGTGTCGACGAACGCCTCTCCTACTTCCGCCAGATGGCACTGATCCTCGGGGGCGTTAGCCTCGCCGTCGGCTTCTTGCTCGTGACGACGCTCGTGACGGTGTCGGTGAACCAGCGCATCGGTGAGATCGCGGTGCAGCGGGCGATCGGCGTGTCGCGGGCGCATGTCGTGCAGCAGATTCTGCTCGAGAGTCTGGTGATCTCGGTGTCCGGCGCCCTCCTCGGCCTCGCATTGGGACTCCTGACGGCGCGTTGGCTGAACGGGATCCTGTCGAGCTTCCCGGGACTTCCACGCGCGGTCGATTTCTTTCTCTTTCAGCCGAGCGCGGCGTGGACGGCGCTCGCGATGCTCGTGGCGTCCGGCATTCTCGCGAGCCTGTATCCGTCGTGGCGCGCCGCGTCGCTTCCAATCGCAGCGACGCTGCGTGAGGAGGCGGTCGCGTGACGGCGCTCGTGCAGGCGGAGGGCGTGCGACGCGACTACCGCTTCGGCGGGGAGGTGGTGCACGCGGTTCGGGGGGTGGATCTCGCCATACACGCTGGAGACTGGGTCGCCATCGTCGGGCCGTCTGGCTGCGGAAAGTCGACGCTGCTCAACTTGCTCGGAGCGATCGACACGCCGTCCGCCGGGCGCGTGCTCATCAAAGGGCGCGACGTCGCGGCCCTCGGCGATCGTGAGGCGACGCGATTTCGACTGCTCGAGCTCGGGTTCATCTTCCAGCGCTTCTATCTCATGCCGGCGCTCACGGCGATCGAGAACGTCGAGCTGCCGATGGCCGAAGCGGGAGTGGGAAAGGCGGAGCGACGCGGACGCGCGAAGGAGCTGCTCGCGTACGTCGGGTTGGCTGAGCGGGCGCATCACAGGCCGGCGCAGCTGTCGGGGGGCGAGCAGCAGCGCGTCGCGATCGCGCGCGCATTGGCGAATCGCCCCGCGCTCCTGCTCGCCGACGAGCCAACGGGTGAGCTCGATGCCGGCACCGGCTCGGAGATCATCGCGCTGCTCGGGCGCCTGAACCAGGATGGAGCGACGCTCGTCGTCGTGACGCATGATGAAGGTCTCGCCCAGGCTGCCCGGCGCGTCGTGCACATGCGCGATGGCGTCATCGTCGACAGGGGAACGCCGGAGGACGAACTGGACGTCGCCGTGCGAGTGGAGGATGCGAGCGGTGAGCGTACGGAGCGTTGGCCGCTGCGGACGCTCATCGCCTGGCTGTTCGTCAACAGGCAGTGCGACGAAGTGCGGGCGATCCTGGAGCGCGGAGAGGGCATTCGCGATGGCCAGCGCGCGACGTGGGCGCCAGTGCATCTGTCCGCCGAGGAGCTGACGGCGGTCGAGCGAACCTTTCCTCCGGCCAATCCCGCGCGACCACTCGACCTGACACGGGCCCGCGTCACGCTCGTCAGGCAGGGTCGTGGAACCCCGCTCCTGCCGGCCGACCCGAGAGCGCGCGCGGCCGCACGCGTCGCAACCTATCGCTGGTTCGACTACGGTCCGTGGGCGGATGTGTGGGAAGCCCCGTACGACGACGGCATCATTCGCTTCGAGATGTCGCGCGCCGGCGAAATGCCGCCCTGGAGCGTTGCCTCGTGATCGGCCGGCTGGCGTTTCGACATCTCACGCATCGTCCGCTGCGGTCGGGATTCCTGCTCGTTGGCTATGGGCTCGGTGTCGGTGTGATGATCGTGCTCCTCGCGATCGGCGAAGCGCTGCTCGTGCAGGCGCGCGACGAGAAGCTCGTCGGCGGCGGGGCTCTCACGGTGCTTCCCGAGGGCATCGACCTCGAGGTGATGAAAACCGGAGGTGTGGGCGGACTCTTCTTCTCGATCGATCACGCTCGCTTCATCTACCGTCAGCTCCTGGCCTCGCCACGCCTGGCGGGCGATGTCGCTGCAGCGGCGCCTCAGATCGAGAGCAAGCTTCTCTACCTGCGCGCGGGCGGAGTCGAGTATGCGGTGCGTGCGGGAGGTGAGATTCCGTCGCGCAATGCGGCGGTTGAAGCCAGCCCCGCGGTCGTTGCCGGTGACTGGGGTGACGACGACGGCGACCGGCGGTGGATCGCGCCCACGCGAGAGGAGCTGTACGCCGAGATCGACCGGTTTCACCTG
The DNA here is from genome assembly GCA_052389995.1 of Gemmatimonadaceae bacterium. Classification (GTDB taxonomy): domain Bacteria; phylum Gemmatimonadota; class Gemmatimonadetes; order Gemmatimonadales; family Gemmatimonadaceae; genus JAICNG01. The sequence goes on along the minus strand of JBQTHJ010000010.1, from coordinate 37,625 downwards.
CCTCCGGCCGAAGTGGCGAATCGGCGGAGCTGGGGCGAGTGGCACTACTTCAACGTGCTCTCGGGAGACGCGCAGCGGTGGTGGTTCATCTCGCTCATCGTCGGCGGCGACGTGACGGGCGACGAGTGGGGCGGCCTCGTGGTGATGACGCGCCGTGAGCAGGGCGGAGCGACCGCGCGGTTCACGCGCGAGCATGACAGATCGCGTGTTCGCTTTTCGCTCTCGAGTCCGGACGTGACGATGGGTGATTCGCGCGTCGAGCTGCTCGAGGGCGGTCGGTATCGCGTGACGGCGAGAGGCACGGACGGCCGCGGGGTGAACGCGTCCGTCGATCTCGTCGTCGAGCCGGAGCATCGCGCGTATTTCCCCGGCGCCACGCTGGCGAGCGGGGAGTTCACGTCGGGTTACACGGTTCCGGCGCTTCGCGCCTCTGCATCGGGACGCCTTTGCATCGCGACGCGATGCGAAACAGTGAGCGGAGCGCAGGCCTACCACGATCACAACTGGGGCGTATGGCGCGGCGTCACCTGGGAATGGGGCGCCGCCCGCGCGGGTCCCTACGCCTTCCTGTACGGGCGGGTCCACGCGCCCGACTCGCTCGCATCGCGACCGCCGCTATTTCTCTACGTCGTCGACTCGCTCGGCTTCGTCGCGCTCTATCGGCCGACCCGCATCGATTACGAGGACGGGCGCACCGTCGTGGTGAATGGCCGGCGCGTTCGCGTGCCCGCACGCGCGACGATGGCGGATGCGCGCGGACGCGACACCGTGATCGTAGAGCTCACCATCGAGGATGCGATCGGCTCCGGTATGCGGCTCCCGATGGACGAGCGCGGCGACACTCAGGCCGCCGCGCTGCGCACGCCGTACTTCATCCAGATGAAGGGACGCGCGCGTCTGCGCGGAATGATCGCGGGCGCGCGCGTCGATGCGGAAGGCGTCGGGTTCTTCGAGACCTACCGCTGAGCCTTCAGTATCCGACGGTGTCGTCGCGTCTCAAACCGTCCAGCGCCGACGCCGACCGGCCGCGTGCGCGCTCCGCGGTCACCGCTGGATCGCGAGGACTGTCACGCAGCGCGGAGTCGTGCGTCGGCAGACGGCGGCGCGTGAACGCTTCCCGAGCAAATGGACGAGCCTGCGCCCAGTCTCCGTACTTCATGCGCAGATCGTCCGTCCAGCCTTTCTGAAGGTCAGCCTCGACCTGCTCGAAGGTGCAATCGCCGTAGTCGGGGCAGTCGCCCGCGATGTGCCCCAGGTGGTAGAAGTGTCGTACGTCCTCGTACGACCGGTCGGCGGTGCGGTGCGGTGACTGCTCGTACAAGGATTGGTAGGTCGCGTCATCATTCGTCGTGATGGCGGCACCGGCGTCCGACGCCGCGCGCCCCGCCCACCATCCGCCCACACTACCCGCGATGGCGCCGACGATCGCTCCCACGGGGCCGGCGACCACCGTACCAAGACCGGCCCCGGCGAGGGCGCCACCGAGTCCGCCGACGGCGCTCGATGTTTTCGTGTTCGGATCGGCGTCCTTCACGTCGTCCTTCCCTTCACGAGAGCGGATGTCGCTCTCGAACTCCTGCGTGTCGCGGAGCGGGTGATTTGCCAGCGCGTCCTCGGGCACGCGCTTCTCGTCGTTGCTCATGGGCACCTCCGGTCTGATCGGCATCATGCATGCTGCCCCGGAAGCTCGCAATTCCGGGACCGCCTACCGGCTTCGGACCGGATGAAAACGACACGGGGCGGCCAGTGAGGCCGCCCCGTGCGACTGCGGAACGGAGTGCGAATCAGGGCAGAACGAGCCGTGCGTCCGAAGGCTGCACGGTCGGGTGCGGCGGAGACTCGAGCTCGCGAAGCCGCTGCTCCACCTGTGCGCGACGCGTGCGCGCCTGGGCCGCTGCCGCCTCGAGATACACGCGATCGCGGTCGAGGGAGTCGGCGTACGTTTTCAGGCTGTCCAGGTGATGCTCGAGTGCCACGATGCGCGCATCGTAGCGCGCGAGGTCTCGCGACAGTCGCCGATTCTCGGCGAGCGATGCGCGGCGCGTGTTGGCCTCCACGACGACGGCGGCCATCACGTGAGGGGTGGAAAACGTGGAGTCGGTGCTCTGCGCGAACAGCGGCGCGGCTCCGAGAACGACGATGCCGGCCGCGAGCGCGGCGAGGCGGGGAAGGGAGTGCAGCATGATGCAACAGCTCCTGCAAAGGTCCGCGGTCCAGCCGGCAGGGGTGGGGAACGCCGGTGGATGGTATGGCGAGCGGTGCTGCGAGGTAGACGACCGGCGGCGGCGTGGCGCCACGTGCGCCGGTCGTCCATGAATCCAACCTAACGTCGCACGCGTCCTCTCACCACCCGCGCGCAGCCCGGAGCGACGTCACATGTGCGGTGTGATGTGCGCCGTGCCACGCGTACAGCGCGAGCATGCGATCCAGCGGCTGCACTCCGCTTTCGGGGTGGTTGATCATTCGCTGGAAGTCGGAATCACGCATCGCGCGGAGCACCAGCATCCACCGCATGTGCACGAGCTCGAGCAGGTCGAGCGACATTTCCACCGGGGCTCGGGAATCGGCGAGCTGGGCCCAGCTGTGCTCGTCGTACGGCTTGATTGTCGGTGTTTCCTCGGTGAGGCCGAGCTTGAAGCGGATGTAGGCGTTCATGTGGCTGTCCGGCACGTGATGCACGACCTGCCGCACGGTCCACCCGCCCTCCCGATACGGCGTGTCGAGGTGCTGCTCGTTCAGGCCGCGAACGGCGCCTCGCATCTCCGTGGGACACGCGGCGATTCGCGCAATGTGCTCGGCGCGCTCGGCGGGCGTTGCGGCGCCACGCCATTGGAATTTCCCGATCGGGTATCGTGGATCGACGGACGTGATCGTCATGTCGCCTCCTCTGGAAAGCGAAAGGCGGCGCCCAGTGAGGACGCCGCCGTGTGAGGTGTCGCGGTCGGTCGAGCGCTCCCGTGGTCGCGCGCTCAGCGACGCGCTGTGCGGCGGCGCACCGTCGTCTTCTTGCGCCCACTCTTGGCCTTGGGTCTCGCCTTACCATTCCGCTTGGACTTGCCCGCCGAGCCCGACATCTCCTTGTGCCACGCCTTCGCGGCCCGCAGTGCGCCACCGGGGCCCTTGTGTGTCGCGTCGCCGAAGAACGCGGAGAATTTTGGACGCCATCCCTTATCCGTGAGGCGGTATCCCACCCGAACGAAGTAGCCGTGCGTCCGCGTCGAATCCTGATCGATCCGGCTGATGCCGGGTCCGGGGCTTCTGAGTCCGTTCTTTCCCATGTAATCACCTCTCCGGCGCTGACGGCTTCGCCCGCGCAACGGTGGTCAATGGCTGCCCGTGACAGTCACGGGTGCCTAACTGCCCGAGTGAACAGCGGGGAATGTATCACCTCTCCCCGCGTCATGCTAGTCTCGTAATGCAGCGCCATGCACGTGAGGCACACGGAATTATCTCCGCGTGGACAACAGATGTTACCGCGCTTGCATGCGTGGACCGGCCGTTAGGGCGCTCCCCGCGCGCCCAACGTGGCTCGTTAGGTCTGGCGCGCCATGGCGGTCGACGGCCTGGCACGCCATTTTCAGAGGCACCGTCCCGATTTCCTTACAGGAGCCTCACGTGCTCTTCGCCTCGTTGCGCTTTGCGTCCGTAGCCGCCGCGCTGGTCGTGGCTGCTGCCTGCTCGTCGTCAGGCACGAATGCCGCCGCGCGCCAGCGCGCCGAGGCATTCGTCCGCGTCGAGAACCGGAGCATGCTCGACATGACCATCTACGTCATCCGCAGCAGCGAGCGGCGCCGCCTCGGCCTCGTCAATGCCATGTCGACGCAGGTGTTCCCCATCCCGAGCGTCCTCGTCGAAGGCGCCGGCCTTTTGCGCTTCCAGGCCGATCCCATCGGTGGAAGTCGCACGCCGGTGAGCCAGGAGATCATGGTGAACGACGGCGAGACCGTCACGCTGCTCATCCCGCCGCAGTAGCGGTCGTGGCGTCGGGACAATGGGCTCGCCATCGTCCCGACGCCCCTCGCGCTACGAGGTGCGCGTCGTCACCACGATGGCGCCGTGCATGTGGCCGACGCCGTATCGCATCTGTGCCTCCGACGCGCTCATGAAACGGGCACTCTGCACGCTCTGCACGTCGATGCTGCGCAGCGATTCGGGACCCCCGAGCGCGACGTTGTCGACGTACACGACGATGTCCCCCTCGAGGTTGATGCTCGTCTGTCCGCGCTTGATGAGCCACTCCGGACGGTAGGAGCGGATGACCTCGTACATGTTCGATCCAGAGGACTGACGGATCTCCTCGGCCGTGAGCATCTTCGCGTCGCGCGCGGCCGTCCGTCGGCCGGACGACGAGGAAGCACACCCTGCTGCCACGAGCATCGCGAGGGCGAGGGTAGTGAAGCGAAGCGAACGCATGGAGAGCTCCATGAGGGAAAAGGCGGGAGTTGGCGCGCCGCCGCTAGCATAGCGCCGGGCGAGCGAGGCGGCAACTAGCGGCGCGCCTGACGAGTCGGACGCGGCCGACGGGCACACGCCGTACGACAGCGTACACGCGCGGGTACGTGGATGTCGCGGCGCTGTTAGCGCGACTCGCGCTCGCCCTCGATGCGCCGGAGACCGGCATCGTCCGGAGGGAAGACCTCCATGGTAGGGTCGAGGTCCCTTCGCCGCGGCGGCAGCGAGCCGCCCCCCTTCACGAGGCGCGCGATCGCCATGCCGACGCCGATCAGGGTTCCCGCGACGGCAAGCGTCGCCAGCAGGGCGACACCGAGCGCGAGAAAGATTCCTCCGATGGCGAGCGCGGCGATCGCGAGGGCGATCGTCTTGCCGCGCGAGAGCCGTCCGCCTCCGAGGTCTACGATGCGAATCTTCACCCGCTGAAGATGGCCACGGGACCGGCGCGACGGAATTCCTAGCGGTGCCACGCGGCACTCGCCTCGCTCGCGCGGCGCTCGAGCGACTCGCCGGCGAGCCGGTACACCGTCCAATCGCGCATCGCGCGCGCGCCCAGACTCTCGTAGAAGCGAATCGACGGCTCGTTCCAGTCGAGCACCCACCACTGAGGATCAAGGGAACATCTTCGATTGTCGCGAACCGGATCATTCGCCAGGCGAGGGCGGATCCAATGTCTCGACGCTCTGGCCGAGATCGTTCAGCGCGGAAAGCAGCTGCTGGAGACCCTCGCGCAGCGCCATGAGGCGCGGATCGGGCTCACCGCCCTCGAGGACTGCCGCCTGGGCGGCACGGTCCAGCTCGGCGAGATGACGTTCGAGTGCGAGGCGTCCGCCCGCCGCGTCGAAATCGCCGAAGGCCTTCTCATAGTCGACCATGCTCGCCCAATATCCGACCCGGCGCCGGAACCGCAAGCTCGGCGTGACGCGTTACGTTCCGCGGCGGAACTGGCTCCCGGACTCGAGACACCGGCGGAGCGCCTCCGTCTCATCGCTCCACCACCCTCTGGCATCGCACTGGGAGAGAACCGCACGACCCGCGCGCACGGCGCTCGCGACGAACGCCGGCCCGCCCGTGCGCCATTCGTGTACCGGCAGCGCCGCCTGGCCGCTCTCCTCTCGCGCCTCGAAGCAGCGGACGACCCAGCCGCCGTCGCTCTCGACGATGACGGTGAAGTAGTACGGGCCGTCGACAAAGTGACAGGCGCCGTGTGTGCCAGCGGCCGGTACGGTGCGCGCGATGCGCTGCAGCTCGGACACCCACGCGGCGAGCGCAGTGAGCGGGCGGTCGAGCCACCTGACCTCGGGGAAATCGGCCTGCGTATCCGGGTCGCAGTCGCGAAGCCAGATGGGACCGGCGATCGCGTCGCCTCCGCGCTCCGAGAGCGCGGCGGCATCCACCACGACCTCGACGAAGGGCAGGCGACGCATTCGACGCGACGCGGAGCTGCCTAACGCGTCTCGAGGCAGCCGCGCGTGAGCTCCGCGTCGGTCACTCCGGAGGTACGCCGCCGAGCGATCGGAGGGTCGCTCGGTCCTCGCGCGAGAGATCCTGGATGAGGCCGATGCGGTGTCCCTGGAGTGAGATCTCGTCCTCGCGATCCACGACGGTCGCGACGAGCGCCGGCCCCACGTAGAAATCCATGAACAGCGAGCCCCGCGGCGGGTCACTGAGTCCGCGTCGCGGACGCTTCCATGCTCCGTTCTTGCGATCGATGAACGCGATGATCGCGCCGATTGAATCGCGGTCGGTCACGGTTCGCGCTTCGATGTTCATCCCTTCGTCGGTCTGCGTCACCGGCGGGATGACCTGAATGTGCGTCACGCTGTCGAGCCGCGGCGGGCGGCCGGGAGCCGCAGTCGTCTGGAGGTAGGCGGGACCACCGTCATCCGGGCCTCCGCACGCGAGCGCGGCGCCGAGCGCGGCGACCACGATGCCGACCTGAAGTCTATTTCGCATTCGAGGGTTGAGTTGTGACGTAATGATCGTAGCGATGCCGGGCGCGCGAACGCTAGTGCGCGAGTCAGTTGGGCGAGGGCCCGGGGCGTGTGCGCACCACGTCGACTGGCATCCAGCGCACTCGATCGGGGTCGAAGTCGAAATCAGCGCGCATCACCGCCACCGGACGCAGCGACGCCAGCCCGGCCGCGATGCCGCTCCTGAGCCGCTCGTAACGCACGCGGTCCTCTCCGCCCGGGACCGCCGCTCCGTCGGATGCGGTCGTCCGGTGCGTGGACGGTCCGGGCTGCCAGCGATGAAAGAGCGCGTCGGCCTCGAGGAGCATCGCGAACAGCTCGGACGGCAGCGGCGTGAGCTCGAAGCGATCGCCGGCTTCGCCGCGCGACCGGAAGAAATGTGGGGCGCCAGCGAAGTTGGCGACGCCGGCCCGCGGGCCTTCATCCCATTCCTCGATCGTATACACGCGTTCGAATAACAGCTCCATCCCTGACGATGTTATCGCGGTGATGTGCGAAGGAGCCAGTGAAGTGCTCCCGAATCTCGTGGATTCGGCGCCACGAGCCCCGGATTGAACAGAAGCTCCTCCGGTTGCAGTTGCACTATCGGTTGTGATCGCAGCTCACAATCCGCTTGATCCGCGCCCAGGGCTGTTGCCGTTGCCGTTCGCAGTTCACGAGATGCACGAAGTGCCCGAGGTTCTCACCTCGGGCACTTCGTGCATCTCGAAGATCACTTGCGCGGACGCAACCGCTGGAGAAGCTCCGCGGCCAGCGCGACGGCGACGACACCGCCCATGAGGGCGAGCGGCGTTTTACCGGTCATGCGATACGCGCCCAGCGTCACGAGGAGCGCGGTTGCAGCCGCCGGCGGATGGTACGCGCGGAGCTGCGGCAGCAGCACGGCGAGCATCGCCAGGGCGGCGGCGCTTGCCCACACGCGCGGGAACGGCACGGTCGCTCTCGTGAGCACACCGACCGCTCCGTTCGCGTTCAGGAGGAGCAGTGCCAGGTACGCGCAGCCCATCGCAGCCAGGTGGCCGACGACGACGGCACGGAAGCGTGTGGTCTCGTGACCCGGATTACTTGCAACGAGCAGGACTGTCGGACCCAGACTCGCGAAGAGCCACGGCTGGCGGAGCCAGGTGCCGATGGCGCCGACCAGCACGATGAGCGTCGCGGCGACTGCGGGAACCCAGATCGCGTTCACAAGCGCGGTCATCGAGGCGCCGCGCAGAAGACCGCTGAGCTTCGGCAGCGCGAGCGGCGGACCGGACGTGCTCCGGACGGCGGCGGGGGTAGGGTAAGTCGACATGGATGTCGGGGTTGGCGGGGATGGTGCGCAGCCGAATGCGGCGCACCCCATCTACTAAGCCGACGTGTGGTGCCATCTCCCCGTCACCCTCATGCATGGGAATTGTGTGACCCGCATCACATCGGCGGTGCGACGATCGACCGCTCCGCAGCATGGGATTTGCCCTGCAACAAATGCCGCGCCGTGCGGTGTTCTCGGGTTCCGTGACGCTGGAGGAATGGACGATGTACCGCTTTCGTATTCGCGATTTCACGGGCAGCCTCGCGGTGGCGCTCGCGCTCGCTGGCTGTGGCGACGGACTCACGACCGAATCCGACGCATCACCGCTCGGCCCGACGACTCCGCAGGGACCATCCGCCGTTCCGCCGAACAGCGCACCGATCGCCGCCGCCGGACTCGACCAGGTCGTCGAGTGTGCCACGCACTCCGGAAGCCTCGTCGGCCTCACGAGTGCCGGCACATCGGACAGCGATGGCCAGATCGTGCTCTACGAGTGGTTCGAGGAGGGGCGCCTCATCGCGACGGGCCCGGCTCCGAACGTCCCGCTGGAGCTGGGAACGCACGCCATCATCCTCCGCGTCCGCGACAACGATGGCGGCACGAACGATGACCTCGTGGTCGTCCGCGTGCAGGACACGCGCGCTCCGTCGCTCGTTATGCACGTGACGCCACTCGCGCTCTGGCCGCCCAACCACACGATGCGCCTCGTGGCGCGCGACGTCGCGGCCAGCGACGCGTGCGATCCCGCTCCGGCGCTGCTGATCGACGTCACCAGCGACGAGCCCGCGAACGGCCTCGGCGATGGCGACACGGGCCCCGACTGGTTCGTCGACCAGCGCGGCCCGTCGCTCGCCGACGTGTGGGTACGCGCCGAGCGCAGCGGGCTCGGCGATGGCCGGACCTACGTGCTCAGCGCGCGTGCGACCGATGGATCGGGGAACGTCACCTCGGCGGGCGGTACGGTGCACGTCCCGCACAATCAGTCACGCCTAACGCGCTACTCGGTTTCCTGGGCTCGACGCTCGGTATCCGCGTCGAGGATGGCGCGGACGGCCACGATGAGCGGGTGATCCGCGGTATGCGCGCGTCCGTACCCGAGGTTGAAGCGGTAATCGAAGTCGGGCGGATTCTGCCCCGGCGTGTGCTGCATGATCGTCTCGAGCTTGTCGAGCGCCTTCGCCAGCCGCGCCTCGGGTGAGGCGGCCGCCTCGTACTCGTCCCACAGCGACACGATCTCACCACGCAGCATCGCGGGGAGCGGCGTGACGAGCGTCAGGAGATCGCGACGCTCGGCGTCCCCCTTTCCCGTCGCGACGCCCGCCGCGAGGCGACGCGCCTGCTCCGGCGCAGGGACGTCACCGCTCACCGCTTCGCCGAGATCGTGGACGATGCAGATCTGCACGAGCCGCGCGAAATCGACGTCGGGGAACTCGGGGGCAACGACCAGTGCCATGAGACAGAGCCGCCACGTGTGCTCCGCGACCGACTCCGCGCGTCCCGCAGACGTGAAGGCGCTCCGCGTCGTGACCTTGAGCCGCTCGGCGGCGCGAAGGAAGTCGAGTACGCCGGCGAGCTCGGCTGCATTCATGAGCCGGGAGGCGCGGTGCCGGTGGAGCGCGCACGCCTCCACGCGCTGATCCCCATCACCAGCGTGAACGCGCCCGCGGCCGCCCACGTCCAGTTCAGCTCATCCCTGCGGGAATAGCCAATCGGGAACGCGTTCAACGCCAGGGCGGCCGCAAGGAACCACAGATAGGCGGCCAGCTTCACTCCCGCTTGTCGCTCAGCCATGTTTCCCTCGGCGATCGTGACAGGTCGCACGGTCCGACGCGCGAATCTTAGCGCTCTGGCACGCGAAGTGGAACGAATGACTCCGATGGACGCTCAACCCACACTCTTCGGCCGGTGGATGATCTCCGCTATTCGATCACGTTCCGCAGCATGCGCCGGGGTCGCTAGCGCCGATGCTCGTTCACCTTCTCGACGGCACTTACGAGCTCTTCCGTCACTTTTACGGTCTTCGGCGTTTCACCAAGGAGGATCGGCCGTTCGGCGCCGTCGTTGGTGTGCTGAACACGGTGCTCCAGATGGCCGAAGCCGGCGGGACCCACTTCGGCGTCGCGACCGATCACGTCATCGAGTCTTTTCGCAACGACCTCTGGCCCGACTACAAGACCGGCGAAGGCATCGAGCCGGCGCTTCTCGCGCAGTTTCATCCGCTCGAGGAGGCGCTCGCGTCGATGGGCGTGGCGGTCTGGCCGATGGTGGAGCTGGAGGCCGACGATGGACTGGCTTCGGCCGCGCACCTCGCTGACGTCGACGAACGTGTGCAGAAGGTGTGTATCTGGACCCCGGATAAAGACCTCGCTCAGTGCGTCCGCGGTGATCGTGTGGTGCAGGTGGACCACAAGGGAAAACGAATTCGGAACGAGGACGGCGTGCGAGAGAAGTTCGGCGTGGGGCCCACACTCATTCCGGACTACCTCGCGCTCGTGGGTGATGCGGCCGACGGGTTTCCGGGGATTCCCGGGATCGGCCCGACGACGGCGGCGCAGCTGCTCAATCGGTACGGGCCGATCGAGAGCTTTCCTCCGCCTGTGTTAGGCGACCGTGGCGAGATCGCACTGCTGTTCAAGACGTTGGCGACCCTTCGCACCGACTCGCCACTCTTCAGCGATGTCGAGCAGCTGCGGTGGCCGGGCCCAACGAGCGCGTTTGCCGACTTCGCCACGCGCATGGGGGATGAGCGGCTCGTTGAGCGCAGTCAGCGAGCAGCTCGAACCGCCGCTCGTGCCGCCGAGGTTTTGTAAGAAAGCTGTGTAGTCGTCGCGGGCGCGGCCGGAACGAACTCTTCGTGCAGGTCTGGTGTACCGGGAGAGCGCCCCAGCAACTATTTTATCGAGGGCACCGCCTGTTCACGGCGTGTAGGCACGACCTCGTGCAGCCTTACCTCTGGAAAATGATCGGAAAGACACTTCCGCCTAGCAGCTCGCTCAGCGCCCTGGCGTTCATCGTCGTCGCGGCAGGATGCGCCGCCGCAACGGGAAGCACGTCCGCCCCTCCTGAGCCGGCGCCGGCTCCCGCCGCCGGTGAGAGGCCGCAGTCGTATACCGCCGCGGACGTGCACTTCATGAGCGGCATGATCGGGCACCACGCGCAAGCGATTCATATCGCCCAGTGGGCGCCGACGCATGATGCCAGTCCGTCGCTGCGAATCCTCGCGGCCCGGGTGATCAACGCGCAGCGGGACGAGATTGCGCTCATGCAGCAGTGGCTGCGCGACCGGGGACAGCCCGTTCCCGAAGTCACCGAGGCGGGCACGATGACGGGCGGAGCCGCGCACTCGGGACACATGGCCGGGATGCTGAGCGATGAGCAGCTCGCGCAGCTCGATCAGGCGAGAGGGAAGGAGTTCGACCGCCTCTTCCTGAGGTTCATGATCCAGCACCACAATGGCGCCGTGACGATGGTGAAGGAGCTTTTTGGCTCATACGGCGCCGCGCTCGACGATACCGTGTTCAAGCTCGCGTCGGATATCAGCGCCGATCAATCATCGGAGATCGATCGGATGCAGCAGATGCTCGCCGAGCTCACGTTCGGCGTTCAGAACCCGTGATCCAACCTGAGGAATCCGTCATGACATTGATGAAGGTCTCGCTCGCTGTTGGACTGTTGGGCGTGGCGGCGTGCGCTCCCGCCACCACATCGTCGTCACGGCCAAGCGTTCCGCCACCGCCCGCCACCGATCCTCGCGTCGGCCTTCGCGCCGGACAGATGGACGCAGGCGAAGCGAACTGGAACTTGCGCGTAATCGCGGAGGTCCCACCGGCGGAGCGCTTCGTCGGCAGCACGAACTCGGATCTGGCGTTCACAGGAGACTATGCGATCCAGGGCAACTACAACGGGTTCCAGGTCTGGGACGTCTCGAATCCGAGTCGCCCCACCCTCGCAACCTCGTTGTACTGCCCGGCATCGCAGAGCGACGTCTCGGTCTACAAGAATCTACTGTTCGTTTCGGGCGAGGGACTGGGTGGACGCCTCGACTGCGGTGGTCAGGGCGTGCAGGACACGGTGAGCAGGGACCGGCTGCGCGGCATTCGCATCTTCGACATCACCGACATCACGAACCCGAAGTACATCGCGAACGTTCAGACCTGCCGCGGCTCGCACACGCACACCGTGCTGGCCGATCCTCGCGACACCGAGAACGTGTACATCTACGTTTCGGGCTCGGCCCCGGTACGGCCGGCTGCCGAGTTGCCCGGGTGCGTGCGCGAGACGCCTGACGAGGATCCGAGTTCCGCGCTCTTCCGCATCGAGGTCATCAAGGTGCCGCTCGCTGATCCGACGAAGGCCGCGATCGTCAGCTCCCCCCGAATTTTCACCGGACTGGCGAAGGCGCCGGAGCATGGCGAGACGGCGGAAGACGTCGCCGCCGCGCGGCAGCGCGCTGCCGATGCGCGTGCCAAGGGCGGGTTCACGGCACGCGTGAACGAAATGGAGTACGTGATGGGGAACAATTTCGTCAGGCCCCTGCTCGACAGCATCGTGAAGGCGCGGGGCGGCACGGGAGCGCCGACGGCGGCAGACAGCGCGGCGCTGCGAAGCGGGCTTCAGGCGTTCGTGGACCGGATGGTCGGTGAAGACGACCAAGAACCCGAACCCGGGCCCTCGCAGTGTCACGACATCACCGTCTATCCCGAGATCGGGCTCGCGGGCGGAGCGTGCGGCCAGTATGGCCTCTTGCTCGACATCAGCGATCCCGTGAATCCCGTTCGCATCGACGCGGTGGCCGACTCGAACTTCTCATACTGGCACTCGGCGACGTTCAACAATGATGGCACGAAGCTCCTCTTCTCCGATGAATGGGGTGGCGGTGGTGCGCCGAAGTGCCGTGCGACCGACCCGAAGGAGTGGGGCGCGAACGCGATCTTCACGATCGAGAACCGAAAGCTGAAGTTCCACAGCTACTACAAGCTGCCTGCGCCGCAGACGCCTCTCGAGAACTGTGTCGCGCACAACGGCTCGCTGATTCCGATTCCAGGACGCGACGTCATGGTGCAGGCGTGGTATCAGGGTGGTATCTCGATCTTCGACTGGACGGACCCCGCGAACCCGAAGGAGATCGCGTTCTTCGACCGGGGTCCGCTCGACTCGACGCGCATGAACATGGCGGGCTCATGGTCGGCGTACTGGTACAACGGCGCGATCTTCAGCTCCGAGATCGCACGCGGTCTCGATGTGGCCGAGCTGACGCCAAGCGAGTTCATCTCGCGGAATGAGATCGAGGCAGCGAAGACGGTGCACCTGGATTACTTCAACGCGCAGGGGCAGCCGAAGCTCGTGTGGCCGCCCAGCTTCGCACTGGCGCGCTCGTACGTCGATCAGCTCGAGCGTTCAGGGTGCGTCTCCGCCAGCACGATCTCGTCCGTTAGGCAGACGTTGACGGCTGCGGAGAGTGCTTCAGGAGCGCAGCGCCGCGACGCGCTCGCGCGCGCCGCCTCGCAGGTCGGCTCGCCGTCCGGCTGCGATAGCTCGAAGATCCAGCAGTTCCAGACGGCGGTGAAGGACCTGGGCGGGTTGATGCCCTGATCGCATGGTCACGGACTGCTTTGACTTGCCGAAGACACGAATGGCTTTCTCTGCGGAGAAAGCCATTCGTGTCTTCGGGTCTTCTGATCGCTGCTCAGGGGAACGGCCTCGGCGCGTCCGCCGGCTCCTGCGGCCGCTCGCGAATCCTCGGCGCCTGACCGTAGTTGAGTTGCAGCGTCAGCCACGCCGACCGCACCCCGAAGCTGCGCTTCGTGATCTGGAGGACGTTGTCGTCCGCCACGTTGATGCGGAACCGGCTCGTGTTGAACGGATCCGACAGACGGAGGCCGAGGACGGCCTTGTCGCCGTTGAGCTTCTTCCGCATCGAGAACTGCATCCCGTGGAACGCCGCGAACCGGCCGCGCTCGATGTTCATCGGCGCGCGGTAGAAGTAGCTCGCCTGAACCATGAACGTCGGCGTGATCTGCGAGGTGCCGTTGATCCGCGTCATCCACGTCACGGCGTTGGAGCCAATGCTCGACTCCGAGCCGCCGTCGGTCACCATCTTGAAGACGTTGAAGCTGGCGAAGCCATTGAACCGCGATCCAAATCGGAGCGAGCCGTTCAGATCAGCGCCCCACGAATCGCTGGTCTCCAGGTTCCTGAAGCTCACCGAGGTCACTTCGCGATTATCGACCGTGTCGGCGGTGTTGATGTCGACACGGATGATGTCCGTCGTGTGCCGGTAGAACGGCGAGAACTGGAGCGAGCCCCTCTTGCCGGTGCGGCTCCAGCTCAGCTCGATGGCGTCGGTGTACTCTGGGCTGAGCTCGGGATTACCAATGAAGACGTTCTGCACGTCGAAGAACGCGGGGAAAGGATTCAGCTCCTGCGTTCCCGGACGACGGATTCGGCGGGAGTAGCTCGCCTTGAGCTGCGTCGCGTCGCTGAGGCTGTACATCACGACACCGCTCGGGAAGAGACTGGTGTACGTGTGCGGAAACTTCTCCGCCGGTGCGACGAGCGCGAACTCGCGGCTCGCACGCTCGGCGCGAAGGCCGGCCTGGAGCTGGAACTTCCCCGCGGTCTGGCTCAGCACGCCGTACGCGGCATGCACCGTCTCATCGAAGTTGAAGCTGTTGCTGAGGTTGCTGGTCACCCAGTCACCATCCCCCAGCGAATCCTTCCGCACGAGGAAGTCGCGGTCGAGCCAGCGCGCGTTGCTCTTGAGGCCCGTCTCGAGCTTGGCGTTCGCGCCGAGCGGTCTCGTATAGTCGACCTGCGCGGTGAGCTGCCTGGTGAGCGCATCCGTCGCGTTCGTCTCACCTTCGATCTGCGCGCCGTTCTCGAAGCCCTGCGACGTGAGCGGTTGCCTCCACAGCTCGGTCCGATCCTCATCGCGCATACGATGGAAGCGAACCTCGGTCGAGAGCTCGTGCTTGCGCGGCTCGATGGTGCGCTTGAGCGCCATCGTGTAGTCGAACATCAGCCCGTCGTTCCGCGTGTCGCGAGGCCGGCTGTACCAGTCGTACTCCGAGCGCGAATCATCGAGCTCGGTGTAGCTGCTGAACTGATCGTCGCGGCCGTCGCGATGGTTGAGCGTGAAGACGTTCGTGAGCAGCGTCTTCGGCGTCACCTGGAAATCGACCGTCGTGTTGAGATTCTGCCCCTTGCCACCGGTGCGACCGTCGATGGACTGCTGCGTGACGCCCTCCAGTGCGCCGAGCGCATCGAAGCGCTCGCGATCGTTGACGCCGAGGATCTCGCGGTCGTCGGAGTACACGCCGAGGTTCGTGAAGAGCGTGACGCGACCTGCCTGGTAGCCGACGTTTCCGGCCACGTTGTAACGATCTGTCTCCGCCATGCTTGCGTTGAGTCCGGCGCTCAGGCCGAGCTCGGCGTTCTCCTTCAGCACGACGTTGATGATTCCGGCCATCCCTTCCGGATCGTACTTCGCGGACGGGTTGGGAATGACCTCGACGCGATCGATGATGTTCGCCGGCAGACTCTTGAGGTACGCGGCGAGCTGCGGTCCGCGAACGGGGGACGGGCGGCCGTTGATCTGAACGGCGACGTTCTCGTTGCCGCGGAGGCTCACCTTGCCCTCGCCGTCGACCTGCACTGACGGGACCGCGTCGAGGATTTCGCTCGCGTTGGTGGCAGCGGGCGCGACGTCCTTTGCCCGATACGCGTTCCTGTCGGGCTGGATCGACATCGTCGGCGCTTCTTCCGTGACCTGGACGCCCTCGAGGGCGACGGCGATCTGCGACAGCCCGATCGTGCCGAGGTCCTGAACCGGCGCGGCGGGCGTGAGGGTCACGTCTTGCCGGTGCGGCTTGAATCCGAGGAGCGTGATGCGGATGAAGTATGCGCCCGGACGAAGGCCGCGAATGTGAAAGGCCCCGTCGGCTCCAGTGATGGCGCCAGTGACCAGCGCGGAATCCGCCGCACTGCGTACCGCGACTCCGGCGTGCGGAAGGGGGGTGCTCCCCTCCGCGGCCGCAATCACACCTCGCATCTCGCCGTTTCCGGCAGGCGGGGCGTTCTGACGGCCAGGGGCCTGAGCGTGCGTGACGTTCGCGCCGGCCACGAGCGCGAGGCCGAGAGCGGCTGACAGAAAGCGCCGCATGGTATGACTCCGAGGATGGCGTTGGTGGTGCGGTGATCGTTCCCTCGGGCCTACGCGCGGCGGTCAGCGCGGTTTCAGTCGATTCCGTATGAAAAGTGTTAGCTCTGTTCCTCGCCGGGAACCGAGGAGTCGCCGTGTCGCGTTGATACGCCCTTGCCGCGCCCCGCGGCTAGAGATAGCTGAGCCACGCGTCCGTCCGCCGCTGCTTCACGCCCGCGTACCATCGGCAGAGCGGATACATCGCGACGACGACGCCCAGCCAGATCGCGTACACGACAGGCAGTCCCGAGGGCCATCCTGGCGGCTGCGTGATCGGGAACTGGCCGAGGTTCGGCGACTCGAACATCCAGTGCGCGTCGCCGTAACGGACGTAGCAGACGACGACGGCCAGCAGATGGATGAGGAAGAAGTGCACCAGAAAGTAGAACAGCGGCACCTTCCCGATGATCAGCGCCGGGCGCAGAAATGCCGGCGTCCTCGGATCGACCGCGCGAAGCAGCAGCAGCGCTGGGCCGAGCGTCATGAGCAGGAAGAGGAGCGACGGCGGATACTTGGTCGTGTTGAGGAACGACAGCACCGTGAAAAATGCTGATGGCTGCTCGCTCCACGCTGCGGGATCACCGTATACGTTGAGCGCGCGCAGGAGCACAAACCCGGCGGCGAGTCCTAGACCGAGCCGCAACAGGAGCAACCGCCGCCGCTGGGCGTCCCACCCATAGACGGCGCCGAGTCCGTAACCGACGGCCGTCACGCCGATCCACGGAATGAGAGGGTAGGCCACGAACACCACGTGCTCGGGCCCCGGCAGGAGCATGCCCGGCGCATGAAGAACCGACCAGAGCGGCGCCAGTGCGCCGAGCGACGACGCCCGGATCGGATCGAGCAGGTTGTGCAGCGCGATCAGAACGACGCCGAACGCAACGACGGCGCGAGTCGGAAAAAACACGAGCGCCGAGAGGACGATCATCGCCCAGCCGAGCGCCCAGAGCACCGTCAGCACCGTCACCCGATAGTCGACGTTGAACTGCATCGCGAATCGGACGACGACGAACTCGAGGAAGATCAGCCAGAGTCCGCGGGTGAACAGAAACCGCGCGAGGTCCTTCCGCGAGCGCCGCCGGAGCGCGAGATACGCGCCCGTCCCGGTGAGCAGGAAGAAAACGGGCGCGCAGATGTGCGTGATCCAGCGAGTGAAAAACAGGCCGGGCGTCGTCGCTGCGAGATCGGTCGGATTCACCGCCAACGATCCGAAGAAGTCGCGCACGTGATCGAGGGCCATGAGGATCATGATGATCCCGCGAACGACGTCGACCGCCTCGACGCGTTGCCGTGCGGCGACCGGCGGGGGCGGCGACGCCTCAGGCGTGAAGACGGACGAGCCCGACGGTATCGCTTCCGATCTCACCACACCGCTCAGGGCCTGTGCTCCCCCGGCTTCTTCGTCGTGATGACGATGACTCCGTTGGCGCCCTCGATGCCATAGAGTCCCGCCTGCGCGCCCTTCAACACCTTGATCGACGCGATGTCGTGCGGATTGATCCCGGTAAGAGCACCGTCGGGTCCGGGAGTGAAGGGGAGGCCGTTGAGCACGAAGAGCGGCGGCGTTTCGCTCCCGCTGTACGACGACGTGCCCCGGACCTGGAGGGCGATGCCGCCGTCACCGGTGCGTGTCACGCGGAGCCCGGGCACCTTCTTCTGGATGACGCTCTCGATCGGCTCGTTCGGATCCCTGAAATCGTCGCTCGTAAGGGTCGCTCCGCTGTCAGGCGCGCGACTGTGCGCGGGAGCGCAGGCGGCGAGCAAGCCGAGAGCGATGGGGAAGGTGAGCGCGGTCCGTCTGAGGCGTAGCATGAAAGGCCTCCCGTGTGATACAGCGGTGCGCTGCTCTGTCAGACCCACGTGAGATCGTGCTTCGCGATCGGCAGGGATCGGATCCGCTTGCCCGTCGCCGCGAAGATCGCGTTGCACAGCGCCGGTGGAGCAGGGGGCAGGGCAGGCTCACCAATCCCCGTCGGAGGAAACTCCGTCTTTCTCCAGTGCACCTCGATCACGGGCGGAGCCTCGCGCATGCGGAGCAGAGGGTAGTTGTGGAAGTTGCTCTGCACGACACGACCCTTGTCGATCGTGATCTCCTGGTGAATCGCCTCGCTCAGCCCGTCGATCACCGAGCCCTGCACCTGGCTCTCGGCGTTCCGCGGATTGATGATCTCGCTCCCGACGTCCCCTGCGGCCCACACCTTGTCGACCTTCAGCGCCCCCTGTCTGGTCACCGTGGCCTGAACCACCTCCGCGAAGTACCCGCGGTGGCTCCAGTAGAACGCGACGCCCATCCCTGTCCCCTTCGGCAGGGACTTCGACCGGCGCGCCCAATCCGATTTCTCGGCGACCAGCTCGACGACGCCGCGCATGCGGTCGGCGCGATACATCTGCGGTGTGGTCTCTCCGATTGCAGGCATCGACAGGAGGTCGATACGGAACTGCATCGGATCCTTTCCCGCCGCGTACGCGAGCTCGTCGAGATACGACTGGAATGCGAACGCGATCCCGTTGCTGCCCGGCGCGCGCAACCATCCGGTCGGAACGCCGAGGGGCATGTACGATGCGCCGAGCGAGAAGTTCGAGAGGAAGCGCGCCGGAAACTCGAGCTGAGGGATGTCCGCGGCGCGAACACCGCGCTCGACGACTTGGCCATCTTGCGTGACCCTGTCGCCGAAGCTGATGAAGTGCGACTTCATCGCCACGAGATTTCCCGACGCGCCGAGGCCGGCGGTGAAGTGGTGCCAGCCAGCGGGACGATAGAAATCGTGCTGGAGATCGTCCTCCCGCGTCCACACGAGCTTGACCGGGACGGCTGCCTGACGAGCGATCCACGCGGCGTCGACCATGTAATCGTTCATGAGCCGGCGGCCGAAGCCTCCACCGCCGCGCAGCATGTGCACCGTGATGTCGGTCTCGGCGATGCCCAGCGTGCGCGCTACGAGATCCCGTCCTGCGGCGGGGGTCTGGGACTGCGACCAGATCTCGAGCTTGCCATCCGCGAACCGCGCCGTGGTGTTCATCGGCTCGAGCGGCGCATGCGCGAGGAACGGATAGTAGTACTGCGCCTCGACCTTCTTCGCGGCTGACGCAATGGCAACGTCGGCATCGCCGTCGGCGCGGAGCATCCGCGTGGGCGGCTGCTTCGCGAGCTCCGCCGCGCGCGCGGCGAACGACTCGCTGCTCTGCTCCGCCGCGGTGCCTTCGTCCCAGGTGACCTGAAGCTTCCGTCGCGCCGAGTTGGCCGCCCACCAGCTGTCGGCGATGATGGCGACGCCACTCATGAGCCCCTCGAGCGCAGCTTGTCCTTCGACGACGAACGCCTGCCGCACGCCGGGCATCGCCCGGAGCTCTTCGAGGTTCGCGCTGACGACCTTTCCGCCGAAGACCGGACATTTGTGGAAGACGGCGTACTTCATTCCCGGAACCGTGACGTCGATCCCGAAGATCGGTTTTCCGGTCACGATGGCGCGATTGTCGACGCCGCGCTGGCTCGTCCCGATGATCCTGAAATCCTTCGGCTCCTTGAGCTTCACGGAGTCGAGCGCCGGTACGGGAACGACGGCTGCCTTGTCGAGCAGCTCGGTATATCTCAGCGATCGACCGGTGGGGCGGTGATGCACCATGCCGTCGCGCGTCTCGAGCTCGGATTCCGCGATCCCCCACGTCTGCGCCGCCGCGGTGACGAGCATCGCGCGGGCGGCCGCGCCGACACGACGCATCGGGATCCAGTTGTTAGGCGTCGCGGTGCTGCCGCCGGCGCTCTGTCGCTCGAACCTCGTCGTGTCGAGATCCGCCTGCGCTACGCGCACGCTCGTCCAGTCGACATCCAGCTCATCGGCGATGAGCATCGGGAGCATCGTCCTCACACCTTGACCGATCTCTGGATTCTTCGCGATGATCGTGACGATGCCGTCAGGGGTGATGCGGATGAACGCGTTCGGCGTGAAGTCGGCAGTGCCCGGCGCATCCGGCGCCCAGGCATTGGCGGTCCCCGTGTAGGCGGAGAACAGAACTCCGCCGCCGGCCAGCGCCGTCACCTTCAGGAAATCGCGGCGACTCGTCGTCGTTGTCATGGTTGCGTTCTCCTATTGGCCGGAGCGACGGCCGCCCGCCTGCGCCGCGGTGCCGGCAGCCGCGGCATGGATCGCCTGGCGAATGCGCAGATAGGTTCCGCAGCGGCAGATGTTGCCGCTCATCGCCGCATCAATGTCCGCGTCGCTCGGCTTCGGATTCTGTCGCAGCAGCGCGGCCGCCGACATGAGCTGCCCCGCCTGGCAGTATCCGCACTGCGGGACGTCGAGCTCTTCCCAGGCGCGCTGTAGCGGATGCGACCCGTCGGACGAGAGCCCTTCGATCGTCATCACCTCGGTCCCGGCGACGGTGCTGACGGGTCGCACGCACGATCGCGTCGGCGTCCCGTTGATGTGCACCGTGCACGCGCCGCACTGCGCAACGCCGCAGCCGAACTTCGTTCCCTTGAGGTCGAGTACGTCGCGCAGCACCCAGAGGAGGGGCATGTCCGACGGGACGTCGACGGTCCTGGATTGTCCGTTGACCTTGAAGGTGACGCTCATGGCTCCTCCTGGCGGCGTGCGGGCTCCCGGTCGTGCGAGAGCATAGCACACGGGACGGCCGGGCGGCTAGCTATAGGCAGGCCGCCGACCAAACCACCGATAGTGACCGCGCCCGTCGGTTCATGGCAGGGCTCCGGCGTGGGGCAGGGAGCGTGGATGTGGTCGACGCTCCTGGCGAAGCGAGTTGCGAGGCCTTCGAATGTCACGGTCAGTCGCGACGCGACTGACCAGTGGAGGGAGGCTGTTGCGGCCGGCCCTACCCACGCGAGATGGCCGCGCGGGAGGCTGTGCACCGTTGGCCCGAAGCTCACACCCCATGTGACCGTCGGCGATATCGTTTGCGCGACCGCCGAGCGGCCGAGGGCCAGCGAGCCCAGGAGGAGGACGACGATGGGGACGCGGAGCGCCGTCAGGCTGGCGGAGCGGAGCCGGTGGTAGGCGAACGCCGCCTGGACACCGCGCGCATAGAAGTAGACGAACGGCAGGCCAACCAGAAGCCGCGCAAAAGCGGAAACACTCGCATCGGTGCCGATGCGGAGAATGCCTAACAGGAGGAGCACGACTGCGGCAAGCCGGCTGCGTTGCGCCACGGCATAGGCGAGGAGTAGTGTGAGAACGACGCGACCGACGGAGGCGACGGCCGCGAGGGTGAACTCGCGTGTCCCGAGAATGACCATGGCGCCGAGCACACCGTCGATCGTCGCGGCGATCAGCGCGGCGTACCATGCCCGGTCGAGATGTCGTTCCGCGTCTTCGAACGAGGAGATGGTCACGGCTTGCGTGGGATCACACGCGAGAGCTCGCCGAAAGTTGTCGAAAGCGCCGGTACCAACGGAGCGCGGCGAACCAGATTCCTCCCGTCAATCCAATGAGCAGCAGCGTCTCGAACCACCCGCCACCGATGGCGAAGCGCGCCGTTACGTACGTCATGAGGATGCCGAAGACGCCTGCCATCAAGGCGTAGGCGAGAGCACGAGCTCGTGAGTATCCGGTGACGAAGTTTCCGCGCATGGTTTCTCGGCGTTACGCGATCGGGCGGAAAGCATGGCAAAGCGCGGTGAATCAGCGTTGCACGAGTGGGGCCGCCGGAATAAACGCGATGTTGACCGCTCTCGCCCACAAGCTTCACTTCGTACGCACCGCGTGCCCACCGAACTCCTTTCGCAACGCAGCGATCACTTTCGCGCCGAACGACTCCTCCTGGCGGGAGCGAAGCCGTGCGAGCAGCGACGACGTGATGACCGGCGCCGGCACATCCAGCCGGATTGCTTCCTCGACCGTCCAGCGCCCCTCTCCTGAGTCTTCTACGTAACCGCGAATCGTACTGAGCTGATTGTCACGGGCGAACGTCCGCTCTGCGAGCTCGTTCAGCCAGGAGCTGACCACGCTCCCATGGTTCCACAGCTTCGAGATCTGCGCCAGGTCGAGCGTGAAATCGCGAGATGCATGCAGGATCTCATACCCCTCCGCGTACGCCTGGAGCAAGCCGTACTCGATTCCGTTGTGCACCATCTTCACGTAATGACCGGCCCCCGGCGGCCCCACGTGCGCGTACCCGTCGGGTTGCGCCAGCGTCCGAAAGACCGGCTCGCAATGCCGAAACGCCGCCGGTGACGCACCGATCATGAGACAGTAGCCATTCTCGAGACCCCAGACCCCACCGCTCGTTCCGACGTCGACGAATTCGATTCCCTTCGCCTGAAGCTGCTGAGCGCGCCGAAGCGAATCGCGGAAGCTCGAGTTGCCGCCGTCGATGACGACGTCTCCTCGATCGAGATGTGGCACGAGCTGCTCGATGGTGCTCTCGACGGGCGCGCCCGCCGGCACCATCACCCAGATGACGCGGCGCGGTCCCACCTGCCTCGCGACGTCGGCGACATCCTTGGCCCCTCGCGCTCCCGCCGTGACCTGCGCCTTCACCGCGTCGGCGCTCTGATCGTACGCGATCACCTCGTGCCCGCCCTGGACCAGTCGTCGCACCATGTTGCCGCCCATCCGGCCCAACCCGATCATCGCCAGTTGCATTGTTGCCGCTCCCTGGAAGGTGAAGCCGACCGCGGCGCGCGTAGCCGCGAATCCCTCGAGGGGATAGGATAGTGGCCACTGTGCGCGCCGCGCTGACGATAGCGCACGCCAGTTCCGAGAGCCACTCACTCGACACCACGAGGTTGCCGTGCACACGGGGCGCTACGTGATGATGGGAGTCTGCGGCGCCGGAAAGAGCCTCATCGGCGAGATGCTGGCCCGCGAGCTGGGCGTCGAGTTCGTCGAAGGTGACCGACTGCATCCGCCGGAGAACGTGAAGCGCATGTCGGCGGGGATCCCGCTCACGGACGCCGATCGCCAGGGATGGCTCATGGCGATCGCGGCTCGACTGCGCGAGGCAAAAAACGCAGGGGCCGGTCTCGTCGTTTCATGCTCCGCCCTCAAGCGGAGCTATCGCGACCTGCTGCGCTCCATGGGTGACGCGAACGTGCACTTCGTGTATCTCGCCGGCTCCCGCGAGCTCCTCGCGGAGCGTCTGGCCCAGCGCAGCGGACACTTCATGCCTCCGTCGCTGCTCGACAGCCAGCTCGCCACGCTGGAAGAGCCGTCCGCCGACGAGCGAGCGTGGGTGTGCGACATCGGCGAAGCGCCAGATGAGATCGTCGCCGCGCTCCTCGCGCGCGCGACCTCGCCCTCGTCATGAGCGCCAACACCTTGCTCCTCCTGTACGCGCTCGGCGCCGTCGTCGCGCTCATCCTGCTGATCGCGCGCGTCAAGCTGCATCCGTTCGTCGCGCTGATCGTGGTGTCCCTCGCCATGGGAGCCGCCGCGGGCATGCCGTTAGGCGGTGTCGTCAAGGCGTTTCTCGACGGCGTCGGCGGCGTCCTGGGATTCATCGCCATCGTGGTCGGTCTTGGCACGATGCTGGGCAAGATGATGGCGGAGTCCGGCGGCGCCACACGCATCGCGACCACGCTCATCGCGAAGTTCGGCGAACACCGCGTGCACTGGGCGATCATGTTCGTCGCCTTCATCGTCGGGATTCCGGTCTTCTTTCAGGTCGGCTTCGTTCTCCTGATTCCGCTGGTCTTCACGATCGCGCGCCGCACCGGCATGTCCCTCGTGAAGATCGGCATTCCGCTCGTGGCGGGGCTCTCGGTGGTACACGGGCTGGTGCCGCCGCATCCGGCGGCGATGCTCGCCGTCGGCGCCTACCAGGCCGACGTCGGCCTCACGATCGCCTATGCGATCATCGTCGGGCTCCCGACGGCGTCGCTGGCCGGGCCGATATTCGCCACGTGGATCGCGCCGCGCATTGCGCTTCCAGCGGAGAACCCGGTGGCCGAGCAGTTCGAAGGTGGAGCGACGCGAGCGATGCCGGGCTTCGGCATCGCGGTCTTCACCGTGATGGTTCCGGTGATTCTCATGCTGTTCGCGAGCGCAGCCAGCATCGTGCTGGAGCCCGGAAGCACGTTGCGCACTGCGCTCGACTTCCTCGGAAGCCCGATCGTGTCGCTGCTGCTGGCGCTCCTCTTCTCCTTCTGGTCGCTGGGATACCGACGGCAGCTCACGCGCGAGCAGATCCTCAAGTTCACGAACGACTCCCTCGCGCCGACCGCCAGCATTCTGCTCGTGATCGGTGCCGGTGGCGGATTCAACCGCGTGCTGGTGGAAAGCGGAGTGGGTCAGGCGATCGCCGGCGTGGCGATCGGATCTCACGCATCGCCACTTCTCCTCGCGTGGATCATCGCGGCGCTGATCCGCGTTGCCACCGGCTCGGCGACGGTGGCGATGACGACGGCGGCGGGGATCGTCGCTCCCATCGCGCTGGCGACGCCGGGAACGAACGCCGAGTTGCTGGTGCTCGCGACGGGCGCGGGCTCGCTCGTGCTCTCGCACGTCAACGACTCCGGATTCTGGCTGATCAAGGAGTTCTTCAATATGACGGTCCCGCAGACGCTCAAGACGTGGACGGTCGCCGAGACGATCATCGGAGTGGCCGGGCTCGTGTTCACGATGTTGCTCGCGCTCGTGATTCCGTGATCCTACCCTGGAGGCCACATGCGTTCAGTAGTTGCTGATACGTGTGGTTTGCTTGCGCTGGCGTCCGCGCTGTTGACCTGTGCGCCCAGGGACCGGCCCACGACGGAATTCAGCAGTGAGGACTGGATCGACGTGACGGCGACGCTCGATCCGGCCAAGACACCCGTCTATGAGGGCGACGCGCCCATGAAGTTCGAGTTCCTCAAGGACATGCGGAAGGGCGACAACCTCACGCTGTCCGCCTACTCGATGGGTGCGCACAGCGGCACGCACATCGACGCGCCGATGCATTTCATCGCCGATGGAGCGCCGATCGATCGGATCGCGTTGGATCGACTGATGGGCGCAGCACGCGTGATCGCCATCGCCGACAGCGTGCAGGCGATCGGCGCGACCGAGCTGAATCGACACGCCTGGAGGGGCGCGAAGCGCGTGCTCTTTCGCACCCGCAGCACGGTCCGCGGTTGGATGGATTCGGTACGGTTCAATCGGGATTTTGCCTATGTCGCACCCGACGCCGCACAACTCCTCGCTGACGCTGGCGTCGTACTGGTCGGCGTCGACTACATCTCGGCGGAGCGATTCGGCGCGCCAGCGCCGAGAACGCACCAGATCCTCCTCGGCCGTGGCATTCCGATCGTCGAGGGGTTGGACCTCCGCCCTGTGCAAGCGGGCGACTACGATCTGATCGTGCTGCCGATCAAGGTCGCGGGACACGAGGGCGCGCCGGCGCGGGCGATCCTGCGGCCAACCGGCGGTGGCTAGGTCAGCCTAACGCCGCCCGGTCATCTCCGGGTGTGACTGGAAATCGTTGGAGTACCAGCCGAAGTCGAAGCCGACCACGGTGCTCCCGCCGTCTGCCCGAGTGCCACGACGGTTGCGGTTCGTCTCACAGAGCTCCTCGTTATCCAGCGTTCAGGGCGAATGTTGCGCATGAGAGCGGGGTGCACTCGGCAGCTGGTCGTCGAGCGACTCGCGGTAGCGGAGACATCCGCGGAGGAACGCGGGCCAGGCAGGCACGGTCGGCAACGGATCGGTCATCTCGGGGAGGAGACCCCATAGCGCCGGATGATGCCAACACAGCTCGTGCTCCGTACTGTCGCGATGCACTCTGATCCCGTCACGCAGCCGCTTTGCCTCGGCGATGAGCTGCTCACGCGTCATATGAGTAAGGTCGTCGTCCATCACCGGACGACGACCGAGCCGCTATATGTTCCGCCGACGGCGACGATGGCGTCGGCGTCTAGTCTGCCCGCGATGCCATTGGAGAATATGAGACGCCCCTCGATCTGACCGCCCTGCTGCACGCGTCCCGCATACAGGGGGGGATTCGCCCCCGCCTCCGAGCACGGCGCGAAGTCGAGCGCTGTCGTCCGCCCGGTAGCGGTTCCTTCGATGGTCCCGGTGAACACCAGCTGACCGGCAACCTCGAGCAGGCAATTCTGCTCCCTGGGCGTGAGCGTCAGCGTCGAGAAGTCGACCTGCGCCGCGAACTCACCAGCCGCCTCGACCTGGCGGGTCGCTGCCGCGAGCGCTGAGGAAGAAGCCTGAACGGAGGATGCTGGAGCCGTGAGATCGTGACCATCGCCGCAGCCACCGACGCTGAGCAATGCGGCCCCGGTGAAGATGAGTCGACGGGCTTTCATTGTGCCCTCCCCCGGTATGAACGAATGGCCACCTTTCCTCACGTATCATGCGCATCGCGGGTTGCCGTGGCAATGCTATCCAGGCGGTCCCTCGTTAAGCATTCGGCGTGGATGCAGGCTGATGAAGAAGCATCCACGACGCACCGAACTTGTCCCGGAGCATCGCGAAGCGATTGGCGAATGGCGTCTTCTCCATCTTCATGAAGACCTGGCCGCCATCGGTGAGCACGGCGTACAGACGCTCGGCCTCTTCCTCGCTATCCACGCTCAGCGCGAGATATGCGCTGCGCATGGGCTCGGCCTGCGGGATATCCGCGCCCATGAGGACTGTTCTGCCGATCTCGATTCGAGCGTGAAGGACGGCGTCCTTCCAGTCAGGCGGGACGTTGGGATTGGGCTGCTCCCCGTGCCTGACCATGCCGGTGATTTTACCACCGAGGTGCTGCTCGTAGAAGCGGAAGGCCTGCTCACAGTTCCCGCGATAGTTCAGATAGATGTCGAGCTTCATGTGCGTTCATCGAAGGAGGGTGCAGCGACGTATCACTCGAACGAAACGCGGCGCCATCGCTCTGGAGGAAAGAGCGCCCCCAACACAGTGAACCCGACGGCGCTCCACAGGGCCCCGGAACTGCGCGCGCGGGCGCCGGTGTCAAAGTGCGGGCCGCGGAGTCCGACGTCGTAGAGCACGTGTCCCCAGAGGAGCCCGACGGGCGCACCCCCGACTGCGCCGCCGGCAGCGCTCTGCCAGCGCGACGCGCCGCGACCGATCTCGACGCGGCGGATGGCGCTTCGCGGGACGGCCACGGGGCCGATGCCTGGATGGGGACGGAGCGCGAGCGTGTCGGGTGTGACAGCGACAACTTCGCCGACGAGCCATCGCTCTGGGGGTCGGACGCCGAAGCGTGGCTCGAGATCAGGCAGTGTGAGACGGACACGCGCGCCAACGGCAACCGGGACGGGAGCTTCCTGAGCCGCCAGCGGTATCGGCGTCGCGACGACGAGCGCCATGATCATGGCGACGCGCGGCGAAGCATTCAGGTCTCCACGCATACTAGGCCACCGGGCTGAGGGTGCCACAACCTGACGCCGCTGAAAGCCATTCGCTACCCGGAGTGCGCACGGCTCCGGGCCATTCCGCAAGAACACCGGAGGGGCGACTCGGCAATGGATTGTCCGTGACGTATTCCTCCCATGTTCGGTAGAGCTCGAAGCGCTGGCCGGCACCGCCGTGCGTCTCGATCGCGGTCACTTCCACCCTGTACGATTCAGAGCGCGCGATGACGTCGTACGGTCCCACGTGATCGCCTCGAAGTGGCCGCTCCCAGACCAGCGCGGTCGTCCGCCCAGGTTGAAGCTGATGGGTTTTCGAATGACCTCTCCGACGCTGTCATCCAGGGCGAGGCTCGGCCCAAGGAGCTGGACGGTTCGCACGGAGATCGGACTGGCGCTCCGGTTCTGGATGGTAACTCGGACCCGCGCCGCATACCGACCCCACTCCACGAGAGGTTCCTCCGTGGCGCGGAACTGCGTTACGACGATGCGGGTGGCGATGCTGTCGCGCCATGGTTGATTGGCTCGCTCAAAAACCGCGGCTTTCCTCGCTTCGAGCGCTCGAGCGAGCGCAATCATGTTAGGCAGCGCGACAACCCTCCAATGTCGACGCTCGACGGGCACGAGTGCGAGCTGGAGTGTCAGCGTGGTGTCCAGTCGTGCGTGCCGTATCACCCGCGGCACCAGGGCGGTGTCGCCGCGATACGTGACCTTGCCATCCCCAACGATTTCCACTTCGGTCGTCATGACGCCCTCGTCGGGTGACGTTTGCCACGCGTCATCCTGACTTTCAGAGGAGAGAGAGTCCGGCGAATCCGACCCGGCAGGCGAGGCTGGCGGGAGACCCAGATCTTTCCGGAAGGCACGCCGCCACTGCGCCCGCATGGAGTCGAGGCGCGCGCGAGCCTGAGGGTTAAGCGAGTCGGGAAAGGGCACACCGATAGAGTCTTCGACGACATTGATGATGTCGCGCACGAGGCGCGCACCGATGGCATCGAGATCGACGTATTCGAGGGTCGCCGCGGTATCGCCCGCTTCGACGGCTTCACGGAGATGTTGCAGGGAGACGTGCGGGCTCTCCGCGACTTGCGGCGCGCAGGCCGCGACGCCGAGAGTGAGCGCGACTCGCGCAGAGTGATGAAGTACCCGCAGACGAGGCAAGATCGTAGAGGAGGTTGAAGTGACAGCCGGATCCCACCGGACTTCGTGCGTCACAGAATCATGGCGAGTCGGATGTTACGAACGTGCTCCCGCGGCGGCGGCAACGTGCCCGCTTCTCCGGTCGGCGCGAAGCCCTTGCCGATGTAGAACGTGATCGCGCGCGTGTTCTGTTCGCTTACATCGAGAAGGAGGCGACGCACCCCCTTCGCCCTCGCCCAATCGACGACAGCGTCGACGAGCGCGGAACCGACGCCCTGACGGCGCACCTCCGGCGCCACCCACATCGAGATCACATAGGCGGTGTCCGGAGACTGATCATGCAGTGCGCCCCGGACAAGTCCCAGGTCTGAGCCGTGAGTCATCGCCACGAACGTCGCGGAGTGTTCGAGCTGGCGGCTCCAGTTCTCGGAAGGCCACGCGAGCGCTTCTTCGTAGGTGGTCGCAAACGCGTCGGGCGCATCTCGCAGCGACCTGAACCGGAGGGTGCGCAGGCGCTCCTCGTCGCCGGGTGCCAGACGCTCGATCGTCACGCGCTGTTCGCGGCTTCGTGTGGATGTTGGAACAGGTACTTCGCGCGGTCGTAGGCCACCTCGAACCCCGCGCGGCGCATGTTGCGGTATGACGGGTTTGGCCGCGCCTCGGTGTCGGGCTGCGTGTCCGCGGTCACCCACACGCATCGCGCTGCGGCCGCATCCTGAAGGCGGCGCGCCAACAGCGCCGTTTGCGCCCCGCGTCCGCGGTGGGTCGGACGGGTTGCGCTCAATCCGAACCAGGCCCCGTCACCCTCGATGAACATCGCCGCGCCCGCAATGGGGCGCCCGCCGTCGACGGCGAGGTAGAAGTGCCAGTGAGGTACGCCGATCGTGGCGCGAACGACCGGCGCCATGATCTCCGGCACGCCGAGGGAGTCAGCCACAATGCCTTCGAACGTCGCCGTGTCGGCTGGGCCGATTTCCAGGACTTGCAACTCGGACACACGGGTTGACGAGACCATTGACTCGAGCGTCCGCCAGAGCTTGACGGTCGGAGTCATCGGCCGGCCACCGTGGCGCGCAAAGAAAATCTCGCCGTCGTGCGGCCGAGCGGCGGGACTCCACTCGATCAACCAGCGCGGAACGCCGGCGGACGTGTAGAGCGCCTGAATCTCGGCGAGTTGGTCATCGGTGAGGTCGCTCTCGAGCCCGAGACCGATCGTGCGATTGGCCGTGGGGACATCGGCGCCAGGCGTCACGACGGAGACGGCGCGACCGTGACGCTTCACCTCACACCGCAGCTGAGCGCGGAGGCCGGCGGAGAGCCCCAGGTGCAGCTGGGCCCATGCCTCCGCCTCGATGTGCTCGATCGCAGCACCAGAATACGCGTCTCTCACGGAAGCAGACACCTCCGGTACTCACCACTAGGCCTTGGATGCGCACTGGAGCTGAGCCCAGCGCCTAACGGCACGCCGCCAGCGACGACGCCCTCCCGCCCCGCCCCGCGTCGCGAGTCCCGGGCCGTTCGAGCAGGTCGAGGGCGCCCATCGACGGCTGCCGGTATACGAGCGACGGCATTCGGGAAAGAGTCGGTCCACGACGAGAAAGAGCCCGAGCCCCTCGTCTTGCACCCACAACCGGCGTCGAGAATCGCGAACACGGTGTCTTCGCTCACGAACCAGCGAGCATGCCGGCTTCGCATCATCGCCAGTGCCTCCGCCGCCAACGCTCCGAACAGACTGATCGAGCCCCAGCGCCGAGCTAAACCGGTCACGTGACTTGGTGGCTGGAGAACGCCGCGGTCACCGAGTACGGGTTCGGATCCAACTCAGGAGCCTTCGGAACAGGCCAGGCCGTGGCGGGGCCGTACTCGCGAGTGTCAGTTGGCGCACGTCATCCCGGAGTGTCGAAAGGTCAAGGCCGGCAGCCGCGAGCATCTGCGCGGCGATTCCGCGATCCTCCGCGCGAACGCCGAGGAGGAGGTGCTCGACATCGACCGCGTCGGCGCGTAGTGCGGCCGCCTCGTCCATGGTGAGTTCCAAGACGCGCTTCGCGCGCGACGTGTATGGGAGCTCGGAACGCGCGGGAGGCGCGGAGCGCCCTGGCGGCATTTTCGCCTCAACTGCGGCCCGAAGATCCTCGGGCGAGACACCGCGGCGGGCGAGGATGTCGGTGACGCGGCCGTCCGCGCGGCTGCTGGCGATGAGGCCGAGAAGCAAGTGCTCGGTACCCACGTATTCATGTCGGAGCCGATCTGCCTCGTGGCGGGCAGCGGCGAGGGCCTGGCGGACCCGTTCGGTGAAATTATGGCCGCGCATCATGTCCTTAGTCCTGCTGTTCTGAAATTCGATGACGTATTCAGGCCGGGATCTTCAGCGGCAACGGATCTGACGTGAGGCGCGCCAGGAGCTGAGCGAGATCCTGACGCGTGTACTTCCAGTCGAACGGTTTCGCCTGGGCATGGTATCGCTCCTGGAACGCAAGAATGGCGTCCTCCAACTCAAAGAGCGAGTCGAACGCATTCGGTCGCAGCACCTTGCGCGGGAGAATCGAGAAGAAGGTTTCGATCTGGTTCAGCCAACTGGCGTGAATCGGCAAGTGAATGAGGATGAGATTGGGCCACCGGGTCGCGAGCCGTTGGGCGGCTGCCGAGCCGCGATGGGACGAGCCGTTATCCACGATCCAAAACACGCGGCGCGCAGACGCGTACGGCGGGTGTTCCATCACCTGGGCCACGAGCGCGTCAAAGGGCGCGATGCCACTCCTCGGTTCGCAGCGACCGAAGAGGACCGCGCGGTGCACGTCCCAGGCCGCCAAGTAGACGAGCGCGCCCGCTCGGCCATACTCATGCTCGACACGCATCGCCGCGCCTGGCCGTGGGGGCGTGCTGACGTGGGCTCGGGCGCGCGCTTGGATGCTCGGCTTCTCATCCGCGCTGAGGACAAACTCGTCCCGCCCCAGAGGGATGCCCTCCCAGGTCCCGTGATAGAGATCGAGCACGCGACCGGCTTTCACGGCAAACTCGGGATCGCGTGGGAAGATCCAGCTGCGAAAGGTCCACGGGCGAATCGCGTCGCGCGTGAGCCACCGCCACACGGTGGCGCCACTGATCGACGCGGTGATTCCTTGCTCCACCACGAGGTCCGCGAGGTCGCGGGTGCTGTAGCGCGAGAGGGGCCAGCCGCGGCGCTTGGGCAGTTCACACGCGAGGGCGTTGACGGCGACGACGACCCGAGGGGGAAAAACCGGGCGGTCGCCCGGAGCGCGCATCGTCCACGAGCCCGTGCACGCGTTTCTTGTAGAACCGCTTGCGCCACTTGCTCACGATCTGGCGCGGCAGATCGAGCCGAGCCGCGATCTCTTGATTCTCCAGGCCTTCGGCTGCATAGAGCACAATCTTCGCGCGGACGACCTCGAAATACGGTGCCGTATACTTCGCGGCGACCGTGACGAGGTGCTCGCGCTCCTCGTTCGAAAGCAGGATGGCGTACGGACTGCGCCGAGGCACGAACTCCTCCGCCGAGGGGGCGAGCCCAAGCTTACACTCGCCACCGCCCGCCTGCAACCCAAACTATACGCCACCGAACTTACGAACAGGACCACTTAGGCGCATGGGCCGACTCGAATCAGCGTGCGAATGCGCACGAGGTTGTAGGCGGCGCTGGTGAAGGCGAACATCCATGCCACTTTCTCGCGCCCTCGGTGCCGCAGTTTGCGCAGCAACCCGATGGTCTTGCTCCACCCGAAGCCTTCCTCCACGAGCTTCCGCTTTCGCTGACTCACCTCGTATCCGGAATGTCGAGTGGTCCGTCCGTCGATGGCACTTCGTCGTCGCCGGGCATGAACGTTCTGACTGACGTGCGGGATCACACCGGCCGCGCGCGCTCCCTCGACGAACGGCTCAGTGTCGTAGCCTTTATCCGCCCCGAGCGTCCGGTGGCGCCGCTGGGATTCGAGGATCGTCAGCATCTCCAAGCCCGCCTCTTCTTCGGCGTGTCCACCGGGAGCGCGCACGTCCGTCGCCACAATGAGCCCATGACGGTTCTCCGTCACCACGCTGCCCAGGTAGCCGAGAATCGCCGGGGTCCCCTTGCTCTTGCGCGCCAGCCGCGCGTCGGGATCGGTGACCGAGCGATGCGTCGCGTTCGAGCGCTTTTCGCCTCGGAAATTCACCGTCGGGTTTTTCGGGTCATCGTCCCCACCACGGCCCGACGACCGCTTCGCGATCGGCCGCACACTCTTGTGACTGGCCCACGCTTCGAGCAGCGTGCCGTCGACCGTGAAATGCTCATGCGAGAGCAGCTGCGGCGCGTTCGCTTGCGCCAGAACGCCCTGAAAGAACGCCTCGGCGATGTCGCCCTCGAGAAGCCGCTCGCGATTCTTGGTGAAGACCGTTGGCACCCAGACCGGATCGTCCGGATTCAACCCGACGAACCAGCGATACAACAGATTGTAGTCGAGCTGCTCCATCAGCTGCCGCTCGCTCCGAATCGTGAAGAGCACCTGGAGCAGCAGGGCGCGCAACAGCTGCTCGGGCGGAATCGACGGGCGGCCATACTTCGAATAGAGGCCCGCGAACCGAGGCGAGAGCTCCCGCAGAATGGGTTCGACCAGCTGTCGAATCACTCGCAACGGATGATCCTGCGGAATCCGATCTTCCACCGACCGATAGCTGAACAGCACTACCTGCTGCTGATCGTCGCCACGCATCGCGCGCACTCGCGGTTGAGGTCGCGCCAAAATACAAACTCCTCCGGTTTTCGCTATAGTGAATTCAGGACTTTTTCAGCACCCTGCTAATGTCTGAAACGCGAACGTAGCCGCGACCATTGAGTTCTCAAAATATGCATAAAGAAGGATCAGATTCTCTTGGGTCGCCCACTTGGGCGAACCTACGGGGCCTTCGGTTGACCAAACAACTTTCTTGCGCGCGGCATCGGCGTCTTTTGCAGCACGAATGGCGATATGTAGCGCAAGAGGAACGGGACCAGGGGTAACGAAGTTTACGCGGCCGGTCTTTGGAACGTCGATCGTGCTAATGACGTAGACGATGTCACCCTTCTTCACAGGTGATCCGCCGGGCTCGATGGGAGGACCATCCGCTGCGACTTCCGCTGCTTTCCAAATACGCCAGTCAAGAACTTTCGAATGGTGCATTGCGAACCTGCGTCTATGAAGAGTCCGAAAGAGCCGCCGAGCGCCGGCGACCATGCCTCTGAAGGCGATGATGAGAACGGATCGGTCGTGCATAGGCGCGGAAGTGGTGCCACCTAACGCTTCAGTTCAACCCGGGCGGCGAACTCGATGTACCTTGGACGCCAGTTCCAACACATGATTCTTCGGCAGCATCCTGAACGTGACCAACCCTTCACAGTTCGTGCTTGGCGAAGAAGTCCTCCCACGCGGCTACGACCTGCTTCGCAAACTCGAGCGCGTCAAACCGCTGGCCATCAGTTAGAACGATGACGATGGAAGGCTCACCCACGCCGTACGCACCCTTGCCGAACCTTCCGGTGCCGTAGCCGCTGATTACGCTCGTCTTGTCGGTGACCCGGTCCTTGTAATCGCTTCTCAAATCGAAGTGCTTGCTGCCGTTCGCCAGATCTCGACACACGGCGATGTACAGATTGTCGTACATCAGTTTTACGCCGGCAGTCACTGCGCTCGACACGGACGTGTTGTTCTTGATCCAGTCGATGATGTGATAGCCCGTGATCACGAAGTTCATCAGGTCATCGCCAGTAACCTCGTTCTCAAGTCGCGCGTGCTCGCGCTTGAGCTTGGCGAGCATATCGCGAGGCGTCCTCAGTCCGAACGTTAGAGGCATACCCGTATGAATCGCTGAGCAGGATCCCAAAGACTGCCGACCTTGATCGACCTCGATGCCGGTGTCCGCAGAACGCTGCGTTCACCTGCACGCGGTCGTCTCTGAAGGCGGGCCATCGGCTCGCGTTCGCATTGCACTTCAAGGAGTCGAACTGCGATGAATTCCTTGGACATCGCGCGTGACAGGTGCAACAGCTAGTTATGCGGCATGCGCATCGTACTCCAGCATTCGCAGCAACTCACACGCAACTGGCCACTCCGGCCCCTAACGCTGGTCGGCCGGACCTTGCTCAGGATCTCTGCTCGCGCCTGCGTGAGCGGTATAGACTGAGGTTAAGACTGATCTCTTTCGGGGGAGAAGCCGGCCAGCATCGCATCCTCGGTGACAGTACTGCCCCCGCCGATTGCTCCAGGCACGGTGCCGATCGTACGCGCAAAGGCATCCTCTATCTGGATCACTTCCTCCTCAGCCAAGTCGGCGAATTCCTTTTCTCTCGCGCGCTTGGAAAGGACGCCGGATCCCTGACGCAAGAACCTATGAAGAAGGTCAATGGTCTTGTCAGGCATGTCGACAACAGCGTTCACGCGATCGCGGAACTGCTCGTATGCTTCGATGTAAGCGACCTCATTCGGCAGATCCATGTTGATCGTCTCACGGACTGCGTAGTACAAGAATTCAGCATGAGGCGTTGCATCGAAATAGCGATAGTACTCCAGTGTTTGGTTATAAACCTGAACATTGCCTTTGTCGGTTGCTTTCCAATCGATGAGCTTGAGCAAAGGCTTCGAATAGCTCTCTAGCACCGCCTGGTAGCTTTCGATGTTGCGCAGTATGGCGGCGCTCACAGGAAACACGACACCCGGCGGGTTGTATCCCGCTATTCCCAGTGCATGGTGTATCAACCAGCGATGCAACCTTCCATTTCCATCCTCGAATGGATGGATGTAGACGAATCCAAACGCTACTGCCGCTGCGACGATCACCGGGTCCATGCGCCTTGAATGTGTTCGCTCGCTGTATGCAACGACACCGTTAAGCAATGGACCTAGATCTTCGGGTTTCGCGCTTATGTGCTCCGGAAGTGGCTGCCCCGTGATTCGGTCGTGATCGCCTACGAAGCCACCTTCCTTGCGTAAGCCGAGGGTCACGAAGCGTGCATCGCCAATTACGATTCGTTGTAGACGCTCCAGCTCTTCAATAGACAGTGGAGCTCGGCCCGCTTCGGAGATTGCGTTACCCCATCTAATTGCTCTGTCAGGGGAGGGTCGTTCTCCTTCAATGCTGAAGGATGACCTGCTGTCGCTAAGCAGAAGGAATGCGGCGGCTCTCGCGAGAATAGCCGGGTGTGTCCGGCCAATCAGCGTGCGGGCTTTTTCGTCGAGGCGTTGCTGTTGGAAACTTTCCAGGGTCGGTGTTTTCCGGACTAGCGGGCAAAATTCCACCGTACCCGGCAAGTTGTTTATGACGTTGTGGCGTGCTGATGTCGTGCCTCGGGCTATTCCGTACTGCATGCCGGGGTCGAGGACAGGTATCGCGCGTATCCTAGAAGCGTCTGGAATGTCCAGCGTGCGTCCGGTGAGCCATTCGTAGAGGAACCAAAGGCGTCTAGCATATGCGCCTGTGGGCGTCGCCAACACGACCGTGCGGACATCGTCGCTTGGGATCTCTTGGAAGAGTTTAGCGAGGACGCCGAGGTCTACACCTTCCCACTTCAAGGCGAACTCGAGGTGACCAGCAAGAGTGTCCTTCGGGGCGTGGCGCGGGGTGAGCACCAGCCAGTCTTCAAGCTCCAGCCGCTGATGTCTGTCCGCGATGATGGCTAACCTCGGCGGGAGGGGCACTCGTAGGCCGTGTCGACCGACCAGCGCCGCATATCCCACTGGGCGGCCGGGCACGGGGGTGGGCCGTCCCTGAAAAACCCGCGCTACTTCTGAATTCTTGTCAGCCATGGCCTATGAAGTGACGAAAGCACCTTGCTGAGAGAAAGAAAAGATTGTGCTATTACAATAGCTTCTCTATTAATGAAAAACAATCTCTATGAGATAGAAACTTGCAAAAAGTGTTTCTAAAGGCCTATAATACTGCCTTTGGTCTTGTATGCGAGGACCAAACTAGATAAACTCACGCTGTGCGACTTGACCAAACGCGAATAGTGTGCTATTTTACGCTATAACTATGGGAACGGAATAGCTTATGCCCAGCGACGAAACATCAGGTCGAGTCGAGCGCGGAATCAAGTACCCAGCCGACAATCTTGAAGCCGCCATCGACCTCTTGTCGCGCGTAAAGGATTCCCTGGGATACGGTAGTGCCAGTCGGGAAACCCTTGCCGAGGCGCTGGGCTACCGCGGAATCAGTGGAACATCTGCCAGAAAAATCGGCTCTCTAACGCACTATGACTTAGTCGAGCGCGTTGGTAACGGCGCATACCGGATCTCCGAGCTTGGCCGTAGGATCCTCGTGCCGACAAGCGCCGCGGAAAGGCAGCAAGCGGTCGCAGAAGCGGCCAAACGGCCCGCGCTGTTCGGCGCGTTATTTCAAAAGCATCAAGATCACGCACTGCCCACGCTGCTTCCTAATCTGCTTGTTAGGGAGCACGGAGTCGGATCGTCGGCCGCGGACCAGGCGGCGAACACGTTTCGCGAGACGGCCGAGTATGCGGGTCTCTTACGCAACGGGGTCCTACGGTCCCAAGGGGTGCCAGATAGCCTCGGAACTACAACGCCTCTTGTGGACGAGATCCCGGGTGCAGACGCTACTACTCCCCAAGAGCAGCCCGGAACTAGCGTTCGGGACGGCGCCGTGCGGGCCTCAGGCTACACGGTCGCGCTCGATGGGACGGGCAGAGTCGCGGTACTCTCAATTCCGCTGCCTGTCACCTTACGCGACATGCGAAGAATCCGAGCCTGGACGGAGTACATGACGCATGTGTTAGAGGAAGAAGTCGAAGAAGCCAGATCTGACTAGCGCAATCGCGTAAGGCAGTAAGTCAACGGCTGCTAGAAGCCGCGTCGGCGCGCGAAATTATCGGAGAGTGTCAACCGGCTGCGAGCGGGTGAGACTTCCCTGGGTAGAAAGGTCTTCCGGTGCTCTCTTCGTAATGCACTGGAGCGAGGTGTCCGCATAACGCTGCGTTCACCTGGGAGCGTCCGTCCCAGAAGGAGACGGGTGCCCGCACTCGCGCAACGCGCGAGGGCGGCTAAATGTGATGGCTACCTTAAACATCGCGCTCGTCAGGTGCAACAGCTAGTTATGCCGCGGCTTTCGGAACTATCTGTCAAATGTCCAAACTTTCACGGCGAACTCACGTATCGCGGGGACTGGAGTTGACCCGGTTGCGTGGACACTTCACCCTTTGGGGGAGGAGGAGTCCACATGCCGAAGAGTCGCAGCACGAAGCAACGCCACTACGCCCCGGAGTTTCGCCAGCAACTGATCGAGTTGGTC
>JBQTHJ010000009.1:0-112678 GCA_052389995.1 Gemmatimonadaceae bacterium | reverse complement strand
GCGCGTCATAAGGGCGCCGGCGTTTTCCCTCGGGCTGGATCTTGCGTGGGGGTGGCCGGTGGGGCGGGGCCCAAGCCCCCCACGCCCCTCGCGTTCTTGCTGGCGATTCCGGCGTCAGCTGACTACGAACTCGACTCGCCGGTTTTGCTGCCAGACCCCCTCGCCCGATCCCTCGACCGCAGGCACTTCCTCCCCGCGCCCCTCGCTCGTGAGGCGTTCCTCCTCGATGCCCGCCTCGATCAGAAACGCCCGCACCGCCGCGGCGCGACGCTCGCTCAGGCGCTGGTTGTAGTCGGCCGCACCGCGCGCGTCCGCGTGTCCCGTCAGCGTCAGCGTCAGGGCGGGATTGCGCTCGAGGATCGCCGCCTTCTCGCGGAGGAGCGCACGTGACGCGGAGGTCAGGTGCGCGCTGTTGAACGGGAAGTAGATCTGCTGCGACATCGTGCGCATCTCGGCCTCGGACAGCGCGCGCTCTCCGCCACCAGGCTCGGGCGTGGTGACGGTGGCGGCCGACGCCACTCGCGCCGCCGAATCCCGCGTCACGGAATCCCGCGCACGCGCAACTGCCAAGGCGGCCTCACGAGCGCCGTTGAGACTGTCCTCGAACGCCATCGCGCGCTCGGCGACGGCGCGGCGCTGCTGCACGAGCGTGTCGAACTCGGCCCGCGCACGCGCCGTGTCTCGTCGCGCTTGCTCGATGTCCATCGACAGGTCG
Organism: Gemmatimonadaceae bacterium; assembly: GCA_052389995.1. Lineage (GTDB taxonomy): Bacteria > Gemmatimonadota > Gemmatimonadetes > Gemmatimonadales > Gemmatimonadaceae > JAICNG01. The sequence goes on along the minus strand of JBQTHJ010000009.1, from coordinate 111,963 downwards.
CCGGAATCGACTTCGACCTGCCGTCCCATGGTAGCGCATCCGGCGAATGCGACCACGGCGACTACGAGCACCAGCGACGAGCGATACATGAGAACCTCCCGCGACCCCGCGACTGCCTGAACGACCCTGCGCCTCTCAGGCCCCTGAGGCGTGTCCGACGCGATCATCTCGGACCAACGATGGCACACTATTGGACATTCTGAGGACCACCGCAAGAGGCGAACGCGTCACGTTAGGTAGCAGCCGGGGATTCCGGATGCGCAACGGGGCACCCACGAGGGTGCCCCGTCATTGGCGGCGCGGTGCGACGCGTCAGGCGCCAATCTTCTTGACGTTCTCCGCCGCTGGGCCCTTCTGCCCCTCGACGATGTCGAACTCAACGGCATCGCCCTCGGCGAGCGACTTGAAGCCCTTGCCCTGGATCGCGCTGAAGTGCACGAAACAGTCCTTCTGGCCGTTGTCCGGGGTGATGAAACCGAACCCCTTCGCGTCGTTGAACCACTTCACCTTGCCGGTCGTACGCATGCCCTACTCCTGAGATCTGTTGTCGAGGGAGCGGACCTGCGCCGACCCTGACAATGTGTGTCGAGCGGGACCCGGGGCCCCCCGCGTTAGGCAGCGACCCAAAAAAAAAGACCCGGGCGAATGTCGCCCGGGTCCTTCTAATCGGGTGTCGCCGGAGGCGAATATATCGAGTTTGAGCCGCACGGCAATACCCGCGTTCCGGTCAGGCGCCGGGGGTCGTTCGGGCCTCGGCGGTCGCCGCAGCGTCGAGCCCGCGCACGTGCTCGACGAACATCTGCGCGCACAACCGATTCGCCTCCTTCACGTACTCGTCGTGATGGCGCTCCCCGGTGTCGCCGATCTGGCGGAGCTGCTCGTTGCCGAGCTCCCGTCCCGCCTCGCGGAATGTCTTGAACGTGTCCTCCGCCTGGCGTGCCATCACGATGTCCTGAACCAGGCGCAGGAAGTCACTCTCGCGCGCGACGTCGGCCAGGTCCTTTGCGATCCCCAGCGCCTTGCCAAGCACCTTCTTCCCGACGCCCGATTCGGCGCCGAGCTGGTTCTGATACTGCTCGAGCATCCGCTGATGCTCTCTCATGATCGGAATGTGGCGCGAGCACAGATCGCGGAAGCGCGCATCCTTCGCCTCGCGCTCGTGGTCCACGAGCGACTCCAGGAAAGTCTGATGCTGCATGACGGCATTGTTGATCTGGCTGCGCAGGAAGTCCATGCCTCTGTCCATACTCTACCTCCGTGTGAGGCCGCCCCAGGGTTGCAAGGCCCGTGCTGCGGCGTGCCACACCCGCGTATCGGTCTATTGGACCACGCGAACCTGTGTCACGAAGTACTTGGTCTCGCCGAAGCAAGACGATGGGATGCCGACGTGCTCCTCGTAGTGCAGTGACACGAGCTTTCCGGCCGTGGCATTGATTGCCTGCGCGATCGAGTCGTCGCGCACCGTGAAGTGAAAGATCTCGCTTCGCATCGCGCCGGGGACGTTGGGAGCGATCGCGAGCTCCCCCTCCCACGTTTTGCAAAGCCAGCCTTTCCGCGAGAGCTTCTGCACCCACCCGTTGCGGTCGCCGTCCGAGTACGACCAGTTGAGCGCCGCCCACGTCCAGAGGCCGAAGACGAGCACGGGAACGACGACCAGCGCCAGCAGGAACAGCTTCCACCGCGCAAGCCGCCGCCGTCGCGGCGCCGGCTGCTGGGCGTCATCGGGAATCGCCTTCACATCCTCGGTCGTATAGCCGCGGGGCGGTTGCTCGATGTCGTCAGCCATGGTTCGGGGTACGAGGGAATGGTAGCTTTCACCTGGTCGAGCGGCGGCAGGTCGCCGCCACAGGATTTCGCTCCCTACACTAGTGGCTTTCACCCCTCGTAGACAGACCGTCACCACCCTCGTCGGTGACGTCGCGGTTGGGTCCAATCACCCGATCGTCGTCCAGTCGATGACGAACACCGACACGGCCGACGCGGCCTCTACTGCCGCCCAGATCGTGGCGCTGGCGCGTGCCGGCTCGGAGCTCGTTCGCATCACCGTCAACAACGAGGCTGCGGCCGCCGCGGTCCCCGAGATCGTCGAACGCGTTCGCGACGAGGCCTGCGAGGCCCCGATCGTCGGTGACTTCCACTACAACGGCCATCTGCTGCTCACGCGCTTTCCCGACTGCGCGCGCACGCTGGACAAATACCGCATCAACCCCGGGAACGTCGGCGGGAAGCGGCGGGACGAGAACTTCCGCACGATTGTCCAGGTGGCGGTGAACGAAGGCAAGCCTGTTCGCATCGGCGTGAACTGGGGGTCGCTCGATCAGGATCTGCTGACTCAGATGATGGACGCCAACGCGCGGCGGACTGAGCCGCTCGACGCACAGGACGTCTACATCGAGGCCATGCTCGAGAGCGCGCTTCGCTCCGCAACCCTCGCCGAGGAGACCGGTCTCGGGCACGACCGCATCATTCTTTCGGCCAAGGTGTCCAGCGTTCCCGATCTCGTCGCGGTCTATCAGCGTCTGGCAGTGCGATGCGACTATCCGCTGCACCTGGGACTCACCGAGGCCGGCCTCGGGATCAAGGGCACCGTGGCGAGCGCGGCAGGCCTGTCGATTCTACTCGCGGAGGGAATTGGGGATACGATCCGCGTTTCGCTGACGCCGCGGCCGGATGGCGACCGCACGGAAGAAGTCCTCGTCGCCCAGCAGATCCTACAGTCCCTCCACCTGCGACACTTCGCACCGCAGGTCACCGCGTGCCCTGGCTGCGGACGAACGACCTCCACGTTCTTCCAGCACATGGCCGAAGACATCCAGGTATACCTGCGGGAACGGATGCCCGAGTGGCGCCGCTCTCACCCGGGTGTAGCGGCAATGAAGGTCGCTGTGATGGGGTGCGTCGTGAACGGGCCCGGCGAAAGCAAGCACGCCAATATTGGCATCTCGCTCCCGGGGACGTTCGAGGAGCCGAAGGCGCCCGTTTACATCGACGGCAAGCTGTCGACGACGCTGAAGGGCGAGCGAATCGTCGAGGAGTTTCTGGCAATTCTGGAGAATTACGTCGTGACTCGGTATCCCGCCGCGCGCACCGACACGCAGGTCGAAACGCGGGCCTGAGGCTACGACGTCGCGCGCGCCTGCGGCGCGCTCTTCCAATGATGCTCCAGCTCCGCGACGAGGTCTCGGAGCTCAGTCATGACCGGTGCGGCAAACCCCAGGGCAGTGAGCCGGTCGTGCACCCGCCGTAACCACTCGACGCCCTGACCGCGGGGCGTTCGCGCCCAAACCGTTTCGGGAAAGTCGGTGCGCCGAACCTCGGCGAGCAGCGTCCCCGCCTCATGAAGGGCGTCAGCCGCGATCACCCAGCGGGAGCGCTCGGGTGCTTCCGCCAGCCGCTCGAGCAGATCGTCACGGCGCTCGTCCGACGACATCTCGATGCCATCCTCGTCGTGCCGGCGCTCGGTCACGGCCAATGCGAGATCGAGCGCTTCGCCGCCGAACTTGTCCCCTACGCGCCCGGCGAGAGCCTCGTACGACATGCCGCCCCGCAATCCGTCGCCCACAACGTCGTGCAGTATGCCGGCAACGACCGTGTCCTCATCAGCCCCGTAGCGCGCCAGGATGACGGCAACGTTTGCGTGGCGCGTGAGGTAGGGCGACCGCGTCCCTCGCCGCACCTGCTGATCGTGGTGTTTCGTGGCGTAGGCGAGCGCGTGGTTGATGCGGTCCGAATATCCGGTCATGCGCGGGTCGGAGACGGCGTGTGACATCAGGACGCTAACGATAGCGTCTTTCCCCTGCTTTCGCAGCAGCGGATGCTTCAGAGGGCGCGCGCCTGCTGGACGCCGAAGACTGCGAGAGCCGCGGGCCGCAGCAGCGCGCGCGGAGAGCCCTCGGCAAGGACGCCGCCCGCGATGCATAACGATTTCGCCAGCGCGGAGTTCCGAACGAGCCCGGCGATCAGGTGGCGCGTTCGGGCGACGCGCCCTACGACACGCCACGCGCCAGGCCGGTCGAAGGGAACCTCGGTGTTGAACCGCCTCGCCGCGCTGATCAGGATGTCGAGGGCGGCCGGCCGGAAGCGCCCGCGAACGAAGTGCGCGACCTCAGCCGCGTCAACGTCCGCATTCCACAGCTCGGCGACGTCGAGGATGTCGCGAAGGCGATACCGGACGGCCCAGTGAACGAGGAGCGCGTGCTCGAGCGCGTGAAGGAGCAACGCAGTGGCGGCCGGCAACAATGCGCCCTTGGCCGGGCCTGTCCCCTCTCGCGCGTCTCGCCGGATGCGCTCGTCGAGTCGCGATGCGGTCGGCCCAAGCTGCACGTGGATCTCGACGGGGAGCGCCCCGGGGCGGAGCAGCGTCGGGAGATGATGCTCGGGTGACGAAGTCAGCGAGTGGTAACCGCACCGCTCCTGAAGTGACGCATGCAGCCGGCGTGCATCCACAGGGCGTGCGAGTACGTCGATGTCGGACACCGAGCGCGTGCCGGCCATTTCCCCTCCAAGCAGCCGCGCGGCACCTTTGAGCAGGATCACTTGAATGCCCAACTCGCGTGCAATCTCGGCCAGCTCGGTCACCTGTCCCGGGACACGAAGCGCTTGAGCGACAGCGGTTGCGGTGCTGAAGGCGAGATCATCCCGCAGACACGAAGGCGCGGCGTCGGCGAGCGCCGACCGCCGAAGCGCCCGATCGAATTGGACGGCGCAGGCTTCCAGCGTCAGCGCTCGCTTCCAGAGCTCGGGCGGGGCCGCGAATGCACGGGCGGCGAGCGCTGTGGGAGGGCTCTCGCCGGCGAGCAGGCCCGTCATTAGCTCGTACGGCGCGACGCTAGCCACCATCGACCACCAGCTCCCGATACCCCGTGACGACTGCGAGCTCGACGACCGCAGTACCACCTAACGATGTCCCGGCGTGCGCTCTGAAGGCGAGCGCTGTTCCCGTAGCGCCGAGGTGTAACCGCGGCGAGTATCCGTGCTGCCGAAGCATGGCGTAGAGCACGAGCACCGTTCGAAAGGGGAGAACGCGAGCCGCCGCTGGGGTGACGAGCGCCGCCGCCAGCGCGACGACACGCTCGATCACGCCGACGCCGCGACGATCAATCCTTCCTCGACCAGCTCGCCCATGAGCCGCGTCACTGCCATGTCAGCCTCGGCGGCACCCACGTCATAGGCGTCGATCAAGCGCGCGACGATGTCCGCTCGCGACACGCCATCCTCGAGCGCGCGCCAGATGAATGCACCGGTCTTGTTGAGCGAATAGTAGCGCTTGGTTCCCATATGCAGGACTACCGCGCCGTCCTCGACCGCGGCAAACGCCGCGTCCGGGGAGATCGTGTAGTGCGTGAGAGAGGTCTGATCTGAAATGGCGCAGCCTGACGAGCGGGGGTCTTTCTTGACGAGCGAATCCGGTCACACGTAAGCGCGGCGTGTCAGGGAGACGTCGCGCCTATCTCGTACACCACCTCGTCCCACCGCGAGTTGCTGCCGCCCGCCGTGGGAAGGGCTCCGAACGCGGTGTGCGCACCGGCGTCCGACATGATAGTGTCGTCCGACAGGCTCGCATAGGTCGCGCCCCCGCGGCGCACGCCGTCGACGAGATACACGACGCTGTCGGCGGCATACTTCCGGAGCTGAAATTCGTGCGGCCCGTTCCCGATCGTGGCTGTCGTCCCCGAAATGAACAGTCCGGAAGTCGTAACGAGTCCGGCCGTCCGGTTCGAGACGCCAAGCGCAATGAGCTTGACGTGATCGCTCAGCATCAGAGCGATCTCGGGGCGATTGCTCCCACTCGTGAGCTCCGCTACCGCGTGAATGTACGCGTTCGACGCCGGCGCGATCGGGTCGCGGCGATAATAGAACGCGAGTCCATTTGCGTTGCCGCGCAACGACATCACCCCGCCGGCAGTCGTAGCCGTCCCGCCAGTGCCCCAGGCTTGCGGCTTCCACGATGGGAAGGAGCTCTCGGGCCGCACATCGGCAGGGTACTGCACTCGCCACCGGGTCTCGTGCGGCGCCGGCCAGGAAGCCGAAACGAGCACGTTGAACGTGAATGAGCGGACGCCGGGGCTCGTCTCGAATATCCAGGTGCGTCGCCGCAACGTGGTGTCACCCAGCGGCGAGCTCATGGGGTTCAACCGCTCGGGCCAGTGAAAGAATTTCTGGTTCGGTGCATCGAAGCTCAGGGTCCCGTCGTGGTTCGCGATGTACGCGACGCAGCCGGTACACGGCTGCCCTGGCACTGCATCCTGCACGAAGAAGACGTACAGACCGATTGTGTCCAACGGCGCGGTTGACGACTCCTCATCGCCGATGTGGTGCGCGCGCATGTTCCGAATTCCGACGCTCGCCGTCCAGCGCCACGGGGTCGCGCTGCTGTCGAGGACAACCCCGGAATTGAAGAGACGAACGTTGACGTTCTGGTCGCCGTAGATCGCCGGAGCAACGCTCGCGTGTGCGCGCGGCATGACGGGCGCGAAATCGAGCGAGCCGCGATCGAGGTCCACCGTCCCACGAAGTACCGCGCGAGCCCGGGAGGTACTCGCCGGGATGATCGGAGTCGGTGCGGAAGCGGTGGGGACATCCCCGCAACTGACAACCATCATGAGGATCCCCAGAGGCAGCGTCGCGCGCATTGGCTCGTCCGAGAGAGTCGGCGGCCAGCATACGACAGCCGCTATTGTCGCCTATTAGCAGGATCTAATGGATGCCACTCATTAGACGAGCTTAACTCGATCCCGTCACCCTTCTTGCCGGGTTTCGTTCGTCACCACGGCCTCTTCGCTGTCTCCTTTGCGCACCGAAGCATAGCGCGGCAGGAGCGAGGTGCGGTCGGGCACCTCCGAGAGGAGCGGAATGACTGGATCGGGTGCATCCCACGCCACGAGGCCTCGGATGACACCGCCGCCGGTCCGAACGGCGCCGACCAGCCGCTCGAGCCCCACTGCCGTCGTCCGCCCCGTCCGAGCGACGATGACGATCGCTGGCAATGCGGACACGGTGATCTCGAGTGGAACCTCACGGAGCCACGGAGCGCTCAAGACGACCGTGTCGTACCGCCGGGCGAGGCGCGCGACAGCTTCGCCGAGCTGCCGACTCGCGATCTCGGATGCATTGAAGCGCCGACCCGCAGGGATGACGTCGATCGAATGCCCTCGACCGACGGTTGCGGGAAGGATCGTCTCCGGCCATTCGACTTCTCCGACCAGCGACTCCGTCACCCCCGGCGCCAACCGAATTCCGAGTGCCGCCGACACCGAGTGAACGGTGACGTCGCCGTCGATGAGCAGCGCATGCCGCGCCTGATGCGAGGCGGCCGTCGCGAGGTTGACGGCGAGCGTGGCGACGACGGCAGGCTCGTCACCGGTGATAGCGATTCCGGGGAGGTTCGACGCAGCGTCCGCGAGCGTCAAATACAGCTGTCGATAGGTGTCGGTTGCCTGATCGATGACCGGCGCGATCTCCCGGTCCGCGCGGCGTCGCGAGCGCTCTGGTACGCGCTCCGTAGGACCGACGCGCGCGATCACAGGAATTCCGACCAGGCGCTCCATCTCTCGCGCGTCCGCCACGCGCGGTTTCCGCAGCTCGGCCATCAACGCGATCGCGAAGCCCGCCGCCAGCCCAAACACGAGCGCAGCGGCAAGCATGGCGGGCGGCGAGGCCGCAATGGCGGAGATCTCGCGCGCTCGCGCCAGCCGCATGTCGAGCTGCCGGTTCCGCTCGCGAGCGCGCATCAGCGCTGCGCGTGTGTGCGCGAGCTCCCCACGCGCCGTGTCTCGCGCGGCTACAGCCGGCGTCGTGTCGATCGGAGGCAGCGTCACCACCGGCCGCGGGGGCGGTCGTAATCGATCGGCCTCCGCCCGCATCGCGTCGCGACGGGCGATGCCAATGTCCTGGAGTGCCCGTCCCAATTCGCCGGCGCGCGACGTCAGGGCGACAAACAGTGGATCGACTCCGCCCGCAGCGCCGAATGCATCGCGCTGCCGCTCGATCTCCGACAGCGAATCGAGAACAACGGTCACTCGCGGATGTCCCTGGAGCTCGGGTGAGGCGCCTAACGCGCGATACGACGCGAACAGCGGCGCTGCTTCCGCACGCTCGAGGAGCATCGTGAGGCGCTCGATGCTCGCGAGCAACGCCTCGCGTCGAAGTCGCGTCTCGGTCGGGAGCGTGTCGGGCGGAGGAGGTTGCGCGCGGCGCGCGGCCCTTGCCCGGGTGTTGGCGACGACGCCCTCCGCGCGAGCGAGCCGCTCCGCCGCCGTCGCCATCGCCGTGATCAGCCGCGCCGTGTCCGGCCGCTCACTCGGCCGCGGCATGATGGCGGCCGCCGCGCGCCTCGCGCGGTGCGGAATGACGATCAGCGTCACCAGCATGGCGACGAACACCAGGCCGCCGGCTACCCCGAGCAGCGCGGTCCGCCGCGCTGCGTTTCTGGCACGACGACCCAGCCACGTGCCCACCGACGCGGGCGCTGCCGGCTCGGCGAGCAGAAGCCCGACCGGGTCGGAGACGTCGGCGCCTAACGGCTCGTGGTGCGGATGGTGGCGCGCGTCCTGGTCGGGCGGAGACGGAAGATCCTGATCTGGCATGACGGTGCGCGATTATCGATGGCGGCTTGCGGAACGGCAAGCCGTCGAGCGCTCAACGCCGTCGAAGAATCTCGAGCAGCACCGACGTGATGATGCCAATGGCGACGAGGCTCGCCACGATCGACGCCATGTTCCAGGCGACGCCTTCCTGCGTGATCGCGAGCGTTCCCAGCCCGAGCATGGCGATACCCAGTCCGAGCCGCGGGAGCCACGGCGCCACGAATGCGCGCTCTCGCCTCGCGACGCGCCAGAGCACGCCGCCGGCGACGAAGGTGACGACGCCGAGCCAGAGCTCCAAGACGTATGCTCGATCCGGGCGCCGCGATCACGCGGCGCGGCGCCTCAGCTGCGAGTCGCGCGGGCGGTCGCTTCCGAGCGCGGCCGCAGCACGCGCAGCGGAAACGCGAGCAGGGGCGCCGCGAGCGCAGTCGCGATGGCGATCAGCGCCCACAGCGCGAATCGGTGCACCGCCGAGATACCAATGTCGGGTGGAACCGGCAGGAACCAGACGGGCGCGCCGATCACGAGAGCGATCACGGCGAGATGCCTCACGTGCCGCGCGTCGGCGAAGCGGGCGTACTGCGTCGGGGCCCAGAGCAGCGCGATCGCAGCCATGATGGCAAATACCCACGAGGGCATGGGATCGTTCACGTCGCCGGTGAGGACGAGGGCCGACAGGAGCGCGAGCGCGCTCATCCAGGCCCACCCGATAGCGGCCAAGGCCGAGCGGGATGGCCTGAGGCTCAACTGCACTCTCGGGCGTCCTTCGCGTCCGGTCAGCGCCCACCACACGAAATCCACCAGATCCTTCCACGTCTCGACGATCATGCCGGCTCCATGCTGCGTCTGTCGATCCTCTTTGCAGGAACGTTGCCGTTACAACCGGCGGGGCCGGTTTTCGCTCTCGCGAATCCGCAAAATGAATGAGGGGAGCCACTTTGGCTCCCCTCGGCAGCATTGTCTTGAATTGCGACCCGCATCACTGCACGGTGATCTTCCCTGTCATCCCCATCATGACGTGTGGCGTGCAGACGTAGTCGTACGTCCCGGGCTTGATGCCGGCGAACGAGATCGTGTAGGTCTCGTTCGGCTGCGTCAAATACTTGCCGGACAACGGCATCTGCTGGTCGGGCATGTTGGCCGAGAGCGTCTGCTCGACGTCATCCGGTACCTTGGCCGGGTCGAACGCGACGTTGTGGGGCGCTCCCGACACCATGATCCACTTCACGCCGTCTCCCTGCTTGATGGTCAAATCGGCCGGCTCGAACTTGTAAGTCTGACCGTCGAGCAGCATGCGCACTTCGTGCGTGGTGCCCGTAATGGCCGTGCCAGTTCCCTGTTGAGCGCCCCCGGCGGGGGGCGTGGTGGTTGCCGCCGTGCTGCCCGTGTCGGTCGTGGCCTGATTGGCCTGGTCGCCTCCGGCGCAGGCGCCGAGGGCGAAGATGCTCGCGAACGCTAGAGCGTGGAACCGCATACCGTGAAACCTCCCAAGTCGTGCTGTGCGGCGACGAGTTTCGCCGTGTAGTCCCGCGAGTCCCGCGGACCTCGTGAAGTTATTCACAAGGCACCCGGATGGCAAAGGGCACGCGCATGGCGCGTGCCCAATGGTCGGGATGCGACGGTATCGGCTATGGAAGGTCTCGAACGATCACCGCGCCCGTCATTCCCGCGTGACGCGTGCAGTGATAGCTGTACGTGCCGGTTGTCGAAAACGTCCGGGGGACGCTTCCGGTACTCTGGTCCGGGATGTTCCAGCCAGTTTGCGCGACCCCAGCGAACGTCACGTTATGAGGCGCGTACTGCCCAGTGGAGAACGCCCAAGTGACTTGGCCATTCACCGCGATTTTCGCGGTGTCCGGGTCGAAGGTCGTGGCCGCTCCACTCGCCGTAACAGTCTCAGCGTTTCCGAGCGCGGTCACCGACGGCGTTGATGTCGCCGTGTGCGTCGTCCCCCCGGAGGTGAGCGTCGCTCTCACCGTCGCCCCGCCGGGCGCGAGAGCCACGACCTTGCCGCTCGGGGAAACCGAGACCGAGGTACTCGCGCTCGTTAGGGCAAACGTCGCGGCCGGAAGACCGTTCATCACCGCGTTGTTTTGATCGCGCGGCGTCGCCGTCAGCTGCAGCGTGTCGCCCTCCACCAAAGCGGGAGTTGCCGGATTGACGATCAGCGAGCTGAAGACCGGGGTCGGCGGAGGAGGCATGCCACCGTCGCCGCCGCCCCCGCAGGCGGACAGCGCGATGACCAGCGCCACGCTTGACAGACCTGCGTTCTGCATGCGAACTCCCGTCTGGAGTTTCAAGGTGCGGCGTGCCCGTCAAGCTGTCGCGCCCGACAAGGGCAGTGAAGCCCCGTGCGGCCAACCGCCGCGTTTTTCGCGTGAACGACGTCTCGCGGGCGGCGACGGCAACGAGCCACGGCAGACGGTGACATGGCCGCCTGGGCCGCGTACACTAGAACAGTGCTTTCCGGAACAGTGAAAACGCAATGATCGCGACGCATCGAATACTTCCCCTCGTCTTGCTCACGACCATCGTCGCATGCAGACGAGACGACGCCCGTTCCATCGCGCTCGGCCCAATCGACACGCTGGCGTCGCCCGCCGCGCCCGGTAGCGGCGAACCGAATCTCAGCCTCGGACCTGACGACCGCGTCTACCTTTCGTGGATCGAGCCCGCGAAGGACAGTGGGCATGCGCTTCGGTTCGCGACACTCGAGACCGACGGGTGGTCCGCCCCGGGCACCGTCACGCAGGGCTCGAGGTTCTTCGTGAACTGGGCCGACTTTCCTTCGATCGTGGCAGGACCTGGCGGGCGCCTCGCGGCACACTGGCTCGAGAGAAGCGACACGGCGCGGTACGCGTACGGCGTCCGCATCGCCCAGTCCTCCGACGGCGGCGCGACCTGGAGCGCACCGACCATCCCGCACCGCGACGCCTCGCCTACGGAGCACGGGTTCGTCTCGCTGTATTCCGCTGGTGGTTCGTTAGGTGCGGTCTGGCTCGACGGGCGCAACTTCGCCGGCGCACCCGAAGGCGCGCACCCGAACATGATGCTCCTCACGACCGCCGTCGCACGCGACGGCTCGGCCGGTGCGGAGCGCGTGCTCGATGACCGCGTCTGTGACTGCTGCCAGACGTCGGTCGCGATCGCTGCCGACGGGCCGGTAGTCGCGTATCGCGATCGCTCTCCCGACGAGATTCGAGACATCGGCGTGATCCGGTGGACTGGCACGGGATGGAGCCCGCCGACGCTGGTTCATGCCGATCGGTGGAGCGTCGATCATTGCCCGGTGAACGGCCCGTCCGTCGCTGCGAACGACCAGCACGTCGCCGTGGCCTGGTTCACGAGCGCGCGGGACAGCGCGCGCGTCTACCTCGCTCAGTCCGCCGACGGAGGTGCGACCTTCGGAGTGCCAGTGCGAATCGACGACGGTAACCCCGTCGGACGAGTCGATGTCGCCGTCGACGGACGCGGCGGCACGCTCGTGAGCTGGATGGAGTTCACGTCCGGCCAACAAGCGGAAGTGCGGGTGCGCGCCGTGAGCGCGAACCGCGAACGCAGTGCGTCGATTGTGGCCGCCCGCTCCACCGGCGCTCGCGCGAGCGGGTTTCCGCACATGGTGATCGCGGGCGGGGATGTCATCTTCGCCTGGACCGAGGCGGGAACGCCCCAGCGGGTTCGCGTTGCGCGCGCACGCCTCGCTGGCGCCCGATGAAGCCTGCGCGCGTGTGCCTCACGCTCGCACTCCTCGCCTGCGGTAGCGAGGGCGGCGAGTCCGCGCGCGCCCCTCGACTCGGAAGCCCCGCACCGAGCTACCGCGCCGTCACGCTCGCCGGGGACTCCGTCTCGCTCGATCAGCTTCGCGGCCGAGTGACTCTGCTGAACGTGTGGGCGACGTGGTGCCATCCCTGCCGGGACGAAATTCCCGTGCTTCAAACGCTACACGAGCGCTACTCGGCGCGCGGGCTGGATCTCGTCGGCGTTAGCGTCGACGCACATGGTGAGGAGCAGGCGATTCGCGATTTCGCCAGGGATTTCAGAATGACCTATGCCCTCTGGCACGACCCCGACGAGCGCGTGCAGTCGACCTTCCTCGCTGTGGGCGTTCCAGCCACGTTCCTCATCGATCGCGGCGGCGTGCTCCGGTGGAAGCACATCGGCCCGGTTCGCGCCAACGATTCGACACTGGTGCGGGAGATCGAGCGCGCACTCGGGAGTGAGGGGTCGGCCGACTAGATTGGTGGCTCGCGCACCCCCTCCGATCGCTTCCACGGACATGCCGAAGAACACCAGCAACGCCGGAACGGACGCGCTTCTCGCACGCCTCGATTCGGCTCGCCTGTCGCGCGACGTCTCGCTGGCCCCGCTTACTACGTTCCGAATCGGCGGCCCCGCCGATCTTTTTTATGCGGCCGATTCGGCCGACGACCTCGCTCGGGCAGTGTTGGCCGCGCGCGAAACCGGAGTCCCGCATTTCCTCCTCGGGCTCGGTGCGAACATCCTCGTCGGCGATCGCGGTTACCGCGGGCTCGTGATTCACAACCGAGCTCGCCGCTTCGAGTTCGATGCGGAAGGCCGGCTCTGGGCAGAGAGCGGCGCGATCGTTGCCGATCTCATCCCCGAAGCGGTCCGTCGCGGTCTGTCGGGACTCGAGCATTACGTCGGCATCCCGAGTACGGTTGGAGGCGCAGTCTGGCAGAATCTGCACTTTCTCTCGCCCGCGCCCGCGCGCGAGCGCACGATGTTCATCGAGGAAGTGTTCGAGTCGTGCGAGCTGCTGTCGGCGGACGGAGAGCGGGAAACGGTCACGAAAGACTACATGCAGTTCGGGTACGACACGAGCATTCTCCACCGGCGCAACGACGTGGCGCTCGCCGTCACGTTTCGCCTCGAGCCCGGCGACGAGAGCGTGATGCAGCGCATTCTCCAGGAGAACCTGAGCTGGCGCGGCGGCAAGCACCCGTGGCTTCAGTTTCACCCGAGCGCCGGATCGATTTTCAAGAAAATCGAGGGCGTGGGCGCCGGGCGCCTCATCGATCAGTGCGGGCTCAAAGGCCATCGCGTCGGTGATGCACAGATCTCGCACATTCACGCGAACATCATTGTCAACCTCGGCCGCGCGACCGCGCAGGATGTGCGCGAGCTGATTGGAGTGGCACAGCGCGGGGTCCAGGAGCGCTTTGGCCAGACTATTGAACCGGAGATCGGATTCATTGGCGAGTTCTGACGGAGCGACCCTGGCGCGGAAGGGCGAGGCCGAAGGCGACGCTGTCGCGGTGCAGACTCCCCCGGGGCATACGCTCACGGGGGATTTCCGCCGCCATCCAAAGTTCCGGTCGCGATTCCTCCCGAGCGACCACACACTGCTGGTCTATCGCCCACCGGGCTACAAATCGGACCGCGTACGCCGCTTCCCTGTTCTCTACCTCCAGGATGGGCAGAACGTCTTCGACCGCGCGACCTCAGCGACAGGCGACGAGTGGGCGGTCGACGAGACCGCCCAGCGACTGATCGAGTCGGGCGTGATCGAGCCGCTCATCATCGTCGGGATCTACAACGCCGGTGAGCGCCGCATCGATGAATACACTCCGACGCGGGACGAGAAGAAGAAGGTCGGCGGAAAGGCGGCAGGGTACGCGAAGATGTTGGCTCAAGAGATCAAGCCGTTCATCGATCGCCGCTACCGTACGCTCCGAAGCGCCGCCAACACGGGACTTGGCGGATCGTCACTGGGCGGGCTGCTGACCATGCACCTCGGGCTACGCTACCCGACCGTGTTCAACCGTCTCGCCGTCCTCTCGCCATCGATCTGGTGGAACGACCGGGCGGTCGTGCGCGAGGCCGATGCGCTCGGCGCGAAGCCGCCGCTCCGCATCTGGCTGGACGCTGGAACGAACGAGGGAGCGGAGGTGCTACAGGACACCCGTCTGCTTCGCGACGCGCTCGTCCGAAAAGGCTGGGTGGAAGGCGTCGACCTCGCCTACATGGAGGCCGATGGCGGCGGCCATAACGAGCAGTCGTGGGCGACGAGGGTCGAAGGGGTTCTCCGGTTTCTCTTTCCCGCAGTGAGGAAGGGGTAAACCCGGCGCCGAGGATGGCGTCGGCCGTGTTTGTCTCCGACACAGAACCGTGCACCGCGAACACCACCGCTGGTTCAGCCCATCGCTCGGGCGTGACATGGAGCTCCTCGTCTTCGGCCACGCCGGCGCGCGGGTGCTCGTCTTTCCCACCTCTCAGGGCAGGTTCTATGAGTGGGAGGACCGCGGGATGATCAGCGCACTCGGGGAGCACCTCGAGCGCGGCTGGCTCCAGCTCTACTGCGTCGACAGCGTGGACGCCGAGAGCTGGTATGCGCGATACCGTCACCCCGTCGATCGCGCGCGCCGGCACCTCGCCTACGAGGCGTACCTGCTCCGGGAAGTGTTGCCCCTCTCCACGCATCGGAATCCGAGCGCGTTTCTGATCACCACCGGAGCGAGCTTTGGCGCCTATCACGCAGCAAACCTCGCGTTCCGGCACCCCGGCCTCGTGGGCCGTTTCCTCGGTCTGAGCGGGATGTACGACATCAAGGAGCAGACTGACGGGTGGTCCGACGAGACCATCTATTTCAACTCGCCGAGTGACTTCCTTCAGAACGAACACGACCCGGCACGTCTGGCGGCGCTCAGAAACATCGACATAATCTTCGCCATCGGGCGGGACGATCCCATGCGCGCGAACAACGAGTGGATCTCGCACGTGCTCTCGTCGAAGGGCATTTGGCATGCGCTGCGTGTCTGGGACGGGTGGGCGCACGACTGGCCGTGGTGGCGCGAGATGGTGGTGAAGTACATCGGAGGGCATGACTAGCGACGGCGCGCCCATGGGCGCCGCGAGGACATGGGGGTCGCATGACAAGGATCGGGTTGCTCGTTGGCCGCGAGTGGTCGTTTCCGCCGGCGTTCATCGATGAGATTCGGCGCCGCGACGCCGGCGTCGAAGCGGAGTTCATCACGCTGGGCGGCACGGGCATGCACGACCCCGTCCCATACTCCGTCATCATCGATCGCATCTCGCACGAGGTGCCGTACTATCGCACCTACCTGAAGTACGCGTCGCTCCAGGGCGCGGCCGTCATCAACAACCCGTTCATGTGGTCGGCCGACGACAAGCTCTTCGGCGCCGCACTCGCGACTCGGTTGGGCGTGGCGAGCCCGAAGACCGTCGCGCTGCCGAACAAGGAGTACATCGCGGGCATCAAGCACGATGAGAGCTTGCGCAATCTCCAGTACCCGCTCGACTGGAAGGCCATCGTCGATTACGTCGGAATGCCGTGCATCCTGAAGGATGCGCATGGTGGCGGATGGCGCGATGTATACGTCTGCCACTCGCTCGAGGAGCTGCTGCACAACTACGATCAGTCGGGACGCCTCACGATGATCGTGCAGGAGTTCATCGAGTGGGAGCATTTCGTGCGCTGCCTCAGCATCGGCCAGCGGGATGTGCTCCCCATGAAGTACGACCCCCGCGAGCGGAAGTACATCGTCGAGCACGAGCATCTGTCGGCTGAGCTGGGACGTCGCATCATCGACGACACGCTCACGCTCGTGCGCGCGCTCGGATACGACATGAACTCGCTGGAGTGGGCGGTGCGCGACGGCATCCCCTACGCGATCGACTTCATGAATCCGGCGCCGGACATGGACATCTACTCGCTTACTCCGCACTACTTCGAGTGGGCGGTCTCGAAGATGGCGGATCTTGCCATCCGGCTCGCCAAGACGCCGCATCCGGTGCGCGAGCCGCGGCGCGGGGAGTTTCTCCTCGGCCGCCGCGAGCTCGATGTCGCGTCACTTTCGGAGAAGCAGGTCAACAGTCCGCGCGCGGCGGCTCGCCCTGCCGTGAGCCCGGCACTCAATGCCGCGGCGACGAAGGCGAGCGACGCGCACCAATCAGGGGAGACGCCGTGACGGCGGGAGCGACTGCGCGCACCCCGGGTGCCGCGACCGCCGACGCAGTGCGCGACGCGATCGAGGCGTACCACGAGGGGTTGCGTGGGGACGTCGCCGCCGATTCGCAGGCGATGCTCGACGCGCAGCTCGAGCAGCGCCAGCTGTTCTTCGGTGATCGCCCGCTCTGCACGGTGCTGCGCCCGCGTTTCATGTCGCCGCAGCAGTATCGCCTGCTCCAGGATCGGGCCGCGGCGCTCATGGGCGCGTTCCGGCGTACGCACGAAGCGGCCATCTCCGACCCGGCGTTGCGCACGCAGTTTCGACTGACGTCGTGGGAAGAGCAGCTCGTGCTGGACGACCCCGGCTTCCCCTGGTCGAGCCCGGTGTCGCGGCTCGATGCGTTCTTTGCCGGTGATGAGGGGCTGCGCTTCACCGAGTACAACGCGGAGACCCCGGCGGGCCCGTCGTTCAACGATGTGCTGACCGAGATGTTCTACGCGCTGCCAGCGATGCGCGCGTTTCTCCGCCAGTGGGACGTTCGCCCGCTCCCCGCCCGGCATAATGTGCTGCACGCGCTGCTCAGCGCCTACAAAGCGTGGTCCGGCTCACGCGACCTTCCACGTATTGCAGTGCTCGATTGGCTCGACGTCCCCACGAGGCGCGAGTTCACGCTCTTTCAGGAGTACGCGGAGCGGCAGGGCCTTCAGTGCGTGGTGGCCGACCCTCGCGATGCCGAGCTGCGCGACGGAACGCTGTACCTCGGCGGCGCACCGATCGACCTCATTTACAAGCGCGTCCTCATCAGCGAGCTCATCGAGCGGTGCGGACTGGAGCACGAGGTCGTGCGGGCCGTTCGCTCGCGCGCGGCGTGCATGGTGAACCCATTCGCGTGCAAGATCCTGCACAAGAAAGCCAGCCTCGCGGTGTTGAGCGACGAACGGAACGCCTCGCTCTACACGCCCGCTCAACGAGAAGCGATTGCGGCGCACATTCCGTGGACGCGAGTCGTCGAAGAGCGGCGGACGACGCACGATGCCATGCCCATCGATCTCACGTCGTACATCGTCGAGCACAAGGATCAGCTTGTCCTCAAGCCGAACGATGAGTACGGGGGGAAAGGCATCGTTCTCGGTTGGGAAGTCGACGACACGGAGTGGTCGGATGGATTACGTACGGCGCTCAACGAGCCGTACGTCGTGCAGGAACGTGTGGCGTTGCCGAGCGAGCCCTATCCCAGCGTGATCGATGGGCAGCTCCACATTGCCGACCGCATGCTCGACACCGCACCATACGTCGTGTACGGTGAATACGTCGATGGTTGTCTCACCCGCCTCTCCACGGCGGCGCTCCTCAACGTCACGGCGGGCGGGGGATCGTCCGTCCCCACGCTGCTCGTGGAGAGGCGCTCGTAAGGTGATTGCATGAAGCCCCCTTCGCTGACGCTTGGGATCGAGGAAGAGTATCAGATCATCGACCCGCACACGCGCGAGCTCCGCTCGTACATTACGGAGATCCTCGACGGCGATCATCTCATTCTGGAGGAGGTGAAGCCGGAGCTCCACCAGTCGATGGTCGAGATCGGCACGAAGGTCTGCCGCTCGCCCGCGGAAGCGCGGGCCGAGCTCGTGCGGTTGCGTCGCACCGTGATGGATCTGGCGGCACGAAAGGACCTCCGCATCGTCGCCGCGGGCACGCACCCATTCTCGTCGTGGATCACGCAGGAGATCACACCGCTCGAGCGATACCTTGGCGTCAAACAGGATCTCGCCGATCTCGCGCAGCAGCTGCTGATCTTTGGAACGCACGTGCACGTCGGCATCGAGGATCGCGACTTCATGATCGACGCGATGAACGTCTCGCGCTACCTGTTGCCTCACGTGCTTTGCCTGTCGACGAGCTCGCCGTTCTGGATGGGACGCAATACCGGGTTGAAGTCTTACCGGAGCGTCGTGTTCAAGAACTTCCCGCGGACCGGCGTCCCGCCCGTCATCGACTCGTACGCGAGCTACGAAGGCCTGCTCGATACGATGGTGCGCACGAACAGCGTTCCCGACGGCTCCAAGATCTGGTGGGACGTCCGGCCGCACCACAAGTTCCCGACGCTGGAGTTCCGCGTGTGCGACGTGTGCACGCGTGTCGATGAAGCCGTCTGCATCGCCGCGATCCTCCAGGCGATCATCGCGAAGCTCTGGAAGCTGCGGCGCGACAACATGACGTTCCGCGTGTACCCGCAGACGCTCATCGAGGAGAACAAGTGGAGGGCGGTCCGGTTCGGGCTCGACGGCAAGCTCATCGACTTCGGGAAGGAGATCGACCTTCCCGCGCGCACGCTCATCCGAGAGCTCATCGAGTGGTTCATCGACGACGTGCTGGACGATCTCGGCAGTCGCCGAGAGGTCGAGTACGCGTTTCGCATTCTCGATGGGGGAACGAGCGCGGATCGCCAGCTGGCGACGTATCGGGGGACGGGGAGCTTCGAGGCGGTGGTGGACCAGCTCATCACGGAGACGGCCGAGGGCGTGCGTCCGGACGCTTCGAGCGAGCGGCGCGCGGGCGCATCGGCGCCGAGCCAGGACGATGCGCCGCGCCAGGGCCCTGCATTTGACGTCAGCCCCGCTCGCGCGTCAGACGTGACCGGCGAGCTTCCTGCCTAGCGATTGACGTATATTGCAGGCGCCTCCCCGGCGACGTCCGCCCGTCCTGCGCATCACGCTTAAGAAGTCCCAACAAATGAGCAGACGCCCGATCATCGGGATTCCGACCCAGGTCGTTCAAAGCTTCGGCGGAATCCCCGCCGATTTTCCCCCTTCCTGGGCCATGAGCCAGCGGTACGTGCTGGCCCTCACGGCCTCACGGGCTCTTCCGTGGCTGATTCCGCTCGTCCCCGATGACGAAACGCTTCGCGCCATCTACGATGAGCTCGACGGCGTCTTCCTTCCGGGCGGCGCCGATATCGACCCGTCGCGCTACGGCGAGACGCGTCATCCCAAATGTGACCGGTCCGATCCCGCCCGCGACCGCGTCGAGCTGGCGCTCACCAGATGGGCGATGCAGGATGGAAAGCCGGTGCTCGGCGTTTGCCGTGGGCTTCAGCTCATCAACCTCGCCGCGGGCGGAACGCTGTGGCAAGATCTGGAATCGCAGCGACCCACCTCCATCAAGCACGATTACTTTCCATTCCGCGATGGCTTTGCCCGCGATCATCTCGCCCATCCTGTCACCGTCCGCGAGGGGACGCAGCTCGCCGAGATCGTCGGCGCTGGCGAGCGCATGGTCAACAGCATGCACCATCAGGGCGTGCGCGATCTCGCGCGGGGCTTCGTCGTCTCCGCCACCGCACCCGACGGGCTCATCGAGGCGATCGAGCGTCCTGGCGATCCCTTCGTGCTCGCCGTGCAGTGGCATCCGGAGGCGTTGGCAGAGAAGGACGCGGTCACACAGCAGTTGTTCGAGGCGTTCATCGCTGCTGCACGTGCATATCGGTCGGAGCGTGAAACGGGCGGCGTCATCGCCTGATTCGGCCGCGCGTGGCAGCTGATCGTCAGGCGTCCGAGGCGCTCCTCGACAGACCCGGCGCGGGCCGGCTCATCGCCCTGGCCGCCGGCCCACTCAGTCTCGTCATTCTCGTCGTCTTCGCGCCCCCGGGATTGTCCCCCGAGGGCGCTCGTGTCCTTGGCGTTGCACTCTGGATGACGGTGTGGTGGCTGACCGGACCCGTTCCACTCGGCGCCACTGCACTTCTTCCGCTGATCCTTTTCCCACTGCTCGGCGTTGCGACGGCGCGTGAGGCAGCGACGCCGTATGCCAACGAGTTCATCTTCCTGTTCCTGGCGGGCTTCATGCTCGCGGCGTCGCTCGAACGCTGGAACGCGCACGCGCGGGTGGCCTACGCCATCGTCACGGCGATCGGCACCGCTGGCGGACGTCGCGTCGTGTTCGGCGTCATGTTCGCGACCGCGTTCATTTCGCTCTGGATCTCCAACACCGCGACGACGGCGATGATGTATCCGATCGCGCTCGCCGTCGGCGCGTTGTTCGGCACCTCGAAGGATGCGGACAGCCTGCGCACGGCGCTCATGCTCGGCATCGCGTACGCGGCGTCCATCGGTGGAATGGGGACGCTCATCGGCACGCCGCCGAATCTCATTTTCGCGGGCGCGGCACGTGACCTTGCGGAAACGCAGGTCGACTTCGTGAGCTTCATGGGAATCGGGCTCCCGGCGGTTGCCATCCTCCTGCCGCTGTGCTGGGCGCTGCTCGTCACGCTCTTCCCCGGTCGTGTCACCTTCACGGATGAGGCGCGTGCGGCACTGCGGGCCAAGCGTATCGCGTTAGGTCCACTGCGCGGTGCCGAGCGCGCCGCCCTGCTCATCTTCGCGGCTACCGCCGTTGCGTGGGTCGCCCGCGAGCCGAAAGATCTTGGGTTGTTTCGAATACCTGGCCTCACCGACCTCCTCCCCAGGCTCACCGACGCTGGTGTCGGACTCATCGGCGCGCTCGCGACGTTCATCATCGTCGCGCGAGCACCTGACGGTTCGCGCACGCCGGTCCTCACCTGGGCTCAGGCGCGCGGCATTCCGTGGGAAGTGCTGCTCATCTATGGCGGCGGCTTCTCGTTCGCGACGGCCATGGAGACGCAGGGCGTTGCGGCCTGGCTCGGGAACCTCATGACCGGCCTCGGCGGCTTGCCCACGATCGGCATTTTCTTCGGTGTCGCGGTGATCATTCTCCTGCTCACCGAGCTGGCCTCCAACACGACCGTCGCGGCGATGGCCATGCCGATCGTTGCATCACTCGCCGACGCGGTCGGGCAGCCGCGAATGACGCTCATGCTGCTGACGACGCTGGTGGCGTCCGCGGGGTTCGCGCTTCCGACCGCGACGGCTCCGAACATCATCGTGTTCGGATCTGGCTCGATCACGGTCCGTCAGATGGTCCGTGCCGGTGTTCTTCTCGATGTGATCGCGGTGGCTGTGCTGGTGCTCGTGGTCTATCTGATGGGATCGAGAGTGTTTTAGCGACGTCAGGCGACGCCGCCCTGAGCTTCCGATGCCTCGACGGCGCGCTCCCAGGACGCGATGGCCGCATCCAGCGCCTGGCGGGCTTCGTCGAGCCCCTTACCTAACGACTGGGCCCGCGCGATCCCGTCCGGGGTCGTGTATAGCTGTGGATCTTCGAGGGCCGTCGTGAGTCCCGTAACGCGCGCCTCCAGGCGCGCGACGTCGGCTTCCGCACGCTCCAGCTCCCGCTGCGCCGTGCGACGCGCCGCGCGCTGGTCAAGTGAGTTGGCCCCCGGACGTCGCACCTGCTTCCGCTCACGCGTGCGACGGAGAGCCTCGTCCTCTGCGGCCGCGACCGTGGCGGCGTGCGCGCGCTCTGCGCTGACCGTCTCCCATTCCTCGAACGTGCCGGTGTAGTCGGTGATGCGGCGCCCGTGCAGGACCCACGTACGTGTCGCCGTGGACCTGAGAAGCGCTCGATCGTGGCTCACGAGAATCACCGTGCCGCCGTACGCCTCGATCGCATCTTCCAGCGCCTCGATCGATTCGACATCCAAATGATTGGTCGGCTCGTCGAGCAGGAGCAGATTTGCCCGCGCGAGCACGATCATCGCCAGCGCCACGCGCGCCCGTTCACCCCCCGACAGCGTGCCGGCGATACGCTGGACCTCGTCGCCGGAAAAGCCGAAGCGACCGAGATGAGATTGAATGGCACCCCGCTCCCACCTCGGCCGCAGATCCTGAATGATCCCGTAGAGCGTCTTGTCGGTGGGCACCTGTGACATGTCCTGCCGGTAGTGCGCGACCGTAATCGAGGACCCGAGGCGAAGCTCGCCGCGCACCGGCGTGTGCTCACCCACGAGTGCGCGAAGAAGTGTGGATTTTCCCGCGCCGTTCGGACCGACGAAGCCGATCACGTCGCCTCGCATGACGCGAGCGCTGACATCATCGATCAGCGTTCGATCACCCGTACGCAGCGATACGCGATCCAGTACGAGAACCTGATCGCCACCGCGCTGTCCAGAGTCGAGGTGAAGCGCCATCACCGCCTCGGTATCGGGCGGTGGTGAGAGTCGAGGAAGTCGCGCCAGCCTGGTTCGCCGCCCCTTTGCCTGCGCGCTGTTCTGGCCGGCGATATTCCGACGCACGTAGTCCTGCTCTTTCTCGATGAAGCGGCGCTGCTGCTCAAAGGAGCGCTGTTGCGCGAGTCGCCGCTCGGCGCGCTGCTGTACGAAGGCGGCGAACCCGCCCGTGTAAGACGTGGCCGTTCCCGCTTCGAAGTGCAGCACGTGGTCGACGACGTTCTCGAGAAAGACGCGGTCGTGGCTGATGAGCAGCACGGTCGCGCCGAGCGTCGAGAGGTAGCGCTCCAGCCACTCCGTAGTGTCGAGATCGAGGTGATTCGTCGGCTCGTCGAGCAGCAGCACGTCGGTCGGCGCCACCAGCTGCCGGGCCAGCCCCACGCGTCCGCGCTCGCCCCCGGAGAGGCGCTCGAGCGATCGCGTGCGCGCGTCGTCCGGATCGAAGCCAAGACCATGGAGTACGGCGTCCACGCGCGGCGCGTACGTATATCCGCCTTCGCGCGAAAAGCGCTCGAGATCCCGGTCGTACTGCGCCAATTGCTGTGGCGTCGCCCGCTCTCCCAGCTCGGCGATGCGCGCCACCTGCTTCTCCAGCGACGACTCGAGGCGCAGCAGCTCTGCGAATCCACCGGCGGCGGCTTCCCAGACCGTCGTGGCGTCACCGAAATCCCGATGCTGCTCCAGATGGGCGATTCGAAGTCCGGAGACGCGGGCTACCGATCCGCGCGCAGGCTGCACTTCCCCCGTGATGAGCTTGAAGAGCGTCGTCTTGCCGGTTCCGTTGCGGCCGACGATGCCCCACCGCTCACCGCGCGCAACCGTGAACGTCACGTTCTCGAAGACCGTCGTGGCACCGAACTCGACGGCCGCGCCTCCTATGCTGAGCTGCGTCATCTCACCGCGCGGCCCACTCGCGCCAGACCTCCTCCGCCAGGCCCACGGTAAGGTCGTTGCCGTGCCTCACGAGCGGCATGCGAAGCACGAGCGGCTCGGCGACGAGCGTCGTGAGCCATCGCTCGTCGGACATCGCGGCCGCACCGAGGCCAAGGTCACGAAACCGGCGCGACTCGCGATCGATCAGCGCCTGCACGCCGAACTTCTGGACGAAGCGACGCAGCTCGCCGAGCGAAGCCGCACGCTCCGTGAGATCCACGAAATGCACCGGAATGCGGCGCTCGGCGAAGAACCGCTGTGCCTTTCGCGTGTCCGAGCTTTTCTTCGCGCCGAAGATCTGAACCGAAGACATTCACGTCACGCACGACCGGGGGTGCGCTCCGTCACCGACACAGCAATCCCTGGTGGGGACCGGTGTAGCCCAGCACGAAGCCCGTGATGACGACCAGCCACACGAGCACGTAGATCGGCACGAACTTCCACCGGCGCTTGAGCATGTCCTCGTACGGCATCGGCTTCCCGGCCCACTTGCCCCGCGGCTTGTTGGGATGGAAGAACGTCTTGTACGTCTCGATCGCCGCGACGGTGTAGCCCTCGGCGGCGAGCGCGAGATAGAGCCAATTGTCGGTGAAGCAGGAGAGCAGGAGCGCGAAGAATGCGGCGATGCCGGGACTGCGGAAAAACTTGAACGTCTCGAAGCCCTCCAGCGGAGCGTCCTTCCACGCTCCACCGAACGCAGAGATCCATCCGCCGATGCCTCCGATCGCGATGATCACCAGCCACGGTGGGAGGCTCACGTTACGCTGCGCCCACGTGATGCCGAAGACGATGAGAAGGACCGCCGCCAACCACCCCGCGCCTGCGAGCAGCTGAACCTTCCGGTCGTGCACGACCGCGCCCTTGATGTGGAACTGCATCGGGATGAAGTACTTCGATTGATCCTCCACGCGGAGGAACGTCTTCCAGAATTCCGTCAGCGCACGCTCGATCACGTACACCATCCCGAAGAACACGACTGCCTGCGACCAGTTCGTGACGTCGAGTCTCGTCACGCGGTGAGTGACGAGCGCCGCCGCGGCCGCGACCAGAATGGAGCGGAAGTACTTGCGATAGGTGAACCCTTCGTGCGGCGCGTCCTTGAACATCCCCCACGTGGAGGTGTGCGCTCCGGCGAGGAGGCCAATCGACAACGCGAGCGTCGTGCTCATCCGGTCAAGATCCTTTGTGGGCTGTGAATCCCTGATGCGGTCGAGGCGGGCTCCGCCGCCGTTCGATAGGCCGCCTCGATGAGCTCGAGGTCGCGCCGCGCCAGCGCCGTCGTGTACTCCGGGTGTCCGCCTTCGCGCATGGCACGGAGGAAGTCGCGAAACATGGCGCGCGTTCCAGTGAGGTCGCGTACGCCCGGGAATCGCAGCTTCGTTCGCTTTCCGAGTGTCAGAATGAACAAGCCGTTCGACTCGAACGTGATCGAGCCGTCGGTCCCGTAGATGTGGGACAGCCGAACGCCTTTCAGCATCGACGGGGTCGCCCACGAGAAAAACAGCGTCCCGACAGCGCCCTCGCTGTACCGCATGACGACGAGCATCTCACGATCGAGTCCGCGATCTGGTCCTGGCCGGAACCCCTGAGCCGACATCACCGTTAGTCCGAGGTTCGCCAGGAACGAGATCCAGTGGATCCCGCCCTCGTAGAGCGCGCCGCCGCCCGCGAGCGTCGGGTCGTCGCGCCAGTTCTGCGTGCGCTGCGTCTTGAGCGCCTTGATGTCGAGAAAGCGTGGCTCTCCGATCGCGCCTTCGCTGAGCAGCGCGCGCAAGTGGCGTAGCACTGGCTTGTAGAAGTAATTCTCGGCCACGAACACGCTGCGAGCAGCCACGTGCGCCTGCTGGTCGACGGCCGTGAAGTCGCTCGCCCGCGGGAAGGGGGGTTTCTCCACGATCACATGCTTTCCCACTTGCAGCGCGCGAAGCGTCCACTCGAGATGAAATGCGGGCGGCGTGGCGACGAGCACCGCATCGATGCGCGGATCCTCGAGCGCGGCGGCATACGATGAAAACGCGCCCGCGCCCTGGCATCTCGCATTGAGGTCCGCCGCGCGCGACGCCTCACGACTGGCGTAGAACAGGCGCGCGGCGCGATCGATGGCGCGCAATGTCCGCGTATGCGCCCGCGTCACGGCGCCACACCCGAGGAACGCGATCCCGAGCGGCTTTGCGCTCACACCCGAGCTCCGGCGGCGATTGCGTCTCCAGCGCGCAGCGCGATGGCGGAGATCGTCAGGCTGGGATTCACGGCCGCCGAGGTCGGCATCACACTGCCGTCAGCGACCCACAGGTTACCCACGCCGCGATATCGGCCGACCTCGTCCAGCGGCGACGTCGCCGGATCGGGACCCATCCGAACCGTGCCGACCGCGTGCGAAAAGGTCCCGATCGAGTGAACGTAGACGAAGCGGGCGCCAGCACGTCGAAGCACGCGCTTCGCTTGCCGGAGCAGCGCACGACGCGCGAGCCTGTCGCGCGGTGTGTAGTCGTGGCGAACTACCGGCAGCGGCATCCCGTAGGCATCGCGCGCGGTCCAATCGAGGGTGACGCCGTTGGCGAGCTGCGGCGTGTCCTCTGCGATCGCCAGAAGGCCCGTCACGTAATCGACGCCGAGCGCCAGCACGCGGCCGATCAGCGCCGGCACACGCGCCTGCACGAGTCCGATCGGGGGCGCCATCACTTGCTGGATGCACCCGAGCTTTCCACCCGGCTCGCTGATGTCCGGATGGCCGAAATAGAAATCGTGGATGCCGATCTGCTTGTGGAACTCGCGCGCCGGGTTCGGCGGATGGCGAAAGAATCCGTAGACGAGACCATTGCAGTGCCGCATCAGATACCGGCCCACCGCGTGTCCCGCAGGATTCTCACGCTCCAACTCCGATGCGAGCAACAGGTGCGGCGTCGCGAGCACTCCCGCGGCAAGCACCACTACGTCTCCACTGGCGCGCCACCTCTCACCCGTATCCCGATCGACGCATTCTACGCCGGCAATTCGATCCCCTTCGAGCACGAGCCGCGTGACGACGGTACGCGCGCGAAGCTCCATCCCGCGACGCATCAGATCGGGAATCACCGCCGTCGCCACATCGTTCTTCGCCTCCACCGCGCACGCGAAGGCGTCGCACGTCGTGCAGAACCGGCACGCCTGTCGCACACCGTTCTGGTAATTGATGGCGAGCGGAAGTCGGAAGGGGTGCATCCCGAGATCGCGAGCGGCACGCTCAATGACGCTCGACGTGTGCGACAGCTTTGCCGGCACGTGGCCGTATGGCGCCGCACGCGGGGGCTCCGTCGGATCCACTCCGCTCTCGCCGGCGACGCCGAGGATCTGCTCGGCGCGCGTGTAGTACGGCTCGATGTCGCGATACGTGAAAGGCCAGCGCGCCTGCGAATCGCCGGCGATCTCGGGCTCCGGAACGAAATCGCGCTCGCGAAACCGCAACGCAACCGCGCCGCTGAATACGGATTGCCCTCCGACGCAGTGGTAGAGCCCGATGGTCCATGCGCGCCGTCCCTGATGCACGCGCACCGGCGTCTCTCTCGAGTAGAAAGGCGTGAGCTCCATCGCCGCCGTCGGCTCCCAGTTCTGCGGCCCGCGCTCCACCCATCCCCCACGTTCCAGCATGAGAACGCGCGCGCCAGCGAGCACCGGCGCACGCGCCGCCATTGCACCACCGAAACCGCTGCCGATCACGATGACATCATGTCGGGATTCGGAATGGGACAACGCACAGCCTCCGGGGTGGGCGGCCAAAAGGGGCGGCCGAACGGTCGCCCCAGGCGTTACAACGTAGGGTGGTGAGAGGATGAAAGCTCGACAGACGGGACACGCATGTCAAATGGCGCGGCATACGGCGTTATGATTCCCCGCATGTCGACGCTGCCGCCGTACCGCCCGGCCTGGTTCGTTCCGGGACGGCACTTCCGAACACTCTGGGGAAAGCTCATCCGCCGCCGACCGACCGTCCCCACGGAGATCGAGCGATGGGTGACGCCCGACGACGATCTCCTCTTCATTCACCGGGTGCGCGGCTCACCAGGCGCCCCGCTTCTCATTCTGCTTCACGGGCTCGAGGGATCGCCAAACTCACATTACGCGCGCGGTGCTCTCGCGCGCGCTCACGCCGCCGGCTGGTCGGCGGCCGCTCTCGTCTTTCGAACGTGCGGCGGCGAGATGAATCGAACTCGCCGCTTTTACCACTCGGGAGAGACGTCCGATCTCGACTTCGCCGTCCAGCGCCTGGCGAGCGAGATGCCACGCACGCCCATTGTCCTCGCGGGCTTCTCCCTCGGCGGCAACGTCTTGCTCAAGTGGCTCGGAGAGCGCAAATCCGACGTCCCCGACGCCGTCGTGGCGGCAGCGACCGTGTCCGTGCCCTACGATCTCGCTCGAGGATCGCGCTACATCAACCGGGGCTTCTCGCGCGTATACGAGCGGCACTTCCTTCGCTCCCTCGTGCGCAAGGCGGCACAGAAGCGCGGACGGTTTCCCGATATTGCGCCCGACATCGACCTGGCGCGGCTGCGAACGATGTGGGATTTCGACAACGCCGTCACGGCCCCCGTGCACGGGTTTCGCGACGCCGAGGACTATTACACCCGGTCGAGCTCACTTGGGTGGCTCGAGGGCATTCGCATCCCCACACTCCTGCTGAGCGCGCTCGATGATCCTTTTCTTCCGCCCGACGTACTGGACGAAGTACGCGACGCGGCGAAGGACAATCCCGCGCTTCATTGTGAGTTCTTCGAGCGCGGCGGCCACGTCGGTTTTATCGGCGGGGCTCTTCCCTGGCGTCCGTTGTACTGGGCGGAGTGGCGCGTGGTGGACTTTCTCTCGGCGCACGTTCCGCGCGCGGAGGCAGGTCCGCCCGCAGCGATGCCTGCCGCCCAGCGCGGGTGATTCCCGCGACCGGGACGTACTCCAGCTCTCGTCGCTCGCGCGCGTGACGCAGAAACAGCGCACCGCGCGCGAGCTGGCCGATGTGAAGGACGTCACGCGGAAAGAGGAGCCGCTCGCCGAAGATCGGGGCAAGAATGTCCGTGTACTTTCCCGTGCTCACCGAGCCGAGCAGCACGACGTCGGTCTCCGACTCGAGTCGATCGCCGAGGGCCCGCGCGGTTCGGTCGAGCACCTGCGTTGCGGCTTCTGCGCCCTCGAGGCAGAGGGCGAAGCGCTCGAGGTCCTGCGTGGAAATATGCGCATCCGGCGACAAAAGGCCATCGGTCATCGTGATGACGTGTACCCCGTCGATCTGCCTGGGCGTGCTCGCGAACGCCCGCGCATACTCCAGCTTCCCGCGAAAGTACAGTCCGCTCAGGAAGCTGAAGACTTCGCCCAGCGGTGCGCCCTCTTCACACACGCGCCGGGCGAACGCGCTCCCGGAATCCGGTGTGCGGAGTAACAGCGCCCGCGGGCCGTGGGCCGTGGCCGGCGACAGGATGAATACGCGTTGACGTCGCACCGGGCGGCTCATGGCGCCGCGCTGCGCAACTTCGGTGCGCGCGATACCTTTCTCGCCGTGCAAACACGCTTTCTCCTCGCGCTCCTCGCGCTCTGGCCGCTCGCAACGTCGTGCGTGCAGCCCCCACCGTGGGATACGCCCGCGACGACCGTCAACACGGCGGACCTCGCGATCGCATCCGATTCTACGGCGCGGGCGCTTCTCATCGATGTGCGTCTGATCGACCCGACCATCATGGTGGAAGCAAGATATGCGACCGCCAACAATTTTACCGGTGCGCCTCTTCCCGGCTACGAATCGAACCGCGCTCTCCTGCGCCGCGAGGCCGCGGCTGCCATCGGCCGAGTGCAAAGCAGGGCGCGCTACGACGGCTACGCCCTGAAGATCTTCGACGCCTACCGTCCTGTGCGCGCGACACTCGCGATGGTCGAATGGACGGAGCGAGCCGGTCGGCAGGACCTGCTCCGCGACGGATATATCGCGAGTCGCAGCCGTCACAACCTCGGACTCGCCGTGGACCTGACACTCATTGACGGCTCCGGCGCGGAAGTCGACATGGGCACGCCTTTCGATACGTTTTCCGAGGCTGCCCATACCGCGAACGGCACGGGCCAGATTGCACTCAACCGAGCGCTCCTCCTTCGGCTCATGCAGGCGGAAGGGTTCACGAACTACGAGAAGGAGTGGTGGCATTTCAGCTATGACGCGTCCAATCCGCTTCGCTTCGACCTCGTCATCCGGTGAGGACTATGCGTAATCCGATCATCGCATTCGCGCTTTCGCTGGCGTCTCTTGCCTGCGCGCGTCCGTCGACCCTTCCGCCGGACGAGCACATGGGCCACACGCCGGAGGCTCCCGTTGCATCCGTCGCCGGCGGCACCGTTCAGCCATCGCCAGGACTCCCGGCGGGAGGAGCCGGGGCCGAGGCACGCCTCGCCGCATCGCGGCGCCACGCCGAATGGGCAATGGTGCGCGTCGGAAGCAACGACAGCGTACGAGTCTGGCTGGTCTATCCGGAGCGGTCGACGAAAGCGCCGGTGGTTGTCGTCGTTCACGAAATCTTCGGCCTCAGCACATGGATTCGAGCAGTCGCCGACCAGCTCGCGGCCGACGGCTTCATCGCCGTCGCACCGGATTTCCTCACCGGCAACACCGGTGGAGTTCATCCGGATAGCCTGAGCGTCGACTCGGCGCGCGCAGCCATTCGCCGTCTGGACGCGGGACAGATTCAGTCACGGATCGATGCCATCGCGCGCTGGGCGATGGCGCTGCCCGCGGCTCAGCCACGGTACGGGATCGTCGGCTTCTGCTGGGGCGGGTCGGTCGTCTTCAACCACGCCGTCCGCGCCCCGACCCTCGGTGCGGGCGTCGCATATTATGGAGCTGCTCCGCTACCTGAGCGCCTAACGTCGGTGCGCGCCCCGGTGCTGGGCCTGTACGGGGAGAACGACGCGCGCGTGAACGCGACCATCGCGCCGACCGACTCCGCCATGCGGTCCCTCGGGAAGACCTACCAGGCGCAGATCTTCCCCGGCGCGGGACACGGATTCCTCCGTGCGCAGGACGGTCAGTCGGGAGCGAATCTCGAGGCGACCCGCAACGCGTGGCCCGCCACGCTCGCGTGGTTCCGGCGACACCTCGGCGAAGGCTAGGCCGCCGTGACGGCGCGCTTCGCATTCGTCGTTCTGTTTTTCGCCGGGCTCGTGTTGGGCGTGATCGCCATGCTGGTCGGCGTACAACGCGACCAGCCACCGCGAACCGCCCGCTCGATGTTCAACCTCGCGACTATCGGCGCGTTCGCGACGGTCGCGGGTGCAGTCGGATACCCTCTGGCGCGGTATACCGAGCTTGGCCCGATCGCGATGACATCCATCGCGATCGCGGCCGGGCTTGGAGGGTGGGGGCTCGCGGTGGCGATGATCGCGGGGTGGGCAGTTCCCAGCGCCGCTCGCGCGCCGGAGGACGAGCGCTATGCCTTACAGGGATTCGTGGGCAAGGTGACGCGGGACATCGGCGCAGGCACTTCCGGAGAGATCACGTACCAGCTCGAAGGCACCTGGCACCGCGCTCATGCCCGAAGTCTGGACGGCCGGCCGATCGAGAGCGGAACCGAGATAGCGATCGAGCGGATCGAGGACGGAATAGCCTGGGTGGAGCGCTGGAGCACGATCGAGCGCCAGCTGGAGCTGCCCTGAGCGGTATGCTTCTCGCGGCGTTCGAGCTCGGGATCGTGCCAGAGCCCTGATTCCTGGATGGCGCCCGTGGTCTTCGCCGTCGTCCTCATCGCGTTCTTCGTCTTGCGCATCGTCGTCGCCACGATCGTCTTCCTGTTCATTCTCCCGGAAGGCGACCGGTGCCCGATCTGCGACGAGCGAACCCTTCGCGTGCAGTCCAAAGGGTGGAACACGCTCATGCCATGGTTCCGGACGAGCTGGTGCATGCGCTGCAATTGGGATGGGCTCCACCGCCGAGGGGTAGAGCCGTCGATCACCGAGCTTCCTGCCGTTCCACCGCGGGAGCCGGTCACGCGCCGCCGGTAACCGTTCCGCTCAGGACTCGCCGGCCGAGACGAATACCCGGAGCCATTCGGGCCAGTTGCCGCTCAGGTCGAAGAAGTCATCGAAGTATACGAGACCTTCGCGTTCGAGCTCCTCGACGAATGTCGTCAACTCGTCGTCTCCGGGAATCGGACCAATTGCGACCAGCCCTGCTTCGACGCGGAACTCGTCAGGCGTGAGATTCAACCGCGCATCAATGACCTGGCGCGTCAAGCCGATACGCTCGAACGCCGACTTGCGAATGAGAATGGTCGGTGCGGACGATGGAAGCGCGAGTGGCACGAAGAACCCCCGAGACACAGATGGCTGATTGTCGCAATAGGTTGAGCTTATCGCAGGCGAAGTAGATGCGCATTGCCCATTCGGCGATTCAATGAAGTATTCTTCGATCATGTCCGCATCCCCGGAGATGGAGCTCGACGTCGTCGTCGTTGGCGGCGGCCACGCCGGAACCGAGGCCGCCGTTGCAGCCGCGCGTCTCGGCGCGCGCGTAGGACTCATTACGAGCGCGCTCGAAACGATCGGGCAGATGTCGTGCAATCCGGCGATCGGCGGCGTTGCCAAGGGGACCGTCGCGCGTGAGGTCGATGCGCTCGGCGGCATCATGGGTCGTGCGACGGACCTCGCGATGATTCAGTTCCGTATGCTCAACAGGAGCAAGGGTCCCGCGGTTTGGGCTCCGCGAGCCCAGTGCGATCGCGGCCTCTATCGCCGTGCGGTGCGCTCGCTGCTCGAAGCGCACGAGCGGCTCGTGACCATCCAGGCGACTGTCGCGCGCCTTGTGATCGACGACGACGGCCCGAGAGTCGTCGGCGTTGAGACGCTCGAAGGGCGACGCTTCGCCGCGAAGGCGGTCGTGATCACCACTGGAACCTTCCTGCGCGGACGCATCCATATCGGCACCGGGACAGCCATCGCGGGAGGTCGTGCGGGAGACGCCGCCGCCACTCATCTGGCCGAGCAGCTCGAGCGCCTGGGACTTACGGCGGCACGTTTCAAGACCGGAACTCCGCCACGCATCGATGGGCGATCGGTCGATTACTCCGATCTTGAGCGCCAGGAGAGCGAGCTCGACGATTTCGGATTCCGATGGTCGCACTTCTGGCCAACGGATCGTTCGTCGCTCCACCCCCAACAACTGCCCTGCTGGATCACGCACGCCGGTCCCCAGGTGAAGCGCATCATTCGCGACAACCTTGAGCGATCGGCGATGTACGGTGGTGCGATCGACGCGCGCGGCCCGCGCTATTGTCCGTCGGTCGAAGACAAGATCGTGAAGTTCCCCGACGTCGACCGCCATCAGGTTTTTCTCGAGCCGGAGGGACACGATACGCACGAGCTGTACGTCAACGGATTGTCGACCTCGCTTCCTCCCGATGTGCAGGTCGAGTTTCTCCGCGCCGTGCCGGGATTGGCAAACGTTCGCATGACGCGCGCCGGCTACGCCATCGAGTACGACTACTACCCGCCGACACAGCTGGATATGACACTCCAGGTGAAGGCACTCCGCGGCCTCTTCTTCGCCGGGCAGATCAATGGGACGACTGGCTACGAGGAAGCGGGCGGGCAGGGAGTCGCGGCCGGCATCAACGCGGCGCTGCTCGTCAGCGAGCGCCAACCGCTCGTGCTGGGACGGCACACGTCGTACATCGGCGTACTCATCGATGACTTGGTGACACGCGGCGTCGATGAGCCATACCGGCTGTTCACATCACGATCCGAGTTCCGGCTCACCGTCCGTCAGGACAACGCGATTCGCCGTCTCGCACCTATCGCGCTCGGTCTCGGAATGTTCAGTGATGCGGAGGCCCGCGTCGTGGAGGAGCGTCTCGCTGCCGAGGATCGTGCGCGCGAGCTTGCACAGGCGACGACCGCGCGACCGGACATTGTGAACGATCTACTGACATCGGTCGGGAGCAGCGCGATTCAGCAGCCGGTACGAATCATCGAGCTTGCGAGGCGACAGAATGTCTCCATCCGCGCGTTGTTCGATGCGGCTGGCGTTGGTGGTGACGTGCCTGACGACGCCGCCATCACGACCGATCTCGAGATCAAGTACGAGGGCTACTTCGCACGCGAGCGCGATCAGGCCGAGCGGATGCGTCGCATGGGCGAATTCGCGCTCGATACGGATCTCGCGTATGAGGACATGCACTCGCTGTCGTTCGAAGCGCGACAGAAACTCGCGTCGATTCGTCCGAGCACGCTCGCGCAGGCGTCGCGCATCCCCGGCGTGTCGCCGAGTGACTTGCAGAACCTGGTTCTCGAAGTCGGAAAGCGTCGCCGGCTCGCACCACGCTGATCGCGGCACTCCACGCACGGAACAGTGTACATTCCCGGCGACCCATTTCGCTCGGGAGCTCTCATGCACCGCTTCATGCTCGTTTCGATGCTCGCGGCGGCGACGCCACTCGGCGCACAACAGACCGGTCAGCCATCCGCGGGCTGGCAAGGTCCTGATATCATCACCTCGGCCACCGGCGAAGCGCGTGTCACGCCGGACCGTGCCCAGGTTTCCGTCGGGGTGCAAACGCGAGCCGCAACCGCCGCTCAAGCGGGAGCGGATAATGCGCGGAAGACGCGCGCCGTCATCGATGCGGTGAAGGCAAAGGGCATCCCTGCGGAGCTCATCGTCACCAGCGAGTACAACCTGTATCCGGAGTACGACCACGAGCGCCCGCGGCAGGGGACAGAGGCGGGGCCCCGGGTGATCGGCTACGTGGCGAACAACACCGTGCGCGTGGAGGTGCGTCGCATCGATCAGGTCGGCACGATCATCGATGCAGCTCTGGCGGCGGGTGCGAACATGGTGAACATGATCCAGTTCATGGCGTCGAACAGCGACGCGGCCCGGCATGACGCACTCTCGCAGGCGGTGTCACGTGCGCGCGGGGATGCGGAGGCACTGGCGAGGGCGGCGGGTGGTTCACTTGGCGCGCTGCTTGAGCTCAACACGCAGACGCCACCGGTCCGTCCGCTCATGATGCAGGCGATGGCAATGGGGCGCGGGGGGGCGATGGATGTCGCGACGCCGATCGAGCCGGGACAGCAGACGCTTTCGGTGTGGGTATCGGGCCGTTGGGCGTTCGTTCCAGTTTCGCGTTAGGCGAGCCCGCGTGGCTGAGAGGGGCCCCCGATGCGGAGGCTCCGTTTTTCTTGGAGAGTGTTAAGTAGCCGATGGCGTCAAATATCCGGCCCGCTGCGCGCTTGGCCGTTATCCATGCAAATGGCTTGATACTGCTGTAAAACAGCCGCGATAGTGACGCGATGGTTGGGGCCGCCTTCATGTCGTCCGGTAGAGCGTGTCACGTGACGCGCTTGGTTGAGGTGTCACGTGACACGCCGACGACGCTGACTGTTGCTTCTGCTTCTGGTGTGTCCTTCTTGGTCAGACGCAGAGTGGCTCGTCATCGCGAGAGGTCATTCGGCTCCCTTCGAGTCATTCGCGCCCAGCCGTCCGTGACCCGGCCACGAAATGTCCCGCCGCTGCCGGACATCATCGCGCAACTTCCCAACACTCCAAAAGCGAGTCGCGGCGATTGAGCGTTTGCGTCTGCGGCACTTCAGTCACTCGCACCTATAATGCACCTCGCTATATTCCGCCCGTGATTTCTCACGCGAGTTGCTTGTGGGACGCGTAATCGCGATCGCCAATCAGAAGGGCGGGGTGGGTAAGACCACCACCGCGGTCAACCTCGCTGCCAGTCTTGCGGCCGCCGAGAAGAAGACGCTCCTCGTCGACGGCGATCCGCAGGGAAATGCGACCAGCGGCGTTGGCGTCTCGCGCGAGCAAATGACGCAGACCGTCTACAACGCGCTCCTTGGCGAAGTGCCCATCACCGACGTGCTCGTGCGCGGCGTTCAGTTCGTGCATCTCGACGTGGCGCCGGCCACGCCCGATCTGGCCGGTGCCGAGATCGAGCTCGTCGATCACCAGACACGTGAGCTCGCGATGCGGGAAGCGCTCGAGCCGGTTCGCGGCGAGTACGATTTCATCCTCATCGACTGCCCGCCGTCACTGGGGCTCATCACCGTCAACATGCTCGCGGCGGCCGATACGATCCTCATTCCGCTCCAGTGCGAGTACTACGCGCTCGAAGGGATCTCGCAGCTGCTGAACACCGTCCACCTCCTCCAGCGGGGTGTGAACGAAACCCTGGCTATCGAAGGGGTCGTGCTCACGATGTACGACGCGCGCCTCAACCTTTCCCGCCAAGTCGCCGCCGACGCGCGCGAATACTTCGGCCCCCAAGTCTTCCAGTCAGTCGTCCCCAGAAACGTCCGCCTGGCCGAGGCACCAAGCTTCGGCAAACCAATCCTGCTGTACGACGTGGCGTCGGTCGGCGCACAGGCCTACATGAGCATCGCCCGCGAGCTCATCGAGCGCCCGGCACGCACGGGTGACGGGGCCGTTCCGACGCTCGTCAGTACCTAGCCTGAAAGCGCCCCGGCGCGCCTGTGCACGCCCGGCGGTTTCTGGCTCAACCCACGGTCCTCCCCCATGTCCGTCGACAAGCCACGCCGACTCGGCCGCGGCCTCGAGGCGCTCATCGCCACCGCCGCGCCTCCCGCCACCGCCGGCGGCGAGCGACTCCAGCGCGTGCCCCTGGGATCCATCCGGCCGAACCCCTATCAGCCCAGGAAGGAGTTCCGCCCGGAGGAGCTCGCGGAGCTCACGGCGAGCCTCGAGGCGAACGGCCTCCTTCAGCCTATCGTCGTGCGCCCGGCCGGTCAGAACAGCTACCAGCTCATCGCCGGCGAGCGCCGGCTCCGTGCTGCCACGCAGCTCGGGTGGGCCGACATCCCCGTCGTCGTCCGAGATATCGACGATCGCACACTCCTTACCCTCGCCCTCGTCGAGAACCTCCAGAGAGCGGACCTGAACGCGGTCGAAGAAGCGGAAGGGTACCAGCGCCTCATCGAGGACTTCGGGCTGACCCAACAGCGCGTGGCAGAGCTCGTCGGGAAAGACCGATCGACGATCGCCAACACCCTGCGCGTGCTTCAGTTGCCTGAGCCTGTCCAGCGGATGGTCCGCGACGGCGAGCTGAGTCTCGGCCACGCGCGAGCGTTGCTGACTCTCGAGGATGAGCGAGCGATAGTCGCCGCGGCCCGAGACGTCGTCGGCAAGGGACTCTCAGTCCGAGACATCGAGGCGCGCGCGCGGGAAGCGCGCCCCGACAAGCGGCGGCCCGTTGTGAAGGTGCCTGGCCAGGACTCCGAAGTGCGCAGCGTAGAGGAGCAGCTCCGGCGGCACCTCCAGACCGACATAACAGTGACAGTATCGCGTGATTATCGCGGCACTATCGCCATTTCATTCTATTCGGCCGACGATCTGGAGCGACTCCTCGACCTCATCCTCGGCCCACGACGCGACACAACATGACCGAGCCCACTTCACGATCCCAGGGATACGGCAACATCTACACGCCGCACGCCGGATCGATGATCATCCAGGTCCAGCGCGAATCCGGGCTGGCCAATCGCACGATCATCCTCACCCAGCGACAGGTCCGCCTCCTTCGCATCGCCCTCTCCCTCGGCGCGGTGCTCCTCACCGTCGGCGGAGCCAGCTGGGTGTACCTCGCCTCCCAGGCGGCCCGCGTCCCGTTCCTCACCAATCGCGTCGCGAGCCTAACGAAGGACGTGCAACAAGTCGACACCCTCCAGCTCCGGCTTGCCGAAATGGAGCGACGCTTCCTCCAGGTGCAGCAGATGATGTCCTCGACCACGCCGGCGTCGACGCGCGAGCGGACCGCGGAGCCGCCACCTCCACCGCCGCCAAAGCCGGACACCGCAGTACCAACGCTTCCCACCATCTGGCCGCTCGAAGTCGAGGGATACGTGACACGCGGCAGCGCCGACTCGACGATGTACAGCGGACCACACCCCGGTCTCGATGTCGCCGTCCCAACCGGCACGCCAATTCGTGCCGCAGGAGGAGGGACAGTCGTCGAAGTGGGGGACGACGCGAGGTACGGCAAGTTCGTGCGGATCGAGCACCGCGATGGCTACGAAAGTCTGTACGCCCACGCGAGCGAGATCCTCGTGAAGCTTGGAGAAAAGATCTCCGCCGGCCGCCACATCGCGATGTCCGGTAACACTGGCCAGTCCACGGCGCCACACCTCCACTTCGAGGTTCGGCAGGGCGGCGCCGCTGTGGACCCGATGCTGCTCATCACCCGGAAGAAGGAATGAGGCAATGGCGATCTTCACCAAGGACACGCCCACGTCGACGGGCGAGATGAAATCCGGCGGAAACGGCAGCGAGGTCACACTCTCGATCATCGCGGCCGGAATGCGCGTCGTCGGGGACATTGAGACCGAAGGAGTCATCAAGATCGAAGGTCGTATCGAGGGCTCCGTCCGCGCCGGACGTCAAGTGCTCATCGGTCGGCAGGGTGAGGTGAAAGGTGATATCACCACGCGGGAAGCAGTGATCGGCGGCAAGGTGCAGGGAACGGTGAGCGCCACCGAACGACTCGAGGTGCAGGCAACCTCGACGATCGTCGGCGACATCAACACGAAATCGATCGCCGTCGCGGAAGGCGGCCGCATCAACGGCACGGTGCGCATCGCGGACATGTCCGACATGGCACACCGCCAGCCCGACCAAATGAGCAAGGACAAGCAGCCGGTCGCAGTCGTGCGCTGATCTCACCGGCGGATCGTCAGCGGCGTATACTTCGCGAGGTGGAGCTCCCACCTCGCGATTTGTTTTCCACGCGCGCATCCACTGGTGCCGCCAGCGCTTATCCCACGAATGCCAGCTGCCATGCGCCGATTGTCCACATTTGTCCACGTTTTTCCACTCCTGCTCGCGCTCGCGTGCAGCGCGTCGGAGGAGGGCTCGCGAGCTCCGGCCGAGGGCGATAGCAGCTTCCGCGTCGCCCTGTTGACCCCCGGTCCGATATCCGATCAGGCGTGGAATAGCGGCGCATACGAAGGCCTCACGTGGATCCGCGACTCGCTCGACGCTGACGTGAGCCACATCCAGACTCGTACGCCGGCGGATTTCGAGGAGAACTTCCGCCACTACGGCGCCGAGGGTTACCAGCTCGTGTTCGGGCATGGCTTCGAGTTTCAGGATGCCGCCGAGCGGGTGGGGCCGGATTTTCCGCGAACCGTGTTCATCACGACATCGGGAAACCGCATTGCGCCTAACGTCTCTCCGATGGTATTCGGATTCGAGGATCCGTCCTACGTTGCGGGTGTGCTCGCCGGATCCATGACGCGCTCCAATGTCATTGGAGCGATCGGCGGCACCGAGATCCCGCCGGTTCGCAGCAGCTTCGCCGCTTTCGAGGCAGGAGCACGATCGGCGAACCGCGCGGTCCGTGTGTTGGTCTCGTACGTCGGAAATTGGGAAGACGCCAGCGCCGGGAAGGAGCAGGCGATCGCTCAGATCCGCCAGGGTGCCGACTTCATCTTCCAGAACGCCGACGCCGCAGGGCTCGGCATCTTCCAGGCGGCGCGTGAATCGCGAAACACGGCTGTGTTCGGCGCGAATGTCGATCAGAATGCGGTTGCTCCCGACGTGATCATCGGCAGCGTCGTCATCGACCTGCCTCGCGCGTTCCTCTCGGTCGCGCGCGAAGTGAAGGAGCGTCGCTTTCGCGGCCGAGTCATTCGCCTGGGAAGTTCCAGCGAGGTGACGAGGTTCGTTCTCAACCCGACGTGGCGCGATCGCGTTCCTCCGAACGTGATGGCGCGGATCGATTCGGTGGAGAGGCGCCTTGCGAGCGGCGATCTTCGTCCGCCGCGGATCGAGTTCGTCGACACAACCGGGACTGGCGGGCCGTAGCGTGACCACCGTCGCCGAGATTGCCGACCATCTCGATGCGCTGCTGCGCGTCGACGAGATCCCAGACTTCAGCGGTGCCATCAATGGCATCCAGGTCGAGACGGATGCGCAGATCGCGAAGGTAGCCTCGGCGGTCGACGCGCGCGAGCGGACGATCAGGGCCGCAGTTGACGCCGGCGCGAACCTCCTGATCGTGCACCACGGCCTGTTCTGGAGCGGTGTGCAGCCGCTCCGCGGCCCTTTTCTGCGGCGCCTGCGCCTGCTGCTCGAGCACGAAGTGGCCGTCTACAGCTCCCACCTCCCCCTGGACCTGCACCCGCACTACGGAAACAACGTGTTACTCGCCCAGGCGCTTGGCCTCGAGCCGTCCGCGGGGTTCGCCCGCTACAAGACGGTCGACATTGGCGTCTCGGGGACGAGCGAGGTCGCCACCGCGGATCTCGTGCAGCGCGCGACTGAGTTCGCTCGCCAGCACGGACACGACGTGCGCGTCGCCGGAGAGGTCAACGGAAAGACCACGCGGCGATGGGGCGTCTGCACCGGCGCAGGCGCTGGGCAGGACACGCTTCGCGAGGCGACGTCGTCTCGCCTCGATACGCTCATCGTCGGCGAGGGACCGCACTGGACGGCGATCGATGCGGAAGAAGCTGGTCTCACCATCATCTACGCCGGCCATTACGCCACCGAGACGCTGGGTGTGCAGGCGCTCGCTGCACATGTGGCAAAGACGTTCGGTCTCCCGTGGGTGTTCGTCGAGGCGCCAACGGGACTGTGAGCGAACTGGCGCTCTCATTTCAGTCGATCGTCAAGCGATTCGATAAGGTCGTCGCGCTCGACGGTGCGTCATTGTCTGCCAAACGTGGAACGGTCCACGCGCTCCTCGGCGAGAACGGCGCCGGCAAGACAACGCTCATGCGCATTGCGTACGGGCTCGAGCGCCCGGACTCGGGAACCGTCTCCGTGGCTGGTGAGCCCGTCATGCTCCGCACGGCGAGCGATGCCATTCAACGCGGCGTCGGCATGGTGCAGCAGCACTTCTCGCTCGTGCCGGCGATGACGGTGGCCGAGAACGTCGCGCTCGGCGGGCACGGCCGCTTTCACCCTCGTGAGGCAGTCGAGCGGGTTCGAACGGTCGCGGCAGGGGCATCGCTCAACCTCGATCCTGACGCGCGCGTCGGCGACCTGTCGGTGGCCGCCCAGCAGAAGGTGGAGGTGGTCAAGGCACTGGCCCGCGGTGCACGCATTCTGATCCTCGACGAGCCCACCGCGATGCTCGCCCCTCCCGACGCCCAGGAGCTGATGCGACTGCTCCGGCGTCTCGCGGACCGTGGCGCCACCATCGTGTTGATCACGCACAAGCTGCGTGAGGCGCTCGCCGTCGCCCACGACGTGACGGTCCTGCGTCGCGGTCGAACCGTGTTGACGACGCGAGCACGAGAGGCGTCGGAGAGTGACCTCGCCCGTGCGATGTTTCCCGATGGCTCGTCGAGTGAGGTCGGCATCTCGGCCGCCGGCGATCCCGGCGAGATTGTGGCCCAACTCGAGGACCTCGAAATACGACGCGGTGACGTTCCACGCCTCCGATCGGTGACGCTCGCGATTCGCGCGCGTGAGATCGTAGGCGTGGCAGGCGTCGAAGGATCCGGCTATCAGGAGCTGCTCCTGACGCTCGCTGGCCGCCTGCTGCCGACCGGAGGTCGAGCGCGATTACCGAGCGAGATCGCGTTCGTTCCGGAGCATCGCCAGCGCGACGCGATCATCCCGTCCTTCTCGGTGGTCGAAAACATCGCGCTCCGTGACTCGGCTCGCACGCGTGGGCAGATGCGCTGGCCCGCGATCGCCGATCGCGCACGAGAGCTCGTGACTCGGAATGGTATTCGGGCGGCGAGTATCATGTCGCCGGTTCGGACGCTTTCCGGCGGGAACCAGCAGAAGCTCGTGCTCGCACGCGAGCTCGATGGCCGGCCGTCGCTCGTGGTGGCCCAGAATCCGACGCAAGGTCTCGATGTTCGCGCGGCTGCTGCCGTTCGGGCGCGCCTCCAGGCGGCGCGCGACGACGGGGCGGCCGTCGCGGTGTACTCGAGCGATCTCGACGAGCTACTCGAGCTGGCTGACCGTGTCGTAGTGGTCTTCGGCGGGACCGTTCGCGAGACTCCGCGCGACGCCGCCGCGATCGGCCGGGCGATGCTCGGCGCCTAACGATGACCGGCGACACACATCCCGACCGCTGGCGCGTGCTCGGACTGCTTGCACTGGCCGAGCTCCTCGGGATGTCGGTGTGGTTCGTTGGGACGGCTGTCGCGCCGATTCTCCAGTCCCGGTGGGCGCTCGACAGGACGGAAGTGGGGTGGCTCACGGCACTCGTGCAGCTGGGCTTCGTCGTGGGGACCGCGACAGCGGCGATCCTCAACCTCGCCGATGTGGTACCATCGCGCTACTATGTCGGCGCGTGTGCGACTGCCGCCGCGCTGGCCAACGGACTCCTGCTCACGAGCGACCAGTACTCAGTCGCACTCGTCTCCCGCTTTCTCACCGGGTTCTTCCTCGCCGGCGTGTATCCTCCGGCGATGAAGATGGCGGCGACGTGGTTTCGCGCACGACGCGGGCTGGCGATTGGCGTGATCGTTGGCGCGCTGACCGTCGGCAAGGCGCTGCCATTTCTCATCAAGGCGTTCGCCTGGCAGGGCATCTCGACCGTCGTCGCCGGGTCCTCCGCGTGCGCGATCGCCGGTGCGGCCCTCGTGGTGCTCGCGTACCGCGACGGCCCCTACCCCTTCGCTCCACGGCCGTTCTCCTGGGGCCTCGTCGGTACGGTCTCACGCATCCCACGGTGGCGTTTGGCGACCGGCGGCTATCTCGGCCACATGTTCGAGCTCTACTCCTTCTGGGCATGGATTCCCGCGTTCCTCGCGGCCAGCGTGGCAGCGACGGGAGGAGTACCTAACGAGAGCGTTCTCGCCCTCACCGTGTTCGCCGTCATCGCCGTCGGGGCGGCCGGCTGCGTGTGGGGCGGTGTCACCGCCGACCGCCGTGGCCGGGAGCGGCTGATTTCGATCGCCCTCGCCGCAAGTGGAGGCTGCGCGCTACTTGCCGGTCTGTTCTTCGGGCTCGACCTGCGGCTCACTGCGGCGATGGTCGCCATATGGAGTTTCTTCGTCATCGCCGATAGCGCACAATTCAGTGCGCTCGTCACCGAGGCGGTGCCAGCACACGCCGTAGGAACAGCGCTCACGATGCAGACCTGCCTCGGATTCTTCCTCACCCTCATCTCCATCCAGCTCGTGCCTCCCGTAGTCGCGATCGCCGGTTGGCCGACGGCATTCGCGATGCTGGCGCTCGGGCCGATCGCTGGCATCCTGGCCATTCGGCGCCTGTTGCGCCTTCGCCAGGCCGTGGTCTGAGCGATCAGATTGCGCGGGGGTGCGGCGACACACCGTCGCGCGTAGACTAGCGCGTGCGACGAATCCGCGATGCGCGCGGCCCGAGCCTCCTGCTCGCCCTGGCCGTACTCGCGCTCTCACTCACTCTGCTCGCCGGCTTCCTTCACGCCGCCGGCTACGATGCTGCACGTGCGATCGGCGCGCTGTGGCGCGGCTCGTTCGGAAGCGCGAACGCTTTTCTCTCTGCGACGCTCGTGCGCGCCACCCCTCTCATGCTGGCTGGGCTTGGCGTCGCGCTCGCCTTCCGCGCGGGGATCTGGAATATCGGCGCGGAGGGCCAACTGCTCGTGGGCGCTGCTGCTGGAACAACGATCGGACTATTCGCCAGCGCGCTTCCCGCGCCTCTCG
Source organism: Gemmatimonadaceae bacterium (assembly GCA_052389995.1). Classification (GTDB taxonomy): domain Bacteria; phylum Gemmatimonadota; class Gemmatimonadetes; order Gemmatimonadales; family Gemmatimonadaceae; genus JAICNG01. Next base: position 68,818 of record JBQTHJ010000009.1, on the reverse strand, counting down.
CCCTCACGCTCCCGCTCCTCGCGGGCGCGGCGGCGGGCCTTCTCTGGGCATCCGTCGCTGAGGCGCTTCGTCGCGGCCGTGGTGTGCTCGAGGTCATCTCGACGATTCTGCTCAACTTCGTCGCGCTCCACCTCGTCTCGCTTCTCGTACACGGGCCCCTGCAGGAGCCGTTAGGCATCTACCCGCAGAGCGCACCGATCGCGGAGACCGCACGGCTTCCACGACTCGTCTCTGGCACGCGACTCCATGTCGGGTTCGCAGTCGCGCTCCTGATCGCGCCGGCGCTGTGGTGGTGGCTGCGCTCGACCGCCGCAGGGTTTCGCGTGCGCGTCGTTGGCGCCAGCCCGAATGCCGCACGCGTCGCCGGTCGTATCGATGTCGCACGCGTCGCCGGAGGCACATTTCTCGTCAGCGGCGCGCTCGCCGGGCTCGCCGGCGCCGTCGAGGTCTCCGGAGTGACGTTCGCTCTCTACGAGAATCTCTCCGCCGGCTACGGGTACACGGCCATCGTCGTCGCGCTCCTCGCTCGCCTCGACCCTCTGGCGATCATTCCATCGGCGATCCTGTTCGGTGGGCTCGAGTCGGGAGCCCTCGCGATGCAGCGAGAAGCCGGCATACCCTCCGTCGTGGTGACGGCGGTCGAGGCCGTCCTCGTCCTCGCGCTCGTGCTCGCCGAGCGCTGGCGGCGTAGCGCGGCCGTACCGAACGAGAGCGACGCTGCGCCGCCGTACGGTGCGCACGACTCAGGCCCGAGCGCGCCTCCTCTGGGAGTCGGCACCGCATGATCGGAGCGGTCGAAGGGCTCCTGGAAGCGACAGTGCGGACGGCTACGCCGCTGGCGCTCGCCGCGCTCGGCGAGACGGTGGTCGAGCGTTCCGGGGTCATCAACATCGGGCTCGAGGGTATCATCCTGGCAGGCGCGTTCGGAGCGCTCGTCGGCGCGAGCACGAGTGGTGCCGGCGGAGTGGCCGGAGCCGGCGCGGCTGGAGTGGCCACCGCTGCTGTGTTTGCCGCGTTCGCGGTGGGGGCACGTGCAGACCAGATCATCACCGGAACCGCGGTAACTCTTCTCTCTTTGGGACTGACCGGGGCACTCTATCGTGTGATGTACGGAGCCGGGGGAGCTGCGCTCACGATCCCAACGATGGCGCCGGTAGCGCTTCCCGGGCTCTCGTCGATCCCCCTCCTCGGCCGCGCCCTCTTTACCCAACCGCTCTTCACGTACCTCGCATACCTGCTGATTCCGGCGACATGGTGGTGGATGTATCGGACGCATGCCGGGTTATCGCTGCGCGCGACGGGCGAGGGGCCGGAGGCCGCACGCGCCGCCGGAATCTCGGTAGGTCGCGTACGGACCGGCGCGATTCTGTTCGGAGGGATGCTCGGTGGCGTGAGCGGTGCATCGCTGGTCCTGGCACAGTCGGGAACGTTCGCCGAGGGGATGTCGGCTGGTCGGGGCTTCATCGCGATTGCGATCGTTGTACTCGGCCGCTGGCACCCGGTGGGCGCGGGGATTGCTGCCCTCGTGTTCGGGGCAGCCAGCGCGCTGCAGTATTTTTTTCAAGCAATGGGCTGGTCCGTCCCCTATCAGCTCTTTCTGGTTCTGCCGTATGCGCTCACGCTTGTTCTCCTGGGCGTGAGACGCGGACACGCGGCGCCACCCGCCGCGCTCGGGCACGTATGAGGAGTTGAACTCGTGAGGCGCTCTTTCCTCCTCCGCAGCGGCACGACCGTTCACCAGACGCAGGCAGTGCTCGCGCGTCTCGAGGGCGCGATGTCGGCGCTCGGGGCCACTACCCAGCGCACGGTACCCGCCGAGGTATTGTTCGAGATGCCGCCACCGTGGCGATTCGCACCGATCGGATGGCTCGCGATCATCAGCCGCGGCACAGCGACACTGAGCGCCTGGGGCGGCGGTCCGTGGCGCGTGAGCTACCGACTGAAGTTCAGGGCGCTGCGCGTCCTCACAGCGCTGGTGACGTTGATCCTCGTCGTCCTTGGCTGGGGATGGCCGCGTCTTTCGCTGCTGACGACGGTCCTCGCCCTCTGGATCGTCGGCTATGGCGGCCTGTACGTCCTCGCCTCCAGCCGGTTCCGCCGAATGTTGACGGAGATTGCGTCCGACGTCGCCGAGCGCCGTTCACGGCCGCGATCGCCGGAGCAACAGGAGACGGTCGCAACTCAACAGCCGGAGTGAGCGCTCTCCCAGCTCTCACGCCAGGCACCGTCGGGCTCGCGCTGCACGAGCGCGTACGCCACCCAGTCCCCGCCCGCGCGCTCGAGCACGAGCGTCGGCGTCGCCGAGGCGCCGAGCCGTACGGCGGCGAGCGGAATCGCGCGCTCAACGGCAAGCTCGTCTCCTGAGGCGCGCTCGACGTACGTCACTCGCCACGAGGCGCTCGCTCCTCCTTGGCGCTCTGCGATGAGCAACAGATTCTCCTCGCGGGGATTCGCCTCGACGTTCACCCGGCGCGTGATCTCCGCGACCACGACCTCCGTGCCTTGCGCAGCCGTGAAGCGGTGCGCGGAGCGCACGACGAACGGCAAGCCGTAGAACACGCGCGCCGTGTCGTTAGGCAGCGATCCGGCCAGGCGCGCCAGCCGGGCCGCGAGCCGCGCTGAGTCCGGCGATGCGAGCGCTTCGATCGGCTCGAGGTCGATCGGCGTCGCCGCGCCGCGCTGAAAGGCGACTGTCCATTCGCCCGAGGAGTCAGCCGCCAGCGCAACCGCCGGCCATACGGCGCATTCCTCATCGCCCACGGCGAAACCGCGGACCCGCACTGAGCCGGCCGATCCACGGGCCGACATGGCCTCCGCCGTCATCCCGCGAACGAGCGCCTCATTGAGGAGCGCCGTCGAATCCAGCTCAGCCACCCTCGGAAACACCGCACGTGCCACGGAATCGTCGTGAATGAGCAGGACGTTCCCGGCGCTCGCGTCCCAGCGACGGGACGCCGCTCCAGGCGGCAACGACTCGACAGCACCCACCGAGGGTGCGAGTGTTGTGTCGCCTCGGGGCGATCGGCCGGCGGGCTCGCACGCAGAGAGCGCGGCGAGCGCGATCGAGAGGAAGGTGGCGCGCCATGTGGCACGCCGTCTCGCTGGCATGTGGCAAACATCGAGTTCCGAACGGCACGCGTCAACGCCTGGCTCGAGCGAGATCCGGAAAGGAGCGATATGGAGACGACCGCCGAGAGACGAGGGAGGCCCCCGAACGGGAAGATGGGCGTAAAGGAGCGGCTTGGTCTTCATCGCCCCGAGTTGCGCTCCTGGGCGATGTACGACTGGGCCGCTTCGGCCGTGCAGACGACCATTATGGTCGCCGTCTTTCCGATCTACTTCATTCGTGTCGCCGGAGCGAACGTCGCCGAGCCGGTCGCCAATCAGCATCTCGCGACCGCCAACGCGATCAGCGTTGGCATTGTCGCTTTGCTCTCCCCTGTTCTTGGCGCTATCGCCGATTACTCCGCGCGGAAGAAGCAGCTCTTGGCGGTGTTTCTCATCATTGGCGTCATGTCCACCGCCGGGATGTTCTTCATCGGCACCGGAGACTTGAGACTGGCGGAGACGCTGTACGTTCTCTCGATGAGCTCTGTAGCGGCAACGTACGTGTTCTACGAATCATTACTTCCGCATATCGCGAGCGAGAGCGAGATGGATCGCGTCTCCACCGCCGGGTACGCGATCGGATACACCGGCGGTGGCGTACTCCTCGCGCTCAACCTCGCGTGGATCCAGAAGCCGGAATGGTTTGGGTTGCCATCCGGACCTGGGCTGACACCGGATGAGGCCAGCCTCCCCGCGCGACTCGCGTTCCTATCGGTCGCCGTGTGGTGGCTCCTGTTCTCCATTCCGCTTTTTCGCGGCGTCTCGGAGCCGGCGCGCCTGCTCGAGCCCGACGAGGCGCCGCGAGGCAACGTCGTCAGACACGCATTCGCCCGGCTTGGCGAGACGTTCCACGAGCTGCGTGGATACCGCCACGCGTTTGTGATGCTGCTCGCGTTCCTCTTCTACAACGACGGCATCAGCACGATTCAGAAGACGGCGGCGCCGTATGCCACTGAGCTCGGCATCGCCCAGGATGTGATCATCACGGCCATCCTCATCGTACAGTTTCTCGGGATTCCGTTCTCCTTCCTGTTCGGCATGCTCGCCGGGCGGATCGGCGCCAAGCGCGCGATCTTCCTCGGGCTCCTGGTCTACACGGGTATCAGCATTCTTGGCTATCGCATGACCACCGCGGCGCACTTCTACGCCCTCGCGGCGCTCGTGGGCATGGTGCAAGGCGGCACGCAGGCACTCTCGCGATCGCTATTCGCGAGCATGATCCCGCGACACAAGTCAGGCGAGTTCTTCGGATTTTTCAGCGTCTTCAACAAGTTCGCCGGGATTTTTGGACCGTTGCTGTTCGCGTGGGTGATCGGGAGAACGGGATCGAGCCGTCACGGCATTCTCTCGATCATCGCGTTCTTCGCCCTGGGAGGAATCATCCTCTCATTCGTGAACGTGCGCGTCGGCGAGCGCGCCGCTCGTGAGGCGGAGGAGCGCGTGCGGTCGGAGACGTAGGGTCTTCTACTCCTCACCCAGCGTTTCCGGAAGCCAGACGCCCACGAGGTCCCAGTGCCAGGCATCGTGGCGCTCACCGGTTCTCGGGTCCTTGAGTGGCTTGAACTGAAGGCGGCTTTCTGGCAGCCCGACCGCCTGCCCATACGCGACAAGGCGCCCTCGGTCTGTCGACACGAGGTGCGCCATTTTCTGCCCCTTCCACACGTGCCGGTGAAGCCAGAGGCCACCGTCCATCGCGTGGATCATTCCGTCGCGACGCTTCGCGAACTCCAGGTACTCGACGCTGCGCTGCGGTTTATCCACCCCTCGAGGCTACAGCTCCTTTACTGACAGACCACGATGCCGTCGGTCGTCGCTGGCGGAAGTGCCGCGTTGCCGACGAAGATGTAGCAGCGAATCGGGCTCGCCATGAAGTGCTCGGCCTGCGCATTCCAGCCCTGCGCATGCGCGGCACCGATCGTGATCGTCACCCCGCTCGACGGCGTGACGTTCATCGGCGCTAGTGAGCCCGCGTACACGGCGTGGTCGTACATATACGACTCCTGGGCAACCGCGAGGTTGCGCAGGTCGCTACGCATCGACGCCGCGTAAGCCTTGCCCTTCGTGTTCGCGAACTTCGGAATCGCGATGGCCGCGAGAATTCCGATGATCACGACCACGATCAACAGCTCGATCAGAGTGAACCCTGCCCTGCGTTTATGGCGAATCATGGTAGACCATGCCTTCAGCGGATATAGGGGCACGAACGGCCTTCAGGAAAAGCAATGGGGGTGCCGTGTGGAGGCATTCTGGTAATCCCCTATAAGACAACCGCTTAGGCGTTCCAGAACGGGCGTCTCCCGCATTCTCCACGCTCCGAAATGCGATGAACGCCGCAGAATGCGAGAGGTACTGGCTGAAAATGAGACGATCCAAAAGGTTCGTCAGGAACCCTTCGTCTCCAACCAGTTGTCGCCAATACCGATATCCACGACCAGGGGAACCGATAGCTCCGCGGCCTCCTCCATCTCGCGCCGAACGATGACCCCCACCGCGTCGAGCTCCTCAGGCGGGCACTCGAACACGAGCTCATCGTGCACCTGGAGCAGCATCTTCGCCCGCAAGGAGTCCGAACGGAGCGCAGCGTCGATGCGGATCATCGCGATCTTGATCAGGTCCGCGGCAGATCCCTGGATCGGCGAATTGGCGGCAGTACGCTCGCCAAACGCGCGCACATTGAAGTTGCGGTCGCGAAGCTCGGGGATGTAGCGTCGCCGCCCGAAGATCGTTTGCACGAAGCCATGCTCGCGCGCGAACCCGATCATGGAATCGAGATACGCCCGGATTCCCTGGAATCGCTCGAAGTACGCCGCGATAAACGCTCTTGCCTCGGCGAACTCGATGCGCAGCTGCCGCGACAACGCGTGCGCGCCCTGTCCGTAGATGGTCGCGAAGTTGATCGTCTTCGCCCGCGCACGCATCTCAGGCGTCACCGCATCCACGGGAACGCCGAAGATGATCGCGGCAGTCTGCCGATGGATGTCACCACCGGCGCGAAACGCATCCACGAACGCCGGGTCACTGGACAGGTGCGCGAGCAGTCGAAGCTCGATCTGCGAATAGTCGGCGGCCAGGAAGCGCCAGCCGCCCCGTGGAATGAATCCGCGACGAATATCGCGTCCCAGCTCGCGCCTGATGGGAATGTTCTGAAGGTTGGGATCGCTCGAGGACAGTCTGCCCGTCGATGCCACGGTCTGGTTGAACGAGGTGTGCAGCCGTCCGGTCTCGGGATGCACCAGCGCAGGGAGGGTGTCGAGGTATGTGCTCTCCAGCTTCGAGAGCTCGCGATACTCCATGAGCAGCTCCGGCAGCGCATGGCCCTGCTCGGCCAGCTCCTGAAGCACGCTGGCATCGGTCGACGGCCCGGTTGCGGTTCGCTTCAAGACCGGAAGTTGAAGTCGGTCGAACAGAATCTCGCGCAGCTGAAGGTTGGAGTTGATGTTGAACTCCACACCCGCCACCTCGTAGATCTCGCGCTCGACCGCCTTCCGCTCGGCCTGGAATCGCTCCTTGAGTGAGCGAAACCACTCCGTGTCGATCGACACGCCTTCCTGCTCCATACGCGCGAGCACCTGGACGAGCGGCATCTCGATCTCTCGAAAGAGGCGAACGAGATCGTACGCCTGGAGCTGCGGCGCGAACCGATCGTGGAGCTGAAGCGCCATGTCGGCGTCTTCGCAGGAGTAGTCGCGCGCACAATCGACGGGACACTCATCGAACGGGATGATCGTTTTCCCCTTTCCGCAGAGCTCCTGAAGCGACGTCATTCGGTGATCGAGGAACTCCAGCGCCAGGACATCGAGACCGTGCGAGCGGCGACCTGGATCGAGAACGTAGCTGGCGAGCATCGTATCGAAATCGAGTCCGCGTCCCTCGACACCCGCGCGACGAAGCGCAAGCAGATCGAACTTGGAGTTCTGCTCGATCTTGATGACCGACGCATCTTCGAGGAGGTCGCGGAGTGGCTTCATTTCGGCCGACGAGAGCGCCGGAAGATTTCGAATGACGGGCGTTCCCCGCGCGAGCGCACGGGCAGCGATCGAGTCCGGCTCGACTCGTGAGGCGGTCGCGCCGCTCTTCTTGCGACGCGATTTCGCCATGGCCGCGCCTTCCGCCATCGCCGCCGAGCCGGCGTGCATTCCGCGCTCGACCGCGATAGCCTCGTCACCTCCCATCACGAGCCCGCGGTCCTCGCGCGCATCCGTTGGCGCGCGGTCTCCTGGAATGTCGGCGAGCAGCTCACCCTGCGTCGCGGCCCGCTGGCGGTGTCGCAATGGGAAGTAAAACGCTTCCCCGGGAGCGATCGCGATGGAAAGGGAGACAAGCGTCGAGCGGAACGGATCCATGAGCATCGGGCTGGTGGCGTCCGCCACGACCTCAGTATCGATTGCGATGTGGGGAGCCGCACGTGCCAACGCCACCACTTCGCGCATTCGCTCGAGCGAGCTCACCGTTTCGTAGCGAATCGCGGGACGCTCGGGTGCCTCGACGACCTCCGGAGCGAGATCGCGGGCCAGATTGTGAAACTCGAGCTCGACGAACAGTCCACGCAACCGCGTCGTGTCTGGTGGCTGAACGCGAAGGTGCTCGAGGTCGAGCGTGATCGGGAGATCATCGCGAATGGTGACTAATTCTTTTGAAAGACGCGCGCGCGCCGCGTTCTCGGGATCCAGCAGCGCCTCACGCGGTCGCTTCTTCTGAATGTCCGCGGCGTGAGCCAGGATCTCGTCGATCGGCCCGTATTCCTGGACGAGATCACGCGCCGTTTTGTCGCCGATACCGGGCACGCCGGGAACGTTGTCGGATGAATCTCCAACCAGCGCGAGGTAATCGGTCACGAGCGCGGGCGCGACCCCGAGCCGCTCGCTCGCGTTGTCGATGCTCACCCACTGCTCCTCCACCGCGGCTTGGCCGCCGCGTCCCGGGTTGAGGAGCCAAACGCCCGGCTGCACGAGTTGCTGAAAATCCTTGTCGCCCGATACGACGACGACGTTCACGCCGATCTCTGCCCCGCGGCAGGCTAATGTGCCGATGACGTCGTCTGCTTCGTATCCCTCCACCGCAAGGATGGGAATCCGATATGCCCGCAGCATGTCTGCGATCCGCTCCATGCCGCGATCGAAGTCGGACTGGAGCTCGTCGGTGAGCTTCTGGCGGGTGGCCTTGTAAGCCGGGTAGCGTTCGTGGCGGAAGGAGAGCCCGGAATCGTGCACCCAGCCGAGGTACTCAGGAGCGTGCTCGGCGTGCAGTCGTTGCAGGAAGTTCGCGATTCCCCACGCCGCGGATGTGTTCTCACCCCGGCTCGTCGTGAGCGGGCGAGCGATGAGCGCGTAGAACGCGCGGTAGATCAGCGCGTAGCCGTCGATGAGGAAGAGCCGGGGACGCGGCGGTGGGTGCGACATCCTCGAAAGCTACCAAAACGTCAACGCCTGCCGAAGGGTCAGCAGGCGTAGACAGGATCGAACGGCCGAGAGTGTAGCCGACGTCAGACGCGCACTACGTTCGCGGCGTGCAGTCCCTTTTCTCCGGTGCGGATCTCGAACTCGACCTCCTGCCCTTCCGACAGAGTCTTGAATCCCTCCATCGCGATAGCGGAGAAGTGGACGAAGACGTCCTCACCGCTCTCCTGCTCAATGAAGCCGTAACCCTTGGCGTCATTGAACCATTTCACTTTCCCTCTGGCCATTCGAGCTGCCTCCTGCGGGATGATACGAGTCCGCCGCGGGTGCCCCCGGGGCAGCTGCGACGGAGCGAGCCGGCGTTGGCTCGCGGGCCTTATATATGCGCAGCTAGAGATTTTGTCAAGAGAACCCCATACGCCACAACAGGATACCACATCCCGTCGCGAGCGCGACGCGCAGATTGTCATCGAACGGTCGACGCGGTCGCTCGGCAAACGCTGCCAGAATGCCGACGACAAGCGCCTCGCTCCATGAAAAATTCGCAATCGCACGCGCCATGAAAGCGCTCGCCGCAAAGCAGGCAACGCTCCCCCCGAGCGACTTCCGCTGATTCCCTGGAGCTGCCAAGGCCCGACCGATGATCGCAGCCGCCGCATCGCCGACCGCGACCGCACCCATCGCTGCGATCGCCACGTCGCGCGGGAAAACAACAGCTGCGACGAGAAGCGCCACGATGAGCCAGGTGGCGCCGGAGAGCCCGCCTGTTTCGTGGGCGCGCAGAAGTCCCCTCACCCTGGCGTTGAAGAAGCTGCGCGCACGGTCACTTCTGGCTCTGGCGATCTCGACGACTACGGCGACGACCAGCGCCCATGCGAGCGCGAAGGTGATCGCCAGTTGGCTCATGCCAGCGGCGTAAGCCATCGGAACGGCTGTGAAGACGAGGTGAAGAGCCTTCCGCGTGATCTCTCTGCGGATGGAGAGGCCGATGTCTCGCTCGGCAGGGGCGCCTGGTGCGCTAGGCCTCTCTGTCACCACATGTAGAGAGCCCGATACATGGCGCGGTTGCGCAGCACGATTCGGACGTAGTCTCGCGTCTCGGTGAAGGGAATTCTCTCGACGAACATTTCAGGATCACGCGCCCCCGGGCGCCGAAGCCACCGCACGACTCGGGATTCTCCCGCGTTGTACGCAGCCAGCGCATAGGGAGCCTCGTACCGAGACAGAAATGCCTCGAGGTGGCGCACGCCAAGCTGAAGGTTGATGTCCGGCTGATAAAGGAGCTCCGTACGCCATCCCGGCACCTGGATGCTGCGCGCCACCGCACGACCCACCGACGGCATCATCTGCATCAGGCCACGAGCGCCCGCGCTCGATGTTGCACGCGGGTTGAACCCCGACTCCTGGCGAATGATTGCCGCGACGAGTGCCGGATCGATCCCGCGTCGCTGTGCTTCGACGATGATCGCCTCACGATGCACGATGGGGTAGATGAGCCGGTACGCTCGCGCATCCGCGGATGGTGACGCGCGCACCGCGCGCCACCCTAGCTGTACCGCGCGAGAGATGAGGCCGTGCTCGCGCATGAGGTACGCCGTCGCCAGACGACGCGCCGCAGTCGAGTCTGCCGCCTCCGCCAACGCCTCCAGTTCGGCGCGGGCTTCGCTGTCCATACCCACCTTCTCGAGCTGCTCGACGCGCTCCATCGCCTCGGACAAGCTCTCGATCTCGGCGAACGAATCGGGCATCGCCGGAGGCGCCCAGGGCAGCTCGCCGAGTCGCTGTGCGGCGAGCATCCCGTAGTAGGTGAGGGGATAGCCGGACGCAACGGTGCGCCACCGAGCCTGCGCGGTCATCGTGTCACCGGTGGCGAGCAACGCGCGCCCCATCCAGTACCGCGCGGCGATCGCCTCGTCTGCATTGGGGTGCAGAGCGAGCAGTGAATCGAGCTCGTTCACTGCCGTGTGGTATTGGCGCGCCGCAAAGGCGATGATCGCGGCCCGGTAGCGCGCCTGCGCGGCCTGGGGGATGGTCGGAAAGTCGCGATACGCCCGACGAAGCGCAGCGCGCGCATCGGCATCGCGCCGCTCATCCATAGCGAGGTCGGCAAGGAGCACGAGTGCGGATCCGGCCAGCGTGTCGCGCGGGTGACGTCGAATGAGGTCACGCAGTACGGTCCGCGCGGTCTTTGGCTGGCGCGCCCCGAGCAGCGCGCGGGCGCGTTGGTACGTGGCTGCGGGAAGCAGCGGCGACGGTGCGCGAATGCGAGCGAGTGTCCGCGCGGCGCTCTGGTTCCGGCCCGAGCGTGCGAGCGCGACCCCATACGCATATCGCTGGGCCGACGACAACCCGGAGTTCCGCGCCACGCGACCGTAGGCGATTGCCGCCCGGCTCCACAGCCCTCGTTCCGCCGCCATGTGTGCGACGGCAAGCTCCTCGCGAGCCGTTAGGCGCACCCGCGCCGCATCGAGGATCTCGATTGCCCGCTCGGCCTCCCAGGAGTCCGGACGCCGCCGAATGATCGACATGAGGCGCTGACGAAGCGCCAGACGCCTGGACGTGCTTGCTCGAACGAGTCGGATCCGTGTCGCCGACAACGTGTCACCCAGCGCCGCGTAGGCGCTGGCGGCACCATTGAGATCACCCAGGCGTTCACGTGTGGAGGCCTCGGCACGCGCGGCATGCTCTCGCGCGAACGGTGTTTCCAGCGCTCGGTAAATGGAATCGCGACCCGGACGCGTGCGTGTAACACCGGCGGCACGCAGAAGAAGCCAGTCGCGCACCTCAGGGAGATTGTCGGCCGCGCGAAGGTACGTGGCGCGCGCAGAGTCCAGACGGTTGCGTCGATCGAGCGCGCGAGCGAGCAGCACGAATCGCTCACCGCGCGCGACGTCGTTTCCGGCGAACTCCACCGCATGCGCAGCACGAGCCGCAGCCAATGAATCGGCTCCATGCTCGAGCGCGGCACGCACGAGGAGGACGTGGCCCTCCCCATTGAACAGAGAATCGGTCCAGTTGGCGGTATCGAGGAGGCGCTCGACTTCGCGCCATCCACCCCAGCGGCTCGCAGCGGTCGCAGCGAGGAACACGACCGTCGGTGTACGTCGCGACGAGTCACTGAGCGCCGGCCGCAGAGCCTGGTAGGCATACCAGGGCCTGCCGCGGGCCAGATGCGTGTTTGCAGCTACGACCGCCGAGTCGGATGGGGTTGCGACGGTCGTGACGTGTTTATCCGCCGGCGTTGCGGGGCCCGGCTCGACACACCCGATGACCACAATCGAGCACGGTAGCGCGAAGCGTCGCACCAACGACATGCGATGACCGACTCGAAGAACAGGCGAGGGATCAGCGACGACGCACGCGCACGGCGATCGATTCGAACTCCGCTTCACTCTGGGGCGTCATGCGCCACCGTCCGAAGCCGCTCTGATCGACGAACACGAATTGCGCGCGATGCTGTAAGTACTGCCAGACCTGGATTCGACCGCGCGTGCCAATGCCGACATCCCCTTGCTCCAGAACCTGATCGGGCTCACCGAGGGTAATGAGAACCTTGCCGCGTTCGGTCAGCCATCCGGGAGACCCCTCCTCGCGAAAGCGTTCGTTCGCCGTGACGAGGCGACGGAAATAGTCACGCAGCGCTTCGTGCTCGATCGTCTGGGGATCCGGATCCGTCTCGCGCCAGAACGTCATCCATGCTGCCGCGCGAGCTTCCGGTGCTGCGTCACGCACTGCATGCAGCCGCGACATGTCGGTGAAGTACCGAAGGTAGCTGAGCATCTCTTCGAGTGGTGCGATTCCCCATTCGTCCCCAAAGCTGATAAAGAACGGAACGCGCGCACTCTGTACCCCCGTCAGCGGGCCGGCCGTGACCCAGAAATGGCCCACGCCGAAGCGTGTCGCGGGAATCTGGCCAACTCCACCGGCGATGCCGATGCCCGTCTGAAGGGCCACTGTGTCGGACCAGAGCACGTTCCCTTCCTCCGACAACACCGACAGCGTGGCTGTACTGGCACTGTCGCCAGCGGAGGCCTGATCCGCTGCGATTGCCTGCTCGAGGTAGATGGGAACGACGGTATCGCGACCGAACACGATGGTAGCTCGAGGGTTCGCAATCAGTTTCGGGAGAGAATCGGCATTCACCCGCGGCGTTGCTTCATACGCAACCACCGGGGGCGCAACCGAGCTCGGCGTCAGCCGCGGCACTGACGCCGCAAGCTCATAGGCACCGCTCCGCGCGCTGCCCGCATCACGGACGATGACCGCAAGCTCATAGTCACCGGGCGAGAGCGTCATGAACTGCTGAAAGATCACACTCTCATCCCCGCGGGTCGTTTCGCGAAAGCTGGCCACCCGAACCGTCTCGCGTGCCTCGCGACGTTGAATCACGGCTCGGCCCTGCCGCGCTTCGGTGATCACGGTGTACCCCGCCTCCTGCTGATCGCCGGCGACCGCGAACGTCAGCGACCGGTTCGGCATCGACAGCGCAATCAGCACGAGTGTCGAGTCCGAGCTCTGCGCGGGAAGAAACCGTACCGAGCCGACGAATGCCATCGGAGTGGTCCGCGCAATCATGCCCGTGCGCTGATACAGATCAGTCGGATCAAGTAGTGCCGACGGAGTGCCGCGCGTTGGGTTCTCGCGCGGAGACGGCGCACCGGGCTCAGGTGATGCCTCTGGACTACTCCGACATGCCGATGTGCCCGCGACCAGACAGGCTGCGACTACGAGACGCCGACCGCGATGCAGCGAGGGAGGGTGCACTCGCTCGAGAGACTTCGTGCAGAATGACATGCTGATGTGACCTATGCGGCTTGCTGGGTACGTACGGGCGGGTTAGCTTCGCCGGCGTGACGCGCGAGGACTTCTCCGGAACGACTCTCGCTGGCTACGCCATTCGCGAGAAGGTCGGTGAGGGCGGCACCGCCGTTGTGTACCGCGCCGATCATGCAAAGCACGGCGCGGTTGCGGTTAAGGTCTTGCGGGAAAAACTACGAGACGACCGAACTGCCGTCGCACGATTTCTGCGAGAAGCCTCCTACGGCACCCGGGTACAGCACCCCAACGTCGTCCGTACCATTGAGATCGGCGAGGCCCGCCCGGGGCTGCACTTTCTCGCGATCGAGTGGGCGTTGGGCGAGCTTCTCGAGCGCTACGCGAAGCGTAACACGCCGCTCACGGCTGAGGAAGTTGCCGAGATCGTGTGCCAGATCGCGGACGCCGTCAATGCCGCGCACACGGCAGGGATCATTCACCGCGATCTCAAGCCGGATAACGTCATGTACGATCCGGCCACCAAGCACGTAAAGCTCCTCGATTTCGGCATTGCCGCCGAGTCCACGCTCTCTTCCGAAGAGCGTCTGACACGGGCGGGGTTTTTCGTCGGGACTCTCATGTACGTGGCGCCGGAGGCGCTTTCCGGGGAGCTGGTCACCGCTGCCGCAGATCAGTACAGCCTGGCAACGATCGCGTACTACCTGCTCACGGGGGTACACCCGTACCTGGGACGGACGCAGCGCGAGCTGTTTACGCAACTCCTCAGTCAGCCGCCGATTCCGCTGAGCTCCGCACGCGGGGATTTGTCGTTCGACCCACGCACCGAGGCGGTAATCATGCGCGCGCTGTCACGCGACCCGACACGCCGCTATCCGGACGTACTGACCATGGCGCAGGAACTCCGCGAGGCACTGCTTGCGGCACCTACTGCGGCGCCCCGCCGCGAGGGCTTGTTAGGCCGAGTGAAAGGACTGTTCGGCCGCCCGGCAGACGCCTAGCTAGCCCGCTAGCGAGCAGACACAGCTGGTACCGCTGGAGTGCCCTCGATGGACGTCGTGGCAGCCTGGGTTCCTCGTGCAGCCCCGGCATCGACTGCGTCGACCGGGAGCCACACCGTAAACGTCGAGCCCTTGCCGATCTCGCTCTCGACGGTAATGTCGCCACCCAGGAGCCGAGCGAGACGGCGAGAGATAGGGAGGCCCAGCCCGGTTCCGCGATGCATGGAATCACCGCGCGGTCCAGCATTTACCTGCTCGAACTCCTCAAAGATGCGCGCCAGGTCGCCTGCGGCGATTCCGATTCCCGAATCGGCGATCTGGAGCGCGACCCATGCCTGGCCACCCTGCGGCGCTCCAAGGGCCGATGGAGCGCCGACGACATGGCCCGCCCCCCGTTCGTCAATCACGCGTGCTCGAATCGCAATGCCACCTGTCGGCGTGTACTTCACGGCGTTGCCGAGGAGATTAACGATGATCTGGCGCAGGTGCGTCGGATCGGTTCGCACACGAGGAAGTGATCCGCCGATGGCGAGCGAAAGGTTGAGCCCCCGATCCGAAATGAGAGCTTCGAACTCGCTCGCGACATCGAGGACGAACGGCCGCAGCTCCACCGGCTCCGGGTGCATCTCCATGCGCCCCGCAGCCATCTTCGCGATGTCGAGGATCTGATCGACGAGATGTCGGAGGTGCGCGGCGGATGCCGCAATGCGATCGACGGGATTTACTTGGCGCGGTGCCAGCTCGCCATACACCCCGTCCCGCAAAAGATCGACAAAGCCGACGATGGCATTCAGCGGCGTTCGAAGCTCGTGCGACACGTTCGCCAGGAACTCGCTCTTCGAGCGGTTCGCGCGCAGAAGCTCCGTCGAGAGCCGCTCGAGCTCCGCAGACCGCTCGGCAACCCGCAGGCCTTCTCGTCGCTCACGAACGAGAGCAATGCTGAGCGCACCTATCATCGCCAGCCCAATCGTCCACATCGCCAGCCGAGTGATGATGTCCTCCGCGGGCCGTGCGACACTCACCTCCCAGCGTGCGCCGGCTGGAGTTACAAACCGGCCCGTCGCGTGGTAGCGCGGCCTTGCGGTTTGAGCGACCGGGCTATAGCTCGCCACGGTGTCGCCCCCCGCAGCAATGGCGATCGCAGCCCCACCCAGGCGGTGCCGTCGCATGAGCTCCCGAACGAGACCTTGCGCCGTGAGCACTCCAACGGCAAAGCCGCCAATCTGCTCGTCGACCACCAGCGGAACGACGATGGCGAATCCCTGGTCTCCGGAGAACGTGGCGCTGGACTTCGTGAGTGCGGGCGAGCGCGTATGCCTTGCCTGAGCGCTTGCTTGAGCGATACCAAACGCGCCGCTCGTGTCCATGTCGAAGCCTGCACTGAGAACCGGCTGAACCTCGATGCCTAGAGTGCGTTGATTCTGTACGACACCCGCAGAGTCGGCGATCCATATTCGCCTGAACAGCAGGCGCTGCGCGGCGAGATCCTCGAGCAAAGCGGAGATTCGTGCTTCATCCGAAGCCCTTTCCGTCTCCATCAACACGACGCGCATCGCTCGAAGCGTCTGAACGTGTGATGCGAGAAGTCCCTCGGTGAATGCCGCCGTTTCCGCCGCATCGAGCTCGACGCGCGCGCGAGCACCGTGCGTGATGGCCCGATCGGCTGCGTACAGCCCGGCCAAGCCGAGCAGCTGCGCAGCGAGCAGTGCGAGCGAAGAGAGATGCGGAGGGGAGCGCCCGAACATCAGAAGGAGGAAAGGACCTGGGGCTCGTTGACACCGTCGTCGAGCGCCCGTTAACCTATCGGCCCATGAGCAAGTCGAAGCTGGTGCAACTGCTTGCGTCGAGATCGGCCAAGCGGGGCGAGTTTGTACTCTCGTCAGGCCGAACGTCTTCACTCTACATAGACGCCCGCCTTACCACAATGAGTCCAGAGGGTTTGGCGCTTATTGGGCCCCTTGGGCTGCAAGCACTACGAGATGCCGGCTGGAACGTCGATGCCGTTGGCGGATTGACGCTAGGCGCGGATCCGCTCGCCTACGCAATCGCCTATGCGAGTGCGCTCCAGCCACCGTTGGTCCGTGCGTTCACAGTGAGGAAGGAACCGAAGGCGCACGGAACAGGTCGCCTCATTGAAGGCGCATTCACGACCGGCGACCGAACGGCAATTATCGAAGACGTCATCACAACAGGAAAGTCTGCACTCCAGGCTGCGAAGGCAGTCGTTGACGCGGGTGGCGTCATCGCCGGAGTCATAGCACTCGTCGACCGCGAGGAGGGCGGCCGAGAGGCACTCGAAGCAGAGGGCTTGGAGGTAATCGCGCTCACTCGTGCGGCGGAGATTCTTGCCTACACATCAGCCGGCTAGCCTCAAGAACGCCACGCTTGTCTACATAACGTGCTCCGGAAGCCGTGGTGCGAGCCAGCCAGGGGGCGGGGTCAGCGGAGTGAACAAGCGGAGTGTTGCCAGATATGGAATTACGAGCTGTTCACGGAAGTGGTCCAGCATACGCTGGCCGGTGTATCGCTTCCGAAACTCGACGGCTGTTATGCGGAGCATTGTTCGTACATGACGTCCGAAGCTTTGCGGTGAGGAGTAATCCAGCGCATTAGCAACGCTCGCCACCGACAAGCCCGGGTTTTCGAAGAGGTGAGCGGCACGTACGAGTCGCGCAGTTGCCAGGTAGCGTTTGGGTGCTGGAAGACGCGCCCTGAAGAAGCGGCTCATGAGGGTGCTCGGGAGGACGTTCAGATGGCCGGCTAGCGTTCGTACCGTCGTAATCCGAGGCCCTCCGCCGAAAAGCGCTTCGAAGAAGTGCCAGCAATCGGGTGGCACGCCGACGAGATCGAGCGCGAGCTGGCCCAGGGCCATCCGTTCGACACTCGTCCCGCGATCGAGAACGAGCGTTTCGCGAAGCTCTCTCCACCCGCTCGGCGTACGAACATCGATCAGTGTGCGAAGGCCAGAGTGACCCAGATACAGCACATCCTGAGGCGTGGATGAGTCGAGCCGCGTCAGGAGAGCGACCGCGGGAACACGAGGAAACTCTCGCACCAAGCGAGCAAGCTTTGGTGCTTCCGGTCCCCCGCAGCACGCGACTGAAACAACGAGCGCTCTGGCACGGTGCGCCTTTAGATCGTGCAGCGCGTCCTCGAGCGAATCACGATGCAGCGTTCGATACAAGCCCTCACCTGCGGCATCGACACGTGCGCGCTCGGGAGGAAGCAGAACGGTTGCCACCGGCGTAAGGGGAGATCGCCAGTCCACTGTCGTGCTCATCGGAAGCCCTCGGATCAAAAGGACAGCAGACCATGATCCGGCAGGGTCACGACAACGTCACAAGTTTTCGGTCCTCACGGTTCCGGTTGCAGCGGTTTGTGTCACCCAAATCACCGGAACAGTCAGAGGAAGCGTGTTATGGATGTCCTTTGCAACAGAACCAGCGCCCGGGTTTTGCAGGGTGCTACGAGCATGCGGAAAATCCTTGGGTTG
Source organism: Gemmatimonadaceae bacterium (assembly GCA_052389995.1). Classification (GTDB taxonomy): domain Bacteria; phylum Gemmatimonadota; class Gemmatimonadetes; order Gemmatimonadales; family Gemmatimonadaceae; genus JAICNG01. The sequence continues at coordinate 51,047 of JBQTHJ010000009.1, read as the reverse complement.
CTAGCACTCTCGGCTTTAGTCAGCTGTGCCGTGGAGCGTGAGCGCGCCGACCAGCGTTCGGTAGCCAGGTTCACGGCAGCTGCCGAGCCGATTCTGATGGTTTCGAGCATTGGCGCTGATACGCTTAGTGATTCAGCGCGGATCATTCGTCTCGCGCCGGAGCCAGACGGTCAGAGTGTTGCGTTCACATTCGCTGATCCCGCGAAGGGCATCACGCGGGGGCTCGGAATCGGCCAGGCATCGAGCAGTCAAGCATCACAGCTCGCGTGGCCCGATTCGGTGACAGCGTTCTGGTGGAGCGCGCCGCATGAGCTGAGCTTCATCGCGGGAACCGGTCAGGGGGTCCTCGTGGTAGTCGACGTACACGCGGCCCAACTCGAAGCGCTGCGAATGGCCAAGGGAAGACAGCGACCACAGCCGAGCGGCGGACCCGATGCAGCGCGTGGCGATGCCGAATCCCGCGCCCGGATGTACATCGACTCACTTCGCGTACAGCCGGAAGGGAATCCTCAACGATCCGCTCTGCGCTATCAGCCGGACACAGTTATACTGGCTGCCGGCGATACACTCGCGGCAGTCCACGTCACCGCATCAGCAAACGGCGGACAGGTAAATCCAGCGTGGTACCTCCTGCACATCCCAAGCAGACGTATTCAGCCGATCGACAGCCTCGTAGGACAGTCGGCGGGACTGCCACCTACGGCAGGTCAGTGGGACGCCAGAGGCGTCTTCTACTACGCCAAGGAGCGCTCAATCTGGCGCGCAGTTCCAAAAGTGCAGTGAGCGCCATTAGTCGCTAGCGGTAACCAATGCCATCCCTCCCTGGAAAGCGTCATGTTATATTACGTGAGCCGTGAAACGTGCAGCTGGACGGTCGCGATCGAGGTGACATCCACCGAGACCGAGGAAAGTCCGGGCTCCACAGGACGAGCCGCCAGATAGCGTCTGGGCGCCGTAAGGCGACGGAAAGTGCCACAGAGAACAGACCGCCGATGGCTGGGACACCAGCTCAGGCAAGGGTGAAACGGTGAGGTAAGAGCTCACCGCACGTGTGGTAACATGCGTGGCACGGCAAACCCCGGTTGGAGCAAGGCCGAATAGGCGGCGAGGGGTGGTCCGCCCCGATCAAGACGCCGCGGGTAGGCTGCTAGAGGGCACGAGTGATCGCGCTCCCAGAGGAATGACCGTCCGGACCTCGCGGTCCGACAGAACCCGGCTTATAGGCTGCACACTGTAACGAAACGGCCTCTTACGGTGTCGACGACCGTAAGAGGCCGTTTCTCTATCCAGCGAGCAGATGCGCGCTACCGGCGTACTTGGGGTCTCAGCTTTCGCAAGTCTCTTGAGCTGTGCCCCACAACCAGCAACTGAGACTTCACCGCTCCCAATCCTCTTTCCCACCGATACCGCACCCGGCGCGAGAGTTCAGAGGTTACGCCTCAGCCCAGATACTCTGCGGTACAGCTTCTCGCAAAACGCAGAAGTGCGCCTCGAAGGTCAGACTGACACTACGCTCACGACAATCAACACAGTTGCGATCTTCTCAGTCGCCGTTACAGAGGTCACAGACTTGAGCTACGAGATCGTAGTATCAGTAGACTCGCTGTCCGTTACGACGGCTGGAACTCTCCAGAGTCGGCCGCAGCCAATGGTTCTCTCAATCGGCCCCGTCCTCGGCGCGAAAACAGGACCGACTCGCCTAATGACCGAGATCCTGCTACCCGACTCGCTATGCGCCCATGCTCATCTCGTAGCGACAGCCCGTGATCTGCTCCTGCCAGCTCTTCCAGCCCTACTCGTAGCAGACGGACGTGAGAAGTGGACAGATACCACTTACTCCATAACGTGCCCACCCGGAAGCCGAGTTCAGACCATAACCTTTCGCGAGATCGAAGAGCTTGGTGTGAATCCCGTAACTCTGAGAATTAGCGGGACAACTACTCTGAGTGGTTTCGGCTCAATGCGAACCGACTCCGTAACGATCAGCGGGACAGTCAGAACCTGGGGTCGCGTCATAATGGGTGATTCACTCCGCCTACCAACACTACTCGAAACCAAGTCTGCCGGGATAGTATCGGTACAGCTCGCCGATTCAACAACTGTTTTCCGGCAGATTTCAACCCAATCCATCCAGCGACTGTTATCTAACTAGTGTCCGTCCTGAAACTCTTTCAGTGATGATTCTGCGGTAGAAAAAGAGTGGCGCATCCGGGGATGGTGTTCTCGCGTTATGCGGGTAGGTGTGGGGTGGCGAAGCTCAAACCGCTCTCGCAGACGGAGGCACCGCCGAATGCGCCACTCGGAGCAGGTACCACTCACGCCGTCCTGGATCAGTCACGGCCATGCGGCGGAACTCGCCGCCATCAGTGCGCTGCTCGATGCCGAACCTCGCATCGCGGCGCTCGTCTAGCAAGACCTCGTGCGCGTCTGTGCGAGGAATTCCCGCACCGGCCGTCCCGGGCTCACGGGTGACCAGGTGATCCGTATCGCGCTCGTCCGGCAGATGAACACGTGGACGTACGCCGAGCTCGCCTTCCACCTCGCGGACTCGGCGAGCTACCGCACGTTCTGCCGCGTGAGTCCGCTCGGGCCGTCGCCCTCCAAGTCAGCGCTCGCGGCGAATCTGCGTCAGCTCCGGCCGGCCACCCGCGAGGCGATCAACACGCTCGTCGTCACGAGCGCAGCGGCCCGACGCGTTGAGTCGGGGCGCACAGTGCGGATCGACTCGACCGTGGTCGAGGCGGCGATCCATGCGCCGACCGGTGCGTCGCTCCTCTACGACGGGATCCGCGTGCTGCTCCGGCTGCTGTACCGCGCCGAGCACACCGCGGGCTTCACCGCGTATCACACGCACGTGAAACGTGCCAAGCGCCGGCTCCTCGAAATTCAGCACACAGCGCCCCAGGCGAGCGCCAAGCGCCGCGCGGCGTATCGTGACCTGCTCGCGCTCGCCGAGGCGACGGTCGACTACGCGACCGGTGCGCTCATGCACGTGGAGTCCTTGGGGCGTCCGAAGACCACGCCGCTCCAGCGGCTCCAGGGCGCACTCGCGCACTACCGCACGCTCCTCGAGCAGGTGATCACCCAGACCACGCGCCGCGTGTTCCACGGCGAGACGGTGCCGGCGGCAGAGAAAGTGGTCTCGCTCTTCGAGCCCCATGCCGATGTGCTCGGCAAGGATCGGCGCGCAACCTACTACGGTCACAAGATCTTTCTCACCGGCGGGACGAGCGGCCTCATCCTCGACTGCAGGATCGTGAAGGGCAATCCCGCCGACAGCACCTGGGCCGTCCCGGTGCTCACGCGGCAGCACACCCTCTACGGCCGCGCGCCACGCCAAGCGACACTCGATGAGGGCTTCGCGTCCAAGGACAATCTCACGGACGCCAAGGCGCTCGGGGTCCAGGACGTCTGCTTCGCCAAGCGGCGCGGCCTGGCGGTGCTCGACATGGTCACGAGCAGCTGGGTCTACCGGAAGCTCAAGCGCTTCCGCGCCGGGATCGAGAGCGTCATCTCACTGTTGAAGCGCGCCTTCGGCCTCGATCGCTGCACGTGGAAGGGCGCCACCGGCTTTGTCGCCTACGTCCGGCTCGGCGTGCTCGCCGCGAATCTGCTCACGCTCACGCGGCACCAGCTGGCCTAACGCGCCCGATCTCCACCCTCGCGCACGCGCCGGGGTTGCTCACCCCTCGGCGCCCCGCCGTGTGCCCGTGCGGGCTGCCCTGAGGCGACGTGCGGCGTACTCACACACTTACCGAGTCCTCGCGAGCACTCAGGCAAGCCCGCAGGTCGCTCTGCGCGTCACTCCTCGACACACCCATCGCCAAAAGTCAGGGTTTCAGGACAGACACTAACTAGCGGTGAGTCAGCTCACCCCACCAAGTCAGGCTAATCGACAAGCCGGAGTGGCATAACTAAGCAGAGATACTTCGCAGGATCTGCCCATCCCATTGGCTCAACAGTGGCAGCTCGCTCCGGAGCTTTGAAGGTAATACGAACCTCATCAGTCGGCATAAAGCGGAGGATCTCCAATAGGTAGCTTGCATTAAAGCCAATCTCTAGTGGATCACCCTCATAGCTCACTGGGAGTTCATCTTGAGCTTCACCAAGATCAGGTGTCTGCACACTAAACTTTACCATTGCCGTATTGAATGCTAGCCGGATTCGATGTGTCTGATCCGATGCAATGATTGACATGCGCTTCAAAGCCTGAAACAACGCGTTCCGATCTGCAATTGCGACACGTTCGTTGTCTCGCGGAATCACCTGCTCATAATTGGGATACGGACCTTCAATAAGTCTCGTAAAGACAGACGTAAACGGAGATCGGAACCCGAGATGATTATCACCGCGTGCTATCTCGAGATCCTCCTCAGCCGGGAACAGTCGCCGAATCTGTTCCAGAGCTTTAGGAGGAATAATCAGATCAGCTGCCGGAGCACCAACTGATTCTAGTCCCACTTCCATTTTTGCGAGACGGTGACCATTTGTCGCAACCATACGCATATGACCAGGACGCATTTCCCAAAGCACCCCATTCAAGATTGGTCGACTCTCCTCCGTCGAAGCTGCAAATGCAGTATGCAGGATAAGCTTTTGGAGGTCACCAGATCTAACACGCCAACTCTCGCTAAAGCGAACTGATGGAAAAGTTGGAAACTCATCTTTTGGTAACCCAAGGAGACGAAATCGTGTCTTCCCAGATTCTAGAGTAATACGCTGCTCTCCACTAGCTGAGACCTTCACCGGTGCAGACGGTAACTCTCGAGCTATCTCTGCAAGTTTCTTCGCTGGGACCGTAATAGCTCCCTGACCATCTACATCAGCTACTACTTCAGTACTAACAGCAATATCGAGATCTGTCCCTGAAAGTCGGATCCCTCGATCAGTGGTTTCTAGTAGCAGATTGGCTAAAACTGGCAGTGTAGTTTTAGCTGGCACACTAGCCGTAACTGCACCCAACCCCTCCTGTAACTTTTCCCTGCTGATCGTGAAGCGCATTACAGCTCCCATTTAAGGCTAGAGAACTTTCGAGGAGGAGCTCTTTACTACTCTATTTGAGAATCAAATAGTGGTAGTAGTAGAGGCATGTGTAGATGTGGAAGAACTTAGGAAGCTACGATATCTGCTTTAGTTACAGAATGCCAGTAATATGTGAACGGGGTATTGATGGGTGTGATTTAGTGAGGGATAGTAGAGTGAGGGTTTTGAAAGGTGTTGACAATCTTCTAGTCCAACAGGGTTGTGAAGGCTCTCTGAATACGCTGGACTTTTGAGAGAAAGCTGGGATCGTCCTTGAGTTGATCACGTGCGCGGTCTAGGCTATGAATGACTGTCGAGTGATCACGGGCTCCGAATGCATTGCCGATCTCAATCAGCTGGAGGCCTAACATTTCGCGAATGAGATACATGGCTGCTTGTCGTGGTACGGTTAGGTTCTTTGTGCGTACTTTTGATCGTAAACCCTCTAAGGTTACTCCCCATTCCTTGGCAACTGCTAGCTGGATTGCTGTAACTGTGACCTCACTGTCTGGTATTCTATTGGTTATTTCACTATTTCGAAGCTTCTCGCGTAACGCCTCACGTGCGAGTTCAACGGTTATTTCACGATGCTTGAGTGATGCGTAGGCAAGCAGGCGAATTACGGACCCCTCAAGCTCTCGAACACTGGAGCGTACATTCTCAGCGATAAACTCGAGCACGTCATGTGGAATTGTGAGCTCGAGATGATCCAGGACTGCCTTATCCTTGAGGATGGCAATTCTGTGCTCGAGATCTGGCTGCTCAATGTCGGCAACCATTCCCCACTGGAATCGGCTTACGAGACGTGCTTCCAGGCTGGGAATCTCTGAGGGTGGACGGTCGCTTGTGAGAATGATCTGTCGTCCTGCCTCGTACAGCGCGTTGAATGTATGGAAGAACTCTTCCTGGGTTGCTTCTTTACCTTTGAGGAAGTGAATGTCGTCGACTAATAAAAGGTCAATTTCGCGATAGCGGCGGCGAAATTCCTGTGTAGTTCGCCCCTGAATTGATCCGACAAGTTCATTGGTGAACTGCTCGGTTCCGACGAAACCCAAGCGAATTCGGGGAGTGCGTTGCAGGATCTCATGCGCGACTGCCTGCATGAGATGTGTCTTGCCAAGGCCAGTCTCTCCGTAAATGAACAGAGGGTTGTAGACTTTTCCTGGAGCTTCGGCAACTGCATGTGCTGCTGCAGCTGCAAGTTCGTTTGATTTTCCGACCACAAAGTTTTGGAAAGTATATCGGCCGCTCAGGGATGCTGACGCAGGATTCGCGATGTCCGCACTCTTCTCGGGCAGGGGTGCCACGAAGAAATCCATCTGCGGGCGTGCCCTCTGATCATCCTGGACGCGGAACACGATGCTGAGGGGATGGCCGAGCGCAACGGGTGCCAAGGAGGCGAGAAAATCGCTGTGCTTGGACTCGTTCCAATCGGCGGCAAACCGATCCGGTACGCCCACGAAGAGTGTGGTTCCTTCTACCTTGAGGGCCTTCGAGGGTTCGAGCCATGTCCTGACTACCTGCTCCGGCAGTTGCCTTCGAGCCTGGTCAAGGAGTCGGGCCCAGATATCTGAGGGAGCGAGGGACATTTGATGTGGAAAACTAGGAGGGGCGGCGAACCTACGCCTGAATTGTGGAAATGTCAATCGCCGTCTGAGAAAGCAACAGGGACGACCTTGACCTATGTACCTATCAAAACTAGCTTTAGGGTTCTTTGCTTTTGCTACCTGAGGGTTCGGAGATTCAATGGGCAAGCCTACCTATCGTCCCCGTAACAAGCGGCGTGTCAAGACGCACGGATTCCGCACACGCATGTCGACCCGCTGGGGACGCGAAACACTCAGTCGCCGCCGAAGAAAGGGACGCAAGCGCCTGACGGTTCGGCTGCCGTCAAAGTACGCCGGCGCCTGAGACCCATCGCTTTCCGGCGAGTCATCGGCTCACTCGGAAGGCAGAGCTCACAGCGGTTTTGCGCGAGGGGAAGCGCGCCCGGACCAGTCATCTCGATGTCCGAGCGCTTACTTCCCCTCTCTCACATCCCCGGGTTGGCATAATCGTAGCCAAGCGGAAGCGCACCGCTGTCGATCGGAATCGTGTGAAGCGGCGGATTCGAGAAGCCGTGCGGCTTCATGTCCTCCCAGGATCGGACTCGATGGACATGGTGATTCGAGCCCGTGAAGAGGCGTATACGGCATCTTTCGAGACCCTCTCTGCGGAGCTAGTAGATGCTGCACGGCGACTGAAGAGAATGCTCGAGCGCAGTAGTAGTGCCGGGTCATGATTCGCTGGCTTCTCATTGCCTTGGTGCGTGGGTACCAGGTCGTTCTCTCTCCCCTGTTACCGCCTGCGTGTCGGTATTATCCAAGCTGCTCGGCATATGCTGTGGAAGCGCTAGAGAAGCACGGTGCTTTGCGCGGTAGCTGGCTGGCCGTGAAGCGCATTGGGCGTTGCCACCCATTTCACCCTGGCGGATTCGATCCTGTACCATGATTCACTGCTAGCAAAATGGATAGACGTTTAGCGCTTGCTCTGTTGTTGTCCGGGCTTGCTGTCATTGTAAGCTCAATGCTGTTCCCGCCTGCACCGCGCCGGACGCCTCCACGGTTGCCAGCCGCAGACAGCGCGGCCGTCCCTGACTCTGTGGGTGCACCGGCCGTGGTGGCCCAACCGGAGTCACATCCGCTGGTGCCTAGCGACGTCTCCGCAGACACCGTGATGGTTCGGACGCAGCAAGCTGTCTACGAATTCTCGACGTTGGGCGCGGCACCAGTCGCTGTCACGCTCACTGACTATCGCGCGCTGAACCGTGACTCTGGCGCTGTTCAGCTCGTTCGTGAGAATTCACGCCTTCTTGGCTTCCGGCTCATTGCAGGACGTGATACTGCCGTGTTGGACCAGATCGCGTTTACGTCACAGGTCTTTGGCACTTCCGACGTACCTGACTCGATCACCTTCCGCGGGATGACCCCACTGGGCGAAGCAGTCCTTGTCTACAGCCTCGATCGTGGGGGGTATCTCCTGGAGCTCCGTGGTGAACTCCCACCAGCTATCACCCAGCTCGTGATCACCCTGCCAAATGGCTTGCGGTCGGAGGAGGCCAATGTTGCCGACGATCGCCGATACTTTGCATTTGCATTTCAGCCAGTCCGTGACGATGCGCGCAGTGTCGACTTCTCGAAGCTCGATTCAGCGGACGTCCGTCGCGAGAATGGACCATTCATGTGGGTGGCGACCAAGAACAAATACTTTCTGGTGGCCCTTCTTACTCCAGTCGACGGCAGACAGCAACCTTTCCCTGGTGCTCTTCTCGTTGGTGGACCCAGAGCAAATGGTGCCGCGACGACCGCCGATGCCCATGTAGTTGTTCCCGTCGAGGCAGGCTCATTCTCTCTCGAGGTATACGCGGGGCCTCAGGAATGGCGGAGGCTTCGCGCGCTTGGCAGGAACATGGAGCACGCGAACCCATACGGTGGATTCATGAGGGGCGTGGTTCAGCCATTTGCCACTATCGTCATGCGATTGCTTCTCTGGATGCATGACACGTTGCGGCTCTCATATGGGTGGGTGCTCGTCGTTTTTGGGGTCGCGGTGCGCATTGTTCTCTGGCCGCTGAACCAGCGGGCCATGCGAAGCAGCTTGAAGATGCAGGCTATCCAGCCGGAGATGGCGGCGATTCAAAAGAAGTACCGCACCAATCCGCAGAAGCAGCAGGAGGAGATGGTACGGCTGTACCGTGAGCACGGGATGAGTCCCTTTAGCATGTTTGGCGGCTGCCTTCCGATGCTCATTCCCATGCCGGTGCTTTTCGCGCTGTTCTTCGTGTTCCAGAACACGATTGAATTCCGGGGCGTCCCATTCCTCTGGCTGGGAGACATCTCCCTCAAGGATCCCTACTACATTCTCCCGCTCATCATGGGTGTTTCCATGTACATCCTGTCATGGATCGGTATGCGGAATGCTCCACCGAATCCACAGGCGAAGATGATGAGCTACATGTTCCCAGTCATCATGACCGTTGCGCTTCTTAACATGGCGGCAGGGCTCAACCTGTACTACGCGGTACAGAACATCGCCGCCCTCCCGCAGCAATGGCTCATTGCGAGAGAGCGAGCTCGACGGGCTCCACCTCCACCGGCTCGGGCCGCGTGACGGTGGAAAGTGTCGTGGGGACTGAATTACGGGTGACCTATATCGGTCACGCGACATTACTGATCGAGCTCGGGGGCGCGCGTGTTCTTACGGACCCGCATTTCGGTGAGCGGTTAGGGCGCTTCCTTCCACGTGTGAGTGCTCCCGGGATCTCGATTGCAGACCTGCCGGAACTCGACGCTCTCCTTCTCACGCACGCTCACGCGGATCACCTGTCGTTTGCCTGTCTGGATGCGCTGCCCGATGACATTCCGCTGATCTCACCGCCAGCTGTCGCCCGGTGGCTGACCAAGCGTGGGTACCTGCACGCGCACCCGCTCGCACCTGACGAGAGTGTTGGTATCGGGGAGCTTCGAATCCGTGCAGCGGCAGCGAAGCACTACGGAAGCCGCTACGGCGTGGATCGGTGGCGGTCAGCGGCGAACATGTATCTGCTGTCGACGGACGACCGATCGGTGTTCTTTGCCGGCGACACGGCACTCACGCCGCACACAGATCGTCTCGTTCGTGAGCATGTCGCAGGGCGCGAGAGGAAGCTCGATCTCGCACTCCTGCCTATCGGTCACGCGCCGTGGTGGAAACCTGGCTTTCGCCGTGGCCACTTGACCTCCGAGGACGCGCTCGAGCTTTTCGAACGCACGAATGCGCGCCATTTCGTTCCCTTTCACTGGGGGACGTTCAATCACGTCAGCGCTACTGCGTTCGATGCAATCGACCGGCTACGTGCCCAGTTGGCGAACTACCCGCATCGGGATCGGGTGCGCATTCTCGAGCCCGGGGAAACGCTTCACATCTCCTGAGGCCAGGCGGTGAGCGCTCCGCTGTTTCCCGGTGGTGAGGACACAATCGTGGCGATCGCAACAGCTCCGGGCCGGGGTGCTATCGCCTTGCTCCGTGTGAGCGGGCGCGACTCGTTTGTCATAGCCAGCCGGGTCGTCCCGGACTTTTCCCAGCTTCGTCCGCGGATGGTTCAGCTCACGCCGATCGTTCACCCGCTCGACCGGAACGTTCTCGACCATGGACTGGTCACTATCTTCGAAGGCCCGCGGAGCTACACCGGTGAGGACGTCGTAGAAGTCTCAGTTCACGGCGGAGCGATCGTTCCCACCATCGTTCTCGATGCGCTTGTTGCCGCGGGCGCGCGGCAGGCGCTTCCTGGTGAATTCACTCGCCGTGCCGTGGCCAACGGCCGAATGGATCTTCTCCAGGCCGAGGCAGTCGCCGATCTTGTCGATGCGCGCACGCGCATGGCGCACCAGACTGCACTGGCGCAGCTCGAAGGTGGACTTTCCCGCCATGCGACCCAGCTCCGGAGCAGCATTCTCGACCTCGAGGCGCTGATTGCCTACGACATCGATTTTCCCGAAGAGGATGAGGGAACGATCGATCGCAAGCGGGTTGATCGCCTCCTGGCGGCCATGCTCGATGCGCTCGATGTGCTGTTAGGCACGGCTGATATAGGTGAGGTTGTCCGCGACGGGGCGTTGGTGGTTATCGGAGGAGCGCCGAACGCAGGAAAATCGTCGCTCTTCAACGCCCTCGTCGGACGCGAGCGCGCCATCGTCACGGACATTCCCGGGACCACGCGGGATGCGATCGAAGCGATGATCGAGGTCCGCGGATGGCCGATTCGTCTCGTTGACACGGCGGGACTTCGTGAATCCAGCGATGTCGTAGAGCGGCTCGGCATCGAGATCGCCGAGCGCTATCTCACGGAGGCAGACATTGTCCTGCTGTGCAGCGAGACGGTCGAGTCCCTCGCCGTGCTGGAGAACGCGGTGCGAGAGCGGACCTCCGCACCCGTGATTCTGATCCGCACGAAGGCGGATCTCGAAGGGCATTCTTCGGTCGACCCGGTACCGCTCGACGTCAGCGCGGTGACCGGCCAGGGGCTCGAAGATCTTTCGTCGTGGATTGCGGCTGTGCTCGATCGGCATTTCGGCGCTCTCGTCGGCGAAGCGCCTCTCCTTACCAGAGCACGGCACCGGCAAGGTGTGGGCGCGGCACGTCGAGAGCTGGCCGCATTCGGTGACGCGTGGAATGCCGGTGATCCCCCGAGCTCAGTCGCAGCGATCCATCTCCGGCAAGCCGCGCATCATCTGTCGGAGCTGATCGGAACCGTCGACGTCGATGACGTTCTCGGACGGCTTTTCTCGACGTTCTGTGTCGGGAAGTAAAACGGTCGTCGTTAGGCGCTGGCGATGGCGGAGCGACTCGACTCGCTGAGCTCCGAGGCGCTGGCTCGAACTGCCCAGGCCAGGCCGCGTGCGGCAACCGCCGGGCCGACCATACGAGCGCCCAGATAGTATCCGGCACGCTCGGGAATGACGTGCCTGTCGTCGATGGTACGCGCGCTCTCGCTCATCCCCCCGGAGAGGTACTTGAGGCGGAGCCCCAGACCGGTGCGGTCGAGGTCGTCGGCGAGTGCGCGCACGAGCAGCGGCTCCATCTCGCGCACCCGCGCGTACTGACGGCGCGCGAACCCGAAGTACTCCCACTCCGCGTGGCCGGGTCTCGTGGCTCGTGCAACTTCCACGGCCAATCCTTCGTTGACAATGAGCTCACGCAGTGTCGCCCGGCGGCCGGTATCCCAGTAGGAGTAATACCCGCCCGCGTCGTCGATGAGTGTCTTCAATTCACTCCGGCTGCTCGGCGACGTGTAGCGAATGCAATGCGCGATCTCATGAGCGAGCCAGAGCGGAATGAGCTCCGGATCGAGGCCGAGGCCCTGCGTGTCGGGGTTCTGGGTGCTCGTGAAATGCTCGAGGCAGACGAACGCGATTCCCCGATGATCAATGACGAGCTCTCCGGCATTGGCCGCTCCGACGCCGACCATGAGCACGACATCCCAGTCGACGTCTTCGCCGAGCAGCTGAGCGCAGTGAGCTCGCGTGGTCTGGGCCAGCGCCGCGACATCGGTACGCTCGAGCATCGCCTCGAGATCACTGCGGTCCGCGTGCACGGTCGCTCGCACGACGTCGGCGAAGTGCGGACCATCCGGATCCACGACGTAGTTGTGCCAGTACGGCTCGAGGATGCGGCGGTGGAGCGAATAGTAGCGTTGGTAGGCGGCAACCCGGTCAGCTGCACCGAGCACCGCGAAGAAATCAGGCAGCAGATTGATCAGCATCAGCGCCCGGAAGCGACGGGAGGGTTGTCGACGGGGAGTCGATCGCGCGGCAAGATAGCCGTCTCTGTCGGCACCAACAAGGGAATCCGCGCCGTGGCACGCGATTTTCGATAAGCGTTTGTGAGGGTTAGGCGAGGCGAACAGTGACTACGCTACGACAAATCGAATTAGCCTGTCCGATCTGTTACAACAGGTTCAACTCTCAGGCCGTCATTTCCACCAATTCGTTTGGTGGAAAGCGCACTGACTTTCACGAGCGGGCAGCTGGCGCACAGCCACTGCCGTTCTTCATTCACACCTGTTCCCGGTGCGGATACTCCGGGAGCGAGCGTGATTTCACGGAAGAGACGGACGTTAGCCCCATCCTGAAGGAGCACGTGTGGGATGAGCTGGCGCCGAAGCTCTCCTCGGGCCCGGTCAGCGGGTCGGACAAGTACGAATTCGCAGCAAAGGTTGCTCTCTGGCAAGGGTCGGAGCCACGGCGCGTCGCCGATCTGCTGCTGCGAGCAGCCTGGTGCTGCGTCGATGAAGGCGACATCGAGGCGGAGCGGTACTTTCGCCGTCAAGCCGCGTGGATGTTCGAGAAGGCGCTGGCGACATATGACGGTGTCGATCGCGATGAGCGTGCCGTGCTCACCTATCTCGTCGGCGAACTGTGGCGGCGCGTCGGCGACAACGGTCAGGCGAACGAGTGGTTCGAGCGTGTGTGCAACGAGATCACAAACCTCGAGACGCAACAGTGGATTCTCGACGCCGCGCGCCAGCAGCGGGACTACCCTCGCGAGTGGTTCGGCTGAGCCGAGTATCGACGGACGTCGGGGCTGGGGAGCGAGGAGAGAGGACTTTTACTTCGTGGTTGGATCTCGCTATCGGTCTTCTCGCTCTTCAGCCTTCGTCCATCCCGTCCGGACGCTAACGCGTTCCGAAGAGCCGATCTCCTGCGTCACCCAGACCAGGCAAAATGTAGCCGTGCGTGTTCAACTCACGGTCGAGCGAGGCGCAGTATACGGAGACGTCAGGGTGTGCATCGGCGAGACGTCGCACGCCCTCCGGTGCCGCGACGATGCACAGGAATCGGATTCTCGTCGCGCCGGCGCGCTTGAGTGATGTCACTGCTGCGGCAGCGCTGCCTCCCGTCGCGAGCATCGGGTCGAGCACGAAAAAGTCACGCTCGGCGGCGTCACCAGGAACCTTGAAGTAGTAGTCGACCGGCTCGAGCGTATCGTGGTCGCGGTACAACCCGATGTGACCGACACGCGCTCCGGGAACGAGCCGGAGAATTCCTTCGACCATGCCGAGTCCTGCCCGCAGAATCGGGACAAGCGTCATCTTCTTCCCGCTCACTTGCCATCCGGTCGCGGGCTCGAGTGGTGTCTCCACCGGTGCCGGCTCGAGCTGGAGACTGCTCGTCGCCTCGTACGCCATCAGCATCGCGATCTCGTCGACGAGCTCCTTGAAGATCTTCGTCGGCGTGCGCCGATCGCGAAGAATCGTGAGCTTGTGCTGAATGAGGGGATGCCGCGTAATGGCGAGCGTCGGGAATTCCGGTGCGGTGTCCATCGCAGGAGAGCGAGAGCCAGGCTGCACGAACGACGAGGTGCCCCATTATGGCCGGGCGCGCGGGCTACCCGCTACCCGTCGTCGGTTGTAGCTTCCCGCCCATGAACGAGTATCAGGCGGTGATCCTCAAGCTGACGCGGCACGTGCAGGAGGATGAGGACGCCTTGACGGATCTATTGAACGAACGGAGCCGGGGCGGGTGGGAGCCGGCGATGATGGCCCAGGGCACCACTCGACTGACGGTCGTCTTTTGCCGCCGGGCCGCCGTACCACCTAACGAGAGTTAGCGATCTCGGCTGCATGGAGATCACGTTCGCCGGCGCCCATTTCCGAGATTGATAGCATCGTTCTGTCTCATGCGCACATCGATCACTCGGAGCGTCTCTCGCGCGAGGCTGACCATTGACCCACTCGAGTGCGACCGCAGCACCACCGGTTTCATTGGCAGGCCGAAGCGGGCCGGGGGCGACAGAGCGCATCCTTGAAGCCGCCGCCGCCAGGCTTGCAGTGTCTGGAGCGAGCGCGCTCACGATGCAGGAGGTCGCGGAGGCGGCAAAGGTGAGCAAGGGGCTCATCCACTACCACTTCGACGACAAGGACACGCTCCTCACGCGACTCGCCTTCTGGCTCGCGGCGGGACTCGTCAGGCGGGAGCAGGCCGCGCTGGCGGCATCGACACCGCAGAGCGCGATCGACGATCTATGGCACTGGCTTTCCAGTGAGCTACACCGAGGACACGTTCGTGCGCTGGTGGAGCTCGCGGGATGGCGGAGCGGTCGTGTGCACGTCGCGGCATCGGAAGCGGCGCGAGTTCGCCGTGTTGCGTCGACCGCGAGCGCGGAGCGTCTCTTCGGGCTTCTGGCGCTGCGCTCACGCGTGCCGACGGCGCTTCTCGGCGATCTGCTGGTGACCTTCGTGGATGGGTTGGCGGCCTCACCGCGCCGCGTCGGCAGGGCGGATGCCAGGGCAGCGTTCGATGTACTCTGGCTCGCGCTTCTGGGCCTCGCCGAGTAGCGGTTGCCGCGGGCGGCCGCGGGCTTCACCCGTTCCGCGTGGCATCGTAGCTTCCCCGAATGCCGCCGCGACGCCGGCCCCTCATTCGGGGCACCGCCATTGTCCTCACCCTGATGATCGTGGCATGGGCGGTGACAATGATTCGGGTGGAGCAAGTCGGGAAGCGGGACGAAGCGAAGGCGGCAGACGCCATCGTCGTGTTGGGCGCGGCGCAATACGTCGGCAGGCCGTCGCCAGTGCTCCGGGCCCGCGTGGATCACGCCGTGTCACTCTGGAAGCGCGGCCTGGCCCCGACGCTGATACTCACCGGTGGAACTGGTGTAGGAGACACGACCAGCGAAGCGGCGGTGGCTCGCAAGTATGCCATGTCTCAAGGTGTTCCGGATGGTGCGATCGTCATCGAGCGCAACGGACGGACGACGAGCGAATCGATGCGCGCGGTCGCACGCATCATGGACGACCGTGAGAAGACATCCGTGATTCTGGTCAGCGATCCTTTTCATATGCTGCGGCTGTCTATCTTGGCGAAGCGGTACGGCCTCGAGCCGTACACCTCGCCGACGCGCACGAGTCCGATCACGTCGAATCGGGAAGAGCGCTGGAAATACGTCGTCAGTGAGTCGGTGAAGGCACCGCTGGCGTACATCTTCGAACGGAGGGACCCGTGAGACATCGGTTGTTGGTGCTGGCGAGTTGTGCGCTGACGTCAACGGGCGCAGCGCAGGGCATTCCGCCGCTCACCCACGAGCGCTATACGCTCGACAACGGACTGATCGTGATCCTGCACGAGGACCGGTCGACACCCATGGTTGCCGTGAACGTGTGGTATCGTGTCGGCTCCGGTGATGAGGAGCCCGGACGTACCGGGTTTGCGCACCTCTTCGAGCACGTGATGTTCATGGGGTCGCAGAACGTTCCCGTCGGCGCGTTCGACCAGTGGCTCGAGGCGGCGGGCGCGAACAACAACGGCTCCACGAATCCGGATCGCACGAACTACTTCGAGTGGATGCCGTCGAACGCGCTTCCGTTGGCGCTCTGGCTCGAGGCCGATCGCATGGGGTGGCTTCTCCCGACGATGGATCAACCGAAGCTCGACGTGCAGCGCGATGTCGTGAAGAACGAGCGTCGGCAGAGCTACGACAACGTGCCATATGGGCGCGCGTTCGAGACGATTCTCGCGGCGCTCTATCCGGCGGGCCACCCCTATTCCTGGCCCACGATCGGGTCGATGACGGATCTGTCGGCGGCATCGCTCGAAGACGTCACGCAGTTCTTCCGAACCTACTACGCGCCCAACAATGCCACGCTGACCATCGCGGGGGATTTCAATCGTGACTCCGTGCAGACGTGGGTGCAGCGATACTTCGGCGAGATTCCGCGCGGGCCGATGATGCCTCCGCGTCCGGAGCCGAAGCAGGTCGTGATCCCGAAGGACACGTTCGTCGTTCTCGAGGACCGAGTTCAGCTGCCGCGCCTCTACTATGCGTGGCCATCGGTAAAGGCGTTTCACACGGATGACGCGTCGCTCGACGTGCTCTCATACGTGCTCGCCGGTGACAAGAACTCGCGCCTCTACAAGCGTCTCGTGTACGAGATGCAGGTCGCACAGGACGTAAGCGCGTTCCAGAGGAGCGGGCGACTGGACGGCATGTTCGGCATTGTGGTAACGCCGAAACCGGGGCAGACTCCGGCGCGCATGGCCCAGCTGGTGAACGAGGAGGTTCGGAAGCTCATCGCACAGGGCATCGCTGAGCGGGAGCTCGCGCGAGCGCAAAACACCTATCGCGCGCAGTTCCTCGATCAGCTCGCGAGCGTGAACGGAAAGGCCGACCAGCTGAACTTCTACAACTATTTTGCGGGGACCCCCGACTATGTCCGGCAGGATGCTGCACGGTACGACGCCGTGAGCGCCGCCGACGTGCAGCGTGTCGCGCGCGAATACCTCGGCAAGCCCAACGTGGTGCTGACGGTGGTCCCCGAAGGGAAGACGGAACTCATGGTGAAGGAGATGGGCGATGTCCGCATTCCGTGACCGCCTAACGGGCGCTACGCTCCTCGCGTTCGGCCTCGCCTGCGCCTCCCGAGCGCCGGAGCCGGTTCCGGTGCCTGTCACGCCGCCGATCGCGGTGGTGGACACGCCGCCGACGCCTGCGTTCGACCGGACGAAGCCGCCTGAGCTTCCGCCGCTTCGGGAGCTGACGCTGCCGCCGGTGGTGCGTCGGCAGCTCGACAACGGGCTCGAGATTCTCGTCGTCGAGCATCACGAGCTTCCTGTCGTGGATATGGTACTGGTCGTGAAGACCGGCGGAGAGGGCGATCCGCGGAATAAGCCGGGGGTGGCGACGCTAACGTCGTCGATGCTGGACGAAGGCGCCGGGCGCCGCACCTCGCTCGACATGGCGGACCAGGAAGCGTTCCTCGGTGTGCGAATCGGGACGGGGAGCGGGTGGGATCTGTCGACGGTGACGCTGCACGCGCCTGTCGTGGTCCTCGACAGCGCGATGGTGCTGTTTGCCGACGTCGCCCTCCGCCCGACGTTTCCGACGGCCGATCTCGAGCGGCTGCGCAAGGAGCGTCTGACGGAGCTGCTCCAGCTCAAGGATCGCGCACCGCAGATTGCCGATCGCGTGTATGCGTCGATCCTCTTCGGCGAGAAGCACCCATACGGCCGCCCGCTCAGCGGCACCGAGTCCTCCACGCGGGCGATCACCAAACGGGATGTGCAGCGCTTCTACCAGGCGTACTATCGTCCCAACAACGCGACGCTGATCGTGGTGGGCGATGTTACGGCCGACGACGTCGAGCGGCGGGCGCGCGATCTGTTCGGCGGATGGAGTCGCGGGACCGTGCCGGCGACCGAGTTCACGGAGCCGCCTGCTCCACTGGCGACGGCGATCTACCTGGTCGACAAGCCGGGTGCGCCGCAATCGTCCGTTCGGATCGGCTCGATCGGTGTGCCGCGCTCGACCGACGACTACTTCGCGATCCTCGTGATGAATACGATCCTCGGCGGCGCGTTCACGAGCCGGCTCAATACAAATCTGCGCGAGACGCATGGCTACACGTACGGTGCGGGGTCGTCGTTCTCGATGCGGCAAACGGCGGGACCGTTCACCGCGCGCGCAGAAGTCGTCGGTGCCAAGAGCGACTCATCGCTGGTCGAGTTCATGAAGGAGCTCCGTGCCATTCGGGACACCGTGCCGCAGACCGAGCTCGAGAAGGCAAAGCGCTACCTCCAGCTTCAGCTGCCCGGGGAATTCGAGACGACGGGCGACATCGCGAGCCAGCTCGTGCCGGTCGTGGTATACGGCCTGCCACTCGACTACTACAACTCGTACACGCGGCGAATCGAGGAGGTATCGGTCGCGGACGTGCAGCGCGTTGCAGAGCGGTACGTCGATCCTTCCCGCATCGCGGTGGTCATCGTCGGTGACCGGAAGGCCATCGAAGCAGGCTTGCGCGCGTTGAACATCGGGGAGATCTCGATCCGGGACATGACGGGACAGCCGGTTCGGCGATGATCGCGGGAGTCGTGGGCAGCATCGGTCGGTAGGCGAATGGCGCGCAAGCAGGGCAACGGCATTCTCGTTATGCTGCTCGCACCGGCGGGGGCGGTGGCGTGGGCGCAGGAGCCAACTGCGCCGACGACGCTCCCACCGGTGGTCGTCACGGTCACTCGCGATGTCGCGCGATCGCCGCTCGAGCTCCCGTTCGCGATCACGCGAGTAAATCCCGACAGCCTTCGCCCCGGACAGCGCAACCTCACCGCCGATGAGACGCTCCTGCTCGTACCGGGCGTCGCCGTCGCCAACCGGAACAACCCGACGCAGGACCCACGAATCTCCGTACGCGGGTTCGGCGCGCGCGCGGCGTTTGGTGTGCGCAGCGTACGAATGCTCCGGGATGGCATCCCGCTCACGCTTCCCGACGGGCAAACACCGACGGATTACCTCGACCTGGCGTCGATCGGATCGGTGGAAGTGATTCGCGGAAGCGCGGCGGCGCTGTACGGAAACGCAGCTGGCGGTGTCGTCGACTTCCGGTCAAGCCCGCCTGCGTCGGAGCCGATTGCGGTCGAGGCGCGCATGCTCGCGGGAAGCTATGACCTCCGTCGCTGGAGCGGCGGAGTCAGCGGCACCCTCGCCCCGCTACGGTATCACACCCTCATCACGAGGACGACGCAGGACGGGTATCGCAGGTACGCGCGCCAGGAGACGACGCACGGAAGCGCGCGCGTGCTGCACGACATCGGAGGCACCGAGCTCGCCTGGCAGCTGCAGCTATTCTCAATGCCGGTCGCGGAGAATCCCGGTGCGCTGACCGCTTCGGAAATGGCGGCGGACCCGCGCCTCGCGGTGCCGGCCTTCGTGACGAGGCGCGCGCGCAAGCACGTGGACCAGGCCCAGCTCTCTCTCACCGCCAGCCGGCCGCTCGCCGAGGGTGAGGTGATCGTGTCGCTGTTCGGTGGCACCCGCGACCTTGACAATCCCTTGACGTTCGCCGTCGTGGCGATCGACCGTGCGAGCTATGGCGCTTCGATGCGCGTGACGTCGCCGGTGCGACTGCTCGGCATGCGCCATCGCCTGAGCGCCGGCCTCGATCTTCAACGACTGGACGACAACCGAAAGAACTTCGAGAACTGCAACGGTGTCGTCACTGGGTCTGCTGCCTGTCCCGGGGCGGGCACGGTCGAACGCGGAGCGCTTCGCCTCGATCAGCGAGAGCATATCACGAGCATCGGTCCATTCGTGCGCGACGAGATCGAGGTCGGCGAGCGCGTGCAGCTTCACATCGGGCTGCGCGCGGATTACGTGGTCTTCGACATCGAGGATCGCTTCATAGTTCCGCCGGGCCCGGCCGAGAATCCAGACGATTCGGGGCGGAGGACGCTCCGCGCGTGGAGTCCCATGGCGGGGATCATCGCACGGCTGGGGACGCTCACGGCTGCCTACGCGAACGTTTCCACAGCGTTCGAGACGCCGACCGCGACCGAGCTCGGCAATCGCCCTGATGGCGCGGGAGGGATCAACCGCGAGCTCGATCCGCAGCATGCGACGACGGTGGAAGCGGGAGTGAAAGGCATTCTCGCGACGCGCCTGCGCTACGACGCAGCCGCCTTCGTCACGACGGTGCGCGGTGAGCTGATTCCCTTCGAGGTTCCAGGCGCCGCGGGCCGCCGCTACTTCCGTAATGCAGGGCGCACGATGCGACGCGGCGCGGAAGGAGGACTCGAGCTCACGCTGGGCTCCACGATGCTCGCGTCGTCGTACAACTACTCGGACTTTCGCTTCGATGAGTACGCGATCACGACGGGCTCGGTAACGGAGACGTTCGACGACAAACGCATCCCTGGGATTCCGGTGCATCAGCTCCAGGCGGCAGTAACGCAGCGCTGGCGGCAGCTGTTTGCGACGGCCGAGCTGATCGCGTCGAGCCGGCAATTCGTGGACGACCAAAACGATGCCGCCGCGGCGGGCTGGACGATCGCCAACGTACGCGCGGGAGGCAGCTTCGCGGTCGGGGGTGCCGAGGTGTCGCCCGTCGTCTCGCTACACAATGCGCTCGACCGCACGTATGTGGGCGCCGTCGTCATCAACGCCGCTGGCGGGCGATACTACGAGCCGGCTCCGGAGCGATCGATCTCCATCGGAGTGAAGGTGACGACAGGACGTTAGGCTCAGGCAGGCCACCGCGGCTACCGGCGCCGCCAAGCTTCGTGCCGACACCCGTGAGAAACCACCCGCCCACCACGATTCGGAGGTGCGCCAGCCATCTCTCGGGCGACCGCATCACCTGCCGGTTTCGTGTTTGACGAACGCACGCTTCGTCCCGCGAAGCGCATCACCCTTGCCAGGCCGCCAAAGCGCGAGACGCTCGATCTCGCGAGCGAGGGCAAGATCCTTATCGGTGATGCCGCCGGCGCTATGGGTGGAGAGGCGGACGACCACCTTCGGCCACGAGACCTCGAGATCGGGGTGATGATCGGCCGATTCGGCAATGAAGCCGATTGCGTTGACGAGCATCAAGGTGGTACTCCACCCATCCGTCTCGTAGGTGCGCGCAATGGCGCCGCGCTCCGCACGCCACGCGGGGAGATCCGCGAGTGCTTGCGATGCTTCCTGCTCGCTGTAGGTACGTTCTGCCATTACGTCCTCCGTGGACGCGGAGCGTCCGTGGCGGTCGCGACGGGCGATTCGCGATACGTTGCCGATTGACCAAAGTTCTCTTCGACCTCGAGCTCGATCGCGGTGAGCGTGCGGACACCGAGGTCGTTCATCGCATCACGGACCTGACCGGCCAGGTGCTGTGCCAGCATCTCCACCGTCGTGTTCGGGATGTCGAGAAGTACGCAATCCTCCACAGGAAAGACGTACTTCGCCCTCCCCTCGTACGCCACCATGACCGATCCGTCCCGCACGGCGACATCGAGCTTCGGGTTGCGGAGAGGGAGGAGCACCTTGTGGTCTATCTCGTCGCACAGCGCGCGCATCACGCGCTTGAGCTCCGAGAAGTCGACGACGTACCAGCTGTCCTCGTCCAGTGACCCTTCGAGGGCGACTCCCACGCGGTAATTGTGACCGTGCAGTGGCTCGCACCGATGCCCCGCGAATGTGATGAAGTGGGCGGATGCAAAGACGAGATAATCCTTGGTGACGGAGACCTTGAAGGATCGCATGTGTAGGCGGTGACGTTTGCGGACTGCGGCTTGCGTAGACCTTCCAGCGTTCGGGGCGCGATTCCGGGTGGCACATCATGAGGGGCCGGCTTCACGAGGGCAATCCTCGCGGGGTTCCACCGGGCAGGCGGGCGTGATTACTACTTAGAGCATGCGAATCCCTATCGAGACGTTTCGCCTCGACAACGGTTTGTTCGTCACGCTTTCCGAGGATCACACCGCCCCCATCGTGGCGGTGAATCTCTGGTATCACGTGGGATCGGCGAACGAACGACCCGGCCGCACCGGCTTCGCCCACCTCTTCGAGCACATGTTGTTCCAGGGCTCGGCGCACGTTGCGGCGAACGAGCACTTCGAGCTCATCCAACGTGCCGGGGGCACGTTGAACGGATCGACGTGGTTGGATCGTACGAACTACTTCGAGACGCTACCCTCGAACCAGCTCGCGCTCGCCCTGTGGCTCGAAGCGGACCGTATGGGTGCGCTACTTCCAGCAATGACCGGGCAGAAGCTCGACACGCAGCGCGACGTGGTGAAGAACGAGCGGCGCTGGTCGGTGGACAATCAGCCCTATGGCACGTGGTGGGAGCGGCTGCCGGCGCTCACGTATCCGGCCAATCATCCGTTTCATCATTCGCTCATCGGCTCCATGGAGGACCTCACGGCGGCCAGCCTCGAGGATGTCGAGCACTTCTTCGCGACGTACTACACACCCGATAACACGGTCCTCTCGATCGCGGGTGATTTCGACCCGGGAGAAGCGCGCGACCGCGTTAGGCAGTATTTCGGTCCCATTCCGCGCGGGAGCGGAAAGCCTCCGCTTCCGGACATGTCACTTCCAAGCCGATTCGGAAGGTGGTTGCGCGAAACCGTACCGGATGACGTCATGCTACCGCGACTGTTTCTCGCGTTTCGCTCACCAGTGTTCGGCAGCGATGCGTACTACGCCGCGAGCGTCGCGTCCGCGATTCTGGGGATCGGGAAGAGCAGCCGCCTCCAGCGCACGCTCGTGCGTGAACGCCAGATAGCGAGCGAGGCGTCGGCCTTCACCTTCGACTTGTCGAAGGGCGCCGATTTGCTCGTGATCGATGTGACGGGGCGCCCCGAGACGCTGGGCGATGCGCTGGAGCGCGCGACGGCGGACGTCGTCGATGCGATGCGCGCGGCTGCGGTCTCGCGCGATGAGGTCGACCGTGCGGTCGCACTCATCGAGACCGCGCTCGTCACGTCGATGCAATCGGCGGGTGACCGGGCCGACAAGCTGTCGATGTTCGCGACGTATTTCGGCGATCCGTCGCTCGTGAACGAGCAGGTGGAACGCTATCGTGCGGTGACACCGGAGCAGGTCGCCTCGTTCACACGGGATCGTCTTGGGGAAGACAACCGCGCTTCACTCCTGTATCTGCCGACGGAGCGACCGGGGAGCGCGGCGCATGATGCGCGCGTGGTGGCAGAGGTGGTCTCCTGACAGACAGCGCCCTGGTGCGCGCCCCGGCGGAGCGGCCGGCGCCGGCGAAGGCCCGCCCGTATAACTTCCCCGCCTTCGAGCGCGCGACACTCGACAACGGGCTCAACGTCATCGTCGTGCCCGTGCGCAAGCTGCCCGTGGTCACGGTGTCGCTCCTGCTGGACGCGGGCGCAGTCGCGGAGCGCACGGGCCAGGATGGCGTCGCACGGCTGACCGCCCGCGCGTTGCTCGAAGGAACCACATCGCGAAGCGGTGACGCGCTTACGGAGAGTCTCGAGCGACTGGGTGCATCGCTGGAAGCGGATGCCGAATGGGACAGTGGCGCGCTCTCGATGACGGTGTTGGGCTCGCGTCTTTCGGACGCCATGGCACTGCTGGCCGAGGTCGTGCTCGAGCCGGCATTCCCGGAGCGAGAGCTCGAGCGGCTCAAGGCAGAGCGGCTGAGCGAGATGCTACAGCGACGAGCCGAGCCGCGCGGTCTCGCGGATGACATGTTCGCGCGGTTCGTGTACGCGAGCGAATCTCGCTTCGCTCTTCCGGACGCGGGAACGGCAACCAGCGTCTCGAGCATATCGCGCGCGAACATCGCCGAGTTCCATGCCGCGCGGTATCGACCGGGGAGCGCGACGGCAATCGTCGTCGGGGACATCGGCGTCACCGAGGCGTTAGGCGTGGTGCGGACATGTCTCGGGAGCTGGCCTGCGGCAAGCGCGTCCGCGGTCGTCGCTGACGATCGTCCGCGGCGCCGCACCCGAGCTGTCTACGTCGTCGAGAAGGCAGACGCGCCGCAGTCGGAGCTTCGAATCGGCCACGTCGGGCTTCCCCGTGCGCACCCTGATTATTTCGCGGCGCTCGTCATGAACATGCTGCTCGGCGGACTGTTCTCGTCGCGAATCAATCTCAACCTGCGTGAGGTCCACGGCTATACGTACGGGGCGTCGTCAGCATTCGACTGGCGCCGGCAGGCCGGGCCGTTCGTCGTGGGGAGCGCGGTGCGGAGCGACGTGACCGCGGACGCCGCGCGGGAAGTGCTCACGGAGATCGATCGCATGCGGTCGGAGAAGGTGACCGCCGAGGAGCTCTCACTGGCGACGAGCTACCTCGAGGGCGTTTTCCCGATTCGCTACGAGACGACTGCGGCGATCGCGCGGGCGATGGCGGCGATGGTCGTGTACGGACTCCCGTCGGACTACTTCGATACGTACCGCGACCGGGTCCGGGCCATCTCGGCGTCCGACGTTCTCCGCGCCGCGAGAGAGTTTCTGCGCTCCGAGGAGCTCCAGCTTGTGGCGGTTGGCGACCCCTCGGTGATCCGCGAGCCGCTTGCCGCGATGGATCTGGGGCCACTCGAGTCATACGACGCTGAGGGAGTGCGGAAGAACTGAGAAGCAGCGGCTCCGGTCCTCGTTCATCGTCCCCTCTGTGACTTCAACGAGGAACCAAGGGTGATTACCCCAGGGAAGGTGGAGAGCCGGCGCGTCTACTCCGGGCGGGTCCTCAATCTCGATGTGGATCGCGTGCGGTTCCCCAACGGCTCCGTCGGCGAGCTCGAGATGATCAGGCATTCCGGCGCGAGTGCCGTTGTGCCATTCCTGAGCGACCCAACGGGGCCCGACCCGCACCTGTTGCTCATTAAGCAGTACCGGTACGCGGCGAACGATTACCTGTATGAGCTACCGGCAGGACGCCTGGATCCGGGGGAGGCTCCGGTCGACTGTGCGAGGCGCGAGCTTCGTGAGGAAACGGGGTGCACGGCGCGCGGAATGGAGTACCTGTACGCGATGTACACGACGCCGGGCTTTACCGACGAGCAGATCCACCTCTTTCTGGCGTCGGAGCTCACGCAGGGGGAGACCGGGCACGAGGCAGACGAGTTCCTCGAGGTCGAGACGGTGCCCCTCTCCAGGGCCCTGGAAATGATTCGCGACGGCGTCATCCGCGACGCCAAGACGGCACTCGGCATTCTGTACGCTGCCGGGTTTCGCGCTGGGCGTTGAGCCCGAATAGCGTCGACATTTAGTGCCGACGGGTTGTCGAATAGGGAAAACTGTCGCGATTCCTGTCACGCGAAGTGGACAGTTCGGCCTTTCTTCGCTATATTGCGGGAACGTGAATACGAGGTCAAGCGTTTGATTTGCAAGCAGTTACGGACTAATTCCCGCCAGGCCGAAACGCGGCATGTCCAATGCTTTTCCTCAGGGACGTCACAAGAGGAGGGAGCCAAGACCGGATCTGTCTTGTCGATCGAGTCACCCTTTCGCTGTCGGGGGATGGACCAATGGCTGAAGTCGCGCTGAAGCACACGGTGCCGGCGCAGAGTGCCACCGTTCGAGAACGGCTGCACTCCACGGATGATGCGGGGGTTGTGTCGGCGTTTCTGGGCGGGGAGGAGCGGGCGTTCCAGGAGCTCGTCGAGCGGTACCAGACCCGTCTCCTGAACTTCGTATTCCGCACCATCGGCGACCGGGAGAGGGCTGAGGATCTCGTGCAGGAGGTCTTCATCCGGGTATACCGTCACCTGCACCGATTCGACAGGTCGAAGAAGTTCTCGACCTGGATCTACACCATCGCCTCGAACCTGGCGAAGAACGAGCTGCGGAATCGTTCGCGGAATCCGCTCGTGCTCTTCCAGGCAATCCGGCGACCGTGGCAGGAGGACGACCGTCCGCTGCAGTTCGAGGACTCCACTGCGCGCCCGGACGACATGTATCGGAAGCGGCATCTCCGCGAGCTAGTGGAGACGTCGGTCGCGCAGCTGCCGGAGCATCACCGACAGGTGTTCGTCCTGCGTGAGCTGGAGGGGAAGTCGTACGAGGAGATCGCCGAGATTACTGGCTGCAATCTCGGGACGGTGAAGAGTCGTTTGAACCGGGCGCGCAACAGCTTCGCGGCCATCATCGAGCCCGGTCTGGAATAGCGAGGGGCAGCACAAACCCTTCGAGAGGGCGTGACGGTATAAAACCCCCGGGCCTCGTTGTCTCCGAACGAGGCCCGGGGGTTCTTCACGTTCGGTGCAGCGTGGCGTAGCTTGGCGTCGGAACTCACCCCGATTGGTCGGGTACTTCCAGCAGCCCGCAATCAGCCGACTCCAGCGCTACGCTATGCATTGCAAGGAATTCCGTGATCGTCATTTGGCATTCGTCGATGGAACCATGTCCGACGCGGACATGGTTGCCATGCAGCGCCATCTCGCTGAATGCGAGGAATGCTCGCGTCACGACACGGCATTGCGCCGGGGACTTCTCGTCTTTCGCAACCTGGCGCCAGTGCAGCCATCGGCCGACTTCGCTTCGCGCCTGCATGCGCGGCTGCGAATGCTTGGCCAGCCCGACCAAGGCGCCGAGCTCTTCCGCGCGCCGGGTCTTGGCGCCTTCATGGCAGCGGCGAGTGTCGTCGCGCTCGGTTTCGTCGCCGCGTCGATGCTTCAGTGGACGGAAGTTCGCCGCGATCTGATGCTCGATCCGGTGATCGCATCGAGTCCAGCGGTGCCCGCGCCGATGGTCGACTACCCGTTCGTGGCGGCGGCATCGACAGGGATGCCGATGTGGTCGGCGGCCGTGCTCGTCGAGCAGGCGTCGATGCATTTCGTCAACGCGGAAGCGCATTTCGCGACGTTGTCACGCTGAGTCTCTGACGCTCGTGTCAGCTTGACCCCTCGGGATGGCAGGCCATCTTCCTGAGGGGTTCTTCTTATCCGCCGCGTTCTCTCCTCTGCCATGTCTCTCTCGCGCCGCGAAGCACTGAAAGCGCTCGGCGCTCTCGCCGCGTTGCCGCTGGAATCAGTGGCGCGTACCGGGAGACAGCGCGGGCGTGCTGCGCCGAACATTGTCTTCATCATGACGGACGATCAGCGCCACGATGCGCTGAGCGCTGCGGGGAATCAGATCCTGCGGACGCCGAACATCGATCGGCTGGCTTCCGAAGGCGTGCGATTCGTGAACGCGTTCGTCACGAACGCGCTGTGTGCGCCGAGCCGCGCGAGCATTCTCACCGGTCAGTACTCGCACGCGCACGGGGTCATCACGAACGGCGGCGGGCCGCTGTTCTACAACCAGCCTGGGCTGAGACCGAACCAGACGACGTTCGTCGACTTGCTCCGCGACGTTGGCTACCACACGGCGCTCATCGGCAAATGGCACCTCCGCTCCGAGCCGCGTGGCTTCGATCGCTGGGTCGTATTTCCGGGGCAGGGCGCGTATCACGATCCGGAGATGATCGCCAACGGCGTGCGCCTCAAGATGCGCGGCCATGCCGATGACGTCGTGGGTGATCAAGGATTGCTCTTCCTTCGCGACCGACCGCGCGATCGTCCCTTTTGTCTGCTCTACCAGTTCAAATCGCCACACCGGTCATGGATGCCAGCGGCGCGGTTCGCTCGCACGTACGAGGACGTCGAGATCCCGGTGCCCCGAACGTTCGAGGACCGGCTTGCCGGACGTCCGGAGGCACTTCGCCGCGCGGAGATGGCGATCGAGGACATGCCCGACTTTCGCGACCGCGGCGTCGATCCTTCGCTTCCCCCGCCGGAGCGGAAGCGGCTCAACCTTCAGCACCTGGTGAAGAACTATTACCGCGTGCTGTTATCAGTGGACGAGAATGTCGGACGCTTGCTCGATGCGCTCGATCGCGACGGGCTCGCCGAGAACACGATCGTCGTCTACACGTCGGACAATGGCTTCTTCCTCGGCGAGCACGGGCTCTTCGACAAGCGGCTGATGTACGAGCCGTCGATCCGCGTCCCGATGCTCGTGCGATTTCCGGCGCGCGCGCAACCCGGCGTGGCGGACAGCGCGCACATGGTGCTGAACGTCGATGTCGCGCCAACACTCCTTCAGCTCACCGGCGTTCCGGTCCCGGGCTGGATGCACGGTCGAAGCATGGCGCCGTTGCTCAGCGGCCAGACGGCTGCGCCGTGGCGCGATGCATTCCTCTACGAGTACTACGAATACCCGGCCGAGCATTGCGTACGGAAGAATCGCGGCGTGCGGACATCGCGATGGAAGCTCATCCACTTCTACGAGCAGCCGGAGGAGTGGGAGCTGTACGACCTGGAACAGGATCCGGACGAGATGAACAACCTCGCCGGCCGCCGCGACCATGCGCGCACGATGCGTGAGCTCCGCGCGACGCTGGAGGAGCTGCGCAGCGAGGTCGGCGACAGGGATCCGCCCGGGCCAACGCCGGTCGCGGCGCCGTGCGGGAACGGCGTGAACACCGGGTACGGGCCGCCATAAGCCGGAGTATATTCTTCCCATGCCCGCCCCAGACGCAGAGAAGGTGCTGCGCAAGGCGATTCGCGCGCGCGGCCCCTTCGCGCCCGCGTATTACCTGCACGGAGCCGACGACTACCTGAAGGAGGACGCGCTCCGCGAGCTCATCGCGAGCGCGATCGATCCGGCGACGCGCGACTTCAACCTCGACGTGCGCACCGCGGTTGACCTCGATGCGGAAACGCTCGGGTCTCTGCTGAACACGCCGCCGATGATGGCGGAGAGGCGCGTGGTGGTGCTTCGGGATGTGCACGTCCTGAAGAAGGACACGCGCGCAGCCCTCGAACGGTATCTCGCTCGCACGGCGCCAGATCTTCTCCTCGTGATGGTTGCACCTGCCGGCGACGTGAAGAAAGGGGACGACGATCTAGGAGTGCGCGCCCACGCAGTGGAATTCGCCCCGCTCGATGGCGACCGGTTGTCGAAGTGGATCACGCATCACGCCAAGGAGCATCACGGCGCGACGATCACCGAGGGCGCGTGCGCGATGCTCCAGGGCGCGGTCGGCAACGATTTGCCTGCGCTGACGGCCGAGCTCGACAAGCTCGCGAGCTACAGCGCGGGCGCGCCGATCGATGAAGATGCGGTCACGGCGATCGTTGGTGTGCGACGCGGCGCAAGCACGGCCGACTTCCTCGATCGTGTCTCGCGCCGCGACGCCGCCGGAGCGCTCGCGCTGCTTCCACACGTGATGGAGCAACCGAAAATGGGAGGCGTTCCTCTCGTGATGGCGCTCACGGCCCAAATGCTCGCCCTCGGCTACGGCGCGGCCCTTCGTGCCGACCGGGGAACTTCCGGCCGTGCACTGGAGTCCGAATACTGGAATTTCCTCAAGTCCGGAGGGAGCATTTTCACGGGCCGCCCGTGGAAGGAGGCCATCGCGGCCTGGGTACGCGATGTGGAGCGCTGGGACGTTCGCGCGGTGGACCGCGCACTCACGCGGTTGTACGACGCCGACATTGCGCTGAAGGACACGCGAGTCTCCTCGGAGGATCGCGTACTGGCCACGACCATTCTCGCCATCTGCTCGCCCGATGAGGGCATAGCAGCCTGACCATCTCGATCCACGTTGATGTCATGCGTCATCTCCTCGTAGCACTTTCGCTCGCCGTCGCGCCGATCGCGCTGCACGCACAGCCGTCCGACACGACGGCCGGCGACTCGGTTTTCCTCGCAGCGCAGCGGCTTGTCGTCGAAGGCCGCGGCGACGAAGGTCGCGCGATCATCGCGCGGGAGCTTGCGGAGGCGCCGAACGGGTCTCCGCAGTACGTGGAGGCGCTCTACTGGCGCGCGGCGCTGGCGGCGACGGCGGCGGATGCCGAGCGCGATTACAAGCGCATCATCATCGAGTTCCCGGTCTCGAGACGTGCCGAGAGCGCCCTGATCGGCCTGGCGCAGCTCGAGCTTGCTCGCGGAGACCGGCGGCAAGCCATGCAACATCTCGAGCGCGTGGTGCGCGAGCATCCCTCGGGGCCGTCACGCGCGCGCGCGAGCTTCTGGATGGCACGCGTTCACTTCGACGAGGGCAATTTCCCTCGAGCGTGCGCACGACTCGCTGATTCTCGCCGCCATACGCCGACCGACGCGGTCGAGATGCGGAATCAGCTCGAGTTCTATGCGCAGCGCTGCGAAGGGGTCGACACGACCGTCGTCGTGCGTGCACCCACGGCGGAGTCGACGCGAGCGATGCCGGTGCGTCCGGGCGCAGTGGCGTCGACGCCGCGGACGAGCACCGCCAACCGTGCGTCCGCGTTCACAGTTCAGCTCGGCGCGTTCTCGAGCCGTGCCGACGCCGATGCGCGATACCGTCAGCTTCGCGCGCAAGGTCACCCGGTGCGGGTCGTGAGAGTCGGATCGCTCTGGCGCGTACGACTGGGGCGCTACGCAACGCGCGATGCGGCGGCCGAGGTGGCGCGCGCGCTCGAGGCGCGAAGAATCGACTCTTTCGTCACGGAGGCCGAATCGCCGTGACGACGCGTGAGGCGTCGACGCCCCTCATGCAGCAGTACCGGGAGATCAAGGAGCAGCATCAGGACGCGATCCTTTTCTTTCGGATGGGTGACTTCTACGAGATGTTCTACGAGGACGCGGAAGTCGCTTCGCGCGTCCTTGGGCTCACGCTGACCGCACGGCACAACGGCGGCGCCGCGGACGTTCCACTCGCCGGCGTTCCGGTGAAAGCGGTGAACGAATACCTGCGCCGTCTCGTGAGGCAGGGGTACCGCGTCGCCATTTGCGAGCAGGTCGAGGACCCGCGGGTGGCAAAGGGCATCGTGCGCCGGGAAGTGATCGAGACGATCACGCCGGGCGCCGCCTTCGCCGATGATCTCCTGGATGGCACCCGCAACAATTTCCTCTGTGCGATGACGGTCGCGGGCGACCATGCGGGGTTCGCCGCCGCCGACCTGTCCACGGGTGAGTTCCGTCTCGTGATAGTCGCGCTGGCGGACGTCGAGGCGGTGCTCGCACGGCTTTCCCCGACGGAGCTCGTGTTGCCGCGCGGCGCCCGCATTTCTCCAGCTGCGCCGAGTGGCGGGCGCGAAGAGAATGCGCTGATCACGGAGCGTGAGCCGTGGGAGTTCGACGCCGAGCGCGCCCGTCCGGACCTCGCGCGCCAGTTCGGCGTCCACTCGCTCGAGGGGTTCGGCATCGGTGCTGCCGACGATCTCGCCGTCGGCGCCGGCGGGGCACTCCTGCGCTATCTGCGTGAGCTCCAGCCGGGCGGCGTGCCGCACCTCGCACGACCAATCGTCGAGCGGCCAGGCGCGACGATGCCCGTGGACGAGATGACGCGGCGCAATCTCGAGCTCGTCGAGTCCATGCGCGGGGGCGACGTGTCGGGCACGCTCCTCGGCGTGCTCGATCGCACGGTGACGCCGATGGGGGCGCGGCTGCTGCGCCAGTGGATCCTGACACCGCTGCTTGGGCCGGGAGAGATCAAAGGACGGCTCGATGCGGTGCAGGCGCTCGTGGATGACCTCATCGCGCGTCAGGCGCTGCGCACAGCGCTGGACGGCGTGCGCGACCTGGAGCGTCTAGCGGGCAAGACGGCCGCCGGCCGCGCCACTCCCCGCGAGGTCGGCTCGCTCGGCGAATCGTTAGGTCGGCTGCCGGCCGTCGCGACGGCGATCGAGCGGCTCGGACCGCGGGGTCTCCTGCCCGACCTGTTGAGCCGATGGGATGCGTGCGCGGATCTCGCGAGCGAGGTCAACCGCGTGCTCGTCGAGCGGCCGCCGGCGGCGATCGGCGAGGAGCCCGCGGTGCGCGCCGGTGTGGATGCGGAGCTCGACGACCTCCGGGCGATTCGCGACGGAGGACGCGATGGCATCGCGGGGATTCAGACGCGCGAGCGCGAGCGGACGGGCATTGCGTCGCTCAAGGTCGGCTACAACAAGGTGTTCGGGTACTACATCGAGATAACGAACGCCAACGCGCACCTCGTGCCCGGCGACTACCAGCGGCGTCAGACGCTGGCCGGCGCAGAGCGCTACGTAACGCCAGAGCTCAAGGAGTTCGAGGAGAAGGTGCTCACGGCCGCGGAGCGGATCGAGGTGCGCGAGCGCGCGCTCTTCGAGGCGCTGCGGGCGCAACTGGGAAAGCACGCTGCGCGCATGCAGTGCGCGGCGTCGATCGTCGCTCGGCTCGATGTACTCGCGACGCTCGCGGACGTCGCGGAGCGCGAAGGCTACGGTCGGCCGGAGATGACGGACGACTTTGCGCTCGACATCGTCGCCGGGCGTCACCCGGTAGTCGAGCGAATGATGCCGCGCGACAAGTTCATCCCCAACGACGTCGTGCTGACGGAGGACGCGCGCCTCATCGTGCTCACGGGGCCGAACATGGCGGGAAAGTCGACCATCCTTCGCCAGGTTGGGCTCATTGTGCTCATGGCGCAGATGGGGAGCTTCGTCCCGGCGCAGCGCGCGCGCATTGGCGTCGTCGACCGGCTGTTCACGCGCGTCGGCGCGAGCGACAACCTCGTGCGCGGGCAATCGACGTTCATGGTCGAGATGTCGGAGACAAGCGCCATCCTCCACACGGCGACGCGGCGCAGCCTCGTGCTGCTGGACGAGATCGGCCGCGGCACGTCGACGTACGACGGCGTCTCGATCGCCTGGGCGGTGAGCGAGCACTTGCACGACGTAGTCGGGTGCAAGGCGATCTTCGCCACGCACTACCACGAGCTGACGCAACTCGCCGACGAGCGAAGCGGCGTGCGCAACTTCACGGTCGAAGTGCGCGAGATCGGCGACGAAGTGCTCTTTCTGCACCGACTACAGCCGGGAGGCGCGGACCGGTCCTACGGCATCGAGGTCGGACGTCTCGCTGGGCTTCCTCCGGCGGTGCTGGCACGCGCGCGCGCTATTCTGCGCCTACTCGAGGGCGGCCACCTCGTGAGCTCGTCGCCCGTTGGCGAGCCGCGAACGGCCCAAGCCGACGCGCAGCTTGCCCTGTTTGCCGCCGCGCCGCACCCGGTGGTCGAGCAGCTACGCGCGCTCGACCCGAATTCGATCACGCCGTTGCAGGCGCTGCAAATTCTCGCCGAGCTGAGTCAGCGGGCGAAGAGTTAGCCGCTGACGTTGTCGAGTCAGGCATCAAGAACAGAGGGTTCTCACGCGGATGACGCGAATGCTCCGAAAACGGCAAGATCGCTCCAAGCGGCGCTGACTCTCCTCGCGCAACCACCAAGAAAACGTTGCTTTGTTCTGCGCATGGATGGCTCCATGTGCAGGTCAAAGACCGATTCTTTTGTGAAGCGAGAGGAGAGTTCACTGCGCACGGAGCAGATTCTGCCGTTTTCGGAGCATTCGCGTCATCCGCGTGAGAACCCTCTGTTCTTGATGCCAGCCTTACGCCGGTCCTCGCGCGAGAATCTGTCCGAGCAGCGCGGCCAGCCATGCGAGTACGGCGGGGAAGATCACCGTGAGGAGGATCAGTGCCACGCCGGCCACGCCCACCGTGGCACCGACCGTCGTTGCGTACGACCAGCCGGATCCGCTCGCAAGGCTCCAGATGAGCAGCGCTCCCCAGGCAACCATCGCCGCGAGCGCAGCGGCCAGCGCCTGACGAGGCACGTGGCGCGCCAGGACGCCCGCAAGCGCAGCGAACAGTGGAATCGCCCACCAGCCGAGCACCCACGTGCCAATGGCGAATGATGCGGCAAGCAGGAGGACACGGAGCGCGAAACGCATCATTCGTCCCTGGTGAGCGTCAGTTGGGCCGCGACTCGGCTGGAGGGAATCTCTCCCTCGGCGCGCGGCAAAAGCGCGGGCTCCAGCACGCCATCTGACCACGCGGTCACGCGATCAGCATAGCGAGGTGACGCCGGATTCCCGGACTGCCCCCCTGGATAGATGGTCCACGCACGCACCTCAGATCCGAGCTCGACCACCATGCGCCAACTCGCGCCGAACCGCCCGGAGCCCGAGGAGGGACTCAGCGTCGACGGACCCCCCTGCACGGGGACGCGGAGTCTCGAGAGGGATTCGAGATGCAACAGGTGATGGATGTTCGCGTGATGCACGCGATCCCAACGCCAGCCGCCCGCGTTCGGATCACCGTGCATCGTGCGCGTCCGGCGGTATCCTTCGCGCATCGCGTCGGCGAGAATGTCGTCGCGACGCTCCACCGCCCGCTGCGTCCCGCGATCATCCCACCATGAGCTTGCCGGATCCCGCAACAGCAGCGCGATCATCTGGTCCCGGGGAGTGTCCACGCGTAGGGGCGCCGCTCCGCGACCTTCGCCATGCACGAGCTCGTCCCACACGCGAGCCTGGAGCGCCGTCATTATCGACTCGTACAGCACCGCACGCTCGCTGTCCTTGGTGTAGCGACGGTCCCATTCGCCAAGGAGCTCGGCGGCGCTGTCGAGAACGACGTCCCCCCGTCCGGTCGCCCGCATCGCGTTCGCGGCGGCGAGGAGTGCGGGAACGAACGCGTCGGCGCGCGCGCTGCCGGGATCGGTCTGGTAACGGCGCATCGCGTCCGGAGTCACGGCAGAATCGGCGCGAAGGAGGGCGTTGATCCGCATCGCGCGCCACGGCGAGTACCAGTTTTCCCCCAGGTACGTGGAGTCCATGCGGGGATCCCACGGCTGCTGATTGGCTGATGCGAGATAGCCCTGCGAGGGATTCCTCGCGAACGGATAGCGGGACGGTGGCAGTACACCGGCCCAATCGTTCGCCTTCGACGATCCATCCTGAAGACGTGCCCCGGTCGCCCCCGGCGCGCGAACGGGGAATCTCCCCGTCGACCGGATGGCGATCGTGCCGGCGCGGTCGGCAACGACGCCGTTCTGCGCTGGGACGAGGAATCCCGTCATCGCATCGAGCCACTCGGCGACCGATTTCGCCCGTACGGCATGCGCGAGCGCATCGCTCTCGTTGGTCGCATCGTGCGCGGTCCAACGCAACGAAAGGCCGAGCTCGCCGTCGCGGATGAGCGGACCGCGGTGCGTGTAGAACACGGTGTCCGTCGCGAAGACTTCCCCACGTGCGTTCCGATACGTCTCGACCCGAGGCGTGAGCGGCTCCCAGGCGCCATCCACGCGGTATCGCGTGGGCCGACGTGGGTCGTCGAGGCTCTCGACGAAGTAGTCGATGACGTCGGATTCGACGTTGGTGAACGACCATGCGACGTCGCGATTGAAGCCGATGACGATTCCCGGAGATCCTGGGATCGTGACACCGTACACGTCGAGCTGTCCCGGCACGACCAGGTGTGCCTCGTACCAGATCGACGGCAGCGTGAGCTCGAGATGCGGATCGCCGGCAAGCAGCGCATGACCATTCCGAGTTCGACGCGGTGCTACCGCCCAGTTGTTGCTGCCGAGTGCGTCACCAGGATCGTCGGGCAACTCGCTCGTCGCGCGTATGCGCGCGCGGAGGCGATCCAGTGCACCAGGCAGCCCGGTCGCCCGCGTGTCGACGGGCCGCGGCGGAGGAAGTGTCGTCAGATCGACCCGTGGCGCTCGCTGCCCGTTCGGAACGATCGGCTCCTGGATTGGGCTGTTTCGCGGAAAGAGCGCAGCCGCCGCCGGTCGTCCGATCAGGAGCTCGAGCTGCCGCACGCGCAGCTCGTGGTCGCCATGGGCAAGCGTCCACGTCATGCGATTGAGCAGGTGTATCGACTGCACTGGCTCCCAGCGTGACGGGCGTACGCCGAGCAGGTGGTACTCGAGCGGCACGTCTGCGGGGCCCATCGACTCGAGCCACGCATTCACGCCTTCGGCGTAGGCGACGATCGCGTGCCAGCCGGGGGCGGTGGTGTCGATGGCGGCGAGCTTGCGCTCCGCGGCCCACGGGAGGCCTAGCGCGCGCTGCTCGCGATCGACTTCGACGGCGCGCTGCCCAGCGAGCTCCGTGAGGCGCCCAGCGGCCGCGCGCGTTGCCAGCTCCATCTGAAAGAACCGGTCGCGCGCCACGACGAAGCCAAGCGCGCGGGTGGCGTCTGCCACCGAGCTCGCAAAAATGTGGGGAACGCCGCGATCGTCGTAGACCACACGAACGCGGTCGCCTAACGCGGCGACACGTCGGGACGAGCGGACGTCGAGGTCGCCACCGCGTCCGGCGGCCCACACGCCGTGTACGGGATCGAGAAA
The DNA here is from genome assembly GCA_052389995.1 of Gemmatimonadaceae bacterium. GTDB lineage: Bacteria > Gemmatimonadota > Gemmatimonadetes > Gemmatimonadales > Gemmatimonadaceae > JAICNG01. The sequence continues at coordinate 15,158 of JBQTHJ010000009.1, read as the reverse complement.
GAGGCCAATCGGTGGTGCGGGGGCGAAGCCGGCGATGCCAAGCCAGAGGAGTACGGCGAGCGCCGCGATCGCGAGCGTAGCGCGCACCACGGATCGGCTCACCGAGCCATCATGACCTGAAGAACGTCCGACCGCGTCACGATTCCCGTCAGCCGCCCGGCCCCGCGCACCAGTACGGCGGGATTGGATTTCGACAGGAGCTTGGCGATTGCATCGACCGACTGGCCTGCGTCCACCACCGGAAATGGCGCATCCATGACGTCGCTGACGGTGGCGTCGAGCAGCTTCGTATTCTCGAGACTCTTCGCGGAGAGCGACCAATCGCTCACGGAGCCGACGCAGCTCTCGCCGTCCATGACGGGAAGCTGCGAGACATCATGCTGGGTCATGAGTCGGAGCGCCTGACGAACCGTCGCGCCGGGCGCGATACTCACCACGGGCGGCGTCTCACCGTCCTTCCTCGAGAGCAGCGACTCGAGCGTGAGCTTGTCCGCCTCCATCATCTGATTCTCGCGCATCCATTCGTCGCTGTAGAGCTTCGAGAGGTAGCGCTCACCGGTGTCGCACAGGAGCGCGACGATCAGTGCGTTCGGATCATCGATGCGGCGCGCGACATTGAGCGCGACGTGCGCGATCAAACCGGTGGAGCCTCCAACGAAAAGCCCCTCCTCGCGCGTCAGCCGGCGTGCCATCGCGAACGCATCGCGATCGCTCACCGTCTGATACTCGTCCACCACAGAGAGATCAAGCGTGCCCGGCAGCTTGTCCTGACCCACGCCTTCGACCTTGTAGGGAACGCCTTCCGGCTTCGACTGACCTTTGCTGCGCCAGAGCTCCGCGAGAATGGATCCGACGGGATCCCCGACGATCACCTTGATGTTCGGATTGCGCTCCTTGAGGTAGAGCCCCGCCCCCGTCGTCGTGCCGCCCGTTCCCGCCGACGACACGAAATGCGTGATGCGCCCTTCCGTCTGCTCCCAGAGCTCGGGGCCCGTGGTCGCGTAGTGCGCGTCCGGATTCGCCTGGTTGTAGAACTGGTTCGCGAGAATGGCGTTCGGCGTCTCCTCCGCAATCCGCTTCGCCATCATCACGTAGTTGTCCGGATGATCGGGCGGAACTGCCGTCGGCGTGACGATGACTTCCGCGCCGAACGCCTTGAGCAGTCGCACTTTTTCCTGCGACATCTTGTCGGGCATCGTGAAGATGCAGCGATATCCCTTGATCGCTGCGGCGATCGCGAGACCCACGCCGGTGTTTCCGCTCGTTCCCTCGACGATCGTTCCGCCGGGACGAAGCCGCCCCTCGCGCTCCGCGCGCTCGATGATCGGCATCCCGATGCGGTCCTTCACGGAGCCACCGGGATTGAAGAACTCCGCCTTCCCGAAGACGGGCGTGCGCATTCCGCGCGTGACGCGATTCAGCCGAATGAGTGGTGTCCATCCGATCGTCGCGAGCACGTCGTCGTACGGACGGCGGTTCCGCTCGATGCTTGCGAGCGCGTCGGTATGCGCGGTCATTGCCGGGCCGGCAGGCGTCGTCCCAGCATCGTGTCGCTCGGGAGCGGCGGCATCTCGGGGTGCCTGAAGTACACGGGCAGGAGAATCGACACGCCGATCGGATTACCGCCCAGCATCGCCGGCTGGTAGCGGAGCGATTCCGTCCCCTTCACCGCGGCCGAATCGAGCCCCGGATACCCCGATGATTCCTCGACGCTCGTCGAGTCGGAGAGAACGGCGCCCGCCGTGTCGATGAAGATGCGCAGTGTGACGTTGCCTTGAACCTTCTGCGCGAACAACGCCGGAGGGTACCGGAAAGGCAGCGTCTCGTTGAGCATTGCCGGCATCACATCGGGGCGAGGGCCGGAGGCGCCGAGCGATTCGAGCGCTTTCTGTGTGGTCTCGCGGTCCATGCAGGCGCTGAGCGCCAACACCGCGACCAGCATGGAGATCGGCGGGCGAAGCATCGTCAGGAATGTACACGCGGCACCACATACCCGCGACCGTTACTCCCCCTCTGCGGACTCGTCATCCCCCCAGATGCCGCCCTGCCGGCGGTGCCCCGCTTTCGGGGGCCGCCCTCGCCTCGACTCGCATGCGCCACTTCCTTCGTTCCATTCCGCTGCTCGCACTGGCCGGTTGTGCTTCCGTGCCTCGCCTCCTCGCCAACGGGGGCATTGGCTGCGAGCGCACCGACCACGGCGCGCAAGCGCGCACGATCGCGATCTACACGCGCGTCGTGGCTGAGCGCGTCTGCGTTCTCGACTACGCGGGACGATGCCATCCGCGCTCCGATAGCCGCTCGACCAGCGCCACCATTCGTCTGCCACGGTCGAGAAGTGCGCCGAGCGTCGACCTGTTCCGGCAGGAGCTGGGTCGTCGCGGAATTCTCGCGCGCATCGCACGCCCGCGCGGTCCGAAGATGTACGCATCCCTCGGCGACGTTGGCCAGAGCGACGGGCCGCTCACGATCGAGCTTGGCGAGATAGGATTCTCCGAGGGCGGTGACGTCGCCCACGTCATGGTTCGCGTATCCGGGACGCTCGACGCCGATGACTGGCCGGGCTCACCAGGGGGCGAGCTCGTGCGACTCGCGCGCACGCGTAGCGACGGTGATGACGCACTGTCGCGTCGCATGACGTCGCCTCTGCGCGCCTGCTGGCGCCTGGAGCGTGGCAGCTCGAGCGCACTGGCGGACTGACCTGGAGCGACGCGGCGGTGTCGCTTGCCCGCCCCGTACGCTCCGAACATTTTTCCTCGATCATGAAAATCACGGTACTGATGGGCGGTACCTCCGCTGAGCGAGATGTGTCGCTCGCGTCGGGGCTGCGTATCGCGCAAGCGCTTCGCTCCAAGGGCCACGAGGTGACGTCATTCGATACTGCGCGCGGCGCGATCGACGAGGCCGAGGAAGCGGAAATGCTGACGAGTGGCGTCGTGAAGGTAGCGCCGCCGTCGCTCGATGCGCTGGCGCAGATGGCACGCACCTCGCTTTCCCCATCACTCGGTACGATCTCAGCGATTCGCGAGGCGGACGTCGTGTTTCTCGCGCTGCATGGCGGCCAGGGCGAGGATGGGACTGTGCAGGCACTGCTCGACATGGTGGGCGTCGTGTACACGGGAAGCGGGCACCTCGCGAGCGCGCTGGCGATGGACAAGGATCTGTCCAAGCGGCTCTTTCGCGCGGCGAACGTGGGAACGGCCGACTGGCTGATGGCGCCGGCGACGGCGGCAGAGGTCGAATCGACCCTCGGATTTCCCGTGATCGTGAAGCCCTCGAAGCAGGGATCGACGGTCGGACTTACGCTGGTGAGGGAATCCCCGCAGCTGAAGCCGGCGATCAACGAGGCGCTGAAGTACGATGATGAGGTGATGATCGAGGCCTTCGTGCCCGGCCGCGAGCTCACGGTCGGAGTCCTCGGCGATCAGGCGCTTCCAGTCGGCGAGATCATTCCCAAACACGAGATCTACGACTACGAGTGCAAGTATACGAAAGGCATGGCCGAGGAAGAGTTCCCCGCCAAGCTGTCGGCCGGAGAGACGATGGATGTGCAGCAACAGGCGCTGGCGGCGTTTCGCGCGCTCAAGCTCGGCGGATACGCGCGCATCGATTTTCGCATGACGCCCGAAGGAAAGTTCTTCTGTCTCGAGGCGAACACGTTGCCCGGGATGACGGAAACGTCGCTCATCCCGCAGGCAGCGGCGGCGCACGGTATTCCCTTTCCGCTCCTCTGTGAGCGAATTGTCCGAGTTGCTCTCGAGGCGAGGAAGGGGAAGTGACAGCGGCACGGCGGAGCGGCGCCACCGCCGCTCTCAGCGGCATCGTGCCGGGGGTGCAGGCGTACGGGGTCTGGAGCGGCTACCGGCAGTTGTTCGTGCGGTTCGCTGGGGAGGCCGAGACGGCGACGATGTTCACGCCGGAGACGATCATCCGGCACATCGATCGGGCGCTCCAGCGATCGCGTCCGCATTCGATTGCGCTCTCGGGGCGCGATCCGCTGGCGGGGGTGAACGTGCTCATGGCGACGTTTCAGCTGAAGGCGCCGCCGCTCCCCGTGATGCTCGATGCCGACGTGGCGCGGCCGGAAGCGATCCCCGAGCTGGCGTTCGCGCTGGCGATGGTGCAAGTGACGATCGACTTCGGTGCGCCGTCAGCAGCGAGTGACCGCGCGCTCGAGATGCTGGCGATGGCGGCGCAGGCGAAGATCGAACACGCGCTCGTGCTGCCGCTGCGCGATGGCGTGACCGATCAGGTCGTACTGCGGTTGATCGAGCAAGCCCGCTCGGTCAGTGTGGGCACGAAGATTGTTGTGCATCCCCTCCCCGGCGAAGAAAAGCGGGGTCTCGACCGGCGCTACACTGCTCTCATCGAACAGGCCGCGTCGGTGCATCCGGATGTTCGCCTTACGCTCCCCGTTCCGCCTCCCATCGGCGTTCGCTGACGGACCGCGGGCGGGGCGCCGCGCGGGCCGATCACGTGCAGGCTGGCGCGGAACCCGCGGGCGCGCAGGCGGTTATCAGTAGCACGAGCAGCACGAGGAGCGGCCGCATGTCCTACGCTGTCACGGAAGAGCTCGAACCCCCGCGGATGACGCCCGCGGTACGCTGGCTCATCTCGATCAATGTCGTCGTCTATTTCCTCCAGATGACGATGATCGACCGCGCCGACATTCAGGCGGGGCTCGGGTTCCACGTCCGGGATCTGACCGACCAGTGGTGGACCGTGCTGACGTACATGTTCGTGCACGGGGACTTCCTGCACATTTTCTTCAACATGTACGCGCTGTGGCTCTTCGGGCGACGCGTGGAGCACGCGTGGAATCCGAGAAGCTTCACGCTCTACTACGTGTGGTGCGGCCTGGGCGCATGGCTGCTCCACCTCATGATCACGCGCGACGGCACGCTCGTCGGCGCATCGGGCGCGGTGTACGGCGTGATGCTCGCGTACGCGATGCGCTGGCCGGACGATGAGGTGCTCTTCTTCCTCATTCCGGTGAAGGTGAAGTGGCTCGTCGCCGGGCTCGCGGTGCTCGATCTGGCGCGCGGCCTCGGTGCGATCGGCGGCGCTTCGAACGTAGCATACTTTGCGCACCTCGGCGGCTTCGCGTTCGGATGGCTCTACCTGCGGTGGATTTCGGCGGGTGTGAGCCTGGAGCGGCTGCGCGAGCGCATGTCGCCCCTTCCCGATGTTCCTGATGAGACGCCGCGCGCGATCCCGCGCTCGCGACCGCGCGAGACGGAGCGTCGCGATGGGATCGACGAAGTGATCGCGCGGAGCAACAAGGCGCTCGCGGCGCCCCGGCGGCCGACCGTAGCGGCGCCCGTGGCGCCGCCTCGTGACGCGAAGACCGAGGCGCTCGACCGAGTGCTCGACAAGATCAGCGAGCGCGGCCTGTCCAGCCTGACGACAGAAGAGCGGAAGCTGCTGGAAGAGATGTCGAAACGGCTGAAAGATCGCTGAGCCGTTCGGGACGTCCTCGTTCCAGTAAAGAGCCCCCCGGCATATGCCGGGGGGCGATACCGCCACGCCGTTCTCGCGGCGGCAACGGCAGGTGCAGAGGGCGCCTGCCTTTCCGATAGTATTGCCAGGAACATGCCGTGTAAATGGGCCTGCTGCTGGAGGATGTTCGGCCGTGTCGATCAGACACTGGCGGGTAATCGTCAGGCATACTACCCTAACGGCTCCGCGTAACCCAGCCGCCTGACCGCGCGTCGATGATGATGCCGGAGGGATGATCATCCCGCTGGATGCATGGACTTTTCATCACGGTTCTCCGTTTCGTCCCCGGGCGCCACGCGCATATCCCGTGGCCTGCCGTGACACGAACACCCCCGACCCTCAAACGACGCATGCTGAAGCGACTCCTTCGCGCCGTGTGCACGATCGTGGCGGCTCTCCTGCTCGTCCCGACCGCGGACACGCAAAAGAAGCCCAAGGAACCCAAGCGCCCGAAGATGGATGCGGAGCGCGACACGAACGCAGCAGCTGCGTACTACTACTGGGGACTGGGCCAGCTGCGGACCAATCCGCGTGGTGCGCAGGCCGCGTTCTATTGGGCGTCACGACTCGATCCCGCATGGGCCGAGCCGCTGTACACGCAGCGCATCGCGTACCACCTGTCGGACCTCGAGCGCTTCTGGAAATATCTCAACCGCACCAAGTACGTCCTCAAGCAGGCGGAGACGAAGCGCACCGATTCCCTGCTCTACCGGGCGATGCTGCGTGATCCGTTCCTCTTCCGGCGGCACGACAAGATGCTGATCGATCAGCTCGTTCGGGCATTGACGGACGGGTACGGCGGTCTCATGGGATCGAGCCCCGACTTCCTCGCCTGGGTGGCGTACAGCGAGACAAAGTTTGGCGAGGCGGTTCAGCATTACGCGAAGGCGATCGCGAAGAAGCCGAAAGACTACGAGCTCCACGCCGAGCGCGCGCGCGCGTTCTTTCACATGGCGCAGTACGACAGCACCGTCGCGGAGATGAATCTCGCGCTGGCCGGTTATCGCCAGGAGGATGAGAAGGATCTCGTGGTACTCTACGAATCGAAGGCGATGTACGAGTTCAGCATCGCGAACGCGTACGTGCAGGCCGGCAAGCTGGAGGAGGCACGTGAAGCGCTGGGGCGTGCACTCGCCGAGGACCTGTCGTTCTACATCGCGCACCAGCGTCTGGCGGCGTTGTCGCTCGCGGCGCACGATACGGCGACCGCGGTCTCGGAGTACGAGCTCGCCGTCCAGCTCAACAGCGATGATGCTCCGCTGCGCACCGAGTACGGCGCGGTTCTCGTACGGCTTGGCAGGGCCGATCAAGCCGAGCAGCACCTGCTGCGTGCGATCGAGCTCGAGCCGTGGTACGCACGCCCCTACGCGCTGCTGGCCAACGCGTACGAGGCACTCGGCAAGGCACCACAGGCGGTGGAGTACTATCAGAAGTTTCTCGATCGCGCATCGCAGACCGACGATCTGCGCGCGCCTGCACAGTCGCGGCTCACCGCGTTGAACGGGGGAGGCGCCGAGTGAGGGTGACGAGCCTGCTGCGGCGCGGCGGTCTGACTCTCGTGCTGGCCGCGATCGTCGCGCCGCTGGCATCGGCGCAGGACTCCGCACCCGTCACGCGCAAGCGCACGATGTACGAGGACCTCCAGCTCTTCAGCCAGGTGCTGAATCAACTGCGCGTCAACCATCCGGACTCTCTGGACTCGCACGATCTCATCATGTCGGCCATTCGCGGCATGGTGTCCGCTGCCGACCCGCACTCGTACGTGTACGCTTACTATCGACTGACCCCGGAGAAGGAGAAGGCGTACCGCGAGCGGAAGATGCATCCGGTGCCGGTGAACTTCAGTATGATCGAAGGCGCGCCGGTGGTGGTCTCGGTGGCGCCGGGGACGCAAGCGGCGCGGCTGGACATTCTCCCGGGCGATGAGCTGGTCGCGGTCGATGGCAAGCCGGTGCCGTGGGAGAGCGCGGGCGAGCTCGAGATGGCGCTGGCGGGTGCGAAGAACTCGATGGTCCGCCTAACGCTCGAACGGCTCCGGTCGGACGGATCGCGCGTACAGCTCGAGCGGGACGTGAAGCGTGAGCGCGCAGGCGAGGAGAGCGCCGTCGTCGCCGACTTCATGCTCGATTCCGTCACGGGGTATGCGAGGCTGACGTCGTTCGAGTCGGAGAAGACCGCGGATGACCTGCACGACGCGCTGTCGCGCCTCGAGCGCGCGGGGATGAGGCGGCTCGTGCTCGATCTCCGCGACAACGGGGGTGGCCTCGTGGAGGAAGCCGCCGATGTCGCCGGCGAGTTCCTGCCCAAAGGAGCGGTCGTCTACACGCAGCAGGGACGGAAGGCGGAGGTGACTGACACGGGACGCGTCGGTCGTTCCTTCTGGAGCCGAGAGAAGCGCTACCCGATGGTCGTGATGGTGAACGATGGGACAGCGAGCGCGGCGGAGCTCGTCGCCGGCGCGCTCCAGGATCACGATCGCGCGCTCATCGTCGGGCGTCCGAGCTTCGGGAAATCGCTCCTGATGCAAGGCTTCCCGCTCACCGATGGCTCGGTCATGATGCTCGTCGTGGGGCACGTGCAGACGCCCTGCGGCCGCGTCATCCAGCGACGCTACCACGGCATCAGCCGGCGTGATTATTACCGGCTTGCTGGCGCGGCTCGCGACACGGTTGGCCGGCCGTCGTGCACAACGACAGGTGGGCGAGTCGTGTATGGTGGGGGCGGGATCTATCCCGACGTGCTGCTCCCCGAGGGTGCCGCCATGCCGCTGTGGCTCTCGCGGGTGTACGAGGACGCGCTCAATCTCAAGTGGATCGCGGGCCACGTGGGCTCCGCGGCAGCGGCGTATCCGTCGCTCGATGCGCTGGCCGCGTCGCCGAAGGCAGCACCGGGGGCGGTGGCCGACTTTCGTCGATTCGCGCGCGAGCAGGGTCTGTCGATACCGGACGACGGCGAGGCCGGCGAGCGGCTCGACCAAGCGATCGTTAGGTGGGTCGCGCTGGCCAAGTGGCACGAACGGGGCCTGTACCGGATTGCCGCGATCCAGAGCGCGGACGTGGAGCGCGCGGTGGAAGCGTTCGGGAAAGCGGAAGGGATCCTCAAGTAGCGAGCCGGCAGGTCGGGCGCAAGGGTGGCGTGTGCCGTGTCCGCCCGGGGACGTTTTCGAGACGCACGGGTAGCGATCAAGTCTTGTGGTCTCGCCGGCGCGCCCGTAGTCTAGTCCGCTCCACACTCAACTTCAGGACTCCCTATGAGACAAAAGGTGTTGTGGAATGCGGCTCTGATCGCGCTCCTCGGCCTCCCCCTCGGTCCTGCTCGCGCTCACGCCCAGGGCGTCACGACGTCAACACTCACGGGACAGGTCACCGACACGGCCGGGACACCCCTCTCCGACGTCCAGGTGTCCGTGAGCAACGCATCGACGGGAGCGCAGGTGGGGACGATCACCCGGAGCGACGGGCGATATCTTGTTGTCGCTCTGCGTCCGGGCGGTCCGTACCGCGTGGAGGCGCGCCGGCTCGGGTACGCTGCGGCGGCGATCGAGAACGTCCATCTCGCGTTAGGCGAAGCCCGCGAGCTTGACGTCGTGCTTCGTCCGGTTGCGGTGCAGCTCGCTGGGGTGGAGGTAACGGCGCAAGCAGGCCAGAATCGGGGCAGCGGGGTGGCGACGGTCGTCGATCAGGCGACCATCGAGAGCGCGCCGACACTGAACCGCGAGATCGTGGATCTCGCGCGGCTCGTGCCCCAGGCGTTCGTTTCCAACGAGGATGACGATGGGGCGGCGATCTCGATCGCTGGTCAGAATGCCGAATACAATGCCCTGTTCATCGATGGCGTCGTCAACAATGACGTCTTCGGTCTCTCGGCGCAGGGAACGAACGGAGGTCAGACGGGAGCGCCCCCAATCAGCTTCGATGCGCTGGAGCAGCTTCAGATCGCGCTCTCGCCATACGACGTGACGACGAGCGGTTTTACCGGAGGCGCGATCAACGCGATTACCCGGAGCGGGACCAACGAGTTCACCGGATCATTGTACTACCAGCTGCGCAATCCGAGCCTCGCCGGAAAGACGCCGGGGCCGGACGACCTGTTCGACGCGGGCACTCCGCGGCAAAAGCTTCCGGAGTTCGACAACAAGCGTTATGGCCTGCGCCTTGGCGGGCCCATCATCCGTGACAAGCTGTTCCTGTTCGTCAACGGCGAGTGGTTCCGCTCCGAGACTCCCCGGCCCTTCGTCGTCTCGGAATACCGGGGGAACTCCGGAGCGCGGCTCAGCGAGGTTCGCAGCATCCTCCAGGAAGAGGTCGGGTACGACGCCGGGGACTTCGGCACGAAAGCCTCGAGCCTGGATGACAACAAACTTCTCGGCAAGCTGGACTGGAACATCAGTCCCAACCACCGCCTCTCGGTGCGGCATAGCTACTCGCAGTCCGACAACATCGATGCGTTCGCCAGCGGAACGTCGCGCATCAACTACGCCAACAACTCCGAGGTCTTTCCGAACACCACCAACTCGACGGCGCTGGAGATCAACAGCCGCTTCGGGACGCGGTTCGCCAACCGTTTTCTCGTCGGCGCGTCGTTTGTGCGCGACGACCGGAACTTCCAGGGGGCTCCCTTCCCGTTCGTCCAGGCCGACGACGGGAGCGGAAGGCTTTTCCTCGGCTCGGAGCAATTCTCGACCGGCAACATCCTGAATCAGGACGTGTTCAGCATCACGAATACGTTGAGCTACTTCCGGGGCCGGCACACGTTCACCGTCGGTACGCATAACGAGTTTTACGATATCGCGAATCTGTTCATTCGCCAGAATTTCGGCTCCTACCGGTATGCCACGGTCGACGATTTCCTCCGGTCGGTGTGCGCTGCGGGGACGGGGTCCTCGGCCTACTGCGAGGCGTTGCGCGCTGCCGGCCCAGTGACCCCTGCCGAACCGGTGAGCTTCCAGCGAGGCTACTCCCTCGTCGACAATGTGATCGGCGACGCATCCAACGCCGTTGGTGCGTTCAAGGCATACCAGCTCGGGTTGTATGCGCAGGATGACATTCAGGTGAACGAGCGCTTGCGCATCACCGCCGGGCTTCGGGTCGACGTGCCGAAGATCACGACGAAGCCGCGGTTCGCCAGTGACGTGTTCACCACCACGATTCCGATGATCGAGGCGGAGGGTTACGATCTCGAAGGTGCCACGCCTGGTGAAACGCCGGATGCCATGCCGTACTTCGCGCCCCGGCTCGGTTTCACATACGCCTTCCCGGGTGCGGAGGCGCCGCGGATCCGCGGCGGGCTCGGAATCTTCACCGGCCGAGTCCCGTTCGTCTATCCTGGCGCGATGTATCTGAACAACGGCGTCACGACGGGCTTCGTCAGCCGCGCTCGCACGCTTCCCGGTGGCGAACCGATCCCATTCCGGCCCGATCCGAGCACCGGTCTCGACGCGACCGATTTCGGCCTGCCGGCCAGTCCGACGGGCGAGCTGGATATTTTCACCGCGGACTTCCGCTACCCGCGCGTTTTCCGCACATCGCTCGGCGTCGACATGCAGCTACCAGCCCGGTTCACGGCCACGGTCGAAGGGCAATACACGAAGAGCCTCGACAACATCATCGTCGAGAATGTCAACCTCAAACGTCGGAACGCAACGCTGAACGGGCCCGACAGACGTCCGATTTATTTTTACGGCTACAACAACACGTTCAATAGCATCGACGTCAATCAGTCGGTAATCGACCGGCGCTATGGCAACGGGATCTACAAGGTGGGCTCGACATCGGAGGGGTACGCGTACGACATCACGGGCAGCGTACAGCGCGAGTTCTTCAGCCGAGCGCTCACGGCGCGTGCCGCCTACACGTTCGGCGACTCGTATTCATTGAACGACGCGACGTCGGATCAGATCGTCTCGACGTGGCGCTTCAACGAGAATGTCAGGGGGCTGAACGACCTGGAGCTCGCGCGGTCGGACTGGTCGATCGGCCACCGCATCCTCGGTCAGCTCACCTATCGTCGGGAATTCTTCAGCCACCTCGGCACGACGATCTCCGCGGTCTATACCGGAGAATCAGGGCGGCCCTACTCATTCATCATTGGGAATAACTTTGGGTTCACGGGTGAAGGCTCGGGAACATCGCCCCTGCTGTTCGTTCCGGCCAATGCGTCGGACCTGCGGTTCCGTGACTTCACCAGCGGTGGCGTGACGTACACGGCCGCGCAGCAGCAGGCTGCGTTCGAGCAGTTCATCGCCGGTGACGAGTATCTGAGTGGCCGCCGCGGCGGGTATGCCGAACGCAACGCCGCGCGCACCCCGTTCGAGCACGTGGTGGACCTCAAGCTTGCCCAGGAGATCTTCGGCCGGGTCGCCGGGCGCCGGCATGGCCTCGAGGTGACGCTCGACATCTTCAACTTCACGAATCTTCTCAACAACGAGTGGGGACTCCGATACGATCCTGGATTCCGCACGGTAGACTTGCTGCGTTTCGAGCGCTTCGTCAGCGCGACCGATCTCACCCCCCAATACACCTTCCGCTTCCCCAGTTTCAGCGGAGGAGAGGGCGTTCGGAACATGGAGGAGTTCTGGCGCGACGAGATCCTCGACTTCGGGTCATACGGTTCCCGCTGGTTGATGCAGCTTGGCCTGCGCTACACGTTCTGAACGATCGCAGGTCTCATAGCGGTGGGGCGGCGAAAGGGCCGCCCCACTTTTCGCATGGTGTGGGTCGGTTCCAACCCTTTGGGGATCAAGACTGTCGAACTGGGAGAACTGGGACAGCGGTCCCGCGCTGGATCTCACCGTCACCGTACCGTCGACCATCCCGGTGGAGATCGAGGATTCGAGCGGCGAAATGCGGATCTCGGGCACGGCCGCGCTCGACGTCGACGACAATTCCGGTGCGCTGGAGATCCGCGACGTCGGGGGTGCCTTACGAGTCCGCGACGGCTCGGGCGAGCTCGAGATCTACAACGTGAAGGGTGATGTGACGATCGACGATGGGTCCGGCGAGATCGCCGTTCGCGACGTGACGGGGTCGGTCACGGTGCGCGACGGCTCGGGCTCGATCACGGCGCGCGGGATCGGGGGGACGGTGCATGTCGCGCGCGATGGATCCGGTCCTCGGTCCTCGTTCGGCCAGCCTAACGACTCCCAGTCGTTGCGCCGAGCGCTCCGCACGCGATCACGGGACTGGCCGAGCTTCCCGTGGAGTGCACGTCGATGTAGAACTCGCCGGCGTTCGGCGTCGTGAACGGGAGCGTCACGATGACGTCGCCGCGCCCCTCGCTGCTGGCGGCGACCGGCTGGTACAGCTCGGGCGACCCCACGATGCCACGATCGTTTCCGCAGGTGCCGAGGTGCACGTGCCAGGCGTGCGACGATCCCGGCGTGGCGCCGAAGAGCGAGATCATGGCGCGCGTCTCATTCGACGTGCTCCCCGGCATCATCGTGCCGCGGCCGCCCAATGTCACTGTCGGGGCACCGGTGATGGCGGCGGTATCGCGCGTGGTGGTCGTGGCCGCGAGCGTCGCCGTCCAGCGTGAGTCGAGAACGACGTCGCCTGTCATGACTTCGACCTGACGCTGCGCGCATGCGGCGAGTGCGATGGCCGCCGCGGTCGTAAGGAACAGCCGAGTGTTGCGCATCGATGCCTCCCAGGGGGATGCGGGAATTCGCTGCATGGGTGGGGCCAGACGGCGCGGGCTCTCGTGCAGTCGGTGATTGGCGGACCAGCCGGGCAGGGGTCGCCGCGGCTCGAGGCCGGCAGTAGCGGAGGCGACGGCGATGGCCATTTTCCATCAACGGCCGTTGATGTATTATCCGCCCATGCCGACGCCGCTGCTCCGGGCCGCCCCATTGTTCTCCGCGCTCGCCGATCCCACGCGGCTCGCCATTCTCGAGCGCCTCCGGTTGGGGCAGCGGTCAGTCGGCGAGCTGTGCGCCGAGGTGCCTGGCGCGCAGTCGCTCATCTCCTTCCATTTGAAGGCGCTGCGTGATGCCGGGCTCGTCTTTTCACGGAAGGTCGGGCGAACTGTGTGGTACTCGCTCGACCCGAGCGGGCTGGCGCGACTCGAGCGCCTGGTGGAGATCCTTCAGGGGACGGTGGAGGATCGTGGGTCGGCGTCAGACGTTGTGGAGCTGGAAATATGCCGAGAATACATCAATGGTGGCTGATATATCCTGCGACGGACGCTCGCTAAGGCTGAGCGAGCCGATGCCGGCGCTCCAGCGACGCGTCGACGACGCCGCCGATGAGCACCGCCAGCGCTGAGAGAAAGAACCAGATGAGCAACGCGATGACGGCGCCGATGGCGCCGTAGACTCGGCTGTAGTCGCGAATGTTATTGAGGTAGACCGAGAAGAGGATCGTCGCGAGCGCCCAGAGCAGGATCGCGACGCTTGCGCCGACGAGTGCCTCCCATGCGCCGCCGCGTCTCCCGCGATCGGGAAGGAAATAGAACGCGAGCCAGAGCGCGGAGAGTGGCAGAGCTGCCGCCAGCGGCCAGCGCACCACGTCCCAGAGCGCGGAGAGGCCGAGTGCTCGCAGGGCTGCGATTCCTCCGATGGCCATCACGGTACCGAGAACGATGAGGATCGAGCCGACGGCGAGAATCGTGAGGGCGAGCGCGCGACGGCTCAGCCATCCGCGTCCTTCGGAGACGCCATGGATGGCGTTGAGCGCCTCCGTGAGAGCCGCGATCCCGCTCGATCCGGCCCAGAAGAGCACCAGTGCGCCGAACGACAGCATCCCGGGTCGACGCTCGCGTGCAACCTCGGCGACGAACTGGTGGAGAAAGCCCGACACGTCCGGGGGTGTGAGCGTGCGCACGATCGTCGTTATGCGCGCGAACGTCGCGTCACCGCCGATGAACCCGGTGAGCGAGAAGACGATCAGTAGCGCGGGGAAGACGGAGAGGAAGAAGAAGTACGCCATCTTCGCCGCCTCGCCGACGAAGTCATCGTCGATGAGCCGTTGCGCGATATCGCGTCCCAGCGGGGGGAGTCGATCGAGAAAGCGGGTGACGGTGGAGTGCAGGGCGGCGATGTCGTTGGGTTGAGTGGAGTTGGCCGATCCGTTAAGTTTGCATGCTCGGGGCCAGGTAGCTCAGTTGGTAGAGCAGCGGACTGAAAATCCGCGTGTCGGCGGTTCGATTCCGTCCCTGGCCACTCAAGTAAGACAACGAGTTAGGCAAGCAAGGCGCGGCCGGTCGCGCGACACCAGATTTCGCGGCACTCGACCGGGTGGGCCGGGCCGCGGCCGCCGCAGATCTCGCAACGCGATCCGGCACGCTGGCATACGGGCTTTCGGAGGCAATCCCCACTCATCCTCCGAGACGTGGCTGCGCACGTTGGAGTACCAGCTGGTTTTCGGCACGAGCTCGATCGTCAGCCGGGCGTCGCCGAAGCGAACCGCGAGTTCTTGGTTGGCATCTGTAGCAGCCTCCGACTCGTTCGGTCGGACGGCGTTACCGGAATAATGCGCTCCTGTCAGAATACCCGCGAAAGAGCTCTGGCCCGGTCGCGATTAATGCACTATATTTTCGTGCATGGTGCGTCCTGAAGAATCGATATTAGTCATCGATTCATGCTTCAGCGAACTCGCGGGTGAAAGTCCCGTCCGGGTAAGCATCGGTGCGCCCGGTAGCAGGCCCCAACCGTGTGTCGAGAGACG